>JAFWOU010000022.1 GCA_017509715.1 Paludibacteraceae bacterium | reverse complement strand
CTATTGCTCCGGAGGTCACACGATCGATGTCTGACGCGGCCGTTTTGGATCTGTTCGCCGACGTCTTTTGATTGCTTTCGAGGCTCAATCGCCGTATCAGTAGATACGGCACGCGATTTCCCTATATTTATATATGATAGTCCTCCGAATCCCCTGTGTTTAAAGGCGATCCGCCGCGCGCACGCGGGCGGAATGCACCCGGGCGGGCGATACGCACACGCGCGAGCAATTGCGATTCGATGGCGACGCAATGGCGACGCGATGGCGATGGGATGTCGATGC
Source organism: Paludibacteraceae bacterium (assembly GCA_017509715.1). GTDB lineage: Bacteria > Bacteroidota > Bacteroidia > Bacteroidales > Paludibacteraceae > Colicola. The sequence goes on along the minus strand of JAFWOU010000022.1, from coordinate 4,718 downwards.
CATGCGGCGCGGTCGTCGCGCAAGTGAGGGCGGGGCGCGCCCGTCGCCCCTGCTCCTTCGTCGCGCAGGCGCCGGCCTGCGCCCCGCTCTGTAACTTGTTTCGCTCTGTCGGTCGTGTGGGCTCCGCTACCGCCTTGGTCGGTGCCGCTCCGGGGGCTTGCTGCCGTCGCGCCCCCTTTGCTCGATCATCGCCCGGTCGGTTCTGTCTGTTGCGGGTGCCCCCGCTTTTATTTCCCTGCCTCGGGGTGTCCTTTGCCCCCATCGCCTTTTGGCGTAACACCCTCGCCCCCTTGGCCGCGTGGGCTTGTCGGCCCGCTTGGCTCCCCCTCGCGCTCCCTCCCCCTCGCGCGTGTTCGCTCTCCCCCCTCCCCTTCGGTCGGTGCGGTTCGCTCCCCGCTTGCTCGGGGCGGTCGCTTCATCGGGGGGCCTGCTCGGGCCGTTGCCCTTGTCGGGCTCCTGCGGGGGCCCCTTCCCCCGCGCCGGGGGGCCCGCCCCCGCCCCTCCTGCGTCGGGGCCGGGGCTCTCGCTACGCTCGGCGCAGCGGTGTCCCTCCGGGGGTTTTTTTCGGCTGGCGCGGTGTTTTGCGTGCAGGGTGTCAGGGGGTTTCCCCTCTCGCGCAAGCTTGCGAGGTTTGCCCCCCTGCCCCCCTGCCCGAGCGCCCGCGTCGGTCACTCATTTTTTGTCCGGCCCCGGGGGCCGGGTTTGCCCCCTGCCCTGCTCGGCCCTCCGGGCCTGCGCCTCTCGCGGGGGCCGGCACGCCCCGGCCCCCTGCACCCCCTCGGGCGGCCCGACGCGGGCAGCGGTGTTTTTCATAGTTTTGAGCCCTGCGGCGGCCCCTTTTCATATAAAAAAACATAAATAATCTTAACGGCCGTTCGCTTCGCTCCGGCTGCATTGTCAAAAAAACTTGTCTTAAATCGGCTCAACCCCGGTATACCTCCGGTTCACCTCCGGCTCTTGCTCGGTTCGGAAAAATTTGCTACCTTTGCGACCGTGAAATAACGCCCATTCCCGGGGGGCATCGTCCCGGGTTTTATAATACTCAAACTTATGTCAAAAGGTAATATGTTACTCGGTCACGCTCGCGGTAAGGTGGGCGACCTCGTTTTTGCCCGTGTCAATGGTCAGCAAGTGACCCGTGCCCGAGCTGCAGTGGTTAGCAACCCACGTACGCAAGCCCAGATGATTCAGCGTATCATTCTGAACACAGTCATTCAAGCCTATAGTCGCATGGCCGAGATCTGCGACCACTCTTTCGAGGGTGTGCCCACCGGATCCAAGTCGATGAATAAGTTCATGCGCGAGAATGTGAATGCCCTGCGTCAGAAAGTCGCTAATTGGGTGAATTCAGAAGGTACATTCTCGGGCGTTTATGCTTTCGCCCCAAAGGGACTGAACTCTTTCGTTCCTAACGATTGGGTTCTTTCCAAGGGTCAGCTTCCCGAGATTGTTCTTGAATCTGTAAGCGCGACCGCCGGTGCGACTATCGCCATCACTTCCGCTGCTGCCATTCCGACTTATGGCGAGATCATTGCATCACTTGGCTTGCAGCGAGGCGATCAGTTGACCTTCATTGGTCAGGAACTCTACACCGATGGCCGCGCGGCTTTCAAGTTCGCACGTGTGATCCTTGATCCTCGCGAAAGCGATGGCACGCAGGCAGAGCTTACGACGCCGTTCCTCAACGGCGGTTCTGTCAATAAGCCGAGCTCACGCAATGAAGGTTCCGACATCGTGTTTAGCTCAACTGCAAACTCTCTGACTTTCGACCTCGGCGCTAACAGTCAGTTTGGTGCTGCTGTGATTGTTTCACGTCAGAAGTCAGACGACACATGGTTGCGTAGCAACGCCGCCATTCAGTTGGCTGAATCCATTCCATACGCCCTTGTGGGTGCGTACGATATGGAAGAGGCCCTCGAGTACACCATGTCAGGAGGCATCGATCTCGAGTCAGAGCGCTATCTTAACAACGCAGTGCGCGGTCGTAAGATTGTAGCTCCTACACCCGATCCCGATCCCGAGCCCGAGCCCGAGCCAACGCCGACCCCGGGCACCGGTTACACACTGACCATCAACGGCTCCGAATCCGGATTGGTAGTGTCAGTGGATGGCAACCCGATCACTAGCGGTGCGTCTGTGGAAGCAGGTAAAACCGTGAGTGTCGACAGTAGCGCCGTTTCCGGTCGAGACATTGATAGTGCCACTCTCAATGGAGACCCGATTTCCGGTGCAGATGCTGGCGTTTTCACCTTCACCATGCCGTCACAGAATAGCGTCTTGTTGATCGAGTGGATAGACAATTGATTGAGTGTCGTCATTCCGCATTATGCGGCGCTAAATAGTTAGAATCAGCCGGCAGGGCTTCGGAGTGATCCGGGGCCCTGCCTCATTTATATGCGTGTGGATCCTCTCGCATTTTTTTGTGTTACGTAAAATTTACGTTGAAAGTTTGAAAAATGTTTGGACGTTTCATATTTTTATCGTACCTTTGCCGATGCTTTAGGATAGTGGGCAACGCAGGGGTGCGACCCATGAACGTAAAAGCCGACGGTCAGCAGATCACGGAAAGTCCCGGGGGCATCACAATGCCTGCCGGGGCTCTTCTTTTGCAAAGATTGTATCATACTAGCCCGAGGTGGTGGCGCTGATCAAGTTGGGGTTTGTCATAATAGTATCAGTTTGGCTTTGAATTGGTGTTGATTTGCATTTGTTATGATACTAATTTTGCGCTTGCTAAACTTTCCTAAAACTTCAAGTTATCAGAATGCCGATTCCCGGAAATTTTGCTATATTTGCCCCCGGGTTGCCCGATAGTGGGCCCCATGATTCTAATTATAGTGCGTATGATCACGATTAAAGTTTTCATGAATTTAGACGCGTTTGCGTCAAATCATCGAGTGTTTGAGCGTCGGATTAAGTGGGATTCTTCCGTCAAATTTCCGTTTGAGGATTGTTTGCGAGTCTTTAAGTGCCTATTCGGGCCGGGTGCAGTTTTGTCGATCGACTTTTTATGATCCTTCTTTCTGCTATCCGAGCCACGTAATAAACCCTTCTATTTTTAGTATTAACCTCAATTTCATTACAGTATGCAGCAAATACAGATTATCGGCAACCTCGGTGAGGATTGTCAGACGCGCGAGTTTAACGGCCGGAGGTTTGTTTCTTTCCGCGTCGCTTGTTCAGAGAAGATACAGACCAACGAAGGCCCGAAAGAAGTCACAACATGGTACTCTTGCACCTATAATAAGATGGATTCCGGAGTACTTCAATACCTCGTTAAAGGTACGAAAGTGTTTGTACAAGGCCGGCCCACTTACCGGCTGTACGACTCCGCAACATTCCATTGCAAGATGATCGACGTATCAATCTTTGTCGATCTCATTCAGTTGTGCGGCGGTCGATCAGATCAGACCGAGCAGACGACGGATCAGTCAGACGATGACGCTAAACCATTTTGATCATGGCGGCGCGATGTGTGAATATTGATTGGCTCGAAATGTATTGTCTAGAGCCGAGCGAGTCCCGAGGCATTGACTACTTTGTAGATCATGGTTTCGAGGTTAAAGATCGTGGCTACGGCACGAAGCATTGGAGCCAAGTGTTTACCATCTGCGACGACTCCGGGAATGAGTTCATGGAGGTGCGCCGGGCCCCGCGATCCGGGGCCCGCGAACACCATACAATATACCCGGATAATGCGTGCAATTTGCGCCTCGTTAACCGATACTGTTACTACGACACGGCCGCATGGATCATGTCCGATTTCATCGAAAAACACCGCTATAGTATAAGGCGAATTTTTCGACTTGATTTGTGCATCGATTTTAAAGTGTTCGATACGGGCGATAAGCCGGCCTCTGTGGCGCGACGAATCGCGCGCCACGTCTACACCAAGATATACCAATCAGAGCGCACAGTTCATGGCCGCGACTATTGGGATCACTGCGACGACAATTCGTTCTCGTGGGGAAAGAAAGGATCGATGGTTGTCACCAGATTCTATAATAAATCACTCGAGCTCGCGACCGTGAAGGATAAACCTTGGATCCGCCAAGCATGGTTTGAATCGGGCTTGATCGACGATCCGATTTCGCCGATAGTTCTCAATGAGCGCGGCGAGGTCGTCGGCGATGCCGTTTGGCGATTAGAGTTTCAAATCAATTCGAGCGCGCGAGGTTGGTTTGTATGCGAGGCCGATCATCGAGACGAGTACGTCGAGCATACCCTAGAATGCTATTGGAATAGACCCATGATTCAGAGGGCCATCACTTGTTTGCAGGCCCATTACTTCAATTTCCGTATCTTCAAGCAAGGCGTCAGCAAATACGACTGCCATGAGAAGAAACTATTCAAGTGGGCCGACGACGATCTGCATTACAAACTCCGTAATTCACTAGTCCGACGCACTTACGACAACACCGGGTCGATGGCCCTGCGATGGTGTAACCGACTGCGTGCATTATACCCGAACGATGAAGTGCGCCGGGCGATCGATATCATCGAAAGTCGAATACGCCAGTCTGTCGCCCATGAGGTCAATTTCGAGGGCGACGACCCGAAAGTTTTGCTATTCCGGGCTATTGCTCCGGAGGTCACACGATCGATGTCTGACGCGGCCGTTTTGGATCTGTTCGCCGACGTCTTTTGATTGCTTTCGAGGCTCAATCGCCGTATCAGTAGATACGGCACGCGATTTCCCTATATTTATATATGATAGT
>JAFWOU010000021.1 GCA_017509715.1 Paludibacteraceae bacterium | reverse complement strand
TTGTTCCGTGCGCGAGTCGTCAGGCTCGCGTTTATTTTTTTCTTCATATTTCGCCGATTGACAATCGGCAGTCACGTCGTTCATTGTCCGGCATGCCATGCCGTCATAAATTACGTCCCCTTTAAGGAGCATAAGCTCCGCTTCCTCGTGCATTTCGTTCGCATTCTTGCGGCCATTACCTTTTTTGACCACTATTTCACCTCTTTTGACCTCTTTTTCCAAAAATCTCACCCCAAAATTTGCATATCTCAATAAAAAGTCGTACCTTTGCACACTGTTTGTCAAGAGTATATTAGGATTTTATTAGGTTATTATTAGGTTATTAATAGGTTATTATTAGGCTATTATTCCGATTTTAATAAACTTTTAATAGGTTTCTAATAGGCGACTACTATAACGTCACTATACCGTCACTATAATACAACAACAATACAAAAACACGATTAATATGGCTGAAGTTATTTATCACGACCCCGTCCATGAAGTCCGCGGCACCCTTTCCAAGGACGGCACGATCCATCGCCGCAAGTACTACCGTAACGAAAACGGCAAAATCATCGGAGCATCCAAGCCCGAAGCCTACCAGATTCTTTATCCGCGCAACTGGAAGAGTAATCCCGCGAAAGGCAAGGAACTGGAGCATCAGCTTCGCTTCAAAGCCGCCTGTGCCGAAACCAAGCGAATCCTCATGGCGGCCAAACCCGAGAAATACCCTAGCTACACACCAACGCCTGAAGATCTCGCTACGCTCCAATACTGGCAGGATCGCTACAAAGCCCAACTCCAAAAGCCCGAACCCGAAGCCCCCATCAATCCGGAAACCGGTCGCCACAAGACCTATTACCGATTCGATGCCTTCATCCGCACCTGCCTCCTGCGAGAGATGCCATAACTTTTGCATAATTTTGTTGAAATCGCAAACTATCGGTAGAAAAACTTGCATATCTCGAAAAAAAGTGGTACCTTTGCAGCATAATTTATAAACCGAGACGAAGCATGCTACTATATCCTAACTGTAAACTGAATATCGGCCTAAGGGTAATCGACCGCCGAACGGACGGGTACCACGACCTGGAGACCATCTTCTACCCCGTATACGGACTGCACGACGAGTTGGAGGTAACTACCCTACCGGCAGATGACGTCGAGTTTATCCAGGTGGGACTCACCGTGGACTGTCCCGCTGAGGACAATTTGATCATCAAGTGTTACCACATGATGCAGGCAAAATACCCGCAGATAGGCGGCGTACGGATTCGCTTTAAGAAGAATATACCATTCGGTGCCGGACTCGGCGGCGGATCGAGCGACGCTGCCCATATGGCGATCGCGCTCAACGAATTGTTCGGCCTCGGACTCAACCAAGCAGAACTGGCCGAGATGGTGCGTCCCTTAGGTGCCGACTGTCCGTTCTTCATCTACAACACGCCCTGCTACGCCGAAGGTATCGGCGACAAGCTTCGTCCCATCGGGTTCGACCTAAGCGGTCTCAGGCTCGTCATGATCAAACCCGCCTGCGGAGTCTCCACGCGCGAAGCCTATGCCGGTATAACACGTCATCCGGAAGCCCGGGGACAGCTCCTGCAGACGCTCAACGAATCGGAAAAGGCGCAAGACTTGCTGCGCCACCATCCCGAGGTCTTCCTCAACGACTTCGAGCAGACCGTATTCCCGCTGCACCCCGAGATAGCGGCACAAAAAAAGCGCCTACAGGATGCAGGCGCTCTGTATGCAGCGATGAGCGGCAGTGGCTCAACGGTGTTTGGCTTGTTTGAGGACCACGGCAAAGGTAGTACCCTGGCCGGGACGGCTATGACGGAGCAGGAGGCTACCGCCATGGTAATCTTCGATGATACGCTTGGCGAGCGTAAGGCCTAATCCCCACCCTCGTTTTTTTGTCGTGAAACCGGCCTGGAAGACCTGACGACGCGTGGCAGCGTCCATGCCGCGGCCGGTATCGCGGACGAGCACGCTGACCTCATCGTCGTTGGTCTCAGCAGAGAGCGTGATCGTGCCTTGACCGTCCATGGCATCCACGGCATTCTTGACCAGGTTCTCAATGACCCAGGCAAAGAGCGGTCGGTTGAGTTCGACCACCACAGGACTATCTGCCGGCACAAGATTGAGGATCTCCACCTTATTAGACACGCGCGTACGCATATACGAGAGCGAGTCCTCGACGGCCTCCGCAAGACGTACCGGCTCCAGTTCGGGTTCGCTACCGATTTTGGAGAAACGGTCGGCGATCATCGACAGACGCGAGACATCATTACGAAGCAAGGGCAACATATCATCCTCGGGATAACGTTCGGCAAGGATCTCCTGGCATGCCATGAGCGACGAGATGGGTGTGCCGAGTTGATGGGCCGTCTCGCGACTCAGTCCCGCCCATACGCGGTTTTGCTCGCTATGATGGGCGGTGAGCAGCATGATGACCGCCACCAGGATAAAGATAAATATCAGCGAGAACTGCAGGTACGGCACGTAGCGCAGCTGACGCAGGAGCGTGGACTCGGCGTAGTAAATATACTGGGGTTCGGTGCCGGGAAGTTCCAGCACGATAGGTCCGTTCAGCGTGCGCGGGTCGGCCACGGTGTCTTGGACATTTGCACAACTCAATATCGTACCGGCCGAATCCACGAGATAGACCGGTATGGACGTATTCGACTGGATGACCGCCAACTCCATGCTCAGATCGGCATCCTCGGGCGCCACGACCATCAAGCGGGTCGCCTCGACCCACATCTCCACTTTCTTCTGCTCCTCCTCGGCCAAGCGGCGTGCTAAGTTATTGGTAAACAGCACCGATACCACCACGATCAACAGCGAGACAATGAGTATCAACGTGCCTAAGCGTTTCTCACGAGACATATAGATTTTTTCAGTTTTAAAATTCAAAATTTAAAATTCGGCTGCAAAGGTACGAAAAAATTTGCACATGTCAAAATATTTTTGTAACTTTGCAGCGTATTTGTGCATATAACAATAATTACTATTAATTTATACTAATATGAAACCCACACACATTGAGCATCTCGGTATCGCTACTCCGAATCTGGAGGCTGCTATGCCGTTTTTTGAGTTCCTCACCGGTAGCAAATGCTACAAGACCGAGGTAGTAGAAGATCAGAAAGTGAAGACCGCTTTCTTCAAGGTTGGTGAAGTGAAGATCGAGCTCCTGGAGCCTACGTGCCCCGAATCGACCATCGCTAAGTTCATCGAGAAGAACGGCGGACGCGGCGGTCTGCACCACGTGGCCTTCAACGTAGAGGACACGGCTGCTGCCCTGGCCGAGGCTGAGGCTGCCGGACTGACCCTGATCGACAAGGCTCCGCGCAAAGGTGCTGAGAACCTGATGATCGCCTTCCTGCACCCGAAGAGCACCTGCGGCGTGCTGACCGAGATCTGCCAACAACCGAAATAAGTCGAAAGTCAAAAGTCGAAAGTCGAAAGAATTATGGATACAGAGAAACTGAATAAACTGATCGAGAATCGCGAGAAGGCGATGGCCGGTGGCGGCGAAGCAGCCGTAGAGAAGCACCACGCCAAGGGTAGTTACACCGCTCGCGAGCGTATCAACATGCTGCTGGACGAGGGTTCGTTTGAGGAAGTGAACATGTTCCTCACCCACCGTTGCCACGACTTCGGCATGGAGAAGAAAGTGTTCCTGGGCGACGGCGTAGCCGTAGGTTCGGGTACGATAGACGGTCGTCTGGTATTCGTCTTTGCACAGGATGCTACCGTTATCGGCGGTTCGCTGTCGGAGACCATGGCCCTGAAGATCTGCAACGTGATGGATCAAGCCATGAAGCTCGGTGCGCCGATCATCGGACTGAACGACTCAGGTGGCGCACGTATCCAGGAGGGCGCATGTGCTCTGGCCGGCTATGCCGAGATCTTCGAGCGTAACATCCTGGCTTCGGGCGTAGTGCCGCAGATCAGCGTGATCTTCGGTCCGTGTGCCGGCGGTGCGGTATATAGCCCGGCGTTGACCGACTTCATCATGATGACCGAGCAGAACTCGTATATGTTCATCACCGGTCCGAAGGTAGTGAAGAGCGTGACGGGCGAGGACGTAACGGTAGAGCAACTGGGTGGCGCTAAGGTGCATGCTACCAAGTCGGGCGTGACCCACTTTGTAGCCGCTACCGAAGAGGAAGCCCTGGCAGAGGTTCGCCGTCTGGTAAGCTTCATCCCGCAGAACAATATGGAGGAGGCTCCCGTTGTGGAGTGCACCGACGATATCACCCGCGTTGAGGAGCAGCTGAACGAGATCGTTCCGGCCGACCCCAACAAGCCATACGACATGCACGAGATCATCGACCTGATCGTGGATAACGGCGACTTCATGGAGGTACACAAAGACTACGCCAAGAACGTCATCTGCGGTTTTGCCCGCTTCAACGGACGCTCCACGGGTATCATTGCCAACCAGCCGAGTTGGCTGGCCGGTGTGCTCGACTGCGACGCCAGCCGTAAGGCCGCTCGCTTCGTTCGCTTCTGCGACGCCTTCAATATCCAGATCCTGACCCTCGTGGACGTTCCGGGCTTCCTGTGCGGAACAGGCCAGGAATATGCAGGTATCATCGACCACGGTGCAAAACTGATGTTTGCTTACGGCGAGGCTACCGTACCTAAGGTAACGATCACCGTTCGTAAGTCGTACGGCGGATCGCATATCGTGATGAGCTGCAAGCAGCTCCGCGGCGACATGTGCTACGCATGGCCGAACGCCGAGATCGCCGTGATGGGTGCGAGCGGTGCCGTAGGTGTACTGCAGGCTAAAGCCCTGAAAGCTATCGAAGATCCGGAGGAGAAAAAGAAATTCATCGCCGAGAAAGAGGCCGAGTACAAAGACCTGTTTGCTTCGCCCTACCAGGCTGCCAATCGCGGTTATATCGACGATGTCATCGAGCCGTGCTACACGCGTAGCCGCATTATCCGTGCCTTTGAGATGCTGCAGACCAAGCGCCTGACCAACCCGCTCAAGAAGCACTCGAACATACCATTATAATCATTAAACGATCAACCTATGGTATTATTAGTAGCAAAAAGTTTGGTTGACTGGTCATGGGGCGACACTTGGGTAGTGACGGGCCTGGGCTTCGGCATCGTGGTCGTATTGCTCATCTGCCTGGTCTTCATCCTGCAAGCATTCGGATGGGCCATGCAGCGCATGACGGCCCCCAAGAAGGAGAAGACTCCGAGTACTCAGAATACTCAGAATACTCAGAATACTCCGAGTACACAGAAGGCTGCGCCCAAGGCTGAGTCCGCTCCTGCAGCTCCTTCGGAGCCTGAGAAGGCCGCCATCGCCATGGCCATCGCAGCCTCGGACAGCGACGAGATAGCAGCCATCGCCTATGCGCTCCATCTGGCCCACAATAGTCGTCACGACCTGCCGACAGCCATGATCTCGCTCCATCCGCATGAGACGGCATGGAACACAAAATCAGTCGGTATGAATAATCAAGGATTCTAAAAACCCACACAAACAAAGAATAACAATGAAACAGTTCACATTCAAGATCAACGGTGCTGAGTACAAGTGCGCCGTAGAAGAGATCGAGGCCGGTAAGACGCAAGTGACCGTCAACGGCAAGGTATATGAAGTAGAGACCGAGGCTCCGAAGGTTGCGCCCAAGGCTGCTCCGGCTCCCAAAGCAGCTCCTGCTCCTAAGGCTGCTCCCGCCGCTCCGAAGGCTGAGGCACCCAAGGCTGCCGCTGCGACTACCGGTGGCGTGCAGGTGAAGAGCCCGCTGCCCGGATCGGTGATCAAGGTGCTGGTATCGGAAGGTCAAGCCGTGAAGAAAGGCGACACCCTGCTGACACTCGAGTCGATGAAGATGGAGAACGCCATCATGGCTGAGGCTGACGGTACGGTAAAGCAAATCGCCGTTAGCGCCGGTCAGAACGTAATGCAAGATGACCTGCTCATAGTTCTTGGCTAATATGGAGGACTTTTTTCAAAGCATGGGATTTATGCAGATGGCATGGGAACAGGGCGTGATGCTGCTGGTCTCATTCTTCCTGCTCTACCTTGCTATCCATAAGAAATACGAGCCGCTGTTGCTGCTGCCGATCGCGTTCGGTATGCTGCTGACCAACTTGCCCGGTGCCGGTATGTATCATAGCGAACTATGGGCCGACTTTGTGAATCCGCAGAGCCCGCTCTACCATTCCTATGGTGCGATACTGAAAGAGGCCGGTCTGCTGGACGTACTCTATATCGGCGTGAAGACCAGCTTGTACCCCTGCCTGATCTTCATCGGCGTAGGTGCGATGACCGACTTCGGACCGCTGATTGCCAACCCGAAATCTTTGCTTTTGGGAGCAGCTGCACAGATAGGTATCTTCGTGACCTTCCTCTGCGCGTATGCGATGGGCTTCGATCCCAACCAAGCCGGTTCGATCGGTATCATCGGTGGTGCAGACGGTCCGACCAGCATCTTCCTGACCTCTAAGTTGGCACCGGAACTGCTGGGACCAATCGCTATCGCTGCTTACTCGTACATGGCCCTGGTACCGGTGATCCAGCCGCCTATCATGCGTGCGCTGACGACCAAGAAAGAGCGTGCCATCAAGATGGGCCAGTTGCGTCCTGTCAGCAAGACCGAGAAGATCGTCTTCCCCATCATCATCACGGCTATCGTAGCCCTCATCCTGCCGGATGCTGCGCCGCTGATCGGTTGCCTGATGCTGGGTAACCTGATGAAGGAATGCGGCGTAGTAGATCGTCTGACGAAGACCGCCCAGAACGAACTGATGAATATCGTCGTCATCTTCCTGGGTCTGTCGGTAGGTGCTACGGCCACAGGAGCCAGCTTCCTCAACCTCAAGACGCTGGGTATCCTCTCGATGGGTATCGTAGCCTTTGGTCTGGGATCGGCCGGCGGTGTACTGCTTGCTAAGTTTATGAACCTCTTCCTCAAGGAGAAGATCAACCCGCTGATTGGTTCGGCCGGTGTCTCGGCAGTGCCGATGGCAGCTCGTGTGAGCCAGACGGTAGGTCAGGAGGAGAACCCGAGCAACTTCCTGCTCATGCACGCGATGGGTCCGAACGTGGCCGGCGTGATCGGTTCGGCCGTAGCAGCCGGTGTGCTGCTCAAGATGCTGGGCCCGTTGGTAGGACTATAAAAGGAGTAAAGGAGTAAAGAATACGAAAAGAAAAGCGTTAACCCGATTGGAGTTAACGCTTTTTTTGGATCAGTGCCCCGAGATAGCTCCGATAGGCATAACGCGGGAAGAGTTTGCGCGTCTGCATCATCTGGAAGGTCAGGCGCAGCAGGGTGTATATCTTCTGACGAAGTCGTCCTTTTTCCGGTCGCTGGTAGGGGAAGTAGTAGAGCGTACGACCGTATAGCTTGAGTTTGGGTTCGCGTCCGCAATGCCCGTCCTTGATGAGTTGGCGGAATAGCTGTTCGCCCTTTTGGGCGCAGCCATCAGTATAGAGCGGGAACTCCTCACGCGGCAAGCCCAGATGGTGCACCAACACCCATCCGAACGCCTGCCATACCTCCAGCATACGCATCCGCTCCAGCACGGGGCGTAGCGTCTCGTCTAAACCCTTGACATCCCGAGCCGCATGCAGCGCAAGGGACCAGTCGGCCAATTGACGTAGGCCTACTCCACTCGACTCGAAGTGGTGCCACGCATGCATGAAGATATAGAGCGCATCAAAAGCCAGACTCGGTATCGACACATCGGTATCGCCCACGCGGAGCGTACGGGTACGGGTCATCTCGCGGTGGGTAAAGTCCTGGAAAGCACGGTCGCCATCCGGAATGTTATGCAGTTCCATAGCCACGCGGTGCAGTTCTACGGCCAAGTCAAGTTTCTCGTCCATCACCACGGCAAAGTGGAGCCCCGCATGTTCCTCGGAGAACCAATACGCCTCGGGGAAAGCCGCCCGCATGACGGCGATCATATGGTCGTACTCCTGTTCGCCGATATACATATCCACATCGGCCGACGAGCGCATATCCGGATTCGGGTAGAGAACGGCGATGGAATGTCCCTTGATGAGGACGGGTTCGATCCGGTTCTCTCGCAGCGTACGTACGGTCTGCTGCAGGATAGTCTTCTGGCGCTCGGTGCGCTGCAGGGTATGGAAGACACGCAATTTCTGCTCCTGCGGTTGCAGCACCGGCAGTCCCTGATTGAGCGCCCATACGGCCAGCATATGGTCCATCTGCTGCCGACGCGCCATGTACCAGAGTTCCGGCTCCAGCAGTACGGACGGATCGCACGAGAGCGGTTCGCCCCAAATCATGCTACGCAGTAGCGCCGTTATTTCGTCAGCGTATCGTGGCATAAGCGAGCAGCATCGGTATCAGGAAGACATTCCAAACCATAGACAGGTACGAGTTGTATCGTCTTGGCTATCGTTTCATACAGACAGTCCATCATCTCGGGCACGATCTTCAAGCCGCTACTGGATGCCAGCATATAGGCATAGGCCTCGGGCAAACGCAGCAAACGTATCTCGTTATGCGGCGCTTGCGACAGCTTGACAATGCCTCGCACGGGTGCGGACTGGTTTTTATAACAGGGCGTCTTGCCGCTCCAGGGCGAACCGTAGACACGCACCTCGCCATCCGGCAGGACGCGCAACACGGGATTATCGTCGTTGAGCAACCAGGCATCCGGATACACCTCTTGCCAAAGCCGGGAATGGGTGGATTTACCCGTTCCGGAATGACCGAGGAAGAGTTGGGCATAGCCATCGCGCACCGTGACTGATGCATGCATCTCCAGGGTCTGCAGACCGGAGGTAGCGAAGGCAAAGAGTAGCATGGCCGCATTGTCGATGGCAAAGCGCACATCGTTGCAGTCGGGCAGGATATGCAGCGTAGCTTGACTAAAATCAGCCGACGCAGCTATATAGCAGCATATGGGTGTGTCGCGCCACTTGGAGACGCCGAAGAGCCAGTTAGGACCCTCGTGATAGAGTTCGATACGAGGCATATCTTCGTCGGAGCGGTCGGTATAGACATGCTCCAAACCGGCAGGCGGCGTATAGGCATCCTGGAGGATCTCCACCCGGAAGAGGGGACTACCCTCCTCGATCAAGAAGGGGGCATAGTTCGTGAGAGCGGCTTCCCACTCGGCCGGCAACGCCAGACCAAAGACGTGGTCTGCTACCTTGTATAAGTTTTCAGTTTTCAGCATTCAGCTATCAGTATTCAACTTAGCAACTCTCAAACTGGCGCAAGAAGCGAACGTCGTTCTCGGAGAACAGACGCAGGTCCTTCACGCGATATTTCAGATTAGCGATACGCTCCACTCCCATACCGAATGCATAACCCGTATAGACCTTGCTGTCTATACCGCATGCCTCCAGCACATTAGGATCTACCATACCGCACCCGAGTATTTCTACCCAGCCTGTTCCCTTGCAGAACGAGCAGCCCTTACCGCCACACAGGTCGCACGAGATATCCATCTCGGCCGAGGGTTCGGTGAAGGGGAAGTAGGACGGACGCAGACGAATCTGGGTCTCCGGGCCGAACATCTCCTTGGCGAAATAGAGCAAAGCCTCTTTGAGGTCAGCGAACGAGACGTTCTTGTCGATATAGAGTCCCTCTACCTGATGGAAGAAGCAGTGGGCACGGGCCGAGATAGCCTCGTTGCGATACACACGTCCCGGGCAGAGCACGCGGATAGGCGGCTTCTGGCTGGTCATCACGCGCGTCTGAACCGACGAGGTATGCGAACGCAGCAGCACGTCGGTAGGCTTCTGCAGCCCCAGTTCCTTCTCGATGAAGAAGGTGTCCTGCATGTCGCGTGCCGGATGCTCTGGGGCGAAGTTGAGCATACCGTATACGTGCTTATCGTCCTCCACCTCAGGGCCTTCGGCTACGGTGAATCCGATACGCGAGAAGATATCCACGATCTCCTCACGTACCAGCGAGAGCGGATGACGCGTACCCAACTGGATAGGATCCGGCGTACGGGTCAGGTCGAGTCGCTCGGCCTTAGCTATCTGGCTCTCCATCGCCTCGCGCATCTCGCTCAGACGTCCCTCAGCCTGCTGACGCAGCTGGTTGAGCATCTGGCCGAGTTCGCGCTTCTGGTCCGACGGCACGGTACGGAATTCATTAAACAGGGCTGTTATCTCGCCCTTCTTGCTCAGGTATTTGATACGCAGGGCCTCCAGCTCTTCGGCATTCTGTGCCTGCATGCCGGCCACCTGCCCCAGCAAGTCTTGTACACGATCTTTTAAAGTCATATATCTATGTCAATTTTCTATTTTCACTTTTCCATTTTCTATCACCGGCTGTCCGGGCATGGCCTGCATGATCTGGCGGCCGAGCACATCGTACAGGATCCGCAACTGCTCCGCGGCTTCTACCTGCTCCACTGCCTCTCGATCCATGGGTGCATTGAGTCGCAGCACAGGCATCAGGTCGTCGGTACGGTTGGTATAGCTCAGTTTGCGATCCGATGTCTCGTCCTCGGTCATCGAGCCGATAGGTACTTCGGCCATAGCGAAAGCCATTTCACCCATTATGCCGTATACCGTTTCCGGCAGGTCACTCAAAAGCTCGACCATCATATTGCCCATATTGGTATAGAAGGCCTCTACGATGGAATCTTTCTCCGGTCGTTCGGGTTCGTTGGCGTCGGAATGGAGCATATACAGATCCACCACGCTCGACTTCATATGGCGCTCAAAGACCTCGATACGTTCCGAATCAGACGAAGGCAGGGCCGCCTCTATCAGTACGGCCATCGCATACGTCTTGGTGCTGGTCTTCATTTGCGCGATATAGCTATCCACCGTATTCCACAACTTACGGGCCATCTCAGGTGCCAGGCTCTCGATATGCTCGCGTTGCCACTGACGGCTGTAGGTCTGCATATCGGGTTGCGTGGGCAGCGACAGGATATCATCCGTAGCGACGCTTACGGTAGCACGATCGTGGCTGATGGTCAACCAGCGATACGGACAAGGATACGCCACGGGCGATCCCGTTGTCACTTCCACCAGGCTATCTCCACTCGCATAAAATGCCGTGGTAGCACCGTTGATATGCATATGGCCGGTGAGCACCAGATGAACACCGTGGTTTGCCAACTGCTCAGCGATATAAGCCGCACTATCCAGTTGACAAGCCGCCAACATAGCCGACTGCTGGTTGAAGTGGTCGATCAGCTGCCAATGACACATGCCGATGACCAGATGGCCTTTCGCGCGTGCCTGATCGGCTTGGGAGAGTAGCCAACTGAGCGTAGCATCCGAAAGCGAACCTACGGATGCATTGCCATGCGAGCCGTCGATGGCCAGCAGGGTCACGCCCGGCATCGGTTGGGCCACATAGCTATGCGACCCCGCATCATGCTGCGCTTCTGCCGCAGGCATAAAGGCGGCGTATATACTGTCGAACTGCGCATCCGTGATGGTCGGTACGCGGGTCTTCTGACTGCCGGCATAGGCATACGACTGCGGATTATTGATATCATGGTTTCCCGGAATGACCAGTACGGGAATACCGGCCGCATTGAGACGTGCCAACTGGGCGGCCACTAGGTCGTGACTGACGCGCTCACCGTCCTTGGTCAGGTCGCCGGGCAACAATACCAGATCCGGATGATACAACAGGGCCGAGTCTATCAAGGCCAGGAAAGCCGGTTCACTCAGGTCCAGCATCTTACGACCAGAGGCCATCATATCATTCAGCGCCTCACCGTGCTGCAATAAGCTGGAGGCTGCCACGTGCGGATCGGCGATGACCATCACCCGCTCCGCGTACATGCTCTTCAACGAAAAGAGCACCAAAAAACTAAAAAATACGAATCGTTTCACAATATTGCACATTTTGCGCTGCAAAATTACTAAAAATTTTGCATATATACAAATGTTAGGGCAATTTTGCGAAAAATTTTATGAATTATTAGTGGTCTGCGTCGGAAAAAAGAGCTTTTTCGGCAACAGAATAGATATACGGCGTATCGGGCCGGTCAACAGTTTGCAACAGATAGTCTTGCCCGTCCAGCACCCGGTGAAGATCATCCAGGATACCGGTGCCGCGCATCTTGACTACGGCTTCCTTGCGGGTCCAGAGGGCAATGAAGGCACGCTGAGGGTCCGGGGCGGATGCTATCCGGGCTTGCTCCGTCTCATTCATCGTACGGCGCACCAGCGAGTCGTCGGCTCGGCGTATCGACTCCACGTCTACGCCTATCTCGCGGTCGCTGATAGCCACCAGGATAGCTTGCTTGCAATGACTGATGGAGAAATACGGTCCCTGCACCAGGTAGGGCTTGCCGTATTCGTTGTACCGCCACGTGGGCATGTTCGGTATTCCCTCGCGGCTCAGCAGTTCCATTAACATCTCCCACGAGCGCAGGCAACAGTAGCGACCAAAGGTATGCTTGTAGCGCAGCGCATCGTCTCGGCGAGGGGATGGTACGATACGGAGCAGGCGTTCTACTTCCTGCTCCGTACATTTCTTCATATCATCGTCGATCAGCAACACGTACTACAGCGGCTTCTTCGGCATGATGATCAGCAGAATGATATACAGCAGCAAACCGGGGAAGCCCGTACTGAATACCGACAACACGGCATAGGCTACACGCACCACGGTAGGATCTACACCAAAATACTCGGCGATACCGGCGCATACGCCACCCAGCATCTTGTTCTCAGAACGATATAATTTCTTCTCTTCCATAGTAGTAATGAATTAGAAAATACAACATTTAGCTACGCGACGGATCGCATGTCAGATCTACGCGCAATTTCTTGAACGTCTTGGTATCTACCTCGCTGAGCATCACCGTAGAATGCACCTGGCATCCAGCCAGTTGCGGCAAGGTAGCCAAAGCCTTCCGGCATCGCTCATCATGACGTGAAAGCACAGAGAGGGCCACCAGTACTTCATCGGTATGCAGACGGGGGTTATGACCATGCAGATACTCGATCTTGGTATGCTGTACGGGTTCGATCATCTCATCCGGGATGAGGCGTGCCTCGTGTTCGATACCGGCCAGGTACTTGATGACATTGAGCAGCAGCGCGGCCGACGAACCCAACAACGGAGAAGCCTCGGCCGTGATGATGGTGCCGTCGTGCAGTTCGATCGCTGCCGAGGCATTGCCCAGCGACTGCTCCTTGCGTTCGCGAGCCGCTACGGTGGTGCGTCGATAGGCGGTATTGATACCCACCTGCTTCTGGAGCATAGCCAGTTTCTGTACTTCCTGGTCGTTGCAATCACCCTTAGCCAGGCGGTTGAGGGCCGCGAAATAGCGGCGTATGATCTCCTGCTTGCTGGCCTCGCAGCATACCTGGTCGTCGGAAATGCAAAATCCCACCTGGTTGACGCCCATATCTGTGGGCGACTTATACGGATTGGATCCGTAGAGCGAGGTGAAGATAGCATCCAGTACGGGATAGATCTCGATGTCGCGGTTGTAGTTGACAGCCGTCTGATTATACGCTTCCAGGTGGAAGGGGTCGATCATGTTGATATCGTTCAGATCTGCCGTAGCAGCCTCGTAGGCCACGTTGACGGGATGGCGCAGCGGCAAGTTCCAAACTGGGAAGGTCTCAAACTTGGCATAGCCGGCCGCGCGCCCGCGCGCATGTTCATTATATAACTGACTCAGGCATACGGCCATCTTGCCGCTACCCGGTCCCGGGGCTGTTACGACCACCAGCGGACGCGTAGTCTCCACAAAGTCGTTTCTGCCGAAGCCATCTTCGGAGGCGATCAGTTCCACGTTGTGGGGATAGCCCTCGATGATATAATGATAATAGACCTTGATGCCCTGACGCTCCAGGCGGCGGCGATAGGCGTCGGCCGAGCGCTGCCCCATATAGTGGGTGATGACCACCGACGAGACCATGAAGCCACGCGACATGAACTCGTCGCGCAGACGCAACACGTCCTCGTCGTAGGTAATACCCAGGTCCTGGCGCACCTTGTTCTTCTCTATATCGAAAGCCGAGATGACAATGACGATCTCCAGCGTATCGCGTAACTGGGTGAGCATGGCCAACTTGCTATCCGGAGCAAAGCCCGGCAGCACGCGGCTGGCATGCATATCGTCAAACAGTTTGCCGCCAAACTCCATATACAATTTGTTGCCAAACTTAGCGATCCGCTCGCGGATATGTTCCGACTGAATACGGATGTATTTCTCATTATCAAATCCGATGGCTTTCGACATAAGGCGCACTGTTTCTTCGGTTTATTCAAAGGCCCCCATCTGGAGCATAGCTACCTCTTTGGGCGTGAGGAAACGATACTTACCTCGGGCTACGTTCTTCTTGGTCAGACCGGCAAAGCTGACGCGGTCGAGCGTCATCACTTTGTAGCCCACTTTCTCAAACATACGACGTACTACGCGGTTCTGGCCGGAGTGGATCTCCAGGCCGATGTGACGGCGATCGTCTTTTGGGAACTCGAGCGCATCGGGTACGATACGCTCATCGTCCAGAATGACACCATTGCGGAGAATGGCCTCGTCCACCTCGCTGAGCTCATGATCGAGCGTAGCGGCGTAGATCTTCTTCTTGCCAAACTTAGGATGGGTCAACTTGGAAGCCAAGTCGCCATCGTTGGTGAGAAGGAGCACACCGGTGGTGTTGCGGTCGAGACGACCTACGGGATAGATACGCTCGGCACAAGCATTGCGTACGATATCGATCACGGTGCGACGCTCCTGAGGATCGTCGGTGGTGGTGACGGTATTCTTCGGCTTGTTGAGCAGGATATATATCTTGCGCTCACGATGTACGGGTTGGTTGTGAAACATGACCTTGTCGGTAGGCATCACCTTGGTGCCCAGCGACGATACCACCTCACCATTCACCGTGATCACGCCGGCCTGGATGAAATCATCGGCTTCGCGGCGCGAGCAGATACCGGCGTTAGCCAGGTACTTATTCAGGCGGATCGGCTTGGTAGGATCCTCGTACTTCTCGTGATACTTCTGTCGTTTATTCTCAGGCGATACAGGTTTAGGTGCGTTACGACGCGGACGCATCACGCGCTCACGTTGCTCTCCAAATGCTACACGCTCGCCGCTCTGAAAACGCGGACGACGCGGCTGTTCTTCGCCCTCACCGGCATTGCGCACAAAGCGAGGACGCGAGTTCCCGGTCTCACGACCCGGACGACTCGACTGCGTAAAACGGGGACGCTTTGAAGCCCCGTCTTGATTCGATCGGAAACCTCCCGGACGACGGGAGTTGTTGTTGTCAAACATAATTAAAATCAGTAGTTAAAAAAGACGCACATAGGTTTCAGTCCTTCAGGAGAACCAAAGCCTATGCGCATGGTTTTCGGTCGGCAGGCCGACCATGAACTTTTAGGTTTAAGCTTCCTGAGCCTGCTCGATAGCCAGCTTGCCACGATAGTAACCGCAGCTCGGGCATACGGTGTGGTAAATGTAGTGTGCGCCACAGTTCGGGCAGATAGCCAGAGTCGGCATCTTAGCTTTGTCATGCGTACGACGTTTCGCTTGTCTAGTGTGCGATTGTCTTCTTTTAGGATGTGCCATAGTTTATTTACAATTTTACAAATTTTACAAATTACAATTTTACAGTGTTCTCTATTGTATCTCGGGTTCTTCCGGAGCCGCACTACAAAGGTGAGTTTGGAGAAGAGCCTGCATTTGCGGGTTGCACTCACCTTCCGGGTGACTATGCGTCAAGGGAAGATTTACAATGATCAATTCATAGGCTAGCCACTTCAGGTCGAGCTCACGAGCGTCTTCCTCCACCTCCATCGGTTCGTTGGCCTCGATGTCGATGTCCACCGGCTCCAGGCAACGGTCGCATGCTACCTGCACTCGGCCATTCACCTGCATCACCAGGTCGAAGTTATCCTCTCTAAGTGTCAGCTCCACTCGCGCCTCTACATGGCCTCCCAACAGCTCCGTAGCCTCTTGCAAAGCCAGGTAGTCCGAATCCAGCACGAAAGCCGATTCATACCGGCCGACAGCCAGTTGATCGAGCACGACCAGCGTAGATTCTAATTGAGTAGCCATAGTTAGTTGTTGTAGTTAGCACAAAAGCGGGTGCAAAATTACTGCTTTTTTTTGACATACGCAAATATTTGTGCGTTTTTTTTGTAAAAAAAATCACACGCACGTGCAGAAGCACCCGTTCTTTTTACTATTTCACGTATATCATGTACTTAAATTCCGACCGGTCAATCGCCGTATAGCCGCTATCGAGCAACATCTCCTCAAGTCGGCTATGCATGTCCTTGTACTCCGGCTTGGCCTTGAACGACGGGGAAAACATACAAAATATCACCGGATGCTCACGGCCTACCAATTCGCTGTACCACTTCGTATAGACCGGATCGAAGATATTAGACCAAAACTCATTGCGGACCGGTGCATTGCAATGCGTCAGAGCGCGCACCATATGTTGCTTATCCCCCACCGCATAGACGGGTGCCAGACCGGAATAGGTCTCATAGTCTGCAACCAGTTGGATCATCTGCGCATTCTCCGTGTCGCTAATACGGGTATAGCGCATGATATCGGTTTGTCCCCAGGTGTTTTCCAGGAAGATATTATGCCGACCGATCGCGTTGGTGGAGAAACGCACCACGAATAGCGTCGTTATCACCGCCATCGCCATGAGCACATAGCACTGCCGAGCGGGCCACTGCACATAAGCCGACCACCAGGGCAGCAAGCAGAGCAAGGCCGGAAACAGCTTCATAAAGCCCATGTCGGTACCCAGCGTGGCGACGCTCATGATCATGAGCGAGAAGCCGACAGCAAGCATCGGCAGTTCATGCCGTTCATGCTGCGCGCACAGCACAATAGCTACCAGCAGCACCAAGGAAGATATCATGTACTGTTGGCTCAGGTTGTACCACTCGCTGGCAGAAAAAGCATAGACCACATAGTAGAGCATCAGGCCTCCCGCGGCTATCGCTATCAGCCAGCGCCAGGCCTCATGCATCGGCCGCCGAGTCAGGCTCAGCGCATAGGCAAACGCGCCCCATAGTGCGATACCTGCTATCAAGCGATAGCCGTTCTCACCCAGGTCCTGCAACATGCGCGAAAGGGTGTGATGTGCCATCGGAGCTGCTACAGCATGATGCATACCGTAGTACCAGCCCACAAGTCCCAGCCCGTATAGCAGCATGCCGCAGCCGATGCCCAACAACAGTTCTCTGCGCCGGCCGCGGAACAGTTCCGTCCACGGACGTTCTCCGCGCAGCATGGGCCAACAGCAGTAGAGCAGCAGGATCGGCACCACCAATATATTCGGGAAACGCACCAGCACGAGCGCTGCCAGCAGCAGTCCCCATACCAGCCAACGGCCTCGATAAGCGGCTTGATCAAACAGCATCACCACCGTCAGCGACAGCAGCAACACGCTGATCGTACCGGGCGAGAACTCCTGGAACGACCCATAGCCTACCAGCCAGTAGGTGAGTCCCAACCAATGGATATTTCGGCGGCGTTGCTCACGGTCCAATAGCAAGCAGTAAGGCAAACAGACCGCAGCCGTCGTACACAGCCATCCCAACACACGCATAGAGAAGATCGTACGCCCAAAGAGCCAGATCCACACATGGCCGATCGCTATCGTGCCGCAGGCCATAAAGCCCGACTCGAGCAGTTCGTATTTCGTGAGCCAGAAGAACGGGTCCTTGGGGTTACCCGCACCGCATACCACCCACAGCAGGGAGTATGCCAAGGCGCTCACGAGCAACGCCCATCCGATCCATTTGCTCAGCGACTTATTCGGCATAGTAACTGAGGATCACATCGGTAATAGTCTGCACATCCTCCAGCTGCAGGTCGTAGAAGAGCGGCAGACGTACCAAGCAGTCGGCATAGCGGTCACACTCCGGCAACTGACGACCGTCGTGACGCGAACGATAGAACTCGCTGCTATGCAGACTCAGGTAGTGGAACACCGCCCCTACTCCATTCTCTTTCAGGTGCTTGATGAAGGCGGTACGCTTCTCATAGTCCGGAAAGACGAGGTAGAACATATGCGCATTGTTGGTGGCATAGTCCGGTACATCGGGCATGCTGAAATAGCCACGTTCGGCCAGCGGCTTCAGACGCTCGTAGTAGCAATCCCATAGTTGGCGACGCTTCTGCTGGATTTCATCCAGGTTCTCCAGTTGCGCCCACAGGAAGGCGGCATTCACCTCGCTCGGCAGGAAACTGGATCCCATATCCACCCAGCCGTACTTATTCACCTCACCACGGAAGAACTCCGCACGGTTGGTGCCTTTCTCCCAGAGTATCTCGGCGCGGCGCACAAAGCGCTCGTCGTTGACTACCAACAAGCCGCCTTCGCCTCCGGCCGTAATATTCTTGGTCTCGTGGAACGAGAAGGCAGCCAGATGACCGATACTTCCCAGCGGACGTCCTTTATAGAAAGAATCCACCGCTTGCGCAGCATCTTCTACTACCAGCAGTCCGTGCTTCTCTGCCACCGCCATGATGGCATCCATATCGCAGGCCACACCGGCATAGTGAACCGGCACGATGACACGCGTACGAGGCGTGATGAGCGACTCCAGCTGCTCGGCATCCAGGTTGGGGTTGCGCTTCATCGAGTCGGCAAACACCACCTTGGCGCCCTCACGCAGGAAGGCCAAAGCTGTCGACACAAAGGTATACGACGGGATGATCACCTCGTCGCCGGGCTTGAGTTCGCACAACATGGCGCACATCTCCAGCGCATCGGTACCCGAGGTAGCCAGCAGCGTCTTACGAAAACCGTAACGCTGTTCGAACCAACGTTGGCAACGCTTGGTGAACTCACCGTTACCGGACAACTTACCGGCCAGCACGGCCTGGTACATATAATGGGCTTCCTTGCCCGTCAGATGCGGTTTATTAAAAGGATAAGACATAGTATTTTACCATTTAATCATTTACCATTTAGTCATTTATCATTTCGTTTTCAGAGGAAGAAAACGATCACACCGGCGATGATGATCGCTATTGCGCATAGTTTACTGGGCGTCATACGCTCTTTGAAAAGCAGCAATGACAAGAGCGGCACAAACAGGTAACTCGTACTCTCCAGTACGCTCAGTGCCTTCAATTCCAAGCCGCTATGCATGCACCAGATATTGACCACCATCGTGGCAAACATGATGCCATAGCCGCTTACGACCCAGGGGTTCAGGTATTGTCGCCACCAGGGCTTGTAACCCTGGCGTGCGCCCTGCTTGAGCAACATCTGCGCACATGCGGCCGTGAAGATGGCCGCCAAAGCTATCAAACTGTACATCATGATCGCGCCAATAACAATACACCCGAGATAATAATAGCCGACCCCACGATATTCATCGTCGTGATCTGCTCACCAAAGACCAGAGCCGCTACGAGCATCGTGAAGATCAGACTCGTGCCCTTAAACATATACGCTACGCCTATCTCTACATGGCGCAACACTTGCTGCCACAGTACGGCATACAGTCCCATCACCGCTATCGCACCGGCAAAACAGCCGATGTAGGCCCACGACAGGAAGTCCTGCTGGGCGGCCAGTTTGGTGAACACCGCCACCGAGGCATAGACCATATTGATGCCTACGAGCGCCAAGGCGGTGCGGAGGCTCAATGCTTTCTCTTCCGTTGCCTTCATCTGCCTACTCTGCCTTGCGCAGGAATTTAGCGGGGTTACCTACCCATATATCACGTTCCTCCACATCCTTGGTCAGCACAGCCCCCATACCGATAGTGGCATAGTCACCGATGGTGAGGTTCTCGCGTATCGTGGCATTGAGTCCGATATGTACCCCCACCCCTATCTTGAGGTAACTGCCCACGCAAGCCTGAGCAGCTACGTGGCAGAAATCGCCAAACCGGTTGTCGTGACCGATCGTAGCGGCCACCATCACCAGACAGCCTCGTCCGAACTTGGTGCCCGGCGATACGCAGGCCATCGGCATGATCACCGTTCCGGCACCCAGTTGCACGTTGGGCGCCACGTAGGCCATGGGGTGCACAAAGGTTGCCAAGTGCCGGTCCTCAAGTCCCAGTTGAGCGAACATATTCAGTCGTTCGCGCTGATTGTCTATGCGAAGAATGGTGTTTATGAACAAATAACCTTCGTCGCGGAATTTTGGCGCGTCGGCCACCATGCCCACTACCGGGTAGTCATCGATCAACTCACCCACCGGCGTACGGTCGTTCAGGAATCCGGCACACACCAAATCGGTAGCACCCATCTGGTGGGCATGCGTGATGGCGTTGGCTATCACAGAGCCGTTACCCAGACCGCCAAGTATCAGTACTTTTCTCATTGTTAGCAGATTTTTTCAATAATATAATTCGGACGTTTCTTGGTCTCCAGGAATACCTTGCCGATATACTCACCCAGTACGCCCAGGAACGCAAAGTTGAGACCGAAGAGGAAGAGCATCAGCACGATCGTACTGGTCCAACCCGTGACCACTCGACCAAATATCTTGTAGAAAATCAGGGCGATACCGACGATAAAGCTGACTACACTCATCAGGATGCCCATGTAGGTCACCACGCGGATCGGGAACATCGAGAAGGAGAAGATGCGGGCAAAGGTCAGGCCGAACATCTTGCGCACGTTATAGCCGCTCTTGCCGGCAAAACGGGCATCGCGCTTGAGCGGCACGATGGCGTAGTTGGCGCCGATATAATAGAGCAGGCTGAGCGTCGTAGAGGTCTTCTCCGGGAATTTCTTCAGTTCGTCCACCACGGAGCGACGTATCGCGCGGAACACACCCAGGTGGGGCGCAATATGGATCGACGTGATCTGGTTGGAGACGCGGTTGAAGATATTGGAGACGGTGCGTTTTGCCCAGGTGTCCTGGCGTGTCTGCCACTGTGCGATAGCCATCGAGGCGCCCGATTTGAGGAGCGTGTCTATCAAGGTGGGGATGTCCTCCGGACGATCCTGCAGGTCGCTATCCATCAGCACCACGATATCCCCCATCGCCACATTCAGTCCGGCGGCGATGGAGTTCTGCTGACCGAAGTTACGCGCCAGCTTGACGGCTACGATATGTTCGTCGATATCCCGCAGACGCAAGATCTCGTTCCACGAGTCGTCCTTGCTACCGTCGTCCACGAGCACCACTTCATAGTTGGTGGCTATCTCTTCCAGCACCGGGTGGAGACGACGATATAGTTCCTGTATCACCTCCTGGTCGTTGTATACCGGGATGACTACCGATAGGTTTTCTACCTTCTGATCCATATTATTGTTTGGCTTGTATCAATTCATGTTTACGTAGTATATTGCGGGCCATCTTGAGCATCGGAGGTCCGATAAACTTACCCTCCTTCACGGCTACGCCCTTGCCTTCGCGTACAGCCTCTTCCGAGAGTTGCACCATCTCTTCAGCCCATGCCACTTCCTCGGCAGAAGGCGAATAGTACTGATGTACGAGCGGCAGCTCCTTGGGATTGAGAACGAGCATGCCCTCGAAGCCAAGTTTCTTGCTAAGCTGCAAGTTGCGCTCCAGGTCCTCGAGGTCGTGTACCTTGATATGGACTGTATCGATGGGTTGTACACCGCAGGCGCGTGCGCCCATAGCAATCATCGTACGTGCCGAGAGGATGGATACGCCTTCTGCATCGTGCTTGCCCTGCATGTCGGTCACAAAGTCCTCGCAGCCGAAAGCGACAGCCACTACGCGGTTGCAGGCCTGGCAGATCGACTGGATATTCATCACCGCACCGGCGGTCTCGATGAGGGGAATCAACTTAAACGTACCGACGGGCAGGCCCTTCTCATACTCAATAGTCTCCAGCAGTTTGCCGATGAAATACACATCCTCGGCCTTGGTGGCCTTAGGATACATAAAGCCGGCTATGCCGGGTACGGTGAGCTGGTACACATCGCGCAGCAGTTCCCCACTCTCGCGATCGTTGATACG
Organism: Paludibacteraceae bacterium; assembly: GCA_017509715.1. Classification (GTDB taxonomy): domain Bacteria; phylum Bacteroidota; class Bacteroidia; order Bacteroidales; family Paludibacteraceae; genus Colicola. Next base: position 15,757 of record JAFWOU010000021.1, on the reverse strand, counting down.
CGGATAGACGGCGCGCCCGGCAAAACGATTTTCACGCACGTAGCGCAGGATATTGTCACGCGCCACCTGCTTGTTCTCCTGCGGCTGCACCGAGTCCTCGATATCCAGCAGCAGCACGTCGGCATTGCACCGCGAAGCTGCACTCTCCATCAGGCGCTCGTTGTGCGCCGGCACGAACATCAAACTTCTAAACAAATGCTCCATTATGCTTGTTGTTTCTTCACTAACACATTACGGCGAAACGAGATTACATCCTCGCCTCGCTGGTTGTAACCTACGGTCTCTACATACACGATGCCACGGTCGGGTTTCGACTTCGACTCACGCTTGCTCAGGATGCGCGTCTTGGCATAGAGCGTATCGTTGACAAACACGGGTCCCAGGTGCCGGACGTCCTCATAGCCCAAGTTGGCGATCGCCTTGCCGCTGATATCGGGTACGGTCATGCCCACTACGATGCTGAACACCAGCGTACCGACCACCAGCAGTTGTCCGTGCTGGTTCTTACTGGCATAGTCCAGGTTGGTATGCACCGGGTGATGATTCATCGTGAGCAACGAGAAGAAGTTGTTGTCGCTCTCAAAGATGGTCTTCGACAGGCTGTGTTGTATCTCCTGCCCCACTTCGAACTCCTCGAAGTACATGCCTAATTTGCTTGGCTCCATATCGTGTTGTATTATTTGATTTCAAATTTCTTGTCTGCCTGATAGATCAGGTATCCGCTGCGCTGTGCGCTGTACTGCACATGACGCAGTTCCTCGTCGGTCTGCTCGGCCTTCACAATCTCAGGATAGTCGGCCGCATGATCGATATAGTATTTCACCTGCTTGGTGTCGGCCGTCAGGAAATAGACGCCGGCATGGTGCGAATAGGGTTTCACGGGCGCATGGAAATCGTCCAAGGCCACCTCTATCACGCCGCGCAGGAAGTCATAGCCCGTACTGAGCCACACCAGGTCGCTACCGATGAAGTCACCTCCCATACGTCCGCCTATCTCCATCACGGCAATGCGTCCGTCCTTGGTGATCTTGTATTCTGCATGACTCGCACCGTTCCATATGCCCAGCGCATCCAGCGCACGGGCCGTAATGCCGTATATCTCGTCATACTGCTCGGGGGTGAGCGTTGAGGGCTGATGATGGGCCAGTTCCACGAAATGCGGCGGTGCTGTCGTCACCTTGTCGGTGATCTGCAACGGATAGTGGGTAGCCATAAACGAGATGAACTCTACGCTGATCTCGCGGCCCTCCACAAACTCCTCTACCATCGCTTCGCCGCGGAACGACACCTGACGCGCACGCGCTACGGCCGGCTCCAGGTCCCACCAGTCGATCACCTTCTTCACGCCCAGACTACCGCTACGGTCGCTCGGCTTGACGATCAGCGGCAGGCGAAATTCCTTGCGCCAGTCACGCTTCATGTCATCATCCTTGGCCACGCACACAAAACGCGGGCATGGCACACCGGCCTTCATAAAGGCCTGACGCATTAGGTACTTGTTGTTAGCCCGCACGGCCGCCTCGTAGGTGTTGCCACGCAGTCCCATCTGCTCGGCAATATAGGCTACCGTCGGAGCGGCTACGTCGCTGGCTATGGTGCATACGCCGTCGATCTGTTCGCGACGGCATACGTCCAGTATCTGCTCTTTCTCCGTGATGGAAATGGGATAGAACACGTCACACAAGTCCTTGCATACCGCGCCGTCTTCCCACGAGAAGCATATCGTGCGCAGTCCCAGCGTCTTGGCTTTCTCCACCAGCGGACGCTGCAGATAACTCGCTCCTATGATTGCTAATGTCTTCATCTCTCCTAAACTCCTAAACTCCTTCACTCCGGTTAATTCGGAATATAAATATCCTCCATCGCAGCCCAGTTCTCGGTGCGGCGCAGCTGCACGATAGCATACGCACCGTTGCGGCGGTAGAGTTCTACGTGCGTAGGTATGTCGTAGTGGAAGGCGATCTGCTGCCGCACGCGGTTGAGCGTACACTCCACATTCTCGTAGTTGGCCGGCACAAAGAGATACATATTGTCCTGCAGCAGATCCACAAACGACTCGCATATCTCCTTGTTGAACGGGATATAAGTGAGCCATCCCATCGCCAGTTTACGCGTATTGAAGTCCTTGATCTCAAACGGATTCATATATTGCATGCCGAACCATGTACCTACCGTCACCAGGTGGCTGTCCTCCGGCAGGGTCTTTACCAGCGGTTGCTGGAAAGCTTGCCACAGGACGGTACGGCGGTAGTAGTCGTCGTTGCGCACCGTAGCTATCTGGTAGATATACAGCGAGCAGAGGATGGTCACCAGCAGCGACATCGTGATCAGTCGCTTGCGTCCCACCACCTCGGGCAGCAAGCGGTAGAAAGCCATCACGATCGGCACTACGAAGCAGAGGAATACGCGGTTCTTGACAAAGCCGTCCAGGCTCACCAGCACCAGCAGCGCCATCACAAACAGCGCATAGCCGGCCATGAGCAGGTGCATTTTCTTGCTGGGTTCGCTCATATCCACCAGCACCATCAGCAGCAGCAAGGTCAGGATGATCCAGGCATATTTGGTCAGGCGCTCCACGTTCAGCAGTTTCTGCTGCATAGGTACGTCCTTGACATAGGCATTGATGGCTTGCAGTCGCTCCAGGGTCATCACCTCCGGATCGGGAATGAAGCGCTGCAGCAGGTCGTAGTCCTGCCCCGTCACGCCGTTAGGCAGGTTGTCGTACACCTGGTCGGTACGGGCGTTCGGGTTGTCGTTGAGCTTGGCGCGGATAATGTTATACTGCTTGTAGTACTGCCACTCCTCAGCTTTGTAGAACTGGCTATTTGTCCAACGCGCACCGACCAGCAGCACCAGCAGCACCAGCATCGGTACGTACTTACGCCAGTTCAGGCGCCACTGAAACAGCATCACCGGCGCCATGAGTAGCGCCACCAGCGCTGCCGAGTGGAAGCGGATCAAGCTGGCGATAAACACCAGTCCGCACCCCGTCAGCAGGTTGCGCCATCCCTCGCGCTGCAAGAGCAGTACGCCTGCCAGGCAGACCAGTCCGGCCGTAGTGGTAAACTGAAAACTGATGATGATGCGCGCCCACATCACGTAGAGGAAGGTCAGCCAGATTGCTTTCACCCAACCGCCATGCCGCGTGCGCAACACCGTATAGTCGATGATGCTCATGGATATCACGTGGAGCACCGCAAACGAGAGCGTGTACCACTCCACGGCGCGCGTCCATCCGTACAGCCAGGCCAGTACCTGTCCGTACAGCGCATTGATATATACCAGATGGGCATCCGGCGAACCGCTATACAGTCCGTTGGCGATCATACACATCATCACGTCGTCGTTCTCCTCAAAGCGGATCGGCATGACCCATGCCATCAACGCGAAGAAGGCGGCATTCACCACCAGCAACAGGGCTATCAGACCGTATTTATTCCATTCGTAAATCGACTTCATGTACGCACGCGCATAAAAATTCGTGCAAAGGTACGACTTTTTCCCGATATATGCAAAAAAAATTACGGTTTTTTTCGAAAAATCACACGATAGACCATTTTTCCGAGTCTATACAACCCGGAATGGGCCACGATGGTCCACCGTCCGTGCTCCACCAGCCGGCCTCCGAATTTCTGTTTGAAGGTCCTCACGCCGTACGGCACATCCGGCACGCCTGCACCCATCACGTCGAAGAGCGGCAGGCGATTTGCATGCGCATACTCCATAGCAGCCCAGGTGGCCATCACCGAAGGTGCGTACATCTTGTACTGCTCATCCAGTCCGCATATATACCATTCGTAGAGCGCTCGGCCGCGCAGTCGCACACAGGCGGCACCGCCTATGATTTGTCCTTGCTCAGTGCGCACCGCCAACACCACCTGCTCGCGCATCAGCCGGCGGAAGAAATCCAGGCCCGGCAAGGGCTTATGCACATGCCTGCGGTAGAGTCGCCTGAGAATACGGTACCACGCCTGCAGATCGGCATCGATTTTCAACGGTTCGGTTTGCACACCCAGGGACTGAGCCTTTACAATCTGCCTGCGGCGGTTTTCCGACAGCCGTTCCCACATACGGTCGTGGTCCTCACAGGCGATATGGAAATTCAGGTGGGGCGCATAGGTCCATCCTGCTTGCTCCAGCACCGCGCGCCATCGGCTGTAGTCGTGAAAACAGCGTATCTCGGTATAGATCGCCCGCTCGCGGGTGATCTCATCGACGGCTTGCAGCAGGGCGAAGAGTGCCTCATCGGATATATCCTCGTCCAGCATCGGTCCGCCGTTGATGATGGCGCGGCGCGTGAGGTACTGCACGAGTCGGTTGCGGGAGCGGCTGATCTGGCCTACGCATATGCCTACCAGTTTATCCTGTTCCTCCACGGCCACGACAAAGGGGTCGTAGTCGCTCGTAGCGTCCAGAAAGAGGTAGCCCTCCGGCGTCTGAAACCAGGTAGCTGTCCCCGTTCGCTCGATCAGTTGGCGCCAGGCCAAGGGCGAGATGCTATCGTATGTGGTATAGAGGGTCAAGTTGGCAGTTGTTGTTTACATATTCTATTAATGTACGTGCGCGCGCGTTAGTCAGCTCGGTTCATGGTGCCGCCAAAGAGGTGGAGCACCGTCTGGGCGGAGTCGCGCAACTGGCGATAGACATCCAATCGGAACGCATCGTCGTTCTCGCCCCGGATCTGCCCCACCAGGTTGGTGCTGTCGTTAAGCACGATCTTGCCCAGCGAGTCGCGCTCGTTCTCATAGAAGAACGTTCCCTTGCAACTGACTGGGTTGTAACTCACCCGCACGGGGTACTTGACTGAGTCGAGCGAGAGCGTAGCCAGTTGGCCGCCATTGCCGTAGACGGTATCCACCAGCAGGGTGGCCACCACCTTGGTGGTATCGTCCTTGCCCTGCCAGCGTCCATGGATCGAAGCCGGTCCGGGCGTCTTGTTGCAGGCGCTCATGAGCACCATGCCCAGGAGCACACCTGCTATTATAAACCATTTATTTCGTTGCATAAGCTTGTTCTATTGCTTGTCTTAGGGTCTGTATATCCGGAAAGGCGTCGGTCAGCGAGCATAGGTTCTGTACGCGTTGGCGCACCGAAGCCACGCCGTGTTTCTGCAGTTTCTGCTCGGTGGGCGTGATAGCCTGTCGCATGGCTTCCAGATCTACGTTGTAGAGCATTGTGCCGTGGACGATCGTGCCGGTAGGTGCGGTATAGCATGCCCAGCCCGACACTTTGCGGTCGCCCACCAGGATATCGTTGTGCGCCGTGGTCACGGCCGGCACCCCGTAGGCTTGCAGGATCTGCGCAACGGAGTTCAGAAAACGCGTGAACGGACTTTCTGAAAACCGACGGCTGAAGTCTGACGGCTCTATATACGAGATCATGAGGTTGCCCTCGTCGGCATACACACATCCTCCCCCACTCTTGCGCTGCACCACGCGGATGCCATGCTCGCGGCAGTACCTTTCGTTCACCTCCACCTCGGCCTGCTGATGGCGGCCGTAGATGACGGTGGGACGGACGATCCAGGTGAAGAGCGTCGGCTCCTTCACCTCGCGGACCAGGTCCTGCTCCTTCTGCAGGTACTCGGTCAGCAACAACCCTTCCTCAAAATGAATAACCTTCAACTAATCAACTAATAAACTAATCAACCTCCTTTACAAACACGGCTCGGTAAGTTCCACACCTCGGCAGAAGCGGCGCTTGATGTCGCGGTCGTCGCCCAAGTAGATATAGCGCTCCAGTCGTTGCTCGAGCGTATAGTTGTCGTAGTTCAGATACTTGTCATCCACCAGCAGGGCGTCAAACTCATAGCCGGGTTCGAACGATCCCACCTTACCGAAGAACGATCCGCCGCCCTTGGTAGCCAGGTAGAACACCTCGCTCAGGCTCAGGAACGGCATCTCGCCGCGCGTCTGGGCGTAGTTGAGTTTCGAAACCTGGATAGCATACTGCATCACGCGCATCATCGACATATGGTGTCCGGCCGACACATCGGTACCGAGCGCCACGTGGATGCCGGCGTCCAGGAACTTACGTATCGGGGCCATGCCCGACGATAGGTTGCTGTTGGACATCGGGCAGTGGACTACGTAGACGCCATTCTTGCGCATGAGTTCCATCTCCTCGCCGTCGGTGTAGCAGCAGTGGGCCATCAGCGTAGGCGTCTGGCCAAAGAGTCCGTAGCGGTTGTAGGCATCGCCGTAGCAGGTAGATTCGGGTTCGAGCTCTTTTACCCAGTCGATCTCCGAGCGGTTCTCGCTGAGGTGCGACTGCACGGGCAGACCGGTTTCAGCGGCATACTCACCCATGGCGCGCAGCATCTTATCGGAGCACGAGGGCACAAAGCGGGGCGTGATGATCGGACGTACCAGTCCGTCGTCGCAGTGCTCGTCCAGGTGCTGCTTGAGCATACGCATACCCTCGATCACCTCGGCTGTGGTGTTCTGGAGCGTGTCCGGACTGTTACGGTTCATTCCTACCAGACCCACCATCGCACCCATACCGGCTTGGATGAACAAGTCCGCCAGGATACGTGTGGACTCCGGATGGATGGTTGCAAAGACTGCACTACGCATCGTACCCTGCATCCAGAGCTCGTGTACGAAACGACGGTATAGACGACGTGCATACTCCGGATCAGCGTACTTGGTCTCCTCCGGGAAGGTATAGGTATTGAGCCACGGTAACAACTCCAGATCCAATGCCAGACCCATATTGCGGTACTGCGGCGCATGTACGTGCAGGTCATTGAAGGCCGGAATCAGGATCTTATCACCGAAATCCATTACCTGACGACGCCAGTCCATGTTCTCCGGCAATTCTTTGTAGATACCCTCTACCAGGCCGTTCGACTTCACGACCACGTAGCCGTGCGGGATGATCTCCAGCTTGCCGGGCGTCGGGGTATGGATAATATTCGCTTTGTATATTTTCATGATCTTTATTTGATTGTTTGTCCTTGAATCGTGTATATTTTATCATCACGAAGGATATAGACATTTCCGTGACGAATGAGTTTCTGTGCCTTATTGGCAGGGTTCACATATACCTCCGGTGCCTGTGTCGGAATCGAGGTGTTCGCTTCATAAACAGCCACCAGCACGATGCCGTCTTCTAACATACCCTGCTCTACCCGCCAACCAACAAAGGTAAAGCCCTCAATCCGCGGCTCGTGTGGCACGCCCCAAGTCTGCGACTCCATATAATGCAGCGTACTGTCCGCCTTGAGATAAGTCACGTTAACGATCTGATCCTCAAACTGCAGATCCGTCGCTACACCGATGATATTGGTAAACTCTTTCCATACATTCGCTTGCTGATAGAGATCGATATAATCCATCGGCACATAGAGGATACAAGTCTGCTTGTTCACATTCTTGACCGTATTCTCATTGATGGTCTGCGGTGTAAACGCGTAGTTATGAATCGCCATCAAACCGGAACAGTTATAGAACGCATCGGAGTTGATGGTGGTCACAGAAGCAGGAATGAATACTTCTTCCAGGGCCGTACAGCCTTCAAGCACTTCAGTAGCTACCGTTGTGAGACCTTCGGGGAAGGTGAAGGACTTCAGTGCCGGACAATAAGAGAAAGAGTTTCTTGCCAGCAGGGTCACCGATGTCGGTATCTCTACCCCCTTAAGGGCAGAACAATAACAGAAGGCATAATTACCGATGGTCTTCAGGTTCTGCGGCAATGCAACTGTATCAAGTTGCTTCATGTTATAGCACAGGTAATTCGGAATGATCTCCACCTGATCGCCGAAGGCAAAAGAAGCGATCGTCGATTTATCGCTATAGAAGGGTGCATCCGTCGTGGAGCCGATGGAACAGTTAACGGGCAGCCATTTGACTTTGGTCAGAGGATTGTTTTGGAAAGCCCTGTTACTGATAGAGGTCACCGTGCTCGGAATGGTAATCGAATCCAGTTTACAATAACGGAAGGCTTCCGAATAGATATTCTGCAGACCTTCCGGTAAGTTGATGGATTGGAGCTTCGAGCAGTAATAAAATGCGTCCGAACTGATAGTAGTCACCGTAGCCGGCAGTTCGATCGACTCCAGCGAACTACAGCCTGTCAGGAAACCCTGCGGAATCGTCTTTTGCGTCGTCGGCAGGTTGATGGATTTCAAATTCGTACAATACGCAAAGGCGTACGTACCCAAAGCTGTCACAGACGGCGGCAGCACGATCGTATCCAATTGGCTCATACCATAACAGATATAGGACGGGACGGTCTGCACGTTCGGACCGAAGGTGAACGAGGTGATCGTCGAATTCTGTTGTTTATAGAACGGCGCATCGGTCGAAGTTCCGATGGAGCAGGTAACAGGCAACCACGTCACCGAAGTCAACGGATTGTCTTGGAATGCCCTGTTACTGATCGTGGTTACTGTGCTCGGAATCGTGATCGAGCTGAGTTTACAGTAACGGAAGGCATCTGTACTGATAGTCTGCAGACCTTCCGGTAAGTTGATGGATTGGAGTTTCGAGCAGTAATAAAATGCGTCCGAACTGATAGTAGTCACCGTAGCCGGTAGTTCAATCGACTCCAACGAACTACAACCTGCTAAAAAACTCTGAGGAATGGTCTTCTGCGTCTGCGGCAAGTTGATGGACTTCAGATTCGTACAATACGCAAAGGCGTACGTACCCAAAGCTGTCACAGACGGCGGCAGCACGATCGTATCCAATTGGCTCATACCATAACAGATATAGGACGGGACGGTCTGCACGTTCGGACCGAAGGTGAACAAGGTGATCGTCGAATTCTGTTGTTTATAGAACGGCGCATCGGAGGAAGTCTGGATGGAGCAGTCAGCCGGCAGCCACGTCACCGAAGTGGTAGCATTGCCTTGGAATGCCCTCTTTCCGATCGAAGTCACCGTACTCGGAATAGTGATGGAGGTCAGATTACAGTTGTAGAACGCATCTGTTCCGATAGTCTGCAAACCTTCCGGCAGGTTGACACTACCTAATTTCACACAACCGTAGAACGCGTCCGTATTGATGGTTGTGATCGTATTCGGCAGCGTGACGGATTGCAGATTCGAGCAGCCCGAGAAGGCACTTGAGCCGATCGTTACCACCGGATAGGTGTAGTTGTTGTACGTCACCGTAGCCGGGATGGTCACCGATGTATAAGCCGAATAGACCGACTTATCCGACGTTTGGTCTTTGAGCAAAGTTGCGGTGGTAGAACCCAAGGAATAGTACAAACCGTCAATCAGCACGGCGTCTGCATAAAGTCCTGCACTGAACAGCAGTACCAAGAGCGAAATAAGCATTTTTTTCATTGTTCTTTTGGTTTTTTGAAGAAAATTAAACAAACAAGGTAATTGATACATCCTCCGATGAAGATGACCACGTAACTGATATAATCATCCCGCCAGGTAGGCAACAGATCGATCATCAGCGGTAACAGTCCCAACTGAATCACCAGATTGAATGCACGTGCCACCAGGAATACACCGGCATTCTTGATATCGGGTTTGGTACCGAAGGTGTACCAATTGGTGAACAGATAGTTCGGAATCATCTCCAAGACATATCCGATCCCAAAGGCCACGAAGTACAACACCGCACCTTTCTCCGGATGTCCGAGCAGCACTAAAGCGGCCATGAACAGCCAGGTCTGCACCACCGAACCCGTAAAGCCGACCACCATAAAGCGGACGGCACTACGGATCTTATCCGGCAAATAACTCGTTGGTAGTTTCATTTTTTTCGTTATAACGTAGTTACGTTATTACGACAATCCATTCACTAATTCCTCCATCGCAGCCTTCAGGCCGTTTACGTCACGTCCGCCGGCTGTTGCCATCCACGGCTGACCACCGCCACCGCCTTGGATATGTTTGGCTGCCGACTTGATCATCGCACCGGCGTTCTTACCTTCGTTCACCAACGGCTGGCTGAGGAAGACGGCGATCGTCGGCTTTCCTTCCCATTGGGTAGCAGCGACCACAGCAAACTTGACGTCAGTGAACTTGCCACGCAGCAAAGGCATAACGCCACGAATCATATCGGGGTTAAGTTCACTCTGCAAGCGAACGAGTTTAATATCACCAAAGTCTTCCGCGGATGCGATGATACGATCACGGAACATCTCAATTTTTTCCGCCACGTACCGATCAATACGTTTTTTCAAATCGGTATTTTCCTCTATCTGCTTCAGGATTGCGCCCTCCAAATCAGGAGCATTATGGAATATATCCCGTAGATGGTTGAGAATATCCTGCATACCATAGTATAACTGGTCAGCTTTTGCGCTGGTGACGGCCTCAATACGACGAACTCCGGCCGCAATGCTGGTTTCCATGATAATACGTACAGAACCGATACGTCCTGTTGAAGAAACGTGACATCCACCGCACAATTCTACCGAGGGACCATATTTAATCACGCGTACGTCATCTCCGTATTTCTCGCCAAACAACGCCATAGCCCCCATTGCCTTTGCTTCTGCTATCGGTGTATGACGGCTTTCTTCCAGGTGAATATCCTGACGGATGAGTTTATTCGCGAGTTTCTCTACTTCGCGGAGTTCCTCCGGCGTCACTTTCTGGAAATGGCTGAAGTCGAAACGCAGACTCTCAGGTGTGACAAGACTACCCTTCTGCTCCACGTGTTTGCCCAACACTTCGCGCAGGGCGTAGTGCAGGATATGTGTTGCCGAGTGATTGCATGCAATAGCCTGCCGGCGCTCGGCGTCTACAATAGCAGTCATTGGTCGTTGGTCGTTGGTCGTTGGCAGTTCGGTCATGATATGCACCGGCAGACCATTCTCGCGCTTGGTATCGATAATTTTGAATTCCTTTGTACTTTGTCCTTTGTCACTTTGTACTTTAAGGACTCCGGTATCACCAACCTCTCCACCCATCTCGGCATAGAACGGGGTGCGGGAGAGCACTACTTGGTAGAACGATTTGCCCTTCTGGCTCACCTGGCGGTAGCGCAGGATTTCGGTCTCGCAGCTGAGCTGGTCGTAACCTACGAATTCGGTCTCGCCCTCACGAAGTACAGTCCAGTCGCCCAGGTCCTGCTTGTTGGCCGAGCGTCCCATCTCTTTCTGATGCTCCAGGGCGCGGTTGTACTCCTCTTCGTTGGTGGTGAAGCCGTTCTCGCGCAGGATGAGTTCCGTGAGGTCGAGCGGGAAGCCGTAGGTATCCTTGAGCGTGAATACGTCCACGCCGCTGATTTCCTGTTTGCCGGCTTTGCGGGCATCGGCCATGAGTTTGTCGAGCAGGGTGATACCCTTGTCCAGCGTACGCAGGAAGGCCTCTTCTTCGGATTTGATTACCGGGGTGATCTGCTGCTCCTGCTTGACCAGTTCGGGGTATGCCTCGCCCATGTCGGCGATCAGTTGCGGCACCAGTTGGTACATGAAGGCCGTACGCATACCGAGGAAGGTGTACCCGTAACGCACCGCACGACGGAGGATACGACGGATGACGTATCCGGCTTTCTCATTAGACGGCAACTGTCCGTCCGTAATCGCAAACGCAATCGTACGGATGTGGTCGGCGATGACGCGCATGGCGATGTCACGTTCTTCCTTTGTACATTGTACATGGTCACTTTGTACATCACTCCCGTACTCGCATCCGCATATGCTGCCAATCTTGGCGAGCATGGGCTGGAAGACGTCGGTATCGTAGTTGGAGGTCTTGCCCTGGATGGTGCGCACCAGTCGCTCGAAGCCCATACCGGTGTCGATCACTTTCTTTGCCAAGGGTTCCAGGCTGCCGTCTGCCTTGCGGTTGTACTGCATGAAGACGATATTCCATATCTCGATCACCTGCGGGTGGTCCTTGTTGACCAGGTCGCGACCCGGTACGCCGTTACGCTCAGCCTCGGGACGGCTGTCCACGTGGATCTCGGAGCACGGGCCACACGGACCCGTATCGCCCATCTCCCAGAAGTTATCATGCTTGTTGCCGTTGAGGATATGATCTGCCGGCAGATGTTTTGCCCAGATCTCAGCGGCCTCGTTGTCGCGACTGAGTCCCTCCTCGGGCGAACCCTCAAAGACGGTGGCATACAGATTCTTGGGATCGATCTTGAGTACATCTACGATATACTCCCATGCGAAGTCGATGGCTTCTTTCTTAAAATAGTCGCCGAACGACCAGTTGCCGAGCATCTCAAACATGGTGTGGTGGTAGGTGTCGTGTCCTACTTCCTCCAGGTCGTTATGCTTGCCGCTGACGCGCAGACATTTCTGGCTGTCGGCCACGCGCGGGTACTTGATCGGGTCGTTGCCGAGGATGATACCCTTCCAGGGGTTCATACCGGCGTTGGTAAACATCAGTGTAGGGTCATCCTTGATCACCATCGGTGCGGAAGGCACGATCTGATGGCCTTTCTCTTTCATAAAGTCCAAAAAGGACTGACGAATCTCTTTACTTGTCATTATAGTGTATTTTCTCTAAACTCTCAACTCTAAACTTCCCTCGGTTTATTCTTCGGTCCGCCAAAGGTGCGGAACTCGGGTCGCGGCCGTCCTTCGATGTCGAAGCGGTCGATGAAGGGCAGCGGGTTCTTGCGGAGCTCGTGGCTCTCTCGGCGTATCGCCAGCGAGTCGACGGCCATATAGATGGCGTGGAGCATGCTCTCGGCCGAGGCTTGGTTCTTGCCGGCCAGGTCGTAGCCCGTACCGTGGTCGGGCGAAGTACGTATGATGCGCAGTCCGGCGGTGTAGTTGACGCCGTTCATGTCCAGCGCCTTGAAGGGCGCGAGTCCCTGGTCGTGATACATAGCCAGCACGGCGTCGTAGCCCGTATAGCTACCGCTACCGAAGAAGCCGTCGGCGGCATAGGGTCCGAACACCCACTTGCCCTCGGCGCGTGCTTTCTCTATGGCGGGCAGGATGATCTGCTGCTCCTCCTTGCCGATCAGTCCGTTATCGCCGGCATGGGGATTGAGTGCCAGCACGGCGATGCGGGGGTTGCGTATGCGGAAGTCGATTTGCAGGCACTCGTCCAACATGGCGAGTTTCTGGAGGATGCGCTCCTCGGTGATCTGGGAGGCCACCTCGGTGATGGGTGTATGGTTGCATACCAGCGCCACTTTCATCCGTTCGCTCACCAGCATCATCAGCGCCCGGTCGTCCTTGCCAAACAGGTGGGCCAGGTACTCGGTATGTCCGCTGAAAGCCGATGACTGATGGCTGATGGCCCCATTTACCGTCTCCTTGTTGAGCGGGGCGGTGACGAGGGCATCTGCCGTGCCTTGCTGGAGGTCGCCTGCCGCACGTTTCAGACTCTCGTAGGCTGCTTTGCCGGCCTCGGGCGTAGCCTCTCCGGGCTTGATGGGGGTGGTGTCCGCATAGCACGAGATGATGCTCACCTGCCCTTCTTGTGCCTTGCGCACATCGTCGATGGGTTGCCACTGCAGTCCGTGCAGTTCTACGTCCAGGGTCTTGGCCCAATGACGCGCCACCTGCAGGTTGCCGTATACCACGGGCGTACAGAGCTCCAGGATGTGCGGGTCGTGCAGACTCTTGATGATTACTTCGTATCCTACGCCGTTCGGATCACCGGCTGTTATCGCTACTATAGGTTTCATTATGTATCTTGTCGTATTTTAGTTTCTCTAAGTCGTAGTCGCGCCGCTCTTCGTCTTTGTAGCCGAGCGAGATGACGCACAGTACGCGCAGCGCGGCGGGAATGGCGCATAGCTCGCGGATGAGTTCCTCAGCTCCGTCTCGCTGGTACACTTGGCACCAGCACGCTCCCAGCCCTTGCTCTTCGGCGGCCAGCAGCAGGTGTTCGGCGGCTATGGCGCCATCGGCCTGCCATGTGTCGGTCAGCTCCGGGTCCAGGGCCACCACGATGGCGGCTCGTGCGGTGCGGAACATACCGCTGCCGTAGGTGCGGCATGCTTCCATGCGGCGCAGCGTCTGCTGGTCGCGCACCACGACAAACTCCCACGGATTGGTTCGTTTCGACGAGGGCGCCATCAGTGCGCACTGCAGCATATATTGTATTTTCTCCGGCTCCACTTCGCGGTCCTGATATGTACGTATCGACCGGCGATGTTGGCACAAACTGCGAAAATCTTCCATATTATCCCAAATTATGCTGCAAAGGTACAGCTTTTTTCCGACATATGCAAATTTATTTGCTATTTTTATTGTTTTGCGCGCCTGTACGCACGAAATCTTCGACATTTTACCGGTGTGCCCGGAGGCACCTTTCGACTATTTATATTCCATTTGCAACATTTTTTCGCTATGTTCAATTTCGGATTTTGGTACCAAAAACATGTTCAATTTGCACCAACAAAATGTTTCTTTTTGCGTTTTGTACGTCCTATATATCGTATTTAGGCATTTTTTTTGCGAAAATATTTGCGTATATGAAAAATAAGCAGTACTTTTGCACCGTGTTTTTCATGGTATTAGATTTTAAGGTTAAAAAAAGGTTGGGTTGTCGTGAGACAACCCTCTTTGTTTTTTAGGCGGTTTTTAGGTTTCAGATGTCCGTTGGAGAGAAGCTGGTTCAGTCGCCTGATTTTAGGGATAATAGCATGGCGATATGAGGCATCTCTGCTTCAGTGAATGGAAGGCCATAGGTAGTGAAACCGAAGCGTTGGTAGAAACCGACGGCGTGTGTTTGGGCATGGAGATGGAGGGAGGAGGCTCCCTGGCGTTGCGCTTCGGCGATGGTTTGCTCCATGATATACCGTCCGAAGCCGCAGCCACGTTCGGTAGTCAACATGCGTCCCACGAGCCATTGTCCGGGTTGATCGGAGGGGAAGAGGCGTGCATAGGCAACCACATGCCCCCGGCGAAACAGCGCGAGGTGGAAAGCACGGTAGTCGATGTCATCCATATCGAGGTAAGCACAGTGTTGCTCGGTATAGAAGACGGAGAAACGGGCTTTGAGCATCTCGTATAGTTCGGTGGTAGAGAGTTCGGCAAAGGGTTTGATATGCAGTTTGAGTCCTTTAGGCAAGGCATGCGGGATGGCGGTAGCACGACGGCGAGCGTTGGGGGTAGATGCCAGTTGAGTGCTGACAACATGGAAACAGTAAGAGCGCGTCGTCTTGTAACGCTTGGCCTTCATGTCGAGGGCAATGGACTTGTTGTAGGCTAAGCGGCGCTCATTCCACTCGGCTTGTTGCTCCGGATCCGCCATGATGGCATTGACGATGGTGTTGACCTTGCCAAAGAATTTGCGATGGGTATTCTGCGCCTTGGAGGGCGGCAGGGTGTTTGGCTTGGGGATGTAGGATTGCTGTTTGCCGTTTCGGGTACGGTAAACGATGGCTGAGTCTTTGCTCATCTTGCCATGACGGAGGGAATAGTCCTGTGGTGTTATTGTTGACATAGTTTAAGACAAAAGTATATATATACATAGTATATATATAGAATATATTATAAAATTTGCTGGTTTTTGCGATTTTTAGCGGTTTATCCTATGGGTATCTTATGGGTATGTTATGGGTATCCTATGGTAAGAGTATAGGGGTCGTATATGTATCGTATAGGAAAGCTATCTCTAAAACGGGTGCAAAGATAGTAAAAATTTGTGAGATATGCAAATTTATTAGCGAAAAGTGAGCGAAATAGTGATAATTGGCGCAAATATGCGACAAAAGGGAACGATGAGGCGGAGCTTATGCTCCTTAAAGGGGACGTAATTTATGACGGCATGGCATGCCGGACAATGAACGACGTGACTGCCGATTGTCAATCGGCGAAATATGAAGAAAAAAATAAACGCGAGCCTGACGACTCGCGCACGGAACAA
>JAFWOU010000020.1 GCA_017509715.1 Paludibacteraceae bacterium | reverse complement strand
TTATTTCAGTTCACGACCTGTAGCGTCGTACATCTTCTCGCCACGCAGGATCACCAGTCGGCCGTCGCGCATCGTCTTCTGTGCCCGGGTCTCGGCCTGGGTATTCTCTACGGCGTGGGAATTGCTATAGTGGTAGGCATCATACGTTGCCTTGTCCACGCGCTCCAGCTTCAGCTGGCCCTTGTAGCTTGCGCTACGGATGATGATATAGTTCACGCCCTCGGGGATCGCCCACTTCTGGCAACCCTGCCATCCGTTCGCCCAGTCCATCGTCACCTGTTCGTTGGCTATCGTGGTCTCGGTCTTGGAGTAGTAGAAATTGCCCATATGGTCCTTGATGGCAATATAGCTACCCATCTGGCAATCGATGGTCAGCTTGCCGTCCACGAACATGTACTGGTCCTCATACGTATCATAAGCAGCCTCACCGTGGTCCGCACCGTTGATCCAACCGATAGCGTAGTAGTTGACGTCCTCTTCCTCATCGCCACCTTGGCCGCCTCCGCCGCCACCTTGGCCGCTGATATCCGTGCCCTCGCCGCAGTCGCTGCCGGGACCGATATAGAGCTCATCCTCCTGATACTTCAGCTTGATGTAGAAGTCGTAGCATCCGCTTACCGACACCTCATAGCGGTCACCATTGCGGGTAAAACCGGCAACAGAAGCCGGATTCAGATCCACTGCCCATACGGCCTGGTTCTCTGCATCACATAACTGGCAGTAGTCGCCCGCCGACAGTTGCACGTGGGCCAAGTACTGCTGAAAACCCTCAAAATCATCCGTGTGCGTACCGGCGAAATACGTCGTACCGTTCACCAGGATACCATAACTTGCGGCCGACATACTCACTGTCATCAACGCTGCCGCCAAAACACTAAAAAACTTTTTCATGATAACTTATAAACTTATAAACTCATAAACTCATAAACTCATAAACCCCATAAACTTATTTCACCCGATTTCCCATCATGTCAAACACCTGCTCACCGCAGCGGATATAAAGCTTGCCGTTCTCAATGAATTTCTCACCCTTTGTACTTTGTACATTGTCGTCTTGTACATCCTCAACGCCTTCCGTACGGTCGGTGCGCTCGGTATTCTTGTCGCCGCGAGCGTTCGTGGTCTTGTAATAGACGCCATAGTTCGTACCACGGCCGGCCAGGGTATATCCGCTCGGCGTGCTGTTATAGCCCGAGTTGGGACCTACCAGCAGACGGATCTCGCCGTTCTTGCCGTGGATAGTAGCCTTGTAGTAGCCGTCGCCGCACTCGTCGTCCACACTGCTCTCGCTGTGCACACCCGTCTTATAGCGGGCATTGATGAGCGGCTTCAGTTGGTCCTTGAAGGTCACCCAATGCGGATAGAATACCAGGGGCACACCCGGCATCGAAAGCATATAGGCGTAGCACTGCATGATCTTGTCGCGACATACGGTCATCGAGTTACCCTCGCCGCAGAACTCATTGCCGTCACGCAGGAACGAGTCGTGGCTGTCCAGGAAGGTCACAGCATAACGCGACATGCCTGCACCCGGCAGACCGGCGCCCTTCAGCTGGCAGTAGTTGTCCGAAGCGATACCCTGGTTGAAGGCCGTGTATTTCATCGCGAAGTCGAAGGTCAGTGTGTTCTTACCGGCTTCGTTAATGTGGTATTTCAGGGTCTCGGTATTGCCATCCCAGAACTCCATCACGGAGAAATAGGGCTTGGATGCCGTGTTGTAATCATTGATATGACTGTTATTAAAACCCTTGCAGTAGTCGTAGCGGAAACCGTCCACCTTCACGTCGTTGCGCATCCATTTCAGGTAGGCGCGGAACATGGCCTGCACGTCCGGATTAGTATGGTCCCAGTCACGCGAAGCGGCATAGTTGGCCTCGTCGCCGTAGCCGTCATCCGGATTACCGGTGGCCGTACCACGGCAAGCACCGGCTGCCGTCGAGGTATTCATCTCATCCGTGCTGCAGATATACGAACCGTCCGGAGAGAACGTACCGTACTCGCCGAATTTGTACGTAGCGAAGTTGCACCAGCCTTGCTGAGCGTCCGCATGGTTGATCACGATGTCGGCCACCACGCGTGCACCGTTCTGGTGCAGCACCCGGATCAGCTCTTTCAGCTTGAGCGTCGTTCCCCAGTCGCTATCCAGCGAACCGTAGTTCACGGGGTGATAACCCGTTCCGCCGGTACCCTTCGACATAGGCGGCAGCCATACCAGGTCGAACCACTGTCCAATCTCCTCCGCACTCGTTCCGTTGGCGCCGTTCAGGTGGTCGATCCATTTCGTACGGCCGTATACTTCCGTCTTGCTGCCGGTTTTTACGGCCTGGTAGCTATCCCAGTAGAAAGCCTGGAGCATCACGTCCGGACATTGAGCCGGAGCGGCACCGCCGTAGCTGGGTTTGGGATCATCCTGCGTGATATCCACACCATCCGTACACGTCACACCCGAACCGGCGGGACCGATATACAGCTCATCAGCCTCCCATTTCAGCTTGATGTAGAAGTCGTAGCAACCCGTCACGGTCACATTATAGCGCTGATTAGCGGCATCGTACGTAAAGCCAGCCTCCGAGTAGGAGTTCAGCGGCTTAGCCCATGCGGCCTTGTTATCAGCGTCGTACAGCTGGCAGTAATCGCCGGCCTGCACCTTCACGTGCGCCAGATATTCCTCAAATCCCTCGCCCATCGCGTCCGGTCCCTTGTAATCGGCAGCGAAATAATACTGCCCGTTCACCAAAATACCATAATTCGCAGCCGACACACACATTGCCATCAACGCTGCTGCAAAAATACTAAAAAACTTTTTCATATATATCAACTTATAAACTTATAAACCCATTAACCATTAGCCTTTCGCCATTAGCCTATCTTACAGTTTGTCCCATTGCGTTGTATACCGCTTCACCTACGCGGATATACAGTTGTCCGTTCTGAATGAATTTCTCTCGGCTTTCGACTTTCGACTCTTGACTTTCGACTGCTTGATCATTCATCTTCACAAACACCGAGTATTGTCCGCGGTCGCCACCTTCTACGGCCAGTTCGAAGCCCTCGGGCACGGTCGTGCTGCGGAATTTTCCTACGCGTACAATCACCTGACCGCGATGACCCTGCACCGTAGCGCTGTACCGGTACTGACCGCTCGTCTCCTCCAGCACCTGCGACTCACTATGGATACCTACGCGCTTGCGCACGGCGATCAGTTCGTTGATCTCGCTCTTGTAGCTGGCCCAGTGCGGATAGAACACGCAGGGGATACCCGGCATCATCAGCATATACGCACTCGCCTGGAGCACAACATCCTTGTTCGTTGCGGTCGTCAGATCCGTAGACTTGGTATATTGGTTATCGCCGTAGGCGTTGCCGCGATCGAAGGTATCGTGGTTGTCGATGAAGGTCACCGAGTAGCGCGACAGACCATGCTTGCGCAGCCCCTCGAAACTCTTGTTGGCATTCAGCTTGCCGTACGAACCGCTTACGATGCCGCCCATCGAGTACTTAGCCTGGAAGTCAAACACCATCGTGTTGTATTCACACTCCTGTAGGTGCTGCTTTTGACGGTCTATGCTGTGCCATAACTCAGATACGGAGATATACGGCTGCGCTGCCTCGTTATACATTTTCAGGTAGCGGCCGTGGAAACCTAAGGTCATATCGTAGCGGAAACCGTCGTACTTCATCTCACCCATCAGCCATTGCGTATAGGCTTTCGACCAGTTCTGCACATACTCGCTGGTATGATCCAGGTCACGTGCGCCGTCGAAGTTATCACCCGTGTCATTCGCTCCGCGGTCCGTGCTCGCGGCGTTGTAGCAACTGGATTTCGAATTAGTAAAGCACTCATCATTCCGGCAAATATGTTGCTGCGTCAGCGTGTAAGTACCATAACTGCCAAAATTATCCGTGAAGAAATTGCACCAACTATTCAAGTTGCCGCGATGGTTGAGCACTACGTCGGCCAGCACTTTCGTGTCTCCCTTATGCAATGCCGTAATCAGTTCCTGCAACTTAGCTTTGGTGCCCCAATCGCTGTCCTGATTGCTATACTGCTTAGCCGAATAGCCTACGCCACAGCCGGTAGGACCGGCGCTGGGCGGAAACCATACCACGTCGAAGTTGGCATTGATAGCCGCCGTATCCTTCATGAGGTCGATCCACTTGGTACGACCGAACTTGGAGTCGGTCGATGTCTTGGTCTTATAGCTGTCCCAGTAGAACGCCTGGAGCATCACGTCTTCACACTCCGCAGGCACACCTGCGTTCTCTGCACGTAGCGCACTCGCGCTCGCGATAAATAACGAAAGAGTTATTAGAATTGCTTTTTTCATGGTCTTATCACATAATCGGGTGCAAAGATACAACTTTTTTCGCACATATGCAAATACGCGCGCGATTTTTTTTGCAAAAACTCGCTTTTTTTATATTTTTTTGCTAAAAATACAAAAAAGAGACTCGTTTGAGTCTCTCTTCGTGGTGCCACCAGGAATCGAACCGGGGACACAAGGATTTTCAGTCCTTTGCTCTACCATCTGAGCTATGGCACCTCCTCTTCAATCGAAATATCGCTGCGCTAGCATTTCGATTGAGTATTTTGCTTTCTTCCGACGAGAAAGCGGGTGCAAAATTACTGCTTTTTTCTGACATACGCAAATTTTTTTGCATTTTTCTTGCATTTTTGGCAAAAAAAGTGTAATTTTGCAGTCGAAATGGAGTTAAAAGTGATTGCATACGCCCGAAATGGGCATACGGATAAGTTCGGCATACCTCGCCAGAGTCGGGACGAAAGTCCTATCCGGACGCGTATCGTCTTCGAACCCGAATATCGGATGCAGGAAGCCCTGCGCGGTATCGAGGATTTCTCGCATCTATGGCTACTCTGGGGGTTTTCTGAAGTAGAAAGTCAAAAGTCGAAAGTCGAAAGCGATTGGAGCCCTACCGTGCGTCCGCCTCGCTTGGGCGGCAACAAGCGGATGGGCGTGTTTGCTACGCGCAGTCCGTTCCGTCCCAACCCGATCGGACTGACCAGTGTGCGGCTGCTGCAGGTGGCTGACGGCGAACTGGTTGTGAGCGGAGCCGACCTGATGGACGGTACGCCGATATACGATATCAAGCCCTATCTGAGTTACTCGGATTGCCACGACGATGCGCAAGACGGTTTTGCCGATGCGCATCGCGACGATCGTCTGGACGTGTCCCTATTGCGCGAATTGGCCTATATCCTGGAGCAGGATCCGCGCCCGGGGTATCAGGACGACCCCGAGCGGGAGTACCGTATGGATTATGCGGGTTACAAGGTGACATTCACCGTCGCGAACCGTAAAGTACACATCGTCCATCTCGAAGAGACATACCCCGTAACCCGTAACCCGTAACCAGTAACCCATTCGCCCTTACTGCGCCTGCACGCCGCCACCGCCGCCGAGACGGTTCAGCTCGTCCATATCACCCACCTTACGCTGCTTATGCTGCTGGTACTGTCCGAACATCCAGGTGAGCGAGAACATCACGCGCTGCGAGCGCACCGTATTGCGGTACCAACTCTCATAGCCCGGGGCGAGTCCTTCGTTGTTCGTCTCGAAGACCATCGAGCGTGCCAGGTCCTGGACGTTGAGGTTGAAGATCAGGCCCTTCTTCATATACATCTTACGCACACCGAAACTCAGGAAATAGGTGCTTCCCTGTCGGTCATAACCCGTAGTCATGGGTGACGACCAGTTACCGTCCAGCGTCATGGTCCAATCCTTGGGCAGATAGGCCGAGAGGGTACCGCCTGCGTAGCCGTAGTGGTTGCGATTCTCGTAGACGGGTGTACCGTCCGCCTGCTTCTCATACGACTTATTAATAAAGTGCAGATAGCCCGCATTGATCGTCAGGGCGAGCCATGCGCCGTTCATCGACTTGGTGCCGTCCTCCATGCGTTGGTACTTAGGCACGAGCGGCAGCTCCGTGAGCGATATATTACCGCCGTGGGTGGTACACGTACCGAAGTTGCTCCACTGGCTATAGCTCATACCGTTAGGCAGGATATATACGCGCTGGGAGAACATGTCCTGGGTATGGGCGAAGTTGAAGGTGAGGTTGAGGTACTGGGTCCAGGAGAAATGCACCTCCACATCGTTGTTGAACTCCGGTGTCAGTTCGGTATTACCCATCTGGTAGGTATAGGCATCGATGTAGTTGACGAAGGGGTTGAGCATCCAGTAGTTAGGTCGCTTGATACGCCGTGTATAGCTGGCGCTGACGGCGATAGGTTGCTGCAGCTTGCCCAGCGGCGACGAGGTATAGCCCACGTATGCCGTGGGGAAGGGATCGAAGTACGACTTGTTAGTGATCGAGTCGGCCGTCTTCCAGTTGCCGTGGCTGTAGGTATATTCACCACGCAGACCGAGCTTGACCGACCAGTGTTCGCCAAACTGCTTGCCCACACTGATATAGGCGGCTGCCACGTGCTCGTCATAGACGAAGTCCGAGGGCTTGGCACCATTACGCACGTCGTCGATGATGGAGTCGGTGGTCATGGCGTTGTTGGTGGACGAGAGGCCGTACTTGACGCCGCACTCGATCATACCGGTCTGCCAGAACTTGGTCTGGAAGTCGAGCTTGGCGCTGTAGATATTCACGGTCTGACGACTCCGCACTTCCAGTCCGAGCGACTGGTAGGCGCCCACCTTCTTGTTGTATTTGGTCTCTTGGAAGTTAGTGGACGAGTTGTTGTAGCGGTTGTAGTCCACGTTGACGGTCAACTCGCGCTCCAGCGCCTCGTTGAAGGTATGGGTGTAGTTGAGGTTTGCCGTATGTTGCGGCGAACGCATGCGGTTTTGCGAGTTGGTGACGCTGATCGTGGTATCGGTGCCGGCGATGGTGTAAGCCGAGTTGTCGTCGGGCAGGATATGCTGATCCACATCCATATAGGGCACCTGCAGGATGAAGCCGAGCGTATTGGCCGAATCGATATACCAGTCGTTGCCCACCTTGAGCATATAGTACTGGAATCCCATGTCGTAGTGGGAGTACGAGTAGTTCTTGAGCGTAGGTGTCGCGCGATAGGTCTCAAAGTCGATATCGTTCTGGGCATATACCTGAGTCAACTGGCCGAAGGTGTAAGTCTTCTCGCCGCGGTAGTTGAGGTTGAGCGACAGGTACTCGGTGTTGAGCCATCGCTTCACGTCGCCGAAGTACATACCGCCGTAGGCCGCCGAGAGCATACCGTTCAGTCCGCGCATCATGTTGCGCTTCAGCTTGATATTGATGATACCGCCTTGTCCGCTGGCGTCGTATTTGGCCGAGGGGTTGGAGATAATCTCTATCTTCTCGATCGTGTTGCCGTCCGTACCGTCGAGCATGGCTTTCAGCTGTTGTCCGCTCAGGTACGAGGGTTTGCCGTCCACGTATATCTCCACGCCCTTACCGTTCACGGTGATGTTGCCATCCTTGTCGATACGTACACCCGGCGCACGGCGCAGCACGTCGTTGCCGTTGGATCCGGCCGAGAGGGGCGAGGCGCTGACGTTCACCACCAGCTTGTCCATCTGGCGCTCGATGAGCGGCTTCTTGGCTTTTACCTCCACCTCTTTCAACTGCTCCGTCTCCTCGCTGAGCACAAAGTCCGGACCGCCAAATACGGTCTTATACCCCACAAACGAAGCCTGCAGAATGAGCTCTGAAGGCTGAAGGCTGACGGCTGATAGCTCAATCTCGTACCGCCCGTCCTCATCCGTGATGGCGCCGGTGAGTAGGGCTGAGTCCTTATCCAGCACCGAGACGGTCACATACGGCATGGCCTCGCCACGTCCGTTCACTACCTTGCCCTTCAGGGTCTCAGCCGACGCCGACACCATGGTCCACGCCAGCAGCATACATGCTATAAAAAAACGCTGTTTCATACTTTTTTATCGGTGTGCCCGGAGGCACCTTTTAAATTCGAGTGCAAAAGTACTGCTTTTGCGTCACATACGATATGAAAAATCGGACATTCTGCATTTTCCGGCCATTTTTCAGGCAAAAAACACCGAGAAATCGGCCGTCAGGGGTATGCCCAGCATCCTAAAGTGGCTCGGCGAGACGCATCCCATCTGCTGAAACTCCAGCGCCATATGGCTCAGGTCGTAGTAGCCGTGATCCAGCGCGATGCTCATCAGGTCCACCTCCCTACCCTTGGCCGCCTGCTCCTGCATGGCTTGCAGCGCACGGTGGAAACGGCGCAGCCGCACAAACTGCTTGGGCGGGATACCGACATAGGTACGAAACACGCGCAGAAACTGGCGTTCGCCCAGGCAGGCTATGCCGGCCATCTCGGCTGCCGTGATGTTGCCCCTCGCGGCGTCGCATGCAGCAATGACTTGCCGTAGCCGCGTGTAGTGACGATCTTCCGTCTGCGGCAGGTGCCCCAGGAAGAAGGCGTCGATCAGTCGGGAGCATTCCTCCGCATCGTCGGCCTGCTTGTAGAGACTGTCGAGCGTGGTCAGTCCCCGTTCGCCATAGGCCTCGGCCGTCAGTACCCGGCCCTGGAGCTGCTGCAGGTCCACGCCAAGCAGGGCATGCATACCGCCCGGCAGGAAGTCCAGCAGCATGCCTTCGAACCACCCGCTCAGGGTCGTCAGCGTAATGGTGCGCTGGTTCGCGCCCAGGAGCAGCAACTGGTCAGCCGGCATGCCGCACACCCCCACCGTCGCGTTGCGCATGAAGATGAAGCTGCCGTAGTTGGGCAATAGCTGCTGCACATGTTTTCCCGCCACGAAGTGGGGATCATCTGCCGGCGGCGCCATGGTATCGGTCGATCCGTCCGCGCGCACATACACGTACCGGTAGATATATGGCCGCAGCGCCTCTATAGGTTGTATGATCTTGTGTTGCATGTCCTGTCTATTAGAATCGGACGCAAAATTACTGCTTTTTTCCGATATGCGCAAAAAAAATCGCTCGTGGGAGCGATTTTTTCTTTACCGGAGTGCCCGGAGGCACCGTTTACGAGCGCAATTTGTCATACTCCAGGTTGAAGAGGTAGGCGTAGAAGGTCTTCTTACCTCCGGCCAGATCCTTCTGCTCGTTGAAAGCAGCGCGGTCGGCCTCCAAGGTGCTCAGGTT
Organism: Paludibacteraceae bacterium; assembly: GCA_017509715.1. Lineage (GTDB taxonomy): Bacteria > Bacteroidota > Bacteroidia > Bacteroidales > Paludibacteraceae > Colicola. Next base: position 9,517 of record JAFWOU010000020.1, on the reverse strand, counting down.
CTTCATACGTGCCTGAGTGGCCGTAACGGCCTGCGAGAAGCGCGAGCGGAGCTGCAGCTCGTGGGCTGAAGGCGTGGTACTGCGCTCTACCTTCTTCCGCAGGTACAGACGGTTACAATGGTTGTTCTCCGTAGGTGCCGTACGGTGAGTGGCCAACAGCATCTTGTTGCAAGAGTGCTGACCGCTCTTGCTCGGCTTCGAGAGTGCGCCGGATACGCTATCGATACCGGCACTGAAAATTACATTTGCCATGTCGCGTGTGGCTATGGCTCGACACGGACTGAGCGCCGCGCGCTCATTGAGGTCTCGCCTTGCACCCGCTCTTCAATCGAAATATCGTTGCACTAGCATTTCGATTGAGGGGATGCCCTCTAAGCCACGTGAGAGGGGTTAAGAATCCGCCACCGGTTTAGAACCGGAGCAGGGAATGCCTGCGGAGTAAGGCGGATACTGGTTAATAATTAACTGAATGAGGGTTTGACGTACTTCTGGGCTACGGTGTAGGCGAAGAGGGTACGATACTTGTGTTGTGCTTGGAAGCCGGCCTCAAGGGTAGCGCGTTCCGTAGGATCGGCGAGTGCGGTCTTGGCGGCTTGGGCAGCGGTTTTCAGTGCGTTCTGGCACTGAACGTTTTTGGTGTGGGTTGCCTTGGAGGGGTTCAAGAGGTCGACACCGAGTTGCTCTTCGCCGCAGGGGCAGCGCTTGAAGTAGAGCGTCTCGGAGCGGTTGAACTTACCCATGACGCGGGCAAACATACCGTGGAGTTTGATTTTTGCCATAAGTTTTAACAATGAATAATGATTAATGAATAATGAATATCTTCCCTTTGCGGTTTCAGCAGATATACTCATCAGAAAACGTACTGCCCCGTACTCATACTTTTGCGTTCCCAATACGCAAAAGAATGTTTCTGACTGAGTACATCTTGCCTTACCGAGTGGGAATTTTATTGGTTAAAAGGAGGGGTGAAGCCTTCGAGGGGGAGGAAGAGTTGGCCGCGGTATTTCCGTTCTAAAAAGTCCAGATGTTTCTGGCGGCCGTATTTCTCGGCGAAGGTGACGCGGGCGGTGGCTTCGGCGGCGGTAGGTGTATGTCCGGAGCGGTCGGGCCGGGCCTGTACGATATGCATCACGCCGCCTCCGCGTTGGGGGTACCGACGGATATAGAAAGGGTCTGTTCCCATCAGAATGCCTCGCACCGACGCTATTCCCGGATCAAATTCTACCTTTGCCATCGTGCCTCATTTTTTGATGCCGTCATACGATTCGATGGTTTTGGACTGGATGACTACCGTGGTGTCACCTCGTTGCACATACTCAGACGTGGTCGTTACCGTCCGCGTCACGTTACAGCTTGCGAGCACCACACTCGCCGTGATAATGGTCATAATGATTAAATGTTTCATAATGGTTCGCGATTTTTTTTGTTCGACATGAGCACAATATAAACATGCCTTTTGAAATTGCCCCATTTTGCTACACAATCACGGGTATTTTTTTTTGCTCGTCTCAAATTTGGTCGTAATTTGTAATCTCCAGACGGATCTCTTCGCCCGAGGATTCGATACCTCTCAGATAGCCTTCTACGAGCTTGCGAATCTCCCTGTTGGGCCATAACCACGGTGCATGTTTACCATATAGGCACATCCCCGAACGGGGCACGCTCACCCTATAGATCAACTCCTGCGGCACCTCATCTATCGGGATGTACACCTCCGCCAAGTATTTATCACCAAACACGTGATTCGTCTCTATTAGTACGGCATATACGCCATAACGCGTCTCGCGGGTTTTAATCAAGGTCAATAACATAATGCTCACAAATTATTTTCACCAGTTGCCCCGGTAGTTTATATCGATTTGTTTGTGGATATTTTGCCAATTGTTTTTTCATGTATGGCTCTTCCAGCCAACGGCGAAGTGTCCACCTACTCACTCCCGCCGCCCGTGCCAATTGGCTTTTAGTCATCGCACGCATTGGGGTGTGGTTGGGGTGTTATTGGGAGATGATCCCGTGATGGGAATGTTGGAGGACTGAGATTCGGAGGAGAATCTGCTGCAAAAAGCCTGACAAAGGGTCTCGGCATCGCGGGATTGGTCACGGTCGTCGGGAAGTTGGAAATAGTGGTCCTTAAGGAAGGGGGTGAAGTACTGGCGAGCGAGGGCGTCGCACGGGAGGTCGGCCTGCAGGCAGATGAGGCGGACGGCCTGGGAGATTGCAGCGAAGCGGTGGCGCGCACGGATCTGTGCAGGCGTGAGGACCTGGGGTGTGGGTTCGCCGGTGACGACAGTTCGGAGGTGGCCGTTACGGGTGACGTAGACGGTCTCGGTGCGTCCGTCGGAAAGGGTTCGGCGCGAGAGCGTGCCGGAGACGGAGCTGATGAGGGGGGATAGTTTTATTTTAGCCATCGTGTTCGGCACTCTCGCCGAACAGACCGCCATCGGCTGTAAGACCGCTTACGCTGTAAGACCGTTACACTGTAAGACCGGCTTCGCCTGTAAGACTTCTGTTCGACACCTCCGTGCCGGAAGAGGGATTAATGATTAATGAATATTTGTATGGCGGGCGATGTTAATCGCCCATATATGGTCGATACAGGTTAACTGGTCGGCTGGTCAACTGGATTTCGGGGATCCGCGAGGATCTTTAGGTGGTACTTGAGCGCGTTGGCGCGGGAGCAGAAGATGAAATCTTCGGTCATGTAAGGAACGGAGACTTGTACCCAGTCGACGTGGTTGTTGATCTGGTCGACGATTCTGCGGTCGGTAGTGAAGATGTGGTCAGGATACCGGATCTGCATGTTGTGGGCTTCGGCGTCTTCGAGGGTGTAGAAGCCCCACGCACCGTTGTACTTGGCCGAGACGACAATCTTGCCGGCCGGCAGGGCGCGGCCTTGATAATTCTTCGGTTCGGGGCGCGAGGGTTTTGCCTTCGGGATATGTTCGGAGATAGCACGTACGGGATCGAACTGCAGCCAACGTCCGGCGGCCAATTTTGCTGTGATGGTATTGTAGACATGCTGCTGTTGGTCGGGCGTGAGGCGCGCCCAGAGAGCTGCTGCTTCTGCCTTATAGCGGTCGGATGAACCATGGCGGTAGAGGGGTTGCCAAATTTTATCAAAATCCATAATTTTCAAAAATTTAAAAGCTGCTACTGTGCTGGCATCTAGTACTGATTTTCGTAAGGGACTACAGGGATACCAGTACAGCAGCAACTCACTTTTTTTTCTTTTACTTTTGGTTCTTTTCTTTTTCTTTTCTCGCTTTCGCTCGAACGATTACTGCTTTACAGAAACGATCTGCTTCGCCGTATGCTTTTACTGCCGCCCGATCCTCCATGTATGGCGGATACAAAAGGCGGGCGACAGTAGAAACTAGCGCAGGGCGATGGTGATCGGTCATGAATGGCAGATACTATTTATTCCGAATAACGTTGATTGTTTCCGAGTATGTTTTGGGCTTGAGGTGCGGGAATTGTTTTCGGATGGTACGCATCAGCCGGTCATGCTCCTCCTGGGCTTCGTCGAGACTCTTTTTGGCCGCACGGAATTTTGTGAAGATAGGGTCTATCGTCACATGCGTATAGTCCCATTTCTTGTTGGTCTTCTTGACGATATAGGTCTGTCCGTTGTGTTCGAACTCGACACCTGCCGCCACCTGTTGCGGGTAGAGTTTTTTGGCCAATGCGATAGCTGCCACGCGCTCCTTGCGAAGCTGTGCTTGTACTTGGTCATCGACGATTGTTGTCTCGCGCAATTGCTCCAGCGCGTCTAAATGTTTTGTTGCCATAATTGTTTAATAGTCGTTAGTCGTTGGTCATTTGTCGTTAGACCTTCGACGGGTTAATAATTATGGCTACCGGTAGCCTATTTTGGAAATCCGGTGCAAAGGTACATACGAAAAATGAACCCCACAAAAATGAGGTTCATTATTGGACAGATTTGGACATCTATTTGGACAAACTGCCATATTTTATGGATTTGTCCAAAGACACTTTTGGACGCAATGTGCTAATCAGCCACGGTATCGTGCTTTTGCAAAATCAATGCCGGACAAATGAAATTTCGGCATCGCAAACGGATTAACCAATTCTGCTTTTCGTTCATCGGTCACGTTGCTTAGTACTACGTAACCCAGCGGCTCCAAAGCCATGATACGTCTGCACGCGTCGGCTTTACTGCTTGCAAGGCTTATCGCTTGGCGGAGGTTCTTTTCGATGATGTCTTCGGAAAAATGTTGTGTGCAAAAGAACGATGTATCCACCGGTACTACGTCTTCAACCGATGTATTCGTCTCTCCTATTGGAGTACGATGCCCCTGATAGAACGAGGCAGAAGGGTTATCATGTATTTCTATAAAGTCCCCGGCAATATAGTTCCCACTTATGTGGAAATGATTGATTATTAAAGGTCTCATGGATTATATCAAGAATTTTGGAGGACATAAAAAGCACGGGCAACGGGGATGCACAAATAAAAATAGTTCGACCTTCTCAGCAACATCCCCGTTACCCGTGACATACACGAATAACAGGGACATATTCTCTTGCTGAAAGGGTCGAATCTTATTTGTGAAGCAATATGCCTGTCTGCGCTATGCGCTAATCATTATGTCCTCCCATTTTACGTCTGAAGAGCCGACGTCGCTTTTAAAGCGGCTGCAAAGGTACAACAAAATTTTCAAATATGCAAATATTTGGATAAAAATAATCGTTTTTGCTTGCAAAATAAGAAATATTTGGAATATGCAAGGATTTAACGATAAAAATTAAATTTATTTAAGATTTTAGCGGCAAATACTTGCTATTCGCACAAGGCTGCGAGGCAATCGTGCCCTTGTGGCTAAGAACTACCTTCGGAGGATTCCTTGTTCAGGATGAATAAGGGCGTGCCGACGGTACAACAAATATTTGTTTATATTTTTTGATATATGCAAGATTTGTGTGTACTTTTCATTTTTATGGAATAATTATCTATCCTCGTTGATCATCTATGTCAAAACCGACAACCAATTCCTGCAGAGATAAGACCCTTATAACCATATCCTATTTCCACATTGCCGTAAACTTTTTTTCCGAAACGTACACCTAATGCCGTAATTTGCCATGTCAGGCGGGCAGTGGTCATCAGCAGGGGGGCTGACTCCGTAGTATGGAAACGGACATTGGCCCCCAAAGTGAAGCCCGAATACAAATCCGTGATTTTCTTATGGAAATAGTCAAACCGGACTCCGGCTGCGATATACAAGTTCGTGTGCAAGTAATACGCGTACGTTTCTTCATTCGAGAGATAGTTCTCTGTCATGCACATGGACATAGTTGAAACTTCGCCCCCAACTTCCAGCCATTTGAGCGGTTGATAGTAATAACTCAAGGAGAATGTAGGTATTATCCATTCATCCTCATAACCATTCACACCGGAAGGTAAGGTATATGGACGAGACTTTCCTGCCCATTGTTCAAAAGCCGTATATTCCTTCATATTATCGACAAACATTCCATTGAATCCCCATACAGAACTTAGTGGTTCGCCAATAGAAAACTCAAAGTGATGTTTGTCGACAAGGTTTTGACTTGCGACCGGTTTTGCAAATAAGAATATAATGACCACTAATGAAAGTAGTATTTTATAACTTTGTAACATACAAATTATTTTAAATGATTTGTATTACGGTACAAAATTACTACATTTTTTTGACATATACAAGTTTTTTGATAGAAATTTTCAAATTGCCTGCAAAAGGACTGTCATTTCAATTCCTCCAACGGGTTGTTATTGTATTTGTACTTTTGTTTCTACAATTGTATTATATGTCATTTCTTTTGGGTATTATCAAACTACCCGTAATGGCAGTATTTGCCCAAATCGTCAAAAAATACAGAAATTACGCCTGCAGGCGTTACGCTACGAGGCGTAATTGATGATATATTGTTTATAGAAAGGATTACAGAAGGAATACGTATTTCCACTTTTATCAATTACACCCTCATCAAGTAGCACAGCAACCGCCTTCTGCAGCGAGGATGCTCCAACTAATTGATTGCGCATAATATAGTCTGCAGAGTAGATGTTTTGTCCGGATTTGGTAAGAGCCACTAACAACCGTTTCTGGAGTGCAGACAGACGATCCGTTCGTTCGAAATAATAATCGCTCTTCAGTTCAACAACGCGATCAAAACAGGTGTCAATAATCTCGTTGGTTACTTCATGAAGATCCGGCATCATGTATTGCCATATCTCTGCGCACAGCAGCTGTATATAATAAGGAATATTCTCTACGCGCGACAAGATGTACCGGCATTGTTGTTCCGATATTTGAATAGACGAAGCTGCAAAACGAGTAGTTATAAAATCAATGGTTTCGCGCTCGGGCAATGTACTGATCTGCAGCGTCATAGCAGAATTATAAAAGGGCTTGTTCTTATCCATGAACATATCCTGCATAATATGCGTCTTACTGCCTAAGAACAGATAGTTCGCATGGTGCTGCAGTTGAATCTTACTGCGTAGCAGGGCCTCCAGACCAAACTTATGGAGTTTTCGTATTTCCTGAAATTCGTCCATTACAACCACCAGTCGCTTGCCGTCTTGCGCTATCTTTTCTGGCATTTCAAGCAACTGAGCAATAGTCGCTATGCCTACCTTGGGCTCGACGAACTCAATACCAAATTCCGGTTTTCCGAATGCATCAAAGGTTATTTTAGGACGAATACTTTTCAAGGCCGCGATTAACTGAATAAGGCGATCCTTGCTCGACAACTTAGTATAGAGCGCCTGTAAGTATAATTCAGCAAAGGACTCCAACGAATAGACCGGCATCAGATCAAAATAGACACAACTGACCCCCTGCTGCTCCAATCGCTCTATAGCACGAAAGACGAGCGAAGTTTTGCCATATCTGCGAGGAGCCAATAGCACCAGATTGTTGCCTCCTTGCAGCGTATCCACAATACGTTTTGTCTCTTCCACACGGTCATAGAAGCTATCACCTTGAGCGATAGAAATGTAGTTAAATGGATTCATAATTCATTACGCTTATTCAATTACGCCTGCAAAGGTACAACTTTTTTTTGAATTAAACAAGTTTTTTGATAGAAAATTTCAAATTGCCTGCAAAAGGACTGTCATTAGAATCTCATCGCCCCATATGACGTGCACAGCATGCTTGGGAGTCGAAGCTGCGATTACTGCTTTGTGGCGGTCATAGTAACGGTTCCGGTGCCGATGGCTGCATAACTCCCGTATCTGCCTTCTCCACTGACGTCCGTATTCCATGATAAGCGATTGTCTACAAGGGTGGCTGTCCCGTATGAGAAGGATAATTGGAGTGCTATCTCTCCGTACATTGTATCGTAGGTGTTGGATTCCAGAGTGAGCTGATTGCCGGAGACGGTGGCGTTGATTGGATCATTCCAGCCTTCAATCACAACTTTGTTTCCGTCCCCCACCTTGGAAATGGTGAATGTACCCTGTTTATTGAGAGGAACGGAATAAGTGGTAATACCGAAATTGAAATTTACACTTCCCTTAGCATCATAGGTATATGTTCCTACAAACGCGTCACGAGGATCCACCTCTTGTTGATGTTCACATGCAGCAAAGGCAACCAACACCACTGCCGCCAAGCAGAATTGAATAATCTTTTTCATAATTTTCATAGTCTTTATTTTATTCTCTTACATCAAAATATCCGATCAATGCACCGCCTTCAGTCTCAATCTCGATGACATAGGAGTCAACGGCCGGCATCTGCTCCAATGCAGCGCTGTTGAAAGAATGATTAACGATCATGGCATGCGTGCTCTGACGCGTTACACGAAGATTAGCCATAGGAATAGCAGGATCTTCAATAGAAACTGTCAGTAAGTTTCCATCAATAGCAGCGCGAAAACTGGTAGGACGTGGAGGGGTGTCACCTATTTTTTCGGGATCATCTAAAGGATTGTCTCCCGGCATCACACTCATACCGATGACTTCGAACAGTTGGATCTCCACTTCTTCTGCAAGAAGCATACACGGCATGGATAATAATACACCCAATGCCAAAACGAAAAATTTGTTTTTCATAAGGATAATGAATTTTTATTAAACAAAAAGTTACACCGCCAACCTACAACGGTTTGACGGTGCAAAATTACTGCTTTTTCCCCAACCTCACAAGATAATCATGTAGTTTTCTTCACTTGCGTAGTTGGCAGAAAATCAGCGGAATGGTGATTTTGAATGTAGTTTTTTATTCGATAGGCTTCTATTGAAGGGCTATATCTATCAAAGTCGATCGCAAATTGGCACTTGTAGAACCTAACTTTATGGCTACGTGCCGCTTTGTGCTTCGAATTGAATTATAAGAATAAAATAGCATTTCAGCCATCTGTTTATCACTGAAAGACCCCAGTAAGACCAAGACGCATAACCTAACTTCTTTCTCGGAGAGTGAATAAGTCGTTTGGAGTTTAGTCGCCAACACGCCGAAAGAGTTATTGACTATCTCGCACATCTTTTTATAATCCTTCCAGCATATATTCTGCGGGAATGTATCGGATTGGCTAATCAGTTCGCAGTTTCGCTCTATTTGTGCCCGCAGATTATCTTTGTAGGCAACATGTTGCTCTACCGTTTTGTGGTATTGTTGTTGCTCCGCATGTCTGATAGTTGACAAATCACTTATCTCTTGCGAGAGCAGTTGATGCTTGCGTTGCCGATTTCGAATGTAAATAAACAATATAGAGCCTACGATTATTAACGTGACAATAATAGCATACAGCCATCGTAAATCAGGTCGGCGTGTTAGGTCTTGAATTAATAGTTCTTTTGCAACAGCCAGTTGTTCAAACAAAGGATTTAGCACATCGGTCTCTATATCGGAACGTTGGGCTGTATATTGCAACATGCTGTCATTACTGAGTGACGAATCGTCATTCATTATGATATATAGCATATTGTATCTGTCTTGGTCCGAAGCGGAAGCAAGCCCCATTACATATTTGGCATAGCGTAGCGCAGAGTCCTGTTGATTCAGCGCCTCAAATGCCTGTGCCTTTATTACGATATCCGATGGATGAGGAGTGCCTAATTGGCTCAATGAATCAATGGACAATAGGGCTAAAGGATAATCCTTCAGCTCTCTATACAAGATGGCTTTAGTCCTGAAAGTATAATATAGAACATCTTTATCCCAACAATTATCGGTTATTGCTTTCAATTGTGCTAAAGTGGCGTCTTTTTCACCTTGTTCGGCCAACTCATACGCCATATTATTCAACCCATAATAATATAATAAGGTGTCGCCGTTTTCCAGAAAGTAATGGGCAGAGCGTTCGTACATATCGTACGACAATTGGAACTCACTTGCAAAGTGGCAAAGATCACCCATATTGCTGTATATCCGGCCGAGGATATGGTGATCATCCGTGCCGGAATGCGTTCCCGAGATGAAGACCTGCATCGCGGCGACGGGATCGTCCGCCCGGCGTAGCAGGCGACCGTAATGGTAGCAGGCATGGGCATAAGGAGAGCCTA
>JAFWOU010000019.1 GCA_017509715.1 Paludibacteraceae bacterium | reverse complement strand
CTTCTCAATTGGCATAAAATCAGCGAAATAGACATTAAAAACGAGTGATTTTAGGCACAAGAAACCGTCAAACCGTCATGTTCTCGCAAATTATTGTCGGATGGTATCCGACCTAATGGACGTTGCTAGGGTTCTCGCAAATATGCGAGAAAAATGCAAATTGAAGAGGCTGTGGTTAGGGTGTGATTAGGGTGACATTAGGACTAAAGTCTAGGATTACCCGGACTTAACCCTGACTTAACCATGGGAAAACCATGGGAAAACCATGGGAAAACCATGGAGGAACCATGGAAAAAAGTATGGGAATCCACCTAGCCTCCCAGAGGGGATGGGAAAGAACCGCACATAAATATGCGGCGCATAAACGCTAAAAACAGAAATAAACTCGGGCCTGACGTCCCGAGCACCTAACAAAAAGTATTAACAAGATCGCCTATATATGGTCGATACTATATAGGGGCGAGCAAAAAAATTTAAGAACTATGGCAAGAGTAACATTTATAGATTTGATAGATACGGTGCGAGGCGCACTGGATAGCCCCAAAGAAGGGCAGAAGAATCGAGCACGGTTGGTATGCAAATGGCATGACTGGGGTGAGAAATGGCACGATAAGGATGGCAGTAAGATACATCTGATGTACACGTATCATTTCCACGAAGGTCCGTGGTCCGAAGGCGCGACCCGCAACCGCGAGATGATCAAGGCGGCGCAACGTATGGCGCATGACATAGAGCGCATCTGCTATCATCCCGAGGAGTTTACCGAGGAAGACATCGCCCAGGCGCGCATCTGGCAAGAGAAGTACGCGGAGTATCGCGCAGGTTTTCCGGCGGACTGCAAACAGTACAAGCACTTCTATGGCTGGATGTTTTCCGAGATCTATCGATGTATGCGAGAAGAGCGACAAACTTTATTGCATATCGCTCGTGTTTTTCCCAGAACAGAGCAAGGTCTACCTTGTTCCCCTTTCACCCTCCGGACTTCACAAAAGGAACAATCTCTATGTGGCTATTATGACAAAAAATAGCCGACCCCATCATCTGAGGTCGGCAAGCGATGATCTATTATTCTATGTTTGCGCAATCTCCTCGTAGTGGGGACTACTCGGGCGCTGCACTCGTAGTGCGTTCCGTCGCACTCCTTCATGTCATGGATGGGACGAGAGGGGTCTATTCCGAGGGAGGGAGTTGCGGGAGGAGATCTTCCTCTTCTTCGGCGGGAAGAGGATGGACGGTGCTCACCTTGGCGCCGAGTTTGACGAGCTTGTTGGCAGACAAGAGGACACTCTGACCCTTACGGGCTTTGTCGTAGACATCGCCGTAGGCCGCATTGACCTCGTTGAGCTTCTTACCCATCTTCTGCACCCGTTCGAGCAGATCGCCAACGCGCGCAATGAGTTCGGAGGCGGTATCGCAGATAGCCTTGTTGTTAGCATTCTGCCGGATGATAGACCACGTAGCGTGGACGGTGCGGAGCGCGGCATACAGGTTCTGCTCACCGACGATGAAGACGTTCTGGTTCATGGCATCACGCCAGAGTGTAGGGTCGGCCGTGAGCGCCAACTGGTAGGCCGCATCTACGGGCACGAACATCATGACGAAGTCCACACTCTTACGCGGCGCTTTGACGTAGGCCGAGTAGTTCTTACGCGCCAGTTCGCGGACATGGTTGCGCACGCTACGCAGGTGGGCGGCGAGCGATAGATCACGATCTTCGTCGGTCTCGGCATTGGTATAATCCACAAACGCATTGAGCGACACCTTGGAGTCGACGATAACATCGCGCGTCTCGTCAAGATGGATGATGATATCGGGTTGCATGCGGTGGGAAGTATCGTCCGAGACGATGATGTTTCCGCTCGCGTCGCGCAGGAACTCCTGTGCTTCGTATTCGAGGCCGCGCTCCAGACCGAGGGAGTTGAGCAGCGATTCGATCTTCATCTCGCCCCAGTTGCCCTGGGTCTTGCTCTCGGCCGTGAGGGCATTGCTGAGGCGGTCGGCACTGGTGCTCACCTTCATGGTCGTGCTGACGAGGGTAGCGATATTCTCCTTGATGGCAGCCGTAGAGATCTCCTGGGTGGACTTATTCTCCTTGAGCGCCGTGTCCATCTTCCGGAGCGTCTCGTTGAGCGGTTCCATGATGCGCTTCATATTCTCGGAATTGGAGAGTTGGAGTTCGGCCTGACGCTCCTTAAGCATCTGGTTGGTGGTATTCTGCACCTGGTCCTTGAGCGACTTGAGTGCATCTTCGAATCGTTTCTGCTCAGCCAGGACAGCCTCCGAATGCCGTTTCTCCAGCGCGGTCATGGCTTCGGAGTGCCGCTTCTCGATAGCTTGGACTGCGGCTTGGTGGGCCTGGTCTTTGGCATCGAGCAGATCTTTGGCATGCGCCACTTCGGATTCGAGCTTTGCGGTAGCGGCGGATTTGATACTGCGGAACATGAAGAATGCTCCAACGGACGCCAGCACAAGACCGGCTATGAATGAGAACAGGATTTCCATGTGCGAAAAACGATTATTGTTTTAAAATTTACTGCGTGCGGAGGGAGCGGACCTGAACAGTTAGCATGATCGCGGCGGTGATGGCCGAGAGGGCATCGCTGATTGGGATGGACCACCAGACGCCGTCCAAGGGATCGGCGAACACCATCGGCAGCCACAAGGCCAGCGGGATGAGATAGAGCACCTGGCGCGTCAGGCTCAGGAAGATGGCCTTGCCCGCCATACCGATAGAGGTGAAGAGGTTGCCCGCCACCATCTGGAAACCGATGATGAGCATCGTAGAGCAGATGATGCGCAGCGGACGGACGGTGAGACCGATGAGCTGCGGATCATGGGTGAAGACCTCGGTGACCAACCGGGGGCAGCATTCGCCCAAAAGGAAGACCACGCCCATGACGGCCGTAGCACATATGCAGGTGAGGCGGAAGGAACGCAAGACGCGGTCGTACCGGCGGGCACCGTAGTTATAACCCGCGATAGGTTGCATACCCTGGTTGAGGCCCATGACGATCATGGCGAAGACGAAGGTAAGGCGATTGATGACGCCATAGGACGCGATAGCCAGGTCGCCGCCGAAACGGATGAGCTGGTTGTTGATGATGATGACCACAAAGCAATGGGCGATATTATACAAGAAGGGCGACATGCCGATCGCGATAGCACGGCCCGTGATCTCACGATTCAGACGCCATATTCCCCGATGGAACCGGACTAATTCGTTGCGGTCGCAGAACTTAGTCATCTGCCAAACAACCGCCACGGCCTGGCTCAATACGGTAGCCAAAGCCGCTCCGCGTACGCCCATATCCAGTCCGAAGATAAAGATAGGATCCAGCACGATATTCATGCTCACGGCCACGATAGTAGCCGTCATGGAGAAGCGCGGATGACCGGCCGACCGCAGCATGGCATTGAGGCCGAAATAGATATGGGTCAGGATATTGCCATAAAGGATGATCTCCATGTACTCGTGCGCATACTCCAGGGTATTCTCGCTGGCGCCGAAGGCCATGAGAATAGGATCGAGCCAGATGAGACCCACGGCCATGACGATAGCCGAGAGGATGACATTCATCACGATCACGTTGCCCAGCACGCGGTTGGCGCGGTCGTAGTCCTTCTCACCCAGGTAGATAGCCAGCAGCGAGGACGCACCTACGCCCACCAGACTACCGAAGGCGGCACAGATATCCATGAAGGGTTTGGACACCGTGAGAGCACCCAGTGCCAAGGCACCGCAGCCGTGGCCGATATAGATGGAATCGACGATATTGTACAGCGAAGTGGCCGTCATCGCGATGATGGCGGGCATGGCGTACTTCCAGAGAAGTCGACGCACAGGGGCTGTTCCAAGTTCGGCGGTTCTACTCATAATTGGGCTTTCAGCTATCAGCCTTCAGCTATCAGCTTATTGGCGATTTCATCGAACATAGCGGCAGCGGGATGGCCGGTCTGCATGGCGATCGGGGTACCCAGGTCGCCACCCTCGCGGATGGACTGCACGAGCGGTATCTGACCCAGCAGGGGAACTTGTAGTTCCTCGGCCAACTGACGGCCTCCGTCGCGCCCGAAGATATAATAGCGATTCTCAGGCAGTTCGGCCGGCGTGAACCACGCCATATTCTCGATGAGACCGAGGATAGGTACGCGCACCTTCTCGTTGCGGAACATCTCCACGCCCTTGCGTGCATCGACCAGGGCCACGGGCTGCGGCGTAGTGACAACGATGACGCCCGTGAGCTGCAGGGCCGAGATGAGCGTGAGGTGGATATCGCTGGTGCCTGGCGGCAGGTCGATCAGGAAATAGTCGAGTTCGCCCCAATGCGCATCCTGGATAAGCTGCTTGATAGCATTGGAAGCCATGCCGCCACGCCAGATGACCGCCTGCTCGGGATCGACGAAGAAACCGATAGAAAGCATGCGTATGCCGTACTGCTCGATGGGCTCGATCAGCGTGCGTCCGTCCTCCTCGACCGACACGGGACGGCAGTCCTCGGTATGGAACATCTTAGGCATGGACGGACCGTGGATATCGGCATCCAGGAGGCCGACGCGATAGCCGCGGTTGGCCAAGGCGATAGCCAGGTTGGCCGCCACGGTGGACTTACCGACGCCGCCCTTGCCGCTATGGATGGCGATGACGTGCGCAGCACGGATGGCAGGGCTTTCAGCATTCGGCTTTCGGCTTTCTGCTTTGAACTTCGGATGGATCTTGGCGGAGACGTTGGGGTCGATGTAGGTCTGGAGCGCCACTTCTGAAGCGCGGATGACGGACTTCATGAACGGGTCGTTGTCCTTGGGAAAAATCAGGGAGAACGAGACCTCAAAACCCGAGATACGGATATCGTCCTCGAGCATGCCACTCTCCACCAGGTCCTGACCGGTACCCGGGTAGCGCACATGGCGCAGGGCATCTATTACTTGCTGTGGATACAAAACGGTATAATTTTTTAAAAACGGCTGCAAAATTACAAAAAATAATTGGAAAATGCAAGAAAAATTTGCGTATATCAGAAAAAAGCAGTACTTTTGTATTCCTTTTTGCATAGCAAACCGACAGAAGAAACTAAAAAAACAAACAAGCATATGAGCAAAGCATTATTAATGATTCTGGATGGCTGGGGCATTGGCAACAAGAGCAAGGCCGACGTCATCAGCGTAACCCCGACGCCCCACTGGGACGCACTGTTGGCAAAATACCCGCACTCGCAGCTGCAGGCCTGCGGCGAGAGCGTAGGTCTGCCGGACGGTCAGATGGGTAACTCGGAGGTAGGTCACCTGAACATAGGTGCCGGCCGCGTCGTATATCAAGACCTGGTGAAGATCAACCGATCGATTCGCGACAATTCGATCATGCAGAACCCCGAGATCAAGGCGGCTTACGAGGCTGCCAAGGCCGAGGGCAAGAAGTTGCATATCATGGGTCTGTGCTCGAACGGCGGTGTGCACTCGAGCCTGGACCACCTGTTTAAACTGGTGGAGATCGCTAAAGAGTATGGTGTGGCTGAGAAGACCTTTGTACACTGCTTCATGGACGGCCGTGACACCGACCCGCGTAGCGGCAAGGGCTTCATCGAGCAACTGCAGGGCGTATGCGACCAGACGGGTGCCCATATCGCCTCGATCATCGGCCGCTTCTACGCCATGGACCGCGACAAACGATGGGAGCGTATCAAGGTGGCTTATGATCAATTGGTTACGGGTAAGGGGTTACAGGTTACGGATGGCGACATGGTCGCTGCCGTACAGGGCTGCTACGACCGTCACACCGAGGAAAAGAAGGATACCGACGAATTCATGGAGCCGCTGGTGAACGCCACCTGCGACGGCCGCATCGGGGAAGGCGACGTAGTGATCTTCTTCAACTACCGCAACGACCGCGCCAAGGAGATCACCATCGTGCTGACGCAGCAAGACATGCCGGAGCAGGGCATGAAGACTATCCCCGGTCTGCACTACTGCTGCATGACGCCGTACGACAGCAGCTTCCAGGGCCTGCATATCCTGTTCCCGAAAGAGAACGTGAAGAACACGCTGGGCGAGGTGGTAAGCCGTCTGGGCATGAAGCAGTTGCGTATTGCGGAGACCGAGAAGTTTGCGCACGTGACCTTCTTCTTCAACGGCGGCCGCGAAGCTGAGTACCCGGGCGAGGAGCGTATCCTGATCCCGAGTCCGAAGGTGCCGACCTACGACATGAAGCCGGAGATGAGTGCGCCGGAGGTGACGGTAGCCCTGGTAGACGCGATCAAATCGCAGAAATTTGACTATATCACGCTGAACTTCGCGAACGGCGACATGGTAGGTCATACGGGTGTATACGAGGCTATCGAGAAGGCGGTGAAGACGATCGACGAGTGCTCTAACAAGGTGATCGAGGCGGCGCTGGAGAACGGCTACGAGATCATCGTGATAGCCGACCACGGCAACTGCGACAACGCCATCAATGCGGACGGAACGCCCAATACGGCCCACTCACTGAACCCCGTGCCGTTTGTGTATATCTCAAAGGATCATACGGACGCAAAAGTATCGGATGGCATCCTGGCCGACGTGGCGCCGAGTATATGTCATATACTGGGTATTGAGCAGCCGGCAGAGATGACAGGCCGGAATTTGATACAAGATTAGGCAATTCGTCGCAAAAAAGCAACAAAATGTTTGCAAATACGAAATATTTTTCGTAACTTTGCACGCTGGAAACAAAACACAACCGAATGAAAAGCACAAAAACACTGGTTTTGCTCCTTCTGGGCATGCTCATAGCCTTTCCCCCTGCGGCTATGGCGAAGCGAAAAGTGAGGGATAGAATGGTGTGGACCGCGCGGCCTAACAAGCACACGGGTCTATTCACGAGCAAGAACTATTTTGTGTCACACGGTGTGAGTCTGAGTGCCAACGCAATGTACTATTTCGGCGACGTAGATAACGAAGGCGTCGCATTCTCAGGGGGATTCAACAAGGAAAACATGAGTTATGGTGGAAGCCTACTGTTTGCATATTTGCTACCGGTAGGCAACCACTGTAATATGCGATTCGGACTGATGGGCGGTACGTTGAACGGCAACAACAAGGCCAAGTTTGACCTGCTGGACCCGCCACGCGACGACTATCGTAAGTTTAAGTCGGTACTGTTCCAGCCCTCGGTGGGCGTAGAGTACTATCCGTTCAGCACGATAGGACTGTATCTATACGGCGGTGTGGCCCTGACGACCAGCATCATCACCAACTATGAGTTCTACTACATGGCGCGGCACGAGGGCACGTCGCAGAAGACGCGCGAAGCGCTAAGCGGCAGTACGGTAGGCTTTCTGCCGATGGTGCAACTGGGTATCGGCTATAGTTGGGCGCTGACACCGGCATGGACTCTCTCGGCCGAAATCATGCTGCAGGAGGGAGTGGTAGATACCCACTACATGAACCTGGATGCATGGCCGCTGGCCGCGTCGCAGAATACAGCGGGTGTAGAACTCGGAGGTATCTTCGGAACATATACCGACCGCTATGGCAAGCAACAGATCCACTGGAACGACGGATGGTTTCAGGTGGGCGTCACCGTAGCTTATCGCTGGCGCACCTGCGAGAAGTGCCGCTACATCAACTACGGACACATGAAATAAATCTACAAAAAAAGCCGGCTATTCCGGCTTAGTTGTATAGTTTCTTCCGTACGACCGATAGGTGTCGTGCTCTATCTCCACGGTAGGTTCTTCCCAAGAGGCAAGGGGCGTGAGCGACCACGCCAGGTACTTGATGCGCATGCCGCGATCGAGCCACTGGCGCTCGTAGTGGGTCTTGAGCGACTGCGCGTCGGGATATTGCTCACAGGCATAGAGGTCGTCGGTATCCGCAAGGACGGGATAGGGATTGAGCCGCAGCATTTCGCGCGTATAGGTATATAGGAAAGGGCTGTCGGTCTTGAGGTGGATCAGTCCGCCGGGACGCACGATACGTTGGTAGCGCTGCATAAACCAGGTGGAGGTCAGTCGCTTGGTTGCCTTCTTCATCTGCGGGTCGCAGAAGGTGATCCATATCTCGTCCACTTCGTCAGGGGCGAAGAAGGCGGTGATGATCTCGATATTGGTGCGCAGAAAGGCCACGTTCCGGAGGCCGTCCAGGGTAGCCTCTTTGGCGCCGGCCCACATACGGGCGCCCTTGATATCGACGCCGATGAAGTTGCGGTCGGGGTACTTACGGGCCAGACCGACGGTATATTCCCCCCGTCCGCAGCCGAGTTCGAGCACGATAGGCTTATCATTATGGAAGAACTGCTCGCGCCAATGGCCGGCCATAGGATGCTTCTGAAGGCTGACTTCTGAAGGCTGACGGCCTCCTAATTCGCGTGCGCCGCACTGGAAGACATTCTGGAATGTCTCCATCTCGGCAAATTTCTTGAGCTTATTCTTTCCCATACTTCAGCAGTTCAAAACCGACATTCTCTATGCCACGCAGGGCGGTGTCGCGCATGCCGTGGGCGATAGAGATGGTATAGTAGCCCGTGTCGGGGAAGAGGCGTTCTTCCTGATAGAGCATATTCATCTCGATAATGCCGTTCTTGCCGCGTCCGAGCCACTCGCCACGGTCGTTAGCCAGATAGAAGAGGAGCGTATCCTGCGGCATTTCCGTGCGAGCGGGATCATCGATGAAGAGCCATATATTCTGGTAGGGATAGGTCTCACGATGGTTGATATGTATGCGGAGCTGGTAGACGGCCGCCGTATCGTCGATATGGAAGCGGAAGTGGCAGACGCTGTCGCGTTGCCAGGCCTGGTCGGCTACGGCGTGGAACTCGGAGTAGACGGTGTTGCCGGTGCAGGAGGCCAGCAACACGGAGAGGAACAATATAGAAAGCAATTTTCTCATCATAGTGCTTATCGTTCTCTGCGTCGGTCACGATTCGGTCGACGACGGTTTTTATCGCGTTTTTTCCGATCAAATCGGGTGACATCGTCCTGTCCGACGACGTTATGGTAGCCCAGTTCTTCGGTCTTGGCGCCGGCTTTCTCCTCGAGGCTAAAGGGTTTCTCACCACGACGATTCATCTCAAGGATAGCCATCGCGCGGGAAGCCGGAATGGTCACCAGGTTGGCCGGCACGTGTTCGTCGGTGGAATAGGTGACCTGCTCGGCCAGCGGGTCGGTGGAGAAGAGATAGAAGGAGCCGTCCTGGGTCTCGAGCGGCACGTGGCGCGGCGGCATCTTCTTCTGGGCCTCCTCGTAGACAGGTACCTCGTAGTTGAGGCAGCACTTGAGTTTAGCGCACTGTCCGGCCAGTTTCTGGAGGTTGGGCGAGATATTCTGCAGGCGTGCAGCGCCGGTACCGACGGAGGAGAAATTGGTGATCCAGGTGGAGCAGCACAATTCGCGTCCGCAGGGGCCCGTACCGCCGATACGTCCGGCTTCCTGGCGCGCACCGATCTGCTTCATCTCGACGCGGATGCGGAAAGTCTCGGCATAGACCTTGATGAGTTGGCGGAAATCGACGCGTCCGTCGGCGATATAGTAGAAGATGGCCTTGGAGCCGTCGCCCTGGTACTCTACGTCGCCTATCTTCATCTCCAGACCGAGCGACTTAGCCAGTTGGCGCGACTTGATCATCGTGGCCTGCTCGCGGCTATGTGCCTCGCGGGCACGCTCCAGGTCCTGGTCGGTAGCGAAGCGCAGGATATTGCGCACCTCGTAGCGGTCGGTATCGATATGATACTTCTTCATCTGGAGTTTTACCAATTCGCCCGTGAGCACCACTTCGCCCAGGTCGTAACCTGGGTTGGCCTCAACGACCACCACGGAGCCCTTCTCGAGCGGCAGACGGTCGGCATTATGGAAATAGCCCTTGCGGGTGTTCTTAAACTGCACTTCTACCAGATCGCTGAGGCGCGTATTGTCCGATACGTCGCACAACCAATCCGTCACCGGCAACATATGCGCCGAGTTGCGCCGCGATCCCCGAGAGGAAAGCGACGAAGCGTCGTTGCCGAGTGTAAACTTATCATTCATATTATTGTTTTTTTCTTGATTAATACTATCATTTGCAGGCACAGGTCGAAGAAGATCATCTTGGCGTTGCCGTTCTGCTGGATCTGCTGTTCGGCCAGCGAGAGTTGCTCCACGATAGCCTCTACGTTGCCCATGTGGATGTATGGGAAGAAGCGATCGGAGAAGGCCCGTTCGTCGGCCGTCTGGTAGTTGAGCTCGGGCGTCTGGAAATTGCGGATGAAGTTCTCGCGCACCTGACGCTGGGCATACTGGAGGAAATTCTTCTGGCGCTCACGTCCCACCTTGCTGTCGGACATGTCGAGACTCCACTTGCGTAAACGCTGGAGCGAGTCGAACTTCTTCTGCCGATCCGTGATGACACCCACGGTATAGGCATCGCGCATGAGGGCGATGAAATCGGCCAAATAGCGCTGTGTCTCGTCCTGCTCGCGCGCCATCTGACGGGCGGCCAAATAGCTGCCGTTGGCGATACGTGCCAGGTCGGCGGCCGCAGACGGATCTACGCCGTCGCGGACCAACGCATCGGCGATATCCTGATCATCCAGCCGCGGCACCATGACTTGCTGTACGCGCGAGAGGATGGTGGTGAGCAACTGTTCGGGATGCTCGGATACGAGCAGGAAAACGGTGCGCTCGGGTGGCTCCTCGAGCAGCTTGAGCAATTTGTTGGCGCAGACGGCGTTCATCTTCTCCGGCTGCCAGATGATCATCACCTTGTAGCCATTACCGAAGGACTTGAGGCTCAGTTTGCGCAGAATCTCGGAGCTCTCTTTCTCATAGATCATGCCCTGCTTGGTCTCCACGCCGATGGTGCGGTACCAGTCCTCGATATCGAAGTAGCCCGACTCGAGCAGCAGGGTGCGGAAATCGCCCACAAAGTCGTCGCACACCTCGCCACGGTCGCCCTTGACGATGGGGAAGGCAAAATGGAGGTCGGGATGCTGGAGTTTCCGGTATTGGATGCAGGTAGGGCATGTGCCGCAGGCATCCAGGGGGGTACGATGTTCGCAGTTGAGGTACTGGGCATAGGCCACCGCCAGCTGGAGCTTGCCGACGCCTTTCGGACCGGTGATCAACTGGGCATGGGGGATACGTCCCTCCTGGACGGAGAGACAAAGCTGTCGCTTGACAGACTCCTGGCCTATGATGTCACGGAAGAGCATGCGGGTTTTAGCTTTCGGCTTTCAGCTATCAGCATTCAGATTTCAACTCTTTGCGCAGTGCTTCGACCATCTCTTGATACTCGGCGTCGGAGAGGTAGACCTTACCCGGATTCATCTGGAACGTGCCGCCGTAGTCGGGACCGTCGACGTACTTGGGTGCCAAGTGGAAATGGAGGTGGGAGAGCTTATCGGAGTAAGCCCCGTAGTTGATTTTCTCCGGATGGAAGAGGCGTTGCATAGCGCGGGTGACGTCGGCCACGTCGGCCATGAAGAGGTTGCGCTGTTCGTCAGAGAGTTCGTTGAGGTCGTTGACGTGGTGGTCGTAGGCCACGAGGCAGCGGCCGTGGTATGTTTGCTCCTTAAATAGGAACGCGCGCGACACGCGCATGTGCGCGATCTCGATCATGAGCGAATGGAGCGTCTCGTTATTCTGACAATACAGACAGTTTTTAGGATCGGAATGCATAATATTTTGGGGGTTTATTAGTTGATTAGTTTATTGGTTGATTAGTTTATTGGTTGATAAGTTGATAAGTTGATGAGTTTATTTTTGGATGCCGGCTTCTACGGCCTGGCGGACGGCTTCGATGGCCTCGTTGGGGTCGGCAAATTGGCTGAGGTCGATAGGCTTGCCCACATGCATATGAACAGGATGGCGGCGTACGACCCATGCGCCCTTGGGCATCACGTCGTAGCAACCGCTAAGCGAGATGGGTATGACGGGCAGCGAGAGGTCGAGCGCTATCTGGAAGGCGCCGCGCTTGAAGCGACCGAGCGAGCCGTCCTTGGTGCGCGTTCCCTCGGGGAAGATGACGGTGCAGACACCGTTGACTAACTGCTTCTCTATCAGCTGGATACTCTCTATGGATGCGCGGGCGTTCTTGCGCTCTACGAAGATATGTCCGGCCGCCTTGCAGGCAGTGCCGACGAAGGGCACGCGACGCAGTTCGGCCTTCATGAGCCACTTGAAGATGACGGGCAGCCAGCCGTAGATGACCCATACGTCGTACATCGACTGATGGTTGCTCACGAAGACGTAGGACTGACCGGGCTTGATATTTTCGAGTCCGGAGACCGACACGGGCAGGAACATGAGTCGGCACATGCTGCGCGACCAAAACTGTTGCTCACGGTGGACAAACTCGGCATTGCGCCAGGGATAGCATATGATAGTGAATAGGGCCGTGAAGATGGTGAGCAGGACGGCTATCGGCCATGCGATAAGATATTGATAGAGAGCAAAAAGGACTTGTAACATACGTGTGCGTGGGGATTATATGATGTTATACTTCTGCATGAAGCCGCGGTAGAGGGCGCATATACGGCGTATCTCGTCCCATGTCTCTTCGGAGAGCTTGGTACCCACTATCTCGACGACGCGTCCGGCAGCTATGGTTCCTATCTCGCCGCAGCGGCGCAGGTCGAAGCCATCGCTGAGTGCCAAAAGGAAACCTCCGGCATAGAGGTCGCCGGCACCGGTAGAGTCCGTGCAGGAGGTGGTGATGGCGCCGATATGGTAACGCGTATTGCCCTGCTGGACATACGAACCGCGCTTACCGACCTTGACCACGGCGATGTCGCACTGCTCGGCGATCTTCTGGACCGCCTCCTCGGGATTGAGGTGGGTATAGGCGAACGACTCGTCTTCGTTAGCAAAGACGATATCGACGTATTTCTTGATCAACTCCTTGAGGAAGAGGTGGTTCTCGTTGACGACGTTGTAGGACGCCAGATCGAGCGACACCATGCATCCGGACTCCTTAGCGAGGCGGATAGCTTTCTCGATGAGCTCGTTGTTCTGCACCAGGTAACCCTCGATATGGAAGATATCGTAGCCCTTGAAGGCTTCCTTCTCGATATCGTCGGCCGAGAGTTCGGAAGCGGCGCCCAGATAGGTAGCAAAGGTACGTTCGCCATCGGGGGTGATGAGCACGATAGAGCAGCCTGACATTTCGAGGGTGGAGGTGAGTAGGATAGGCTTCACGCCGTTCTTGATCATATCCTCGCGATAGAAATCGCCCACTTCGTCGTTACCGATCTTGCCCAAAAAAGCTGCTTTTCCACCCAGCGCTGCGATGCAGTTGATGGCGTTGGAGGCAGAGCCGCCGGCTACGAGTCGTTTTCGGATAGATGCAAAACGCATCTGGATCTGCTCCATCTGCTCCATGGAGATGAGATTCATACTACCTTTCGGAAATCCCAATTCGCGCAAGTCGTCTTCGCTGACTTGGATCAAAATGTCGGTCAGTGCATTTCCAATTCCTAAGATCTTTTTCATCATTTTTTAGGTTTTTTTGCCAAAAAACAGTGATTTTTGTAAAATTTTTTGCAAAGATACGCATTTTTTTTCAAAAAAACTTGCATATATAAAAAAAAAGCAGTACTTTTGCACCCGCTTTCGGAAATGAAAGTAGTGAGAACTGATAAAACTTACTTGCTTCCTTAGCTCAGTCGGTTAGAGCATCTGACTGTTAATCAGGGGGTCCTAGGTTCAAGTCCTAGAGGGAGCGCGAGGGGTGGCAGCTGAAAAGTTGCCACTCTCTTTTTTTTCTCTTTTTAAAAAAAATTTCGCGCGCGCTTGCATATATGAAAAAAAAGTTGTAATTTTGCGCAATTTTATGAATATTGCATCATTTTGGCCTGTTTTGAGGTCTAAAATGGGCAAAAAACAGTAGTAACAAACAAAAAATAATAAACAATATGGGATTTTTTTCTTTTACACAAGAGATTGCCATTGACCTGGGTACGGCGAACACCATCATCATGTGTAACGATCAGGTGGTAATAGACGAGCCTTCGGTAGTGGCCATCAACACGGAGAACAAAATGGTAGCCGTGGGTCGCAAGGCACAACAGATGATTGGTAAGGGAGGCTCGATGATTCGCACGATCCGTCCGCTGAAGGACGGTGTGATTGCCGACTTCTATGCTTGCGAGATGATGATTCGCGGTCTGATCCGCATGATACCGAAGCAGAATCGCTGGTTTACGCCGAGCATTCGCATGGTGGTATGTATCCCGTCGGGAAGTACCGAAGTGGAGATACGTGCCGTACGCGACAGTTCGGAGCACGCCGGCGGACGTGATATCTACATGATCTACGAGCCTATGGCAGCCGCTATCGGTATCGGTATTGACGTAGAGAGTCCGGAGGGTTGCATGATCGTGGATATAGGTGGCGGTACGACGGAGATTGCCGTGATCTCGCTGGGTGGTATCGTGAGCAACAAGTCGATCAAGACGGCCGGCGATGACCTGAACCAGGATATCATCGAGTATATGGGTCGTATGCACAACCTGCGTATCGACGAGCCTACGGCAGAGCGCATCAAGATCCAGGTAGGATCGGCGCTGCCCGAACTGGAGGACGCTCCGGAGGACTTCATCGTAGTAGGTCCGAACAAGGTGACGGCGCTGCCGATGCAGGTGCCGGTAAGTTATCAGGAGATAGCTCACTGTCTGGAGAAGAGCATCGTGAAGATCGAGCAGGCGATCCTGCAGGCGCTGGAGGCTACTCCGTCGGAGCTCTATGCCGATATCGTACGGAGAGGAATCTACCTGGCCGGTGGTGGTGCACTGCTGCACGGCTTGGCAAAGCGTCTGACCGACAAGATCACTATTCCGTTCCACGTAGCAGAAGATCCGCTCCACGCCGTAGCACGCGGTACGGGCGTAGCGCTGAAGAACGTCAACAACTTCGGATTCCTGCTCCGATAAACCGATAGAACGGATCGGCTATGCAAAATCTGCTCAAATTCATACAGCGGTACAGCAACTTCCTGGTGTTTTTTCTCCTGGAGGTTGTTGCCGTGTTGTTGATTGTGCAGAACACAGCTTATCCGAAGAGCACCGTACTCTCCACCTGCAACAGCTACATAGCGTGGCACTATGAGTTGGAGAATACGATAGTGAGCTACTTCCGGCTGAAGGAAGACAACGAGCAGCTGCAGCAGGAGAACACCATGCTCCGCAACCAGCTGGTGCTCTATGCCAACGAGCGCGAGCGGCTGAAGGAGCAGGTGACCTACCGCTATGCCAACCAGCAGCACCACTTCATTCCCGCCAAGATCATCCAGATGAACATAGGCGGCATGAAGAACTACATGACCATCAACAAGGGCGAGCGTGACGGCATTGCCGAGGGCATGGGCGTGCTGGGTCCGAGAGGCGTAGTGGGCGTGGTGAGCACGGTAGGACATCAGTTCTCGATCGTGATCCCGATCACCACCACGTCGGGTTTCTGCGTGAGCTGCCGTATGCAGAAAAACAGCAAGATAGGTACGCTCAAGTGGGACGGCCGGGATGAGAGTCATGCCATACTGTCGGACATCGAGTCGCACGTAGACGTGCAGCCGGGCGACATCATCCTGACGAGCGGACTGAGCGAGACCTTCCCGGGCGATATACCGGTGGGCGTGGTGGAGTCGGCCGAGATAAAAGACGGTGACGCGGCATGGACCATACGCGTGAAACTATACACGGAATTCAACAAACTGAGCTATGTGCAAGTGATTGATAATGACATAGCCAGCAAAGAACTGGAGCAACTGAGAAGTGAAATGGATTAAGCAAGTCATACGGTTTATCCTGATCCTGCTACTACAGGTGATGCTAATCAACAACCTGCAGTTGGGAGGCTACTGCCATCCGTACCTGTACGTAGTATGTCTGCTGGTGATGCCGCTCACCCTACCCCGCTGGGTGGATCTGCTGATCGGCGCGCTGGTAGGACTGACACTGGATGCGTTCTGCAACAGCGCCGGTGTGCACATGGCGGCCTGTACGATGCTCATGCTGATTCGCCCCTACCTGATAGAACGGCTGGTGGTAGATAGCGAGCGACTGACCGACGAGATCAACGTGAGCTCGATCGGTATGTCGACCTTCAGCATTTACGCCGCCATACTCATTGCCAGTCATCATGCGCTGGTATTCCTGCTGACCAACTGGTTCAGTTCCATTTTGTTCACCCTGCTACAGACAGTAGTGAGTGCGGTGATCACCTACGGACTGGTGCTCGGCTACGAATTTATTCGCAAGAAATGATAAACGATAACTTTTATAAACGCCAATACGTCATAAGCGGGATGGCTATCTTTATAGTCGTCGCCTATATTGTGCTGCTTTTCAACATGCAAGTTATCGAGACCAGTAGCGGTTCGGTGGACGGCAACGCCATCATCAAGCAGACGGTCTACCCCGCTCGCGGACTGATCTACGACCGCAACGACTCGCTGCTGGTATACAATCAGCCTATCTACGAGGTGATGATGACCATGAATGAGATGTCGAAGGATTTTGATACCTTGGCATTCTGTCACTTGTTGCGCATCGACAAGCAGATGTTTGACCAGCGCATTGAGGACCTGCGCGACACGCGCAAGAATCCCGGCTGGTCGACCTGGACTCAACAGGTATTCATGAGTCAGCTCAAGAAAGAAGATATTGCCCAACTACAAGAGGAACTGTATAAGTTTCGCGGCGTAGAGATACGCAATCGTACGATACGCAACTACAACTGCAACGAGGCGGCGCATATCCTGGGCAGTATCGGAGAGGTGAACTGGGACGACATCAAGGCCGACGACTACTACAAGATGGGTGACTACTCCGGCCGCGACGGTATTGAGCGCACCTACGAGCGCGAACTGCGCGGCGAGAAAGGTGTACGTAAGTTGCTGCGCGACTCCAGGGGTCGCATCAAGGGCCATTATAAGAACGGCGAAGAAGACATACCGGCTAAAGCCGGCAACGACATGCAGCTGACCATCGACATCCGTCTGCAGCAGATAGCCGAGCAGTTGCTGCACGGCAAGATAGGTAGTATCGTAGCTATCGAACCCAGTACGGGTGAGGTGCTGGCCCTGGCCTCCGCCCCCACATGGAATCCGCAGATAATGATCGGCAAGGAGCGCTCGAAGAGTTATCTGAAACTGCTGCACGACAAGAGCCGTCCGCTCTTCAACCGTGCTACCCAGGCTACGTATCCTCCGGGATCGACCTTCAAGACCATCCAGGCGCTGGTATGTCTGGACGACCACGTGATCACGCCCAATACGCAGTATGCCTGCAGCGGCCCGGCCAGTCAACCGATCAAGTGTACCCACTCACACGGTAGTCCGGTGACGCTACTGAACGGTATAGAGCAGAGTTGTAACCCCTATTTCTGGAACGCCTTTCGCGACTATCTGCAGAAGGGCAACAACGGTAGCAAGAACAGTAAAGAGCTGCACGAGCGCTATAATCAATGGCGCGACCACGTGATGGCCTTCGGTTTGGGCCACCGCTTCGACGATTCGGATATCACGCCGCAGAAGGGCGGTAATATCCCGTCGGAGGATTTTTACAACCGGATGTACGGCGAGCGAGGCTGGAAGGCGCTGACTATCAAGTCGCTGAGTATCGGTCAGGGTGAGATATTGGTCACGCCGCTCCAGATGGCCAACCAGACAGCCACCATCGCCAACGGAGGTTACTACATCACGCCCCACCTGAACCGCCACGACTCGATGAAGACGCATATCCATCAGACAGGCATCGACCGCCGCTATTTCGACCTCGTACGCGAAGGTATGGCGCGCGTGATGACCAACGGTACGGGACGTCGCTACTCGATCACGGACGTAGAGATATGCGGTAAGACCGGTACGGCGCAGAACAGCCACGGTAGAGACCACTCTATCTTCATCGGCTTTGCGCCCAAGGACGATCCCAAGATAGCTATCGCCGTGGTAGTAGAGAATGCCGGCTACGGCGCTACATGGGCGGTGCCTATCGCGACGCTCGTGATGGAATATTACCTGAAGGGAGAGATAGAACATACCGACCTCTTCCAACGAATGACCACCTCAAGCACCACAACACTCAATGCAAAGAAGGACTAAACTGATAAACAATATCGACTGGTGGACCATCTTGCTCTACTTGGGTCTGTGCATCTTCGGCTGGGTAAACATATCCGGCGCGAGTTATTCGTACGACCACCCGTCGCTCATCGACTTCTCTACCGTAGCCGGTAAGCAGCTGATATGGATGGGCGGTGCGTTGCTGCTGGGTGGGATTATCCTGCTGCTGGATCATAAGATATACGATACCACGGCCTATTTTGCGTATGCCGCCGTGCTGGTACTGCTTATTATCACACGTTTCTTCCCGCCCGTGAAGGGTTCGTACAGCTGGATATCATTCAGTTCGTCGTTCCGACTGCAACCGGCCGAGTTTGCCAAGCTGACCACCGCCCTCGCTATCGCGAAGTATATGGGGCAGTACGACTTCAAGATGCGATCGTGGCGCGACCTCATCAAGCCGCTCATTATCTTAGGCATACCGGCCATGATCATCATGGTATGGGAGAACGAAACGGGTTCGGCGCTGGTGTTTGCCGCCTTTATGCTGGTGTTCTACCGTCAGGGCATGAGTGGCTACGTGCTGCTATGCGGCATAGCGGCGATTGCATTGTTTATCCTAGCCGTGAAATACAGCGACGTACCCATACCGATAGGTACCGGCACAGTAGGCATGCTGTCGTGCATGCTCCTGCTGCTGGCTACGGGTATATTCTTTGTGCTGCAGGAGAACCGCTACCGCATGGAGAAATGGATCATCACGGGCTCTGTAGCGGGTCTGTACGGCATATGTCTGCTCATCAATATATGGGTGCCGGTCAATTTCAACTGGGTGAGCCTCGCTATCGTTGTGCTACTGGCTATCTACCTGATTGCAGCTAACCTGTACAAACGCAACCCGGTGCTGGTCATGGTAGGCCTATTTATGCTGCTGAGCGTGGCCTATACCAACGGATGTAACTATATCTTCCATCACGTACTACGCGACCACCAGCGCAGCCGTATTGAGCTTATTCTCGGCATGCGCGACGACCCGCACGGCGTGGGTTATAACGTCAACCAGGCCCGCATAGCCATCACCACAGGACGCTTCTGGGGCAAGGGTTGGCATCAGGGTACGCAGACCCAGATGAAGTTCGTGCCGGAACAGGCTACCGACTTTATTTTCAGTACCGTAGGCGAGGAATGGGGCTTTGTAGGTACGGCGGGTGTACTGGTCTTCTACCTGATATTCATTCTCCGACTGATACATATCGCTGAGCGACAAAAAGACAACTTTGCACGTATCTACGGCTACTCGGTAGCCTCTATCTTCCTGCTCCACCTGACGATCAACATCGGTATGGTGCTGGGTGTGCTACCCGTGATCGGTATCCCGCTGCCGTTCTTCTCCTACGGAGGTAGTTCGCTGTGGGGCTTCACGATGTTGCTCTTCATCCTGCTCCGTCTGGATGCAGCGGGAGCGGAACAGATGCGTTGATATGTTCAGGACCAAGCTCATAGGAATGCATGAAGAAAAGTGAATTTGAATACGACGTCATCGTAGTAGGAGCCGGACATGCCGGTTGCGAAGCTGCCCACGCCGCTGCCCGTCTGGGTAGCCGGACGCTGCTGATCACGATGAATATGAATACGATTGGCCAGATGAGTTGTAATCCGGCCGTTGGAGGTATCGCCAAGGGACAGATTGTCAGGGAGATAGACGCGCTTGGGGGTAAGATGGCTGAGGTAACGGACCGCACAGCCATCCAGTTTCGCATGCTGAATCGCAGCAAGGGACCGGCTATGTGGAGTCCGCGCAGTCAGAGCGATAGGAAGCGCTTCATCGAGCAATGGGTAGAGACGCTCACCGGTACGGATAATCTGCATATATGGCAAGACACAGCATGCGAACTCATCCTAAGAGACGGCGCAGTATGCGGCGTCAGGACCATGCTGGGTATTGAGATGAGCGCGAGGGCCGTGGTGCTGACCAACGGTACGTTCCTAAACGGGCTGATGCACGTAGGATCAACGCAAGTGCAGGGAGGTCGCACAGCCGAACCCGCTTCGTACGGACTGACCGAACAGCTCCGATCGCTCGGGTTCCGCACCGACAGGATGAAGACCGGTACGCCGGCACGTATAGATCGAAGAAGTATCGATTTCAACGCACTTCAGGAGCAACCGGGCGATCCGGACTGGCATCATTTCTCGTACTTGCCGGAGGCTACTCGGCGACTGAAGCAGATGTCGTGCTGGATCACGTATACCAACGAGCGTACGCACGAGACGCTACGCGGCGGACTAAAAGATTCGCCCCTTTTCAACGGACAAATCCAGAGTATCGGTCCGCGCTACTGCCCGTCGATCGAGACCAAGATCGTCACCTTTGCCGACAAACCCGCCCATCAGCTCTTCCTGGAGCCGGAGGGCGTAGATAGCAACGAGTACTACGTCAACGGCTTCTCGTCCTCGCTACCATGGAAGGTGCAACTGGACGGACTACGCACCGTGCCCGGCCTGGAGCACGTCGTTATGTACCGCCCGGGATACGCTATAGAGTACGATTTCTTCGACCCTACGCAGCTTCATCACACGCTGGAGACACGTCTCGTAAAGCGTCTCTTCTTTGCCGGACAGATCAACGGTACGACCGGTTATGAGGAAGCGGCCGGACAGGGACTGGTAGCCGGCATTAATGCGCACCAGGCTGTGCACGATCTGCCCGCCTTCACGATGGGACGGGACGAGAGCTATATAGGCGTACTGATCGACGACCTGATATGCAAGGGCGTGGACGAGCCCTACCGCATGTTCACCTCACGCGCCGAGCATCGTATCCTGCTGCGTCAGGACAATGCCGACCAGCGACTGACGCCACGTGCCATCGAGCTCGGCATGGCCGATAGCCACCGCCGCGAGGTATTTGCCGAGAAGCAAGCGGCTATCGCTCGGATAGAGGCCTATCTGAACGAAACACTTATAAAATCGGCTGATATCTCCGCATGGCTTGAACAGCAAGGTACAGGCGGACTGCAGCATAGCGTACGGCTACGCGAACTCGTTACCCGTCCGCAGATTACTATTCATGCCCTGGCCGAAGCCGTTCCCGGATTGCGCGCCCTACTCGACGAAATAAATAACGAAGAGGCGATCGAGGAAACCGAGATACAGATCAAGTACGAGGGCTATATATTGCGCGAGCGGCAAGCCGCCGAGAAACTGCAGCGACTCGACCGCATTCCGCTGCCGGAGAACTACGACTACAACCAACTGCAATCCCTCTCTACGGAGGCACGACAGAAACTAAACCGCATCCAGCCACGCACGATCAGTCAGGCCAGTCGCATACCGGGCGTAAGTCCTAACGACGTGAGCGTATTGCTGGTAATGATGGGGAGATAGCGAGACTGGTCGTTTGTCGTTGGTCGTTGGTCGTTTGATTTTTTGTTTGCAAAGCAAACAAAGTGGAATTGTTCCACGTGAAACAATGGAATAGTCGAAAGACAAAAGTCGAAAGTCGAAAGAACTAAAAACTACATAGATATGACAGCAGAAGAAGTAAAAAATGCGATTCGCAACGTGCCTGATTTTCCGATACCGGGCATACAGTTCAAGGATATCACAACGGCGCTGGCCCGTCATGACTGCCTCGTCTGGATGCGTGACGAGATTGTAAGTCGGTACAAAGACTTGGGTATTACGCAGGTAGTAGGTATTGAGTCGCGTGGATTCATACTGGCGCCGGCTATAGCTATGGAGATCGGGGCAGGCTTTGTACCAATCCGCAAGCACAATAAGTTACCGGCCGAGACGGTTTCCGTAACGTATGCCAAGGAGTACGGCGACGATACGATCCAGATACATAAGGACGCGCTCAGTCCGGAGGACGTGGTGCTGATTCACGATGACATACTGGCTACAGGCGGATCAATGGAAGCAGCTATTAACCTGGTAAAGAAACTGGGTGTTAAGAAGATTTATGTCAACTGCATCATCGAGTTGGACGGCCTGAACGGTCGCAAATACCTGGAGGGAAAAGCCGACGACCTGGATTGCCTATTCAGCATCGAAGTAGATGAATAAATAAAGGAGAAAAGGAGTTAAGGAGTAAAGGAGGGCTAAGGGCGAATGGCGAAAGGAGTAAGTGAACATATCGCTCAATTACTACGGCGCATACCTGAGAAACCGGGTGTGTACCAGCATCTGGACGCTGAGGGTACTATCATATACGTTGGTAAGGCGAAAAACCTGAGAAGACGCGTGAATAGTTACTTTCAGAAAGACCAACCCTCCTCTAAAACACGCCAATTGGTAGCCAATATAGCGGATATACGGTATGTGGTAGTAGAGTCGGAACAAGATGCTTTTCTGCTGGAGAACAACTTGATCAAGCAATACCAACCGCGCTATAATATCCTGCTGAAGGACGGAAAATCGTATCCCAGTATATGTATTACGCGAGAAGAATTCCCAAGAATATTCAAGACGCGCACTATTCAGAAGGGCTTGGGGGAGTACTATGGACCCTATAGCTTCGGGAATACGGTAGATATAGCGCTGGAGCTGATACATCAGCTGTTTCCCATACGGACGTGCACAATGCATATTACGTCCGATGAAATCGAGAAAAAGAAGCATAAAGTATGCCTGAAATACCATATTAAGCGCTGCTGCGGCGTATGCGAGGGCTACGGACGAGAGGAATATAGAGGATGGATTGAGGCTGCAAGAAAGATCATCAAGGGTGATGCGCATGAGATCGTGCAGCAAATGGAAAGGGAGATGATGATATTAGCGCAGCAGATGCGGTATGAGGAAGCCGGGGAGATGAAACGGAAACTGGAACTGCTTCATCAGTTCTGCAGCAAGACGATTATCTCGAATTCATCGGTAACCGACCTGGATGTATTTGGCTACGACGAGCAGGATCAGAATATCTATATAGCCATGCTGCATGTGCATAACGGAAGTATCGTGCAGGGGCAGACCGTGGAGTACCGTAGGCAGCTGGATGAGACACGTGAGCAAATGCTAGCTACCGGAATGTACGAACTAAGACAGCAACTGCAGAGCACGACGCGGGATGTACTGGTGCCGTTTATGCCCGATGGATTCGACGAAACCTTGCGGATTCATATCGGCGTAACGGGCGATAGGAAGCAACTTCTGGAGTTGGCGCAGCGCAACGTAGCGCAATATAAGCGGGATCGATTGCAGCAAGCCGATAAACTGAACCCTGATCAACGTGCTACGCGCATTTTGAGTGAACTAAAAGACATGCTACATTTGCCGAAAATGCCCGATTGGATCGACAGTTTTGACAACTCGCACATCCAGGGAAAAGAGGCTGTAGCGGGTTGCGTGGTGTTCCGGAGAGGTAAGGCGAAGAAAAGTGAGTACAAACGCTTTATAATTCACGATTTCACCGGCTCTGACGACTATGCGAGCATGCGTGAGGTAGTAAGGAGACGCTATGCGCACCTGATAGAGGACGGACAGGGGCTACCGGATTTGATCATTGCAGACGGTGGTATCGGACAAATGGAGGCTATCCGAGAGGTGGTGGAGAACCAATTGGGACTGCAGATACCGATAGCGGGACTGAAGAAAAACGACAAGCACCGCACCCAAACGCTGCTGTATGGTTTTCCGCCGAGCGAGATCGGGATGCCGATCACGAGCGATGTGTTCCGACTGATGGTTCAGATCCAGGATGAGGTGCATCGATTTGCCATCACGTATCACAAATCGCGCCGCAGCAAGTCACAGACAAGTAGTCAACTGGATGATTTACAGGGAGTTGGTGCTGTTACGAAACAAAAAATACTGCTTCATTTCGGTTCTATCCAGCGCGCTAGAAGCGCAGGGATAGAGGAATGGCAGAATTTGCTTGGAACTAAAAGAGGTTCAGCCGTTTACGAGCAATTATTGCATCAAATAACGCGCTGAGAATCGCATAAAATCGATGAACATGAGTACTTATACAATAAAAAAAGCGAAAGTTGAAGGGCTAAAGGCGAACGAAGAGCGTCTGTTGTTGCTCAATGAGCATGGAGAGGAAGTCAGTGCGTTGGAAATTCTGAAAGCATGCGAACCGCATCGGGTGTTTGCTTTCGACGGACAGATGGGGGCCGGCAAGACGACGTTCATTCGTCAGCTTTGTGAGGAGATGGGCACGGAGGACGTGGTGAACAGTCCGACGTTTGCTATCGTGAATGTGTATGACGTGGAGCGTCCGTACCGGGGTGAGGTATATCACTTTGATTGTTATCGACTGAAGGACATCGGCGAGGCGATGGATTTCGGAGCGGAGGATTATCTGTATTCGGGCAACTACTGCTTTGTGGAGTGGCCGGACATCCTCTCCCCCATCCTACCCGACGACACTATATGGATTCATATCACACCACTACCGAACGGAGATCGGAAACTGACAATAGAATAAAAAATCACTCGCGGACTAATTTGTGGCAGATAAATTTGCAGGAATGCAGAATTTTTTGTAATTTTGCACGCAAAATTAGTTAGATAGGCATGATAGAGGTTCAAGACATACATAAATCGTTCGGCGAACTAGAGGTGCTGAAGGGGGTGAATCTGCGCGTAGAGGAGGGCGAGATAGTCGCTATTGTGGGTAAGTCGGGTGCAGGCAAGACTACCCTACTCCAGATCATTGGTACGCTGGATCGCCCGAACAGCGGACAGGTAGTCATTGATGGTACGGACGTCTTCTCGCTCGACGAGAAAGCGCTGGCGCAGTGGCGCAACCGGCATATCGGTTTTATCTTTCAGTTCCACCAGTTGTTACCGGAATTTACGGCCCTGGAGAACGTGATGATACCGGGCATTATAGCCGGAGAGAAGCAGGCTGAATTGCGCGAGCGTGCAAAGAAACTGCTCTGCGAACTGGGACTGGCCGAGCGCCTGGAGCATAAGCCCAACCAGCTGTCGGGCGGCGAGAAACAGCGCGTAGCAGCTGCACGAGCACTCATGATGTCGCCCAAGGTCATACTGGCCGACGAGCCCTCGGGAAGCCTGGACGAACAGAATAAACAAGAGCTGCACCGCCTGCTGCAACACCTGCGCGACCAGTACCGCCAGACCATCATTATCGTGACCCACGACAAGGAACTGGCTGCTATTGCCGACCGCGTGCTGGAGATACGAGACGGGCGGATGGCGTAAAGGTTAATGGGTTACGGGTTACGGGTTACGGGTTACGGGTTATAGGTTACGGGTTACGGGTTACAGGTTACGGGATATGAGATATTTTAAGATATATATAATAGTGCTGGTTGCGCTGGGCATGATGGCATGCCAGACGAAGCGGGATGTGTTTGCGGGGGCGGAGATGACGCCGCAAGAGGTGCAGATCGTGCGATTCGACAGCGCCTTTGTGGGCGTAGATACCGGACGGCTGCAGGAGTCGGTTGCCCTACTCTACCGCAACTATCCTAACTTCATGCCCTACTTCGTGAGCGAACTGCTGGGACTGGAGAACGCGGACAGCCTGGTCAGCGTACTACCGGCTTTTCTGAGCGATACGACGCTGGGTATACAACGTATGATACAGGACGAGCAAACCCAATTTGCCGACATCAGCAGCATTCAACGCGAACTGAACGAGGCCTTCACCCGCCTGAAATACCTATATCCGGACATGACCGTGCCGGAGGTGTATCTTTACGTGTCGGGCTTTGTATCGCCGATCTATTTCCCCAACGAGGAAATCATCGGTATCGGCGCGGATATGTACCTGGGGTCGGACTACCCCGCCTATGCGCAACTGGTGTATGACTACCAGAAGCAGACGATGCGCAAGGAGTGCATGGTAGGCGATGCGGTGAGTGCGTACCTGTTTCGCAAGATGCCTTTCAACGGTAAGCAAAACCGTCTGCTGGATCAGATGATCTACCACGGCAAGATCATGTACCTGCTGGACCAACTGCTGACAGAGGAAGAAGAGGAGCAGATCATCGGTTACAGCCGCGACCAATGGGAGTGGTGCGAGGACCATGAGGGCGCTATATGGCGCAGGATCATGGACAAGCGCGACCTCTTCCAGACCGACCAGATGGTGCTGACCTCGTACATGAACGACGGTCCGTTCACCTCGGAGGTGTCGCAAGACTCGCCGGGACGTCTGGGTACGTGGGTAGGATGGCGTATCGTAGAGAGCTATATGAATAATAATGAGCAGGTGACGATCCAGCAGTTGCTGGACAACGAAGATGCCCAAAACATACTGGAAAACAGCAAATACAGGCCATGAACAGAGAAGATTTTCCAATATTAAGCCAGACGGTACACAAGCAGCCCTTAGTGTACCTGGATAATGCGGCTACCAGCCAAAAGCCGCAAGTCGTACTGGACGCTATACAAGAGGCGTATACCCGCTGGAACAGCAATATCCATCGCGGTACGCACTACTTGAGTCAGGAGGCTACCCGTCGGCATGAACAGGCGCGTCAGCGCGTGGCCGACTTCATCCATGCCGCTTCGGCCAAGGAGATCATCTTCACAAAGGGGACGACGGATGCTATCAATATGTTGGCTTTCTCGTTTGGCGAAGCCTTTGTGGGTCCGGGCGACGAGATCGTAGTGTCGGCCCTGGAGCACCACTCGAATATCGTGCCCTGGCAGATGCTATGCGAACGCAAGCGGGCTACGCTGCGCGTCATACCGCTGCGTGAGGATCTGACGCTGGATATGGAGGCTTATGAGCAACTGCTCACGCCGCGTACACGGCTGGTATCTATTGCCCACGTGAGCAACGTGCTGGGTACACGGCAAGCTATCGAGGAGATCATCCATATGGCCCACGAGCAGTATATTCCGGTATGCATCGATGCAGCGCAGTCGGTGCCGCATATACCGGTGGACGTACAGGCGCTGGACTGCGACTTCCTGGCGTTCTCGGCGCATAAAATGTACGGACCAACGGGCGTAGGCGTGCTGTATGGCAAGCAGACCTGGCTCGACCGCATGCCGCCGTCACAGGGTGGAGGAGAGATGATCCAGCACGTGCGTTGGGAGGGGACAACCTACAATGCTTTGCCGTATAAGTTCGAAGCCGGTACGCCGAACTATATCGGCAGTTATGCCACGTCGGTAGCCATCGACTATATCTCCAACATCGGCATGGAGCGTATCGAAACGGAAGAGGCCGAACTGGCCCGCTATGCCGAGCAACAACTGCGGCAGGAAATACCCGGCGTCATCATCTATGCCGAGGGACAGGCTAAGTACGGAGCGATCAGCTTTACTATACCCTCGATTCATCCTTTCGATATCGGTACGCTGCTAGATCAGCAGGGCATAGCCGTGCGGACGGGACATCATTGTGCCGAACCGCTCATCGACAGCCTGAAGGTGCCCGGAACGGTGCGTATCTCGTTCGGCCTATACAACACCCACGAAGATATCGATCGCTTCATACAAGCGCTGAAAAAGGCCGTTATGATGCTCAGTTGATATGCGTTACCTCCGCGTCATACTGCTCCTATGCCTGTCGCTACAGATGGCGGCGCAAAGCTATGAGCAGCGACAGGACTCGGTATGTCAAATCGCTTTCTGGAACGTAGAGAACCTGTTTTATCCCGGTCGCGACAGCCTGAACCGGGATAGTGACTATACGCCCGACGGGAATCACCGCTGGACCTACAACCGCTATTTTCGCAAACTGGAGCACCTGAGCCACGCACTCGTCACGATAGGCGGGTGGCAGGGACTGGACCTGATCGGACTATGCGAGGTGGAGAACGACAGTTGCCTGATCCATCTCACGCGCCGTATGCCTCGGTATGGGTACGTGCACTATGACAGTCCGGACCGACGTGGTATCGACTGTGCAATGCTATATCATCAGGACAGAATACTGGTGCTGAGTAGCCGCGCTATACCCGTCAGGCTCGATAGCGCGCATACCACGCGCGATTTATTGTACGTATGCGCACGTACCTACGTGGGCGATACGCTGCACCTGCTGGTCTGCCACCTACCCTCGCAATGGGGAGGTGCTACCGAGTCGGAATGGAAACGTAGGCGGGCTAAGGAACAAATACAACAGGTAGTAGATAGCCTCTACGAGGCCGTAGAATCGCCTCGGATCATCGTGATGGGGGATATGAACTCCGCACCCCGAAACGACCTCACAGGGCTAAAAAACATGGCACTACCGGAACGTTGGGACGGTACGCATCGCTTTCAGGGCAAATGGACGACGTTGGACCAATTTTATGCCTCACCTATCATAGCCGATCGGGCCGAGATGCGGGTGATGGATATCGATTATCTACGGGAGTACGACCGCCGGTATCTGGGCTATAAGCCGCGCCGCACCTATATCGGTCCACGGTATAACGGCGGGGTGTCGGATCATTATCCGATATTGTTACGGGTTATAGGTTACGGGTTATAGAACAAGCGCGGCTCCGAAGAGTCGCGCTTGCGGTTTGCTATGCTTGAGGCATCGCTAGAGGATAGCCTGATAAGCAGCTGCATCGAGCAGGTTGTCGAGTTCAGTAGCATCCTTGACACTGATCTTGATGATCCAGCCCTCGCCGTAAGGATCGTTGTTGACAGCCTCCGGCGCGTCGTTGAGTGCCTCGTTGAACTCCAGCACCTCGCCGGTAACAGGCATATTCAGGTCGCTGACGGTCTTAACGGCCTCGATCGAACCGAATACCTCACCCTGCGCGATTTCCTCGCCGATGGTGTCTACATCTACAAATACAATCTCGCCCAGCTCAGACTGTGCATAATCGGTAATACCTACGTATGCCTCATTGCCCTCTACGCGAATCCATTCATGTTCGTTCGTGTAACGAAGATTTCCAGGAAAATTCATAATCGTATAAATTTATAAACCTTTACTCAACTTATTTCTTCGGCGTTCCCGGAATCTGGTCGCCCACGGTAGACATAGCGCAGCGGAAACCAATCTGGTTGGAGCACTTGTCCTGATCCAGGTAGCGACGGGTACTCGGGCTGAGCCAGTAGATACGGTCTGCCCAGCTACCGCCCTTGTATACGCGGGTCTTCTTGGTGATACGCGGAGCGAGGATATCCGTCGGGTCCATCTTCTTGCCCTCCAGGTTAGCCAATCCGGTGGTATCTAGCGGGTAGTCTACGTCGATGAGGCTACCGAAGTCACCGTCTTTATAGTCACGCTTATCGTTTTCCGAACTGAAGGTAACAGCAAAGCATCCGAGCGAATCCAGCACGTACTTGCCGTTCTCGCGCTTCGGCTCACGATAGATGTTACCACGGAACGAGTTGTACTCGGTCACCTGTTGGTAGGTGGTCTCACGATATACGTCCAGCACCCACTCGTTGACATTTCCGGCCATGTTGTACAGACCGAAGTCGTTGGGCAGGAACGAGTTAACCGGAGCGGTGATCACGTAGCAGTCGTTCAGCGCACCCGATACACCCATCATGTCGCCTCGTCCACGAACGAAGTTAGCCTGCAGACGACCTACGTTCTGCTTACTCAGGTCGCGGGGATGATAACCCGACCAAGGATAGATCTTATCCTCTACGGTGATACCGTCTTCGCCGGCAACCGGAGCATAAGCGGCAAACTCCCACTCAGCCTCGGTGGGCAGACGATAACCGGTAACCAGGATACCATCGGCCTTGTTGATCTTACGATCGTTGCCATAGCTATCCTTCATCGGATTACGTCCGTAGTTGGGGTTGTAATCCTTGCTGTACAGGTACTTCTCGGTATTGAATACAAAGTGGTCGCGGATATACTCGTAGGGCACGCGGCAAACCAGGATCGTGGTGGTATCCCACGTTCCCATACGCGGCTCGAAACCGGCGTCACGGAACTTACGGATCTCGTTCTTAGCGAAGTCTTTCAATTCGCGCAAGGTATCCAGGTGATAACCCGGATGCTGCTGGTTCCACTCCTCGATCGAACCCGGATCAGCTATCCAGTCAGGATCCTGCATCTCTTCTGCCAGCGCAGCACGGTCCTCCTCGGTCAGGGTGGTATCGATCGGCCAACGGTTGTTGAGCTCAGCAAAGTCGGGCACCTCGATAGCGCCGCACTGGATGAGTGCCAACTCGTTCACACGGTCGGTACGCCACTGGCAGTAAGCCATGGCCTGATCCCAGCTGACACCAACAATGGGGTAGTGGGAGAAAGCAGGGTGCTTGAAGTAGTTCTCCAGGTAGGGCTCGTTGTAAGCCAACTCATCACGCCAAACGGTGGAGTCGGGACGAGCAGCGTCTACCAACTCAGGAGCGGTCTTGCCGAACACGATCTCCAACCAGTGGAGGTACTCATTCCAGTTCAGACAGGTCACTTCGTACTTGTCCATGTAGAACGAGCTAACGGTCAGCTGACGATCCAGGTTGTTACGCGGAGCGGTGATGAACTCATCTTGCTCACCAATGGTGAACACACCGCCCTGGATAGGCACCATGCCTGTGGGATTAACATTACCCAGGTTGTCGTATGCCTCAAAGTTGGTGGTCTTCTGGTCAAAGTAGTTCCAACCCGTGGTGTTCGACACCTTGGTGTTCAGGTCGCTCTGCTTACAAGCGCTCAGGCTTATCACAGAGAGCAGCAAAAATAGCTTAATTACCTTGTTCATAATATCATTTTTAATAGTATATTCTACCTCATTTTATGCAGGCGCATATTTTTCAGCCTGCAAAGA
Source organism: Paludibacteraceae bacterium (assembly GCA_017509715.1). Classification (GTDB taxonomy): domain Bacteria; phylum Bacteroidota; class Bacteroidia; order Bacteroidales; family Paludibacteraceae; genus Colicola. Next base: position 98,222 of record JAFWOU010000019.1, on the reverse strand, counting down.
TACGACTAATTTTTCATATACGCAAGCGTGCGCGCTATTTTTTTACCATAATTTTTAATTTTTTATGCATTTTGGGCAAAAAAACGATTTTCTATTTTCCATTTTCAATTCCTTTTCGTACCTTTGTCGAGAATTTATGACGAAAAAGCAGCTTCATATCGGCCTGGCGCAGCTGGATTGTTCCGCGCCCCGCGTGATGGGTATTCTCAACGTGACGCCCGACAGCTTTTTTGCCCCCTCCAGGGTGGGGCAAGACCAGCTTATCGTGCGTGCCAAAGAGATGCTTCAGCAGGGTGCTGACCTGCTGGATATAGGCGGTTGCTCCACGCGTCCCGGAGGTGCACAGCCCACGGAGGAAGAGGAGTGGAGTAGGGTAGCGCCCACGCTGGAGGCTATCCGTAGCAGCCTGCCGCAGGCGCTGCTGTCACTGGATACCTACCGTCCGGAGATCGCCCGCCGAGCCCTTGAGGCCTACGGACCGATGATCATCAACGACATCACGGGCGGAGACGACAGGATGTACCACATCGTACGCGAAGCCGACGTGCCGTACGTACTGACGGCAAAAAAGCCAACAGGTGACATGGCCAGTATGCAACTGATCCTGGATCCCGGAATTGGTTTCTTAGGTAGTCCGGATGCTGACTTCGAGGCGCTACGGACGATGCAGGAAACAGAGCAGCCATTGCTCATAGGTGTATCGCGTAAGTCGCTCATCTGGAAGACCTTACATTCCAGTCCGGCAGAGGCTCTTCCGGCCACACAGGCACTGCATATGTACGCCCTGATGCATGGCGCGAATATCCTGCGCGTACACGATGTGCGAGAGGCGGCAGAAACAATTGCGTTGTTTCGGAATTTGAAATGACAAAATGGTAAATGAATAAATAATAAAATAAAATGTTTGGTATTGACTTTCAGATAAAGTATGTGATTGATATCCTGCTGGTAGCAGCTATCCTGTACGAGACCTTCCGTCTGCTGCGCCGTTCGGGTGCGGTGAACCTGTTCTGGGGTATCATGGCCTTTGTACTGGTATGGTTCTTGGTGCGCTTTGTGTTCCAGCTCGAACTCACATCCTCCCTCTTCGACCGCATCATATCCGTAGGTGCTATCGCGCTGATAGTCATTTTCCAGGAGGAGATACGTACTTTCTTCTACCGCATCGGATCGCGCTTCAGCGGCTTTAAGTTTCGTCGCCTGCGTGCCGAATCGCAGACCACCGACGACCGCAGCGCACAGAGTATCGTCACGGCATGCCATAACATGTCGCGTACGCGTACGGGCGCGCTCATTGTTATAAGTGGTAAGCAGGACCTCAGAGAGTATGCCGACACGGGTGAACATCTGGATGCCGAGATCTCGGCCCGACTGATAGAGAATATCTTCTTTAAGAATACGCCGCTCCATGACGGCGCGCTCATCATCGTGGGCGATCGCCTGTATAGCGCCGCATGTATCTTGCCCGTCAGCAAGAATCAGGACATCCCGCAGCATTACGGCTTGCGCCATCGTGCTGCACTGGGACTGACCGAGCGCTCGGATGCGCTGGCCATCGTAGTGTCGGAAGAGACGGGTCAGATTAGTATCGCTCGCGGCGGTCAGATCCGCGAGGTGTCGGGCGACTTAGTCCTGGTCGAACTTAGTGCCGCCTTTGCGGGGGCGTCCTAAATTCAGGTAAGCGTCGCGACAGATGACGCAGTTCTTAGGCGTCGGCAATTCAAACAGTACCGTAAACTTCACACCCACCAGCAGGTTGTTCACCGCCTTGGCAAAGCCCGTGGTGGACATCACGTCGTTGGTGGTCAGGTTGTCGACCATCGTGGTGGTCTTATACGCAGCCTCTGCGTCGTAATACTGCGGCACGGTAAGCGACTCCAGCGTGTTGGCCTTATGCAGGTCTAGCAAGCCGTAGTCGAAGAAGAGGGCCAGGCGGTACTGCGTATTCGTAGTACGTACGTCGTAGCCACGCATGGTCTGGATATAACCCAGGCGCATACCTATCTCGCCGCTCACATCCAAATTGAAGTTGAAATTGGTAGGCGTCTGCTTCTCGATAGGCAACCCGTTGAAGAACTGGTACTCGGGCATATTGCGAAAATCGTCGAACATACGGTAGTCGCCGTAGGTAGTGAGCAGCGCCTTGGTATGAGAGGTAGTGAGCAGCGACAGACCGGCTTTCACACCACCCATGCAGTAGAATCGTCCCCATTGGCCACCGATCATGATCGGCACCTGGAGCATGAGGTTCGTGTATTGGTCCTTACGGTCGCGCACCTCGTAAACGTAATCAAACACATCGCCCTGCAGGTCGTACTGGTTAGGCAAACGCTGGTCCTGATTAGCCGTGACGCTATAGGCCGTCATGCCGTAGTTGGCACCCACGCCGACGTCGAAGATCAGGTGCTTGTACTGCAAATCATACATCACACCCACACCTCCGGCCACACCCAGACTACCGCCGTACTTACTCTCCTTTGGCAAAAGCGACCATTCGCCTACTTCGCCCCAGAGACCTACATAACTCTTCACCTGAGCACTAGCAGCCATGCTGAACGCTGTCAGTAGGGCCAAAATAGCATATGTTTTTACGTTTTTCACGATTATATTTGTATATCTCAAAATTTTGTCGTATCTTTGCACCCGAAAACGAAATTTTGGGTGTCGACACGAATTCGGCGGCGAAATTACAAAAAAATTGCGACATATGCAAATTTTTTATAAATTTTTATAAAATAGTACACAAAAAACAACAATTTATATGACTTTTCAACGTTCTTTAATCACAGCAGCGCTCCCATACGCCAACGGACCGGTACATATCGGCCACCTGGCAGGAGTGTATGTTCCGGCAGATATTTATGCCCGTTATCTTCGCCTGAAGGGCAAAAAAGTGCTCTTCGTTTGCGGAAGCGACGAACATGGTGTGCCGGTGACGATTCGTGCCCGCAAAGAGGGTATCACCACCCAGCAGGTAGTGGATCGCTATCACGCGCTCATCAAGCGTTCGTTTGCCGACTTCGGTATATCGTTTGATATATACTCGCGTACTACGTCCGACACGCATCACAAGTTTGCGGCCGACTATTTTCGCAAGATGTATGATGCAGGTCAGTTTGTAGAGCAGACCAGCGAGCAGTTCTACGATCCCGAGACGGGTCATTTCCTGACCGACCGCAACATCCGCGGCGAGTGTCCGCGTTGCCATGCACAGGGTGCGTATGGTGACCAGTGCGAGAAATGCGGTGCAACGCTCTCGCCCGATGAACTGATCAATCCCTACAATGCCGAGACCGGCAACGCCCTGGCTAAGAAGGAGACCAAGCACTGGTACCTGCCGCTGGATCAGTACCAACCCTGGTTGGAAAAATGGATCCTGGAGGATCATAAAGAGTGGCGTCCGAACGTATACGGCCAGTGCAAGAGCTGGCTGGACGGCGGCCTGAAACCGCGTGCCGTGACGCGCGACTTGGAGTGGGGTATACCCGTGCCCGTAGAGGGTGCCGAGGGTAAGGTGCTCTACGTGTGGTTTGACGCGCCTATCGGCTATATCAGCAATACCATCGAGCTATGCCAGGCGCAGCCTGAGAAGTACGGCAACTGGGAGCAATGGTGGAAGCAACAGGACACCCGTATGATCCATTTCATCGGCAAGGATAATATCGTCTTCCACTGCATCGTCTTCCCGTCCATGCTTAAGGCCCAGGGCTACAACCTGCCGGACAACGTGCCCAGCAACGAGTTCCTCAACCTGGAGGGCGATAAGATATCCACCTCGCGCAACTGGGCCGTATGGCTCAACGAGTACCTGGACGATTTCCCCGGCAAGCAGGACGTGCTGCGCTATGTGCTGACCGCCAATGCACCCGAGACCAAGGACAATGACTTCACTTGGGCCGATTTCCAGGCACGCAACAACAACGAGTTGGTAGCCATCTATGGCAACTTCGTCAACCGCGCACTGGTGCTCACCGGTAAGTACTTTGAGGGACATGTACCCGAGTGCGGCGAACTGACTGACTACGATCGTCAGACCATCGAGGAGTTCTGCCATGTAAAGGACACCTTGGAGAACCTTCTGGAGAACTTCCGTTTCCGCGATGCACAAAAGGAGGCGATGAACTTGGCACGTATCGGCAACAAATACCTGGCAGATACCGAGCCTTGGAAACTGGCTAAGACCGACATGGCGCGTACGGCTACTATCCTGCACGTCTCGCTCCAAATAGCTGCCAACCTGGCTATCGCCTTCGAGCCTTTCCTGCCGTTCTCCAGCGAGAAGCTGCGCAGCATGCTGCAGATGGACGAGCAGATCGGTTGGGAAGATTTGGGACGCATCGACTTGCTCCATACCGGCGCCAAGCTGGGTGAGGTAAGCCTGCTCTTTGAGAAGATCGAGGACAGCGCTATTCAGGCCCAACTGGATCGTCTCGCGCGTATCAAGGCCGATAACGAACGCGCCGCACGCGAGGAAGCCCTCAAGCAGTGGCGTCCGTCGCCTATCAAGGCCGACACCAATATCGACGAGTTCGACAAGACTGATATCCGCGTAGCTACCGTACTGGATTGTCAGCCGGTCAAGAAATCAGAGCGTCTGCTTCAGTTCCGTCTTGATGACGGTATGGGTGGCCGTACGATCCTCTCGGGCATTGCGCAGAGCTATCCCGATCCGTCGGTGCTGATAGGTAAGCAGGTACTCTTTATCGCTAACTTCCCGCCGCGCAAGATGATGGGTATCGAGAGCCAGGGTATGATCCTCTCGGCCGTAGATGCGGATGGACGACTGGTAGTCACCACCGTCAGCGCACCTGTGAAAAATGGTACGCAAGTAGGATAAAAACTACATATTTTGTTTAACCCATTTAATTTTTTAACAACAATGAAAAAACTAACCGTTTTATTATTGAGCATCGTTGGCGCAGTGGCAATGATGACCTCTTGCTTGACTCCTGAGCAGCAAATTGAGAAAGCTATTAAAAAAGTGAACAAAGAGTGCCCTATGGATGTGGGAAATGGTATGACTATAGCCAGTCTCACAATCGAAGACAATAACATCGTTTATCTCTTTGAGATAGACGAGACACAGGGTATGAGCGTTCAGATCTTCAACATGCCGGAGGTAAAAGACGCCATGAAGAAGACCTTGGTAGAGCAGTACTTAAACGAAGACAACAAAGATACTGCGCCGCTCACTAAGCTTTGCAAAGAGGCTGACTACAACCTTGTATTCCGCTTTGCAGGCAAACCTTCCGGTGATGAAGCAGAGATCGTAGTAAATGCGGACGAACTCTAAATCACTTCTACTCACAAAAAAAGTCTCACCCGAAAGAGTGAGACTTTTTTTGTATAATTCATATCATAGGTATTAATACGAAACTACTGTATTCTTACTTTCTTTTACATAAAATTCATAATCTTTCTCAGTCGGGTATAATAGACCATTCAATCTACTTTATATAGAATTTGCTGCGTTTTGGTTTTCATATTATCACTTTACCATAAAATATCCGGCTGCCACCAAAGCAAGCCCGAAAAGAATACTGGCTAAAACATATATTGCAAATAGCAAATAATTGGCAGACTGGAGCATCATAAGGCCCTCTTTAGAAAACGTAGAGAACGTAGTAAATCCACCACAAAAGCCGATAGAAAGAAACAGTAGCACCTGCTGGGAAATATTGGGCAGACGCATACTAAGTCCCATAAGCAAACCAATCAGCAAACATCCTATCATATTTACCGAGAAGGTCGCCCAGGGAAATCCGCCGCTACATTTCAGTAGCAGCGAGACAGCGTACCTAAGCGCTCCGCCCAGGAAGCTGCCGGCACCAACATATAGAATTTCTTTCCACATCATAATACAAAAAAACCACTCTTAGTAAGGAGTGGTTCTCTTGGTAGCGGGACCCAGGATTGAACTGGGGACCTCATGATTATGAATCATGCGCTCTAACCAGCTGAGCTATCCCGCCTCGTCGCAACAAGCTTGCGAGACTGAAACTCACGTTCGCGAGTTTAACTCGCCGCTGTTGCTCCTCTTCAATCGAAATATCGCTTCGCTAGCATTTCGATTGATTGCTTATTCATTACCCCGATTAAAACGCTAGCAGAGCGTTGTTTTAATCGGAGAGGAGGAAGTGCGAGGCGCCTTATAATTCGCGTGCGAATTTCGTTAGCCGAGCCCCTTCCGACGAAAAAGCGGGTGCAAAAGTACTGCTTTTTTTTGATATACGCAAATAAAAATGCAAAAAAAGTGCTTTTTTGCCTATTTTTTAGCTCATTTCAAGCATTCTTTGTATAGGTAGTACTGCTTTTTTGGCTATTTGGGCATCCACTTCTATCTCCGGCGCCTCGTCCTTCAGACACGCATACAGCTTCTCCAGCGTATTCAGTCGCATATACTCGCATTCGTTGCAATGACAGCCAATACTCTCGGTCGTTTCGGGCGGCACGGGGATAAATTCCTTGTCCGGGCAAGCCTTCTGCATCTCATGCAATATACCGCTCTCTGTCACGATAATAAAACGCTCTGCCGACGAAGTCTTCGTATACTCCAGCAGTGCCTTGGTAGAACCTATCTTATCAGCCTGTGTCAGAATAAGCGCCTTGCATTCCGGATGTGCCAGTACCGGTGCGTCGGGATATTGCTTCTTGAGCGCAAGTAGCGCCTCCAGCGAGAACCTACTATGCACATGGCATGCACCATCCCATAGGATCATCTCGCGTCCTGTAACCGAATTAATATAGTTACCTAAGTTCTTATCCGGACCAAAGATAATCTTCGCATCCTGCGGCAACTGATCCACGATATGCTTGGCGTTCGAACTGGTTACTACCACGTCCGTCAGCGCCTTCACTGCAGCGCTTGTATTGACATAACTAACTACGAGCGGCTTTTCATCGGCGTGCTCGGCGATAAACTTCTCAAGATCCTCTGCCCGGCAACTATCGGCGAGCGAACATCCGGCTGTCAGGTCGGGTACCAGCACTTTCTTCTCGGGACACAATATCTTCATCGTCTCGCCCATAAAGTGCACACCGCACATTACTATAATGTCCGCGTCCACGCGCGTAGCCTGCTGCGCGAGCGCGAGGCTGTCCCCTATAAAGTCGGCCACGTCCTGTATTTCAGGTCGCGTATAGTAATGTGCCATGATAATCGCATTTTTCTCTTGGCACAACTGCCGCACCGCCGCCGATAGATCCTCTTTATTCATTATATATATTTATTTTTTAAAAAATTTCCTTAATAGTATTAGTATGTTGAAACTGTTAATAACTTCCAAAACTGATTTATTCTATGCCTGTTACGTTTGAAAAAAAATGTTAATAACAGCTATAACAGTTATGAAAACTTACCCTTGTTATCCTTCTTCAACATTCTTTTTTCACAATTGTTAATAAATTGTTAATAACCTTCGTTACATCCACTTTTTCAGGCGGAAAATAAATAATATCAACACTACCGACATTACCATCAGTCCGAGTGCAAACGCATAGCCGTACTGCCAATGCAGCTCGGGCATGAAGTCGAAGTTCATACCGTACAGACTACCGATCAGCGTAGGCGGCAGGAAGATGATGTTGATCACAGTGAATATCTTGATGATCTTGTTCTGTTCGATGTTTACCAAACCCAGGAAGGTATCTTGCAGGTAGTCCAGACGGTCGAAACCGAATCGCGTATAGTCGAACAGCGAGTTAATATCCTTGATGATCATCGTCAGGCGCGGATAGAGTTCTTCGGGGAAGAAATCGCATTTCAGGATATTTGATATCACGCGCTGCTTATCCATGATGTTCTGTCGGATGATGGTTACTTTTTCTTGCAGGTCCTTGATCTGTACCAGCAATTCCTCGTCCACGTGATCGTTCTCGGCCGTGATCTGTTGCGACAGGTTGGTAATCATGTCGGTCGTATCCTCGATCATGTCAGCGTCTCGTTCCACACGGGTTTCAAACAGCGCCACCAGCACGTGGTATCCGGTCGGGAAGTTGCGTGTATTAACGAACATCTTCTTGACCGTATCATTAAAACTCTCCAGCTCCACATCGCGGATCGACACCAGTATACCGTTCTTCAATATGAAGTTCACCGGCTCGATCTCGAAGTTCGACTTCAGGAAGTTGGAGTTAGCCACTATCGAATCGTCGGTCTGGATATAACGCGACGACATCTCGATTTCCTCCATCTCCTCATCCTCCTGGATATCGATTTTCAGGAAGCCCTCCAGCGTGTCCTCCGTCTTGTCCGACACGTCCAGCAGGTCGATCCAGATAATATCTTTCTTATCCAGTTCCTTGAGCTTGTTGATGGTCTTAGCCACCTTTATTTTCTCATTCTCCTTATAGAATATTTTCAGTTCCGACATGTTTCAATCAGTTTTGTAAGTTCAACAAATTCTTCTACGCTTAGCTGTTCCGGTCTTCGGGTGAGGAACCATTCGAGTCGCTCCTTTGTACCTTGTACATTGTCACTTTGTACATCGATCAACGATCGAAGTGAGTTCCTCATCTGTTTTCGTCGTTGGTTGAAGGCAGTCTTCACCACGGTCTTAAACAGCACCTCGTCGCAGTCCAACCGTCGTCGTTTGTTGCGTGTCATGCGTATCACGGCCGACTTCACTTTTGGCGGCGGGTTGAACACATGTTCATCTACTGTAAATAAATATTCTATATCGTAGTATGCTTGTAGCAGCACACTCAGTATACCGTAGGCTTTCTTGCCGGGCTTCGAGGCCAGCCGTTCGGCCACCTCTTTCTGGATCATACCCGAGCAAACCGGAATACGGTCTTTGTACTCCAGCACCTTGAAGAATATTTGGCTCGAGATATTGTACGGATAATTACCTATCACGTTGAACTCCCCTTCCGGTATGAGTTCATTCAGATCCAGTTTCAAAAAATCCCCCTCCACCAGCTTCAGCTCCGGGTACCACTCACGCAGGTAAGCGACCGACTCCCGGTCGATCTCAATGGCGGTAAGGTCTATTTGTGGATTTTTCAGAAGATATTGCGTCAACACACCCATACCCGGACCAACTTCAATAACTCGAATTCTCTCGCCAACTTGGCTTTCGACTTTCGACTTTTGACTTTCGACCGGATTAAGGGTTTCAGCTATTCTTTGGGCGACCGTGAGGTCCGTCAAAAAGTGCTGCCCCAAAAATTTTTTGGCACGTACTTGTTGCATTCTCCGCGTGATAATCGTCCATAATTGATTTATCTTTTGTTACTATTTACCCGATAAAAGCCATGTAGCAATGGATTTTTATCGGAGAGGAGGAATTGAGACAATTATACGAGTTACAGAGTAACGAAGTCATTGATCTCCAATTCCGACGACAAAAGTACTACAAATATTTGATATACACAAATATTTTAGCAAAATTATGCGCTTTTATTTGCATATTTGCTTAAAAAGCAGTAATTTTGTGCGATTTTTATATATGTTAACTCGTTTCCTACATAGAATCCTTCTTTCTGCACTCTTCCTTTTGAGCGCCAGTACCGTGCTGTATGCTCAGGATGAACTGTGTACGGATGGCATCCTCCTCTTCCGAGAAGACTTCGGCGGCAATGACACCTCTGATCCGGCTGTAGGACATACGCCTGTATCGGGCATGACTAGCGGATACCAGCAGGTTTACACCCTGCAGACCAGCGATCCGGGGACGGGTATGGGGGCCGGCCGCTATCTGGTCGCCAAACGGGGCTACCGCAATTCCTCGAATTCCAACTACTCCGTCTGGCACATCATGGACGACCATACCCATTTCGGCGACACTACACGCGGCTATCTCTTGGAAATTGACGGTCTCGGAAGCGGTAATGATGTGTTCTATAGCACCGTAATAAACGGTCTCTGTGCCGGTTCAAGGCTGACTTTCTCTGCTTATGTAGCCAATCTGACCACAGCCGGACAATACAACGGTTGGCGCAACAGAAACTATGTCCACCCAAAACTGTCCTTTGTCATTACGCATCCTGTCACCGGCGCAGAATTAGCCCTTTATAACACGGATACCATCTCTCACGATTGGAGCAACTATCCCAAGTCGTGGCGAGAAACAGCCGATTGGCAATTGGTTGGTATGAACTTTACCGTTCCGGAAGGTATTGATTCTGTGCGCCTCAGCATTCGTAACAATGCCAGCGGTTCCTCCACCGGCAACGACTTCGCCTTGGATGACATTGAGATCCGTCTTTGTCTGACGCCGGACACCATACTCACAGACACCACTGTCTGCGACACGACGCAACATATACGTTGGCGCGAACGCCTCTACCAAATTGCTGATACCCTGCGCGATACCATCCGTAACTCCTGCGGTTTGGATAGCGTCTATTATCTCCTCAACGTTCAAACAGAGCATTGCGATCCGCCCGAACCCACACTCTGCACCTCCGGCATCCTCCTCTTCCGAGAAGATTTCGGGGGCAACAACCCAAGTGACCCGCGAGTAAGTACAACGCCCGTACAAGGCATGAGTTATACGCTCTCCACAAGCGGGATGGGGTCCGGCAGGTATATGGTCACCAAGTCCGGTTACTGTAACGGAGACACGACCGGATGGACTCTTCCTGGGGCAGACCTGTCCGGCAAACGTTCGCAATGGTATATTCAGGACGACCACACTTATTCCAACGACTACTCGCGCGGCTATTTCATGGAAATAGACGGCAACGGCGGCAACCAACAATTCTACGAAACTGAGATTAGCGGTCTATGCGAAGGAATCGAGCTGACCTTCAGCGCCTACGTAGCCAATGTGTTCACGTGGTTCCAATACGATTGGTACACGCGCAATCGTGGACCGGTTATTTCTCCTTGTTTGAAGTTTGTTCTAACGAATCCGCAAACAGGTGCGACCTTAGCGGAAAAGAACACCAAAGAGATTCCTTTTGACGAGAACCTACCAGCCAAAACCGATTGGCAGTATTCTTCTCAATGGCACCTTGTCGGTATGAACTTTACCGTCCCCGTCGGTGTCAATGCCATCCGTCTGTCTATCTACAACAACGTCACCAACGGTAATGGCAACGATTTCGCCATCGATGATATCGAGGTCCACCTCTGCATGACGCCTGACACCATCCTTACCGATACCACCGTCTGCGATACCACCCGACAAATCCGTTGGCGCGAAAAGACATTCGCTATAGCCGACACCCTCCGCGACACCCTCTTTAGTACCTGCGGCTTTGATAGCATCTATTATGTCATGCACGTGGAAAAGGAAAATTGCGAACATGCGCTCTGTACCGATGGCATTCTCCTCTTCCGCGAGGATTTCGGCGGCAACAACCCCTCCGACCCGAAAATCAGTACGACTCCTGTTTCCGGCATGAGCTATACCCAAGCGACAACAGATGTACTCGGTAGCATGGGTGCAGGAAAATATCTGGTGACTAAACAGGGATATTGCAACGGAAATGGTACGTCACAATGGCATCTCCAAGACGACCATACCCATTTCGGAGACTTGACCCGTGGCTATTTTATGGAGATAGACGGCCGAGCAGGTAGTGACGCTTTTTATCGTACCACCATCGACCATCTTTGCGAAGGTATCGAGTTGACTTTCTCTGCCTACGTGGCCAACGTCATGACCTGGGGCATGTACGTAGGTCGCCCGGGTATGTATGCGTACCCACGACTGAAGTTTGTCTTAACGGATCCTACATCTAACACAGAGTTAGCTACTTACGACACAGGCGACATACCGTTCGACTCCACCTTTATCGGCGATAATATGTGTTGGCAACAATCCGTAGAATGGCATCTTGTCGGTATGAATTTTACCGTCCCGGTAGGTGTTGAGTCTGTGCAACTGTCTATCTACAACAATGTCAGCAATTCCAACGGCAACGACTTCGCCATCGATGACATCGAGGTCCACCTCTGCATGACGCCCGATACGATACGGACGGACACGACGGTCTGCGACACTATCGATCAGATTGCGTGGCGCGGCAAAGAGTACGCAATCGTAGACACCCTGCGCGACACTCTTCGTAGCTCTTGTGGTTTTGACAGCATATACTACCTGATGCGCGTGGAAACGGAACATTGTGAATCGCCTTGCCCCGAAATACACTACGCTACTCGTGATACTACCGTCTGCGACACCCTTATGCCTTTCACGTGGCACGGACTGCTGTTCAATAAACCCGGTTCACAAACCATATTACTGAAGGATGAACAGGGTTGCGATAGTATAGAGATTGATTACACGTTAAGCACATTCCATTGCGAAGACTTTTGTCTGGAAGGAAAATTGCTTTTTAGAGAAGACTTCGGTGGCAACGCCCCTAACGACCCGGATGTGTCGTGCATAAACAATCCGAGTATTCTGTACCGAAATGGATGTAATACCACCGGCAGGTTACCTGAAGGCTATTATCGTTTAACGAAGAAAGATCAAGGCTATTACAATCATCAGTGGGTAGATCGTGAAGACCACTCATATCCGAACGATGCTTCTCGCGGATACTTTTTAATGATTGAAGGTGCCAATAACCATCTATTCTATAGTACTTTTCTGTCTGGAGGTGCAGAAGGTGATGTGTTATCTTTTTCGGCCTATGTTATTAATCTGCACGACAATATCCACGATGGTGAATATCAGTTGCCGAAGATATTGATTCAATTGATTAATTCGGACACACAAGAGGTTCTTGCCAACTGCATTCCCTCAGAAATGCCCATAGCAACGCACTCTGAAATGTCCAATTGGCATATCGTCGGCACGAATTTCACCTTGCCGACTGACCTTAGTGCTATAGAGGTGAATATGTATGCTTATATGCATGGTCATGAAGGGAATGATTTCGGTATTGATGATATTGAGTTACGGCTGTGCCAAATACCGCAGGCAACTCGTGTGGACACAATCATTTGCGACACTATTGATGCTATCACATGGCGGAATAAGATCTATCCATTGAAAAATGAATTACGCGACACGGTATATGATAGTAGTGGGGCAGATAGTATTTATTACATATTGAATGTAATTATGGAACATTGTTGCCCGGAAATTAAAGAGAAAACAATAACCATAGGAACTCTATGTGATACCTTGCTCCCATATACTTTGTATTTTAGAGATACAGTACTGACTTTTAAAATGGCAGGAGATCTCCTTCTGGAATTTCAGCACCCCCAATGGGATTGTATAGATTCTATTTATACCCTCCACCTTGATACTATCCATTGTGAGCGGTTGTATCCCATAATCGTCAATAAATACAATTGGCAGTTGCTCCTGGACAACGTGACGCTCCGACGACTCTTCCCGGATCGTACCGCACGAGCTTTCCAATGGTTTAAAAACGAACAACCTATACCCGGTGCCACCGATGACGACTACTCCGAGCAGAACGAGCTGCACGGACGATTCCAACTGCGTATCGAATTGGACGGCAACCAGACTATCTGGTCCAACATCCTGGAAATAAACGTCCAACGACCAACGACTAACGACCAACTACAAGTTCACATCTTCAATTGTCACGGCCTGCCCGTTCGTGAAGACCAACTCACCCGCGGTATCTACCTCTATCGTTACCAACAGGGCGATACCGTCTGGACCGAAAAACGACTAATACCATGAGACGCGTCCTCCTATACATAGTATTGCTTCTCCCGCTCATGGCGCATGCCAATCATCTTTTTGAGTTTGGCTTGCATGGTGGTATAGCTTCCTGGTCGTCTCAACCCGTCTATGTCAACAAGCAAGTAGGTCTCACCGGAGGCGCACACCTCTACTACGCCTACCTCTCGCCTCATGTCCTCGGTTTCCGAACCGGCCTTACGCTTGATGGCCACAACGTCAGTTTCGGCAAGACAGACTACGAAGACCATTACGCTACCATCGATGTCGAGAACCAACAGATGGAGATCGATTATACCATCGGCTCCCTTCGTGAACGCTATGCCACTTGGTCGGTCGGCGTTCCTCTGCAACTGGCTCTCTCCCGGAAGAATGTCTTGTTCCTTGCCGGTGCCAAAGCCGTCTTCCCCTTCTCTAATTCCTGGGAACAATCCGTCCGTGACGCCTCGCTCTCCGTCAATTATCCTGACTACGACAACCGCGTCTACGAGTCCTATCCTTTAGCCGCCTCCCGCCATTTTACGATGGACAATTCCGGCCGCCTCGCGCTCCCGAATATTCAATGGTGGCTCACGACCGAACTTAGTTATATCATCCCGCTCAACACCTGGTCACGCCGCCACCGCTCCTATATCGTCGTCGGTGCATATTTCGACTACTGCTTTACCCGCTACACCCCCTCGCAAAGCAGCGCCGAAAGCCTCATCATGCTCTCCGACACCCGCGAAGGCTTTCCCCTCCATCGTATCCTTACTCCCATCATGGAGGCTAATCGCCAAGGCCGCAAACTCATCAACGACTGTACCCCCTTCTACGTCGGCCTCAAAATCTCCTATGCCCTCTCCCCCTACAATCCCTACAGCCGCCATTCCCGCTCCTGCAAATGCCTCTAAATCCTTTGTCCCGTGCTCGGGATGTCAAGCCCGAGATTTTCTTTACTTGGGGCCCCCGCGAAGTGCTAACGTAGTGATACTTCGTGGGGAAAGGAGGAACAGCGGCAAGTTAAACGCGCCTAGTGCGTTTCGGTCTTGCAAGCTTGTTCCGACGCCGTTTCCTGCTCCGCGTGATAGCGTGGAGGTTTGTTGTCCTTTGTTTGTTAGCCCGACATTCGATGCCGGTTCTTAGTTCGTTTCCTGCTCCGCGTGAGAGCGCGGAGATGTGCTTTCTTCGTATTCCGCGGGATCGGATCCGGCGCTCTCCGTCTATTAGCCGCGGCATTTGATGCCTGCGTATGTTTTGTTTGTTGTTTCCGGATATCATCCGGATGTGTGTTTTTGTTCCGTGCGCGAGTCGTCAGGCTCGCGTTTATTTTTTTCTTCATATTTCGCCGATTGACAATCGGCAGTCACGTCGTTCATTGTCCGGCATGCCATGCCGTCATAA
The DNA here is from genome assembly GCA_017509715.1 of Paludibacteraceae bacterium. Taxonomy (GTDB): domain Bacteria; phylum Bacteroidota; class Bacteroidia; order Bacteroidales; family Paludibacteraceae; genus Colicola. The sequence continues at coordinate 83,220 of JAFWOU010000019.1, read as the reverse complement.
ATTACGTCCCCGACAAGGAACTTTAGCTCCCTTAGGGGCGATCTACTTACGTTCGATGTCTCGTATCTCGCTGCCTCCGGCGGGTACCTACCTTCGGTGCCGACCGGCCGAGCCGGTGTTTTTAGGACCCGTAAAGGTGTGTGACTGACGCGGTTCTTTGTCCCGTGCTCCGGCTGTCAGACCGGAGTTGGTCGTCCTTTGTTAATTAGCCCGGCATTCGATGCCGGTTCTTCCTATACTTCTTTATGAATCGCTCTTGGTTCATAGCCTCGGCCGCTGTTTTTACATGCCCCTTTCGATTCGGACACCTCTGTACGATCTGCTTACCGTTGTGCATTCTGAAGTAGTAGCCATCCTTCCTCAACGATCCTCTTAGTGTTTCTATAGGTATTATTAGTTCTGCTATCATTTTGTTTCCTCCTTTCTTTGTTAGGTGCTCGGGACGTCAGGCCCGAGGTTTTCTCGCGACCATCTCGCGACCATCCTTGAGGTCCCTGTACCGTTATTTTACGTCCTTTCTAAAAACTATGCAAAATTACTGCTTTTTTCTGACATAGGCAATACTTTGTCCCCCGGTTCGTGGTATTTGTCCCCTAAGTTGTAATAGGGTAGAAAGGATAGTCTATAATATAGTCTAAATTTGTTAATTGTTAATTGTTAATTCGTATCGAATTTGTAATTTACATCGCGCATGCGCGATATGTACATATGGAAAGAGGCAGTTAACATTCGGGATGTGTACTTTTCAAACTCCATCGCTTTTAACATTTAACATTTTAACATTTAACATTTTTCTTCCGAGATATTTGCATATTTCGAAAAAATGTTGTATCTTTGCAGCGTGAATTGAAAAAACCGTCCCCTCCATGACGTAAAACCGGAGTTATGTATCGGCCATTTATGACCGATATTATAGTTTATTTTGTATCCGCCTATGAATTGCGGATTTAGTACGTCCCCTTCTCTGCGAGTAAGCGCATAGTAAACGTCGATCACTTCTGTCGCATATTTGCGGCAGCTCCTCATCGTGCCCTTTTGTCGCATTCTTGCGGCAATTATCCTTTTTTCTTTTATATTCTGCAAATAAATTTGCATATATCCCCAAAAGCAGTATCATTGCACCGTGAAATGAAAAACCGTCGCTTGCCGACGTAAAAACAGCAAGGACATAAGTGCAAATGTGCACTACATAAAGCGTAATGAGCCCAACTTGATCCGCTGAAACTTCGACAACTTCAGTAATCATTTACACTTCAAGAACGGTTTATGCACGCTCACGTATTAGCGTGAGTTTTCTGTGCTTAAATTTGAAGTGTAAAGGTAGTCGAAGACCTCAGCGAATCAAATGAAGCGACGAAAGCGCACGCTTTTCGTATGTAAATAATTGAATTTTAAACAATATGTTAACTAAAAACAAAAAACAATAGTACTATGAAAAAGCAATTCTTATTAATGGCAATAATTGCCATGCTTGTAGGGACATTTAGTTCGTGCAACAGAAATGGAAATGTAGGTAACGATCCTATTCTTTATGTGGTTAACGGTTCAGATTATTCTGCCAATGTGTATTGTGACAATCATTTAGTTGCAACTGCCGGTGCACATAATAATAGCGGTAAAGTAGAACTATCAAACGTCTCTATTAATATGCCTGTGTATGTGGAGGTCATATTTTATAACAACAAGGGGAATAAAGTAAATGGATATACATGGAATAGTTATTACTTCCGATGGGATCGGACTTACAAGATGACGTTGACTAACTCATCTTCAACAAGTTCGTTAACAGAAATATAAACGCCACTATATATGAAATACAAAATTTTATTCGCGACATTGTTCGCAATAGCTCTTATGGGCTGTAAAACAGAAGAACCAGAGGAGCAACCTTTTGCATTATTTTCATTTGCGCAAAATGAATTGAAAGTGACTTTTACCAATTCTTCTAAAAATGCACGATCTTATGTATGGACATTCGGTGATGGTGCAACTTCAAAAGAGAAAAATCCTGTTCATACATATGCTAAGGCTGGTACATATAATGTTCAGTTAACGGCTAAAAATATTACAAAGTCCGATACATATAGCCAAAACGTTACAATCTCGCTAACAGACTTAACGCCTACTGCAAAATTCACCTATAGTAAAAATGGGTTAACTGTGACATTTATCAATTCTTCAACAAATGCTCAATCTTACAAATGGGAATTTGGCGATGGACAAACTTCTACAGAAACTAATCCGTCTCACACTTATACTAATTACGGAACATACAGCGTAAAGTTAACTGCAATCAATGGCTCTAAAACAAATTCATATACACAAAGTTTAACATTGACAGAAGTTACTCCCACGGCCAGTTATACTTACAAAACAGAACATCCTCTAAAAGCAGTTTTTACTAACACATCTACAAACGCGACTTCATATGTGTGGGATTTTGGCGACGGATCATTTTCTACAGAAAAGAATCCCACTCATAAATACCAAACAATAGGTGTCTATAAAGTAAAATTGACAGCAAAAAATAGTAATAGTAAACCTAATGTTTGTGAAAATAATGTAGAAATTATAGCACCAACAACTTGCTCTATAACAGGATTTTCTATAACTAAAATACCAACAAATAATAAGTATTATCAAGTTCAACTGACGGATGATTACATAATGTCCAAGACTACATATTTTTATACAAAATGGTTCTTGCTTTCATCCGCTAACTTGCCATATGACTACACATTAAATACAGCGAAGACTCTGAACATAGAAAATACGTATGTTGTGAGATTATATAAGTACACTGGGACAGGTAATCCGAGTGACACTCAAGCAAGTGGTAAGGGGGATTGGACTGCAACTATATCCCCCAGTAATTTAAAGGCATATCCTGAAACATTAACATATTCAAATAGTACAGCAGGTATAAAACTTAATTTCAAGTGGAAATAAAATAATCCCCTATCCGTTCACTCCTCGGTCTTATTCCACCGAGCAAACCAAGCGCGAGACTTTGGAAGGGTCTCGCGCTTCTCTTTCTTTTTTCCGTCGGATTAATCCGACGCACTTTGTTAATTAACCCGGCATTTGATGCCGCTCCACCTTGCCTTCACTCAGCCTTTACCTTGCCATTACCTTCCAATGGATGCTCAATGGTTGCTGAAACCATCCTGAGCACCCTCTCACTACTTTCAATAAATGTACTGACCCCAATTTTTTGGACACTTTAATTGGTTTATTATGAGAATATCGTGCCCTTGCGGCTAAGAAATAATCGTTCGAGTAGAGCGAGATAAGAACACACATTTTTATGTGAATTCGTGAATTGTGTGAATTTACGTGCTTCAGCTTAATAAGTGTATGTCCAGTATATCAAATATCATAGTGCTGTCATTCTCGTTCGCATCTCGTTCGCATCCTTGACGTCACTGTAGGATGCTTGCTCTTCATCGGGACTTTCTCGCGACCATCCTTGACGTTACTGTAGGGTGCGTGTTCCCTTTCGCGATAGTATTTTACTTTTGCCAATTTTTTTTGAAAAAACTCCCCAAAAAATGCATTTTCTTCATAACACACTGATAATCAATTAAACTTTATTTAGAAGCAAAATTCACACTATTCACAGATTCACACATCTTTTTGTGTTCAGTATTTGGCCATAATATAATATAATAATATTATATATTATATATTATTATTATGAGCATTTTATCAACACACATTTTTATGTGAATTTGTGATTTGTGTGAATGACGGTTTTCTTGCATATCTCAAAAAAAAGCAGTACCTTTGCACCCGAAAAATGAAATTAATCGTACCCTTGTGGTTAAGAAATGAAGAAACTGGCACAGATAATAACCCGGATTATCGATTTTTTCTACCCGCCTTTCCGGAAGGTGATGTCGGAGCAGCTGTTCCGATATGCCGCCTGCGGAGGCGGTAACCTGGTGCTGGATTGGGTGCTCTACTTCCTGATCTATAACTTCGGTATAGGGCACGAGATAGTCAGTATTCAGTTTTCAGTATTCAGCCATCAGTTTGTGCAAGCCATCACGCCCCACATCGCGACCCTGTGTATCGTATTCCCCATCACGTTGCTCACGGGCTTCTGGCTGAATAAATACGTCACGTTTCGGGAGTCGAGCTTGCGCGGCAGCCGCCAACTGGTGCGCTATATACTGATCGTGGCCGTCAACCTGCTCATCAACTACCTGGGTCTGAAGCTCTGCGTAGAGGTTTGGGGCTGGTACCCGACGCCGAGCAAGATCGTGATCACCCTGCTCACGGTCTGCATCAGTTTCTTCGGCCAGAAATACTACTCGTTCCGCAAATAAGACCCGAAAAATCATCCCATAAGATGCGATTTTGCAAAAAAAACGTGCAAAATCGCATCTTTTTTTGCATTTTTTTTCTATTCACTGCCATCTTTTGGCAGTTTGGAGCACTAATTTTGCAGCGTCAAACAAAAAAAAGGAGGAAAACTATGCAAATGGAATTGAATTTTGATCAGGTAACGCTGGAAGATTGCTTCCGGAATTTTGTATCGCTCGTAGTATGGACAAATATCTTAATGGGATAATTATGGAGAATGTAGTTATAGGCATATTGAAGGTCGTTATCACACTCGTAGCAATGCTTCCGGCGCTGTTTTGCCTGGCAGTAACGGCTATATTAAGCTAAAAAAAGGGTGTTTTTACGTAAAAATACGGATTTTTTTTGCGTATATCAGATTATTTTTGTACCTTTGCAGCCGATTTTGCGCTCGTGCGCACTTGTGCGTACGCTATACGTACCTGTAAGCGCGAGCAGTATAAGGAAAATAAAATCAAAAATAAATAACAAAACAACTATTATGAACAACAAAGGAATTGTACGGAAATTGGCATTTGTCCTCGCCGCTCTGCTGGTGCTGACATGTGCTTTCTATCTCTCCTTCTCCTTTGTGACCAGCCACTACGACAAGGCTGCGGTCGAGTATGCAGACGGCGATTCGGTTCGCCTCTCGCACTACCAGGACTCGCTGGCTCAGGAAAAAGTATGGTTTGGTTACACCCTGAAGGAGTGCCGCGAAAAAGAGATTAACCTCGGTCTGGACTTGAAGGGCGGTATGAACGTGACGATGGAGGTAGAGGTGTCGGGTATTATCCGCGCACTGGCTGCTGACAATCAGAGCGAGAACTTCAACCTGGCGCTCAAGCGTGCTGCCGAGAAGCAAGAGAACAGCGGAAAAGATTTCGTGACCCTGTTTGTGGAGTCGTATCAGGAGATCGACCCGCAGATCCAGCTGGCCGGTATCTTCTCCACGCCCGACATGAACAACCGCATCAGCAGCACCTCCACCAACGAAGAGGTAGCCGCTGTGCTGCGCGAGGAAGTGGATGCTGCAATCACCAACTCGTTCAACGTGCTACGTACACGTATCGACCGCTTTGGTGTGGTACAGCCCAATATCCAGCGTCTGTCGCAGACGGGTCGTATCCTGATCGAGCTCCCGGGTATCAAGGAGCCGGAGCGTGTACGTAAGTTGCTCCAGGGTTCGGCTAACCTCGAGTTCTGGGAGACCTACAACCTGAGCGAACTGACCACTCAACTGGAGCGCCTGGACGGCGAACTGGTGAAGACTGTCACCGATCAGGACAGCACCAAGACCGAAGAGGTAGCCGCTGAGGCTGCTGAGGAAGAGGTGGCTGAGACCGACACCGCTAAGACGGAACTGGAGGGACTCAAAGCCGACATGAAGAAGGACAGCACCGACGAGGCGGCTAAGCAGAACGCAGAAGAGTGGCGCAAGAACCACCCGCTGTTTGCTATGCTGCAGCTCAACGTGAGCCCCGAGGGCCAGGTATATCCGGGTCCGGTAGTGGGTATGGCTCACTTCACCGATACCGCCAAGATCATGGCTATGCTGACCGGCCCGCAGGCTCGTCAGATCCTGCCGAGCGACCTGACCTTCCGCTGGACGGTGAAGGCGATCGACAACGCCAACGCATACTATCAGCTCGTGGCACTCAAGGGTCATAACGGTCATGCCAGCCTGGAGGGTAACGTAATAACCGACGCCCGTGCCGACTTCTCGCAGACCAGCGCTTATGCTAACGTATCGATGTCGATGAACGCTGACGGTGCCAAGGCATGGCAGCGTATCACCAAGGAGAATATCGGTAAGTCGGTAGCCATCGTGCTCGACGGACTGGTATATTCCTTCCCGACCGTACAGAACGAGATTGCTGGCGGTAACAGCCAGATCACCGGTAACTTCACCGTAGAAGAGGCCAAGGACTTGGCTAACACCCTCAAGTCGGGTAAGATGCCTGCTCCGGCACGTATTATCCAGGAGGACGTAGTTGGTCCGTCGCTGGGTCGTGAGGCCATCCAGGCCGGTCTGTGGAGCTTCGTGCTGGGCTTCTGCCTCATCCTGCTCTACATGATCTTCTACTATGGTCTGATCCCGGGTCTGATTGCCGACTTCGCGCTGCTCTGCAACGTATTCCTGCTGGTAGGTGTGCTGGCATCGTTCTCGGCCGTACTGACCCTGCCGGGTATCGCCGGTATCGTGCTGACCATGGGTTGCGCCGTGGATGCCAACGTGCTGATCTACGAGCGTATCCGTGAGGAGCTCAAGGGCGGCAAGAAGATGCGTCAGGCTATCGCCGACGGTTTCCAGGGCGCCATCTCGGCTATCGTGGACTCCAACGTAACGTCGTTCCTGACCGGTGCCATCCTGGCTATCTTCGGTACGGGTCCGATCAAGGGCTTCGCCGTAACCTACATGATTGGTATCGTGACCTCGTTCGTTACCGCTGTGTTCATCACACGCTGGTTGCTCGAGACCTATGCTAACCGTGAGGATGCTAAGGAACTGCCGTTCACCACAAGCCTGATGAAGAACTTCCTGCAGAATGCGAAGGTCAACTTCGTAGGCCTGCGCAAGGTATCCTACATCATCTCCGGCGTATTGATCATCATCGCTATCCTGGGTCTGGATCCGCATATCTTCGGTAAACTGAATCTGGGTATCGACTTCTCGGGTGGACGCAACTATGTCGTTCGCTTCGACCAGCCGGTGAAGACCGACGCTGTTCGTGAGTCGCTTGACAATATCTTCAAGGCCCAGCTGCAAGGCGACGAGACCTACTCGCTCAACGTCATCACGATCGGTAACGAGAACCAAGTTCGTATCTCGACCAACTATATGATCCAGAACGAGTCGGCAGCCGTTGACGAGCAGATCGAGAAGATGATTTACGACGGTACGAAGCAGTACCTCAAGGAAGAGATTCCGTTCGAGGACTTCCGCTCTACGCTCGTAAATCCGGAGGTAGGTATCATGCAGAGCCAGAAAGTGGGTCCGGCTATCGCCGACGACATCACGACGGCTGCCTTCTGGGCAGTGCTGGCTGCGCTGGTAGTCATCTTCCTCTACATCCTGCTGCGTTTCCGCAACTTCGCTTACTCGGTAGGTGCTTTGGCAGCCCTGGCTCACGATACCGTGATCATCTTGGGTCTGTATGCCATCCTCTGGAAGATCATGCCGTTCTCCATGGAGATCGACCAATCGTTTATCGCGGCCATCCTGACCGTTATCGGTTATTCGATCAACGATACCGTGGTCATCTTCGACCGTGTACGTGAGTACAACAAGCTCTATCCGAAGCGTGCTAAGGACGAGAATATCAACGCTGCGTTGAACAACACGCTCAGCCGTACGTTCTCGACCTCTATGTCTACCTTCGTGGTATTGCTCGCTATCTTCTGCTTCGGCGGTGAGACGATCCGTGGCTTCGTATTCGCCCTGCTGATGGGTGTGATCGTAGGTACCTATTCGTCTGTATTCATCGCTTCGCCGATTGCCTTCGACATCCAGCGTGCACGTCAGTTGCGCGCCGAGAAGAAAGCCGCACTGAAGAAGTGATAACAAAAAATAAGGAGTTGCCTTTCCGGCAGCTCCTTATTTTTAACAATAACCCGTAACCTGTAACCCATAACCTTTACAGCTTCTCCAATACGCGGCAGAGCCACTTGTAGCAACGCTCCGTGCTGGGGATCGACAGACGCTCCTGCGGCGAATGCACGCCGTACATCTGCGGACCGATAGATACCATATCCAGGTACGGGTATTTCTCCAGGAACAGACCGCACTCCAGTCCGGCATGGATAGCCAGTACCTGCGGTTCGGCATGGAACAACTCCTCATACGCCGCTTTGGTCACATCCAGCAATGCCGACTTGGGATTAGGTGCCCAACCCGGATAACCGTCGCCGTGGGTCACTTCGTCACAAGCCAACGAGAGGGCTTGCTCTACCGCCCATTTCAGGTGGTGCTTGCTCTGCTCGATCGACGAACGCTGCGAGGTATTCACCTCTATATAGCTTTCGACTTTCGACTTTTGACTTTCGACTGTTTTCATCTTCACAGACGCCAGGTTCGTACTGGTTTCTACCAGTCCCGGCATCTCCTTGCTCATAGCGATCATGCCGTGCGGACACTCGCAGAGCGCCAGGATCAGACGATAGGCCTTCTCGGCCGGCACATACAGCTCCGGCAGGTCGCAGGTCTCCAGCTCCATGCGCATATCTTTCTCTACTTCACCAAACACACCTTCCATCTGGGCCACATACTGGTTCCACTCGATACGTATCTGCTCCTTGTACGCCATCGGGATGCTGATGACCGCTTCGGCCTCACGGGCAATAGCGTTGCGCAGGTTACCACCGTTAATCTGTGCCAGTTGCACCTCCGTCTTGGGCCAGATACGGGCCAGGAAGAAGACGAGCAACTGGTTGGCATTCGCACGTCCCTTGTTGATATCATCGCCCGAGTGACCACCCATCAGTCCCGTCACGGAGAGACGGATACCGATGCTTTCGACTTTCGACTTTCCGCTTTCGACTGGCTCATAGTGCATCTTAGCCAAGGTATCAATACCTCCGGCGCAACCGATGAAGATTTGGCCGTCATCTTCCGAGTCCAGGTTGATGAGGCGTTTGCCACGCAGCATACCGTCCTTCAGGCGGAATGCACCGGTGAGCCCCGTCTCTTCGTCCACCGTAAACAAGCACTCGATAGCGGGGTGCTTCAGGTCCGGATTGCTGATAGCGGCCAGTGCCATCGCGATACCGATACCGTTGTCTGCCCCCAGGGTCGTCCCCTTGGCCTTTAGCCACTCGCCATCCACCCATGTCTGGATCGGGTCGTTCATAAAGTCGTGCTCTACGTCGCCGTTCTTCTCGCACACCATATCCATATGGGCCTGCAGGATCACGCCCTCGTGGTCCTCATAACCCGGCGTAGCCGGTACGCGCATGATGACGTTCATCGACTCGTCGGCCACGCACTCGATTTGATGTGCTTTGGCCCATTCTTGCAACCACTGTGAGATACGCTCCTCGTGCTTGGAGGGGCGAGGAATCTGATTGATTTCGGCAAAAATGTCAAAAACTGCTTTTGGTTCCATGTTCTATACGTTTTAGTTGTTTATGAAAGCGTAAGTGGAAGAGCACGGCCGGTATGGCCAGCGCAATCACAAAGGCGATCCACATACCCTGTGCGCCCCATCCGACGGGGAAAGTCAGCAGCAGGCCGAGCGGCAAGGCAATCACGATATAAGCCGCTATGGCGATGCGCATCGGTACGCGTACATCTTGGATGCCACGCAGCATGGCGGCGCCGATACATTGCAAGCCGTCGGCATACTGCAGCGTGCCGGCAATGATGAGCAATGACGACGCGATAGGGATTACCTCCGGGTCATCCGTGAAGATATAGGGTATGTAGTTACGTCCGAAGATCATGATGCATGCGCCGATGGTGTTCATCATGAGGCATAGATGTACCGATGCCCGACTGGCCATACGGACGGCATGCAGATCGCCCTTGCCCAACTGATGCGAGACGCGTATCGTGGTAGCCGAACCGATACCAAGCGCCAGCATGAACGTCAGGTCGGCCATCTGGTTGGCGATATGATGTGCGGCCAGCGTCTCCTTGTTAATCCAGCCGATGATGATAAACGAGGCGGTGAAGAGAAACGCCTCAGAGAACGACTGCAGGCCGATAGGCGTACCGATACGCAGCAGGTGGCGTATGTCGCTCCAGCGGATCATATGTCGGCGTATGGCTTGCCAGTATTGTCGCCAGTCTTTGCGGCACAGCATCACCGCGAGAAAGCATATCGGCATCAGCGTACGCGAGATGAGCGTGCCCCATCCTGCTCCCTCGGCACCCATCGGCTCAAAACCCATATGACCGAAGATCAGGACCCAGTTGAGGAAAATATTCAGCAGGTTGCAAAGGATCGTGATGACCATCGCCACGAAGGTATTTCCGAGTCCCTCCAAGAACTGCTTGAAGAAGCAGAAGAAGAGATGGGGCAGGATAGAGAGCACTATTAATATATAGTACGGGCGCGCGCACGCGACCACGACCGGTTCCTGGCCGAACATATCCAGCAGACCGATACAGGGCGCCAGCAGCACGAGCGAGAAGAGGCACGTGATAAGCGTATAGACCAATCCGTTGGCCAGATACCCGGGAATCTTATCCCATCGCTCTGCGCCGTAGGCATGGCCCACGAGCGGGGTGATACCCATCGTCGTGCCCATCGAGAAGACCATGACCGTAAAGAAAATGGCATTCGAGAAACTGACGGCGGCCAGGTCGGTCGTCGCGTAGTGCCCCACCATGATCGAGTCGAACAGTCCCACCAGGGCCGCACCCAGTTGGGTGAGCATGACGGGGAACGCTACGCGCAGGTTGCGACGGTAGTAGGGCAGTATTTCACGGAATGTATAGTTCATTTTCTCAAAAAGCGCCTACAAAATTACGAAAAATCCGTCATTCTTGCAAATTTTCAATTGTCAATTTTCAATTTTCAATTATTTTTTATATCTTTGCAGCCGATTTTAGGAAAAAAGAGCCGTTATGAGTGAAATTTATAAGCGTTGGCTGTTTATGTTGGTCGCTATCGCAGCGGCTATGGTGTTGCGGTATGTGCCCGTGTTTGAGTTTCAGGGCGACAAGGGCGTGATCTCGAATCGCACCTATGAGATGGACCAGAAGAACTTCTACGCATGGCAAACCAATTTTGATACCAACGAACGGGTGATCGTGGGTGTAGTATCGGTGAAGGGACTGTACTATTGCGACCTGGCCATGATCGGTACATCGATCCTGTGCCTGCTCTGCTTCTTTAGCGACCGATGGCGTATATGGCTCACGCTGATTACCGTGCTGCTGTGCGGTGCGTATTATGCGCTGATGGCGTACTACGCGATGCATATATCCGATGAGTGGTTCCCGACGATCTATCCCACCTTGGCCGCTATCTTGCCGGCCGTGGTGCTGGAAGCGATGGTGCTGACCCGCAAGAGCCTCTTGCATGAGATACGTCATACCGACGAACTTCTCGACTACTGAGGTCGGGTAGGCAGCGCAAAGGGTTGCAGGTTGGCATCCAGTCCCCAGACGGTATCCATGGCTTGCATGCAGGTGTCACTCAGGATGAGCGAGCGGTTCATCTCCGGCAATGCCACCTCGCCCAGGTCGAGCAAGGAATAGAAGATACACATCGTGGATGTCAGTTTATGGCGGTTCTCTTGGAGAGCCGCTATTTTTTGCGGGTAGAGTTTTCGATATTGCTCGCTGGTCCAGACGAACAAGGGCACGTGGTACTCGTAGTACGAACCGGCATAGGTGCCATGCAGGAACATATGGTTCTCATCGTCCAGCAGGTTCTCGCCGTGATCACCTACATATACCAGCACGGCCGGACGACCGGTCTGCTCCAGTTCGCGTATGACGCGGTCGATGAAGTAGTCGGTGAAGCGTATCGCGTTGTCGTAGGAATTGGTGAGGATGGCTTTCAGGTTGCGATAGGCCGTGATATTCTCCGGCTTCAGGCGTGCCAGTCCTTCCTCATTGCTGCGTCCGGCTTTGTCAAACAGGGCCTGCATATCCATGCCCGACATATCAGGGGTGAAGATTTGAAATTCTTCGGGATAACGGGCCGAGTACTTGAAGTGGCAACCCAGCGAGTGCAAGGCGATAAACTGCGGCGTGTCGGACGTTGTGAGTTGCGTGCGCAGCGGCGCCAGCAGCACGGTATCCACAAAGGTCTCCGTACCGGGATCGGTGACGTACTTGCTGTAGTCGCAGTTCTCGGCGATACGCATCAAGAAATGATTGTTAAAACTCTGGTCGGCTATCCATGCCGTGCGGTAACCTGCCTCGTGGAAGGCATCTACGACGGATGCTTCGTGCAGGTAGAGTTCACGATCGCGAGGTGTCGCACGCGAGAGGATAAACGGTACGGATACCGTGGTCAGGTTGGCTACCGAGAAGACCGAGTCGAACGACACGATCTCCATGGAGTCGCGTGCTGCCAAGCAGGGCGATGTCTCGCGTTCGTAACCGTTGAGCCCCCAATGGTCGTAGCGCGACGTTTCACCAATCAAGAAGAGTACGATAGGTTGATTCTGTTCGACTTTCTTCGGGTTCGCAGGTTCGTACTGCGCATCGAACCGGAAGTCGGCCAGTTCGTCCTTCTGGTCCGAGATACGTTGCGCCAGATCTACGATCTGATAGACCGACAGAAACATATTCACCGGACAAGCCTTCTCTGTACCTACCCATGCTGCGGTACGCATGTCCTGGCCGCGCAGGTTGAACATATTCCAGAACTTAGGTCGCAGCGTCAGACACACCACCGATGTGGTGAGAAACAGCACAACGGCACCTAATATCCACATACGCTTTCGCAGCGGCGCGATATACTCCTGCTGTACGTAACGATGCGCCAGGAAGTAGTACAAGCCCCATAGCACAAAGAAGATAGCCAGCACGAACCAATAGGTGGATAGCAGTTCCAGAAACTCGCCTTTCTCCGACTTGATAATGGTGAAGACGAAGAGCAAGGAGGTGGTAGCATGATTGATGATCAGGTGCACCAGTTCGATGCCCGACAGCAGAAAACCCAATGACGCCACGTACAGAAACGTGCGGCGACGGAACAGGCATAGGCCAAAGCTATAGATGGCGATGGACGTGATCAGATAGATGATACGCTGACCGATGGTGAGCAGGTCTTGTGCTACGAACGTGCCTACCAGGTTAGGCAGGAGCAGAAAGCAGAACAGGCAGGCAAACACCACGCGTTCCTGGCGGCTCATGCCTCGCTGACGGTTATATCTGACGGAATTGTACATGATCGGGTGCTACAATTAGTGTGGCTGGTTTGTTGAGCCATACGGGCAGGTTATACTCCTCGTGTCCGGCCGGAAAACCGAACACTACCGGATAATCGTATTCCGCCGCATAACGGGCGATGGTTTCATAGACCGTTTCTCCCATCAGCGGATCGTCCTCGCAGTCGGTGAACTGACCCACGATAAGGCCGGACAACTGTGCCAGTACACCACTCATCCTGAGGTTGTTCATCATGCGGTCGATATGATAATGGCGTTCGCCAATATCTTCGATTAAGAGGATAGGCTTCTGAAGGCTGAGAACTGAGGGCTGAAGGCCAAAAGGTGTGCCCTGCAAACCGTACAATACGCTCAGGTTACCGCCGATAAGCGGCGCCGTTACCTCGCCGCAGCGGTTCAGTCTGTGCATCGGTAGCTTGTAGTCGAGCGGCTTGCCCTGCAGAGCTTCTATCGTTCGTAGGAACGGATCGCTATCCTGGGGTAGGGTAGCCAGGTGCTTGCACATGATGCTATGCAGCGTAGGACAGCCGCCATGCATGGCGGCTTTTTGATGCAGCGCCGTGATATCCGAAAAACCGATGATGGGTTTTCGTATCTCGCCGACGCGGTCGATGATGCGTTGCAGACCATAGCCTCCGCGGGCGCAGAGGATAGCATCTACCGTGGGGTCGGCCAGGGCTTCGTTCAGATCCTGCAGACGTTCGTCATCCGTAGCGGCAAAGCGTCCGCAGTGGCCACGAGTATGGCGACCTTCGGTTACCGCAAAACCAAGTGACAAAAGGCGCTCAGTGGCGCCTTTTATATACTCCGGATCTATTGCCCCGGAAGGAGATATGATACGAATATTTTTAACCATCAACTAATCAACCCATCAACTAATCAACTATAAACTTTCCACTCTATCCAGTTCACAAGCCGTTTCGGCAATATGAGGTCCAGGAAGCATAGCACCCGGTACGAGAATCCACCCACGTACTGCGGCCGCGGGTTGCGGCATGTAGCGATGTGGTAGAAGAGTCGGGCCATCTGCATGGGACTCATTCCGCCGCGCTCGTCACGTTCCATCGTGGTGATAGCCTTGTTGGCGCTCTGGTAGATGTCCTCACCGGCCGTGGATTTGTCGCGGGCATCGGTGAAACCGGTACTTACGTCGCCGGGCATCATGACCGACACGCGTATGCCAAACTCCCGTACCTCGTTCTGCAGCGCCAGCGCCATGGCGTTGATAGCGGCCTTGCTGGCCGAATAGAAAGCCTGGTAGGGCACGGCCAGCGTAGCTGCCACGCTGGAGGTGTAGATGATGCGTCCGCCGTGTTGCTTGCGCAGCTGGGGCAGTACGGCCTGCGTCAGGCGCACCGCACCCATGAAGTTGACGTCCATCTGGTGCTCGGCGTCGGCTATCTTGGTGAACTCGATAGCACCCGATATACCGTAACCGGCATTGGAGATAAAGACGTCGATATGGTCAGTCTGACGGAGCACCTCCTGGATCGCCTTACGGCAACTGTCCTCGTCCGTCACGTCGCAGGTAATATGCGTAATCAGGCTTTCGCCATTAGCCATTCGCCTTTCGCCCAAATTCCTGCGCGAGAGTTCATACACTTGCCATCCGCGAGAGGCAAATAGCTCGGTTGTTGCCCGGCCGATGCCACTACTGCCACCTGATATTACCAGCGTCCGCATGCTTTCGACTTTTGACTATCGACTTTCGACTATTAGAACGGCACTCCCTCTTTCAGTACGCGCGAGATGATCTCTACGGCCTCGTCGATGATGGGTTCGGTATGCGTAGCCATGAGCGTGGTGCGCAGCAGGCACTCGCCCTCTACGCATGCCGGCGCCATCACGGGGTTGACATACACGCCCTCGTCGAACATCTTCTTGCCGTAGAAGAGTGTATCGAGCGTCTTGTAAGTAAAGATCGGAACGATAGGCGTCGGAGCCTCGATGATCTTCACGTCGGCTGCCAGCAGTTGCTTCTGGAAGTACTTGGCAATATTCATCAGTCGAGTAGGACGTTCGGGGTCCAGAATGAGCTGATGGAGCGCCTCCAGAGCGGTGGCTGCGGAGCAGGGGGTGATACTTGCCGAGAAGATGAACGGACGGCTCACGTGGCGCAGCCAGTCGGCTACGCGGTGCGATGCCAGCATACAACCGCCGATACTAGCCAGCGACTTGGAGAACGTCAACATCGTGATGTCCACCTTGTCGGTCAGGCCGAAATGGGCAGCCGTACCGCGTCCACCGGGACCCAGCACACCGAAGCCGTGGGCATCGTCCACCATGACACGAGCGTTGTATTTCTCGGCCAGGGCGCATATCTCCGGCAGACGGCATATGTCGCCGCGCATGGAGAATACACCATCGGTGATGATCAGTTTGCCTGCGGTCTCGGGTATGGCTTTCAGTTGGCGCTCCAGGTCCTCCATGTCGGAGTGGCGATAACGAAGCACCTTGGCATAACTGAGTCGGCATGCATCGTAAATGGAGGCGTGGTTCTCGCGGTCGTTCAGGATATAGTCATCCTTACCGCAGATAGCCGAGATGATAGCGAGGTTGGTCTGGAAACCCGTCGAAACGGTCATACACTCCTCATAGCCCGTGAAGGCGGCTATCTCGCGCTCCAGCTGCAGGTGCAGGTCGAGCGTGCCGTTCAGAAAACGGCTACCCGACACACCTGTGCCGTACTTATCCAGCGCTTCGTGACCGGCCTTGATAACTGCCTCGTTTTCGGTGAAGCCGAGGTAGTTGTTGCTACCCAACATGATGACGCGATGGTTCTCCATCTTCACGATGGGGGCCTGGCGAGACTCCAGTTCGTGGAAATAGGGATAGATTCCCATTTGACGCACTTGCTTCAGGGTCTCGAAATGGTCACATTTTTCAAATAAATCCATATAAAAGCTTTTGACTTTTGACTTTCGACTTTCGACTAATTAAAGAACATTCAGATCTTTGAGCACGGCGGTAGTCTTGCGAACGGCTGCCTCGCTCTCGCGGAGTTTCTTCATCTCCTCGTCCGAGATCTTGAGCTCCAGCACCTTCTCGATACCCTTGCGGCCGATGATACAGGGCACACCGATGGTGATGTCCTTCATGCCATACTCACCCTCCAGGGCAGCCGAGCACGGGATCATCTTCTTCTGGTCCTTGATGATAGCCTCTGCTACCGAAGCAGCTGCAGCACCCGGAGCCATCCATGCGCTCGTGCCGAGCAGACCGGTCAGCGTAGCACCGCCTACCATCGTGCTCTTAACCACGTTCTCCAGCTCTTCTTTCGAGAGGAACTCGGTAACGGGGATACCCTTGTAGGTCGTGTACGAGGTCAGCGGGATCATGGTCGTGTCGCCGTGGCCACCGATCACGAAACCGTCTACGTCGTTGGCGTTGCACTTGAGCGCCTGGCTCAGGAAGTATTTCAGACGTGCACTATCCAGCGCACCACCCATACCGATCACGCGGTTACGCGGCAGACCCAGAGCGTGGAGCGTCAGGTAAGCCATCGTATCCATCGGGTTGCTGACTACTACGAGGATAGCGTTCGGGCTGTAGGTCAGCACCTGGTCGCAAACCGACTTCACGATACCTGCATTCACGCCGATCAACTCCTCGCGCGTCATACCCGGCTTACGGGGCAGACCCGAAGTGATGATCACAACGTCCGAACCGGCCGTCTTGCTGTAGTCGTTGGTCACACCCTCAACAACGGTGTCAAAACCCATCAACTGAGCCGTTTGCATGATATCCATAGCCTTACCCTCGGCAAAACCCTCCTTGATATCAATCAGACATACTTCGTTAGCCACCTCATTTACGGCCAATACATTTGCGCAGGTTGCTCCTACATTGCCTGCGCCAACAACAGTTACTTTTGACATAATGTGTATATTTTTTAGTTTATTAAATTATTCCGTTTTTATGCTATGTTTCGCGTGCTTGTGCGCGCCGTGCGCGTGCGCACTCGTACTTCAGCCCGCAAAGGTACAAAAAAAACTGCATATATGCAAATCTTTATGCAAAATTATTTGAGAAATGCATGAAAAAATTGCATATCTCAAAAAAAAGCAGTAATTTTGCAGTCGCTTTTCAAGCGAAATGAAAAAAATGAAAAAAAAAGTGTAAATGATTAAATAAGAAAATAAAGATGTCTTTACAATGTGGAATAGTGGGTTTGCCGAATGTGGGCAAATCGACCCTTTTTAACTGTTTGAGTAACGCCAAGGCGCAGTCGGCCAATTTTCCGTTCTGCACGATAGAGCCTAACGTGGGCGTGATCACCGTGCCGGATGAGCGACTCATCAAGTTGGGTGACCTATGCAAGCCCGAGCGCGGCGTGATACCTACCACGGTGGAGATCGTCGATATCGCCGGACTGGTGAAGGGTGCCAGCAAGGGCGAGGGACTCGGCAATAAGTTCCTGGCCAACATCCGCGAGACGGATGCTATCATCCATGTGCTGCGCTGCTTTGACGATGATAATGTGGTGCATGTGGACGGCACGGTAGATCCGGTGCGCGACAAGGAGATCATCGATGCCGAGTTGCAACTCAAGGATCTGGAGACCGTTGAGAGTCGCATCCAGAAATGCGAGAAAGCCGCCCGTGCCGGTGGTGACAAGCAGGCCAAGCTGTCGCTCGAGGTGCTGGAAAAATACCGCGAGGCCCTTTCGCAGGGACGCAATGCGCGCACCGTAGAACTGGACAACAAGGACCAGGAACTGTGTGCCCGCGAGATGTTTCTGCTGACCAACAAGCCCGTCATGTACGTCTGCAACGTGGATGAGGCGAGTGCCGTCAGCGGCAATGCCTACGTAGAGCGCGTGCGCGAAGCCGTCAAGGACGAAGATGCCCAAGTGCTCGTACTCGCCGCCAAGATAGAGAGCGAGATTGCCGAACTGGAGACCTACGAGGAGCGCCAGATGTTCCTGGAGGAGATTGGTCTGCAGGAGTCGGGCGTCAACCGTCTGATCAAGTCGGCCTACGCCTTGCTGAACCTGCGTACGTTCTTCACGGCGGGTTCGGACGAGGTGCGTGCCTGGACTTTCAAGGCCGGTTCGAAAGCCCCGCAATGTGCCGGCGTGATCCATACCGACTTTGAACGCGGCTTCATCCGTGCCGAGGTGATTAAGTACGAAGACTATATCGCGCTGGGCGGTGAGTCGCAATGCCGCGCGGCCGGTAAACTGGGCATCGAGGGCAAGGACTACCTGGTGCAAGATGGTGATATTATGCACTTCCTTTTTAATGTATAAATGGAGTCTAACATTTAAAATTTGAAATTTGAAAATGATTGAAAGCTGGCTTTCATATGGTATATGGGTGGCGATCGTGTTTATCGTGGTCGGTTTTGTGGCTCTGGTGAAGGGCGCTGACTGGCTCGTGGACGGTGCGTCATCTATTGCTAAACGATTCGGTATCAGCGATTTGGTAATCGGTCTGACCGTCGTAGCTTTTGGTACGTCGATGCCGGAGTTTGTGGTGAATATGGTGTCGGTGGCCGAGGGCAGTACCGACCTGGCCATCACCAATATCCTGGGTTCGAATATCATCAATACCTTCGTCATCCTGGGTCTGACGGCGCTGGTATATCCCGTGGTATCACAGAAGCATAGTCGCGACTTCGACATCCCGATGTCGATCATCGCCGGTATACTGGTGTTTGGCGCGGTAGCCGTACAGAGTCCCTTTGGCGAAGAGGGACGCGGTATCAGTCGTTTGGGCGGTATACTGCTCTTGCTGCTCTTTTGCATATTCCTCTACAATACCTTCCGCCATGCCAAGGACCATCCGGATGAAGTACCAAGTGACGAAGTACCAAGTACCCAACCGATGAGTACCGGCAAGGCTATCCTGCTGATGTTGGTGGGTATCGCCGGACTGGTGATAGGTGGTGAACTGATCGTCAAGAGTGCGGTGGATCTCGCTACGCGCTGCGGCGTGTCGGAGGCTGTGATAGGTCTGACGGTAGTGGCACTGGGCACCTCGTTGCCGGAATTGGCGACGTCGGTCATGGCGGCCTTTAAGCACAACTGCGACATCGCGTTGGGTAACGTGATCGGTTCGAATATCTTCAACGTCTTCTTCGTACTGGCCACGAGTGCTATGGTGCGTCCGTTGCCGGCTTACGATGGGATAGAAGTAGATGCCTGGATGGCTGCGCTGGGCAGCATATTGGTATGGTTGCTGGTGAAGACCAACCGCGAACGTGAACTCAAGCGCTGGGGAGGCGCCGTACTGTTATTAGTATATGCAGGCTATTTGAGCTACCGACTGATGTCGGTGTAAGGGTTACGGGTTACAGGTTACGGGTTACAGGTTACGGGTTACAGGTTACGGGTTATAGGCTATTGTTGAAGAGCGTGCGCTCTTTATCGAACAACCATCCCCACTTATTGAAATAGCGGCACATGTTCCGGATATGAATTCGGAGCATGTGCTTTTCCTTATAAGATGCCCGCGTATGTGCGTGCGTAATAGTCCAAGCCGGATAGTAGAGCGTGAGCCAGTTGCGATGAATGGTGCGCGTCAGGTCGATATCCTCGGGGTACATAAAGTAGCGCTCGTCGAACAGCCGAGCCTGGAGCACCGCCTCCATCCTTAGAAACATAAAGCATCCGCTTAGGTACGGCGCATTCTGCGGACGCGTCAGGTCCAGGTCGCGCAACTCGTAACGGCGGTTTCGGCGCGCCATGAGCCATGCCGGCAGGAAGCGACGTCCAAAGACATCCAGCGGCGTCGGAAGACGCTTCGCTAAGTACTGCTGCATTCCGTCGGGCGAGATGACGCGCGGCATGAGTTGCCCCACCTCCGGCGTCTGCATCATGAAGTCGTGCATCTGGTCGATATCCTCCGCCCGCACCTGTATGTCGCTGTTCATCACGAGGTGGAAGGGCGTCTTATAGAACACGCTCTCCCTGAGCGCGATGTTATGCGCCCGACCATAGCCCAAATTCTGCCCGTTGAAAATATAGCGCAACTTCTGCCCCTTCGCTCTATCTCGGAGTGCCCGGAGGCACCATTCGCCATTCGCCTCCTCTTCCGAATTATCAATCAGGTACAGTTTCCTGAGGTTCTTAACGCGCAACAGTTCCTCCACAAGAGGCAGCACCTCCTGTTCCCACCGCGGATGATATAGTACGATCGATATGTTGAGCATCGCTTTTACTCTTTGCGGATAAACTGCTTTACTTTGCGCAACTGTTTGCAAGCCACGGTCAGATAGCCGGCTCCGACGTGGTTTTTCTTCAGCACGATATAGTCTTCCTGGGTCTTAGAGAGCCGTGCCTTGGTGTTCTTGTTGCTCGCACCACCTACCTCCATTGACACCAGCACTTCCGGCAGGTAACGACTCCGATAACCGGCCGTGAAGATACGAAGCATCATGTCATAGTCGGCAGAGATACGAAACCACTCGTCGTATTCGCCTACCTCCTGATACACCTCGCGGCGCACATAGACCGTCGGGTGGGGCGGCATCCAGCCATATTTGAGTGCACACGGGTTGAAGTCGTTGCTCTTCCAGCGGCGCACCACTTTCTCGCCGTTGCAGTACTGCAGATCGCCATACACCACCTGCACGCCCTCTTCCTCCAGCGCCCGGGCGATATGTGCTACCGAGTCCGTGCTATAGAACACGTCATCGGAATGCAGAAAACCGATCGCATCGCCCGTAGCCATGCGGATACCCTTGTTGAGCGCATCGTAGATACCTTTGTCCTTCTCCGACACCCATCGCACTTCCTTCGTACCTAGTCCCTTGTGGCTTTGTACCTTCTCTGCATAGTCCTCAATCAGTTCCTTCGTACCATCGGTCGAAGCACCGTCTACAATGATATGCTCAATATCCTTGTAAGTCTGGCTCTGCACACTCTCCAACGCACGCTGTATGGTACGGGCGCTATTGTAGGTGATGGTTATGATAGATATTTTCATATACTTGTTTAGTCTGTCGGTATGTCTTATCCCAGGAGAACCGCTTGGCGTTCTCCATTCCTTTCTGAATCATCTGCTGCGTGGAGCGCGATTGTATCTCGCCAACGATAGCTGCCATCTCTTGCGCCATACGGTGCGGTGTATCGGGCTGCACCATCCATCCGCCCTCACCCATCACTTCGGGGATAGAGGAGCGGCCTTGGGCAATAACCGGACAACCGGCTTTCTGTGCTTCCAGAATCGGCAAACCGAATCCCTCATAGTCCGAAGGGTACAACAGGCACAGGGCCTCATTGTAGAGCGTATTCAGTTCCGCTTGCGAGACGCAGGTAGGGGTGCGCAACTCCAATCCCGTCAGACGTGCCACTTCTTGCGCCACATCGTAGCGTTTGTAATCCACCATACTATTGCCAATGAAGAGCAGGTATCCTTTTTTTTGTGCCGATGGAATCGGGGCAAATGCCTCACTCACGCCGTTGTACACCACATGGATCCGGTCCTCTTGCAACCATGGATAGAAACGCATCAGATCGCGTTTGGTATTCTCGCTGATGCAGATGACTGCCTCGCTATGCCGCAGTGCCCGTTCTTCCTCCCAGAGATGAACCGCTTTCGGCAAACCTTTCCGGTAATAATGATAGGTCAAATCATGCACCGTAGTCACGTTATATACCCCTTTTTGCGGTAAGATCCGAAAATAGGAGGAGTGGAAAATAGAGGGTTCTTCTGCTGTATAGGCTGGTATGCGGTACCGCTCCATCCACCTCGGCTCCAATGCTTCGCGATAATCGAGTTCCGTCACCTGCAAATCCTTGTCCACTCGCACACGCGATAACAATTCATTCCACACCACGGAGATACCTCCGTAACGCTGAAGTGAAAAGATTATATTGTCAAATGTCACTCTCATCGGCTTTGTACTTCTCCTAAAACTTCCAAATATTGTTTCCCCCAGCGCTTGTCAGGCTCGATGTAGTTGCCTTCCCCCCATTCGTTCCAGGACTTGAGCATGACGAGTTGGTTTTGCTTCTTATCGACGATGGCTTTGATTGCCTGTACATGTGCCTTGAATGCCTCGGGGGTGGAGTTATTCATCACAAATGCACGCATACGGCTGCGTGGCGAATGATCCCATCCGGGTAAAATAGTCGGTACGACCTCTTCGCGTTGCATAGCCGGTTCAGCAAAGACCTTGATGGCTTTCGCATAATCATATACCAAGGGCGATTTACCCCGAAGATGCTTGATCAGAGTCGGCAAATGACGCAACGCCAGACATTTATCCCGTTTGGTATCTCCCAGCGGCACCAAGTTCACCGCATCAAATCCCATTGCCAGCACCTCGTCTATCTGCTTTTGATACGCTACGTGCCCCAGTAGATACAGTCCTTTCAGTCCCGCCTCCTTAGCCATCTGTTGCCAGCGTGCCGTCCATGCTTTGCCATCCGGCAGGTCGAACGGACGATAGACCATCAGCAGCGGTTTGCCGTCCACCTGTATATAGCGTTTATCGCGCAGCATAGGCAGGATCGCTTCAAAATGCGCTTTGTCATCTTCCGGCGAGTAGGTCTGCTCAATGAGCATACGGTCAGGCGCTTTCTGCTGGTCGAGCCAGGTCTTGGCTTTCCAACTCTCGTTAGCCCAACCGAGGCAGAACGGCAGGTCCGGCTTTCCACTCGCCATCACTTGCTGCAGCGGCTTTTCCAACAGCTCCTTACCGCCAAACCAATAGTGCCAGTAGCAGAATCCCTCTACGCCCGCCTCACGTGCCAGCGCTGCCTGACGTTCCTTGATATCCGCATCCAGCAGGTTGTAATAGCCCAGTTCACCGGGTTCGATGGGTTGCTGATGTCCCCGATAGAGCGGACGGCCGTTACGCACGCTCACCCATTCGGTGAAGTCTTTTCCCCACCAGGCATCGTTCTCCGGTATCGCATGAAACTGCGGCAGATAATAGGCTATTACTCGCATAACTCTCTCTCTATTTGTTCGTCAAACGACGAGTGGTTCACTAATTCCAGGGCTTTCTTCCTTCCGGCTGCGGCGATCTTTTGACGGTATTCGGCATCCGTGCAGCATTGCTCCAGCAGGGTATACAGTTCCTCTTCATTTTCCGGCGCGAAGAAGAGACTCTCCCTGCCATCCGCTATCCGTTCCTTCATGCCCGATCGGTCGGTCTGCAGCACACATACGCCGGCCTGCATAGCTTCCAGCACCACCAGCGGCATCGTTTCGCGCCACGAGGGCAGCACCAGGATATCTATCCGGCTGTAGAACGCCGCCACGTCTTGCGTCTGCGGCTGTACCTCTAGAACGGGCGACTGCAGCGTAGTCATCTCGGCTATATAACGTCGGTCCTCTTCGCCCGTGGCACCGCATAGCCAAAGGGCTGTATTCGGTTGCGTGGTATGCAGACGTTCGAAGACGCGCACCAACATAGGGATATTCTTTCGTTCTTCGAAATGCCCGATAAATCCGATCCGTATGCCTTCGTGCGGCTCCGGGTTCGTCGTCACAATCCGCTTGATGGGGTTATAGACGATCTTGGCGTTCGGCAGTTTCATTCCCAAGGTCTGTTCCCACTCCTCTTGCTGCGCCTTCGAGATACAAATAATACGGTCCGCTTGTCTTACCCATCGGCGGTACATACCCGTCAGCGACCGGTGCCATCCGAAGCGATGGTCCACGGGTTCGTGGAAATGCCATACGTGGCGCACACCCGTTGCGCGCGCCACCGCCGCCCCTAATATCGTAATGGATGAACACGAATAGATGGTGCTCACCTGCTCACGTTGTACGTACTGCTTCAGGGTGCGTAAAGCGCGTGCGTTGTATAGCCCCACTATGATCGTACGCCAGGCATGTACCCCCGCTGCACGGTACGGCAAGGCGAGGATCTGCACGCCCTGAATACCCTTCAGCACCTCCTCCATGCCCTGGTCCGGCACGATACTGGGCACTACCACCGTCACGCGTACGCCCCGCGCAGCGCAGGCTCGGATAGCTTGCACCATCACCGCTTCAGCACCATGTACCCCGCGGGCATGCGATATGAACAGCACGTGACTCATTTACGATCGTTGCGGAAGGCTTTCTTACTCTGGTCCAAGCGTTGCTTACCGGTGCTGGGACGCGGATGGATCTTGTATTCGATATAGTTCTGATACGGGTTATAGGCGGCCGCTTCCGGACGCTCCAGGAAGATGCCACGGGCAAAACTGAAGCAGTACAACGCCACTACAATGAGTCCCGCCAGCCGTTCCAGGAAGATCGGTAGCACCTCCAGCACCATCGGCAGCAAGGCGATGACACCGATGAGGAAGAACATCCTCACGCGGTTGCTGACCTCCACCAACTCAAAGCAATAGTAGTAGAGCAGCAGACTCAGCGCAAACATATTGAGCATGATCGTGCCGTAGGGCAACTCATCCAGTTTGTCCTTGAAGTAGAGCACCACAGCGAGTATGGCCAGGTTGAGCACAAAACCGATACTCAGTCCGCGACCCACAGCAAACAGGGCGTTATCCGTATAGTACTCGGCTTTCTCGGCATAGTTGTCGCCCAGTAGACCGGCTACGGCCAGAAAGATCTTCTGTATCCACGGTATGCCTATCAACATCAGCAAGGCCCCGACACCCACGGCCGCAGCATATACCCATACGGGCAGCTTCCGATCCAGTAGGAAGTAGAGCGGTATCATGAGCGCCGCTACGCGGTGGAACGTACAGGCCAGTACGATAATCAGCATATACTTCCAGATCTTGCGTGCCGGGATATACTGCAGCGCAAAGAAGCAGAGCGCCACCGCTGTCGCTTGCCGGATATAGATCATCTCCAGTTGGAAATACAGGATACCGTAGTAGCACAGCAGCGCCACGACGGGATACTTGGTATAGCGTTGCAGGGCGCAGGTGATGAGCGTCAGGTTCACGGCTGTCACCACAAAGAAGAGGTGCTGCACCGTGCCGCCCAATTGCTTAATCACCGCGTTGAGCAGTACAAAGCCTTCTTCCACCTGCTGCGCCATCAGTTCCTTAGGATGACCGATCAGCCGACTTAGGTAGGGGAACTCTCTGAACAGCGTGGCATACGTGTCCCAGTCGCCGCCCGTCTCATAGCGCAGACCTGCAATGCCGATCAGCAGAAGCGCTGCCAAGCCTGAGAGCATCTGATTGCTCAGGCGGTCGTGCATCTGGACATTCAGGATGGCCAGCACCAGCAATATGACGAAGCAGATCAGATAGAACATACGCGTTTACCTCGGGTCAATAATATAGTACCTACCAGCACACACTCCAGCACTTCGGCGGCAATCCAACTGATGCATACGCCCGTCACGCCTATGCGCGGGAGCAACAGCAGGTTCATTCCGACGCAGCATATGGCCAGCGTCAGTCCCACCCACGGTGCCCACTTTTGCAAACCCATGCCATACAATCCCTGCACGGTGAGTAGCGTTGCCACCATCACCAGGAAGGGTATGGGCGACAGCCACCGCAGCAGCGCTACCGATGGCGTAAAACCTGCGCCGTACATGATGCGGATGATGAGCGGGGCACACAGGCAGGTCAGCACCGACACTACGGCCGCAGCACCTCCTGCCCACACCAGCACACGCTTGAGCATCCGTACGCCTTCCTGCTTCGAGGCTGCAAATCGGCGACTGATCTCCGGGTAGGCTGCCATGCTGACGGGCAGGACCACCACCATATTCAGCGCCTGGATCAGTCGTTGCGCACCGGAGAAATAACCGATCACGTCATCGGCAACGTAGAAGCCGAGTATCGTCATATTGGCCGTCGTGTAGAAAGCGATGAAGAGGTTATTCAGAAATATCGGGGCTCCGGCTTGCATCACCTCGCGCATCGTCTCGCGCGTGAGCGATGGACGGCTGATACCGAAATGACGTATCACATAGACCATCGCCCCTATGCCTATCACGATGCCGGCAAGCGACATCAGCAGCGGATAGAGCCGATAGGCCGACGCCTCGCGTACGAAGTAGAGCACCAGTACGGCGCCCAGCAGTTTGGTGAAGAAATTCGCCCACGCCATCTTATCCATCTGCTGCATGCCTTGCAGGTACCAGGTGGGGAAGAACACGATACCGATATTCATCAGCGCCGTGTAGATATACAGCTGCGGGTCGCAGGCTACGCGCGGCATCCATACCGGTAGTATGGCCAGGATCAGGAACGAGATACCCAGCAATGCCGTCTTGGCCACGATCACCGACCAGAAAATGGCATCCGTCTTCTTTTTATCATCTCTCGCTATCGAGATCTGGCGCGTGGCGGAGTACTCAAAACCGTAGTTGATGAGCAGGGTCAGATAGGTTACGATATTCTGCGCATAACTGATGCTACCGAACAGCGAAGGACCCAGCACGCGGCTGATGATGGGCAGTACCAAGAACGGTATGAGGTAGTTAGCCACCTGCAACACGCCCAACGAAACCATATTTTTATAGAGTGTCTTCACCTGTTTTTTCTGCAAACGTGCATAAAAAGTATGCAAAGGTACAACATTTTTTGCATATATGCAAATTTTTTAGTCGAAAGTCGAAAGAAAAAAGAAAAAAGCAAAAAAATGCGCCCTTTCGAGCGCATTTTCTTCATTAGCCATTAGCCTTTCGCCATTCGCCTTAAGCCTCAGCTTCCTCTGCGGGAGCCTCTTCGCCCTTAGCCTCAGCCTCTGCAGCAGCAGCCTCTTTGGCAGCCTCTTGAGCGGCAGCAGCCAACTCAGCGGCAGCAGCGGCACGCTTCTCTGCAATCTTGGCAGCCTTAGCCTTGTTGGTCTCAACCTCCTGAGCGAGCAGCGCCTTAGCGGCAGCCGTCTTCTTCTCAGCCTCAGTAGCGCTGATCTTACCGTTCTTAGCATCCTTCTGAGCCTTCCAAGCGTCGAAACGCTTCTGAGCCTCTTCTTGGCTGAACGCACCCTTAGCTACACCGCCGTTCAGGTGCTTCATCAGCATCACGCCCTCACCCGACAGGATGTTGCGAGCGGTGTCAGTCGGCTGTGCACCAACGCCTACCCAGTACAGTGCGCGATCAAATTTCAGATCAACGGTAGCGGGGTTAGTGTTGGGGTTGTACGAACCGATGCGTTCGATAATTTTACCGTCACGCGGAGCGCGGCTATCAGCTACTACGATGTGGTAGAATGCATAGTCTTTGCGGCCGTGACGAGCCAAACGAATTTTTGTTGCCATAATACAGTTTTTGTTTTTAGGGACGTACAACTTCACGAGCTGTTTGTCCGGTTAATAAATCAATTGACATGCTTTTTACCCGAAAAAGCGTGCAAAATTACTGCTTTTTTCTGATATACGCAAATTTTTCTTGCATTTTTCGTCCAAATCTATGCTTTTTTACCAACATTTGGAAGAAAAAACTATATTCATTGAGCGTTTTTGCTAAATCGGGATGTAGCTTTGTCGCTATTGTCGTTATTACTTGGTGGAACTTTGAGACTTTGGTGAGACTTTATAAACAAATGGTATTCAGAATATTGCGCCAGAAAGTCTCAAAGTCTCATTAATCTCATGCAAAAAAACAAGAGCGACACAGCGACACGGAAAATTTTGAAAACCGCCAAACCGTCAAACCGTCACGACAAAAATAAATAACGCTTAGAGATTGTCGTTGGGAGGGACTATGAAGGGGCTATGGTTAGCCTGTTGGTATATCAATAACCAAGGAATAACGAACGAATAACTAACTTATAACTAACGACACACAGGGCATAGACACGACTAAGACAGCTAGACTGCTGGGCTGCCCCAGAGAGTGCCAGAGTGCACAAAAAATATATACGTCGAATATCATTCGACCCAACAAACGTTGTTCGTGGGATGCCTTTGGTTAGCCTCTTCATAGGGTGACATTACGGGAAAAGTCTAGGATTAACAGGGCTAACTCATGGGAAAGTCTTTACATAAGCATGGGGCAAATCTTAATAATAGTATATTATGGGAGGGGAAAATAGGCATTTAAAAACCATGGGAAAACCATGACTCAACCCTTACTTGCCCATGACTTGCCCCTTAGTGAGCTAAAATCTTAAGAATCGGATAGTTCGGAATGTAAACAAATTTAGGACGATGTCAACTTTTTTAGGAAAGTGTAAACATTTTCCAGGAGAGTGTCAAGTCTTTTAGTTAAAATTATTAAAAACTGTCAACGCTATTTAGGAAAAGTCACATGACAAACTTGACCAAGTAAGTCAAACAATTCAAATAGAAGTTGGTCAAGATGGTCAACTTGGTCATGCAAAATTTACTCTGCACTTTCTGCACTATTTGCACTATTGATGGTGAAAGTGCAGAAAGTGCAAATAGTGCAATGCAAAAATTGCATGAGAATTGTGAGAAAAGTGAGAATTCTTATTCTTCGGAACGATTATTTCTTAGCCACAAGGGCACGATATTTTCCTAAATTTCTCACTTTTCTCAGTGCATTTTTTTAAAGGCATGCAAGGGATTGATGACTCAAAAAAAATACATGCTAAGAGTGGATGATATGAGAAAAAGATACATGCTGAAGGATGATCGGAGCTAAAGCTCCTTGTCGGGGACGTAATCTATAGCGGGATTCTATCCCAAGGAATACGAAGAAAGAAATCCTCCGATTAGTAGTCACTTCTTAAGAAGCCTAATTCTTCTCAATACCCTACTAACCGGAGGCAAAGAGATCGCTACGTGGAGTAGGTCTTAACCTTGCGCCAACAAAGCCGCAGACATCTCTTTGTGTGCCCCAACAGCGAATCAATCTCGCTGAGGAGGGGCTATATTATTGTTACATTGTTTCTAATGTCTTGATAGCTGTAGCCAGTAATTCCAAATCTTTACCCGTCCACTTTTCAGGAGGATCGTTTTTTACTATTTCCTGCATTTTATCCACGTACTCTTTGGGAGCAGATCCATACATGTGTAAATCGCCTTGATGTATCGAGACTTCCACAAGCGTTTTGTGTGCATGTAAAATAGTCTCTATATCTGATGACAGCAAGCGCTCCATCTCTTTTAATGGCGGTAAATATCCACTTTCACAATTGTAGTGCAGATGGTTCTTATAGCCCCTGTACATGTCTTCAATATGTGTACCAAACTTGGCAAAGTGATATGCTTCGACAACCGTGCGAGACCGATTATTACCGCCCATGCAATGCACGATGATGGGTGTACTATCTTTGTCATACTCCGCAAGTTTGGCAACAGCTTGGAGAATAGCATTTACATCCATCGGCTGTTCTTCCGTCGGAAACCAATCGAACGTACCACCCTTTGAATAAATCAAGTCTATAACTTCCGGCTCACGATAGTCACACATGTTAATGACGTGCTTCGTCTCACCGAAGATGTAAGGGTTATTCACGTCCGATAATTTTAAGAACGGACGAACCGTTATTTTTGCGAAAGAGTATGTCCTCATAATTAGAAAGCAGGTCCGTTATGATACTCCCAAGATCTCGTTACAACATTCCATGAATAGTAACCAATCTGTTGATGTTGATTGTTGTATACAACCCATTTCTTCAATGATTCCATATAAACGCGATAACCAATCAATCGTCCAAACTCATCCGTGATATTCTCCCGATTCTCTGTCAGTGGGTCTTGGGTGCGCTGATAGTTCATTTTACCTGTCCACGTGTTCCGCGATTCGATGTTTCCATTAACAGGGTTCTGCTCTTCTGATTTTAGGAATCGGCCCGACGCATCGTAGTATTCAAGTTTCTTGGTGACTTGATTATATTGCGCGTATGCAACAAGTCTACCAAAGGAATCATAATACTCTGTGCGCTGCAAATAAGCATTCCAACGTTGGGAATACTCTTCCGCGCAACCAATGCTTGTTCCAATAATTAGCAGTATAACTACCGCAGCAAATTTAAGGTGTCTCATATCTATATAATTTTATAATAAAAGCAGCAGGATTTTTAAATCTGCTGCAAAGGTACTACATATTTTTGATAACTCCTAAAGTTTGTAACGTTACAAACTATTTCAATAGATAGGATAAAACGGAATCCCAGTTCGGAAATTGCTCACTACCAAAGGCAATCACTTCACCTTCAAAAAGACCTGCACCATTTTTCTCTGGACGATCGTCAATGAGATAATCACCGCTATTTAGGTTCTTATGATGTGATAGAATAAGACGCTTGTGAGCTACATCACCAAGGTACTTCTTGACCCAAGCAAACTTGTCACTTGCCGCAGTCGGGTTGCTCCAAGGAGAGGTGCTAAGGATGTAACAATCGTATTTTTCGCATAATGCACGGTATGCTTCAACGGCTCCGGGAAGCGGTTTCATGTGCGCAAAGATATGAGGCACTTCATCGATCCGACCGTCATACTCAGAAGTAATCACATCCTGCATAGCATCAATGCCACTCTGGAAATCCACCAGCACATTATCCATGTCCACATATACTATTTTCTTATTCATTCTCATTATTTTGTTTATTAGCAGAATTAATGCGTTTTACCAGTTCTTTGAATTTCTCATCATTCTTATATAACAATCCATTCCGATACGTCATCTTCTGTACATCAAAGCACATAGTTAAGATTTTATTGGCTGCGAAACAAATGTTTTCTACACTAACCTCGCGTGGAATTTCATTATGTCTAAACAAATACGGAGCAAGATATCGTTCGGAGTGAGTGCCAATCCCCAATCTGTCGCACACCATTCGTGCTACTGCTTCGGCTTCGAATTCTCTCACATTTTCGTCTAAGTTTCTATGTTCCCAAG
Source organism: Paludibacteraceae bacterium (assembly GCA_017509715.1). Taxonomy (GTDB): domain Bacteria; phylum Bacteroidota; class Bacteroidia; order Bacteroidales; family Paludibacteraceae; genus Colicola. Next base: position 52,328 of record JAFWOU010000019.1, on the reverse strand, counting down.
CATTTCCCCAGCCTTTGGGACAAGGTAAATGATAGCAAAACAAGTGTCCTAGTTCGTGAGCAATACTTGCTATCTTTTCGCAATCATCCGCGTTTTTATTTGTACTAACAAGAAACTTGGGCCTATATACCACATCAATATTCTTGTTAATATGTATGTTGAGTTGTCTATATTCATCAGACTCTGCAATATCTTCTATTTGAGCTCCGCAATCGGAGCCCACTTCCCAATTAGGATTATAAGCAATACCGTGATATTGCATAAAATATACGAGCCTATTGAGCATGGATGAATTTCCTGTTCCGGAAACTCTAAATGGCTTTTCTACCTCATCAATAATTTCCGTTTCGCCATATTCATACGGAGCTTGTCTTGGAGTATAAGTGTCTTGTATTTCGAACACGAAGTCAACTGGTCCGAAAGGAACAAGAATAATAAGAGGTCTTGCGTGAGCGCGGACTTTGCGATTATATTTTTTCCATTCGCTTGGAGTTAATACAAAACGTGCGTGCGGTCTCTGTAAATGAACCAACATGGCATTATATGGTGCCAATGTTTTGAATTTTGCGCAAAACCCTAATAACTCCGCAAAATGTTTGCTCTTACGATATGCTTTTACTTCTGAGAAAAGTATATCTAACTTACTTTTGGTTTCTTCTATTGTCATCGTTTGTTAATTATTTACATATGGGTTATGACGCATAGCTCTACGGAAGCCTTTATTTTCTGCTTCCTGAATAGTCCATGCATAACATTCTCCTACCTTGTTTATTTGAGTTCGCCAGTATTGTTGATCAAAGGGTAAATGATATATCTTTTCTCCATTGTTTATATTACATTTAATTCTAGGAAACTCTCCCATTTGCATTGTAAGCACAAACACCTTCAATCTTTCTGCAAATTTCTGTGCAGTTTCAGAGAGTGGAACATTAGTACAAATTGTCGGAATAGCTCGTTTGTCTGGATGTTCTAATTCATATTCTATTGCAGATCCATACACTTGACAAATTACATTCTCATGAATGACTGTTTCCTGTGAACGTAATTTGCATTGTATAATGTACACATATGAATCTGAAAATATATCGCGAACATCCGAGAATAATGGTTCACACATATCATCTTTCCATGCTATAATATCACGACCCAAATCATTTACACCATTTAAAATACCATGAGGGATAGTTTTAAATCCCTTTGATTGAAGCACATACTCAGCGTACATTTCGTACTCTAAACCAATTGTAAGGTTATCTTTATCTCTTTGAATATATCGGTCAAGTGCTAACTGGTTTCTTTGAATTGGCGTTAATTTTTGCCATTCTTCTTGAGAAAGATAATTGGCGACCCTATCTGTTTCATCTTGAAAATCGTCAAAAGACTTAATTTCTGCTAGTTTCAGCAAACTCTTTTCGTCGTCAATATATAACTTTAAATCAGGGAAAGTAGTACATAGGAATTGGTATTTAGTGTATAATTCTTCGTATAATGTGCGCCATTTTAGATATTCTTGTTTATATTCTTTTTCAATTCTATCAGCAGAAACTGGAGCAGGAGGTGATTTATATCGTAAGAAATATGCTGCCGCATCGTAATCCAACCCATCAAGTTTTGCTATGAGTTCTGCTGAGTCCTTGAATGGACTTTGAGAAAATAATAAATTACGTTGTTGATTATATCTATTGACGGCATCTTTTTTTTCAATGTTATATTGCTTGATTTTTTCATTTATGAGTTCTATGTATTGTTTAGTTGAGGTGGTTCGAAGAAAGTTTAAGAACAATTCTTCTGTATTTAACTGCGATCTTACTTCTTTGAAGTACTGGTTTATCAAAGCAGAATACCTCCATTCTAGAGATTGATATTTCTGCGCAAGTTCGATGTATTCTTCTTTACGTTGTTTATTAAGTTGGATAGTATTATAACTATTATTTCTACGTATCATTAACCTTATGTCTTCATCAAATATCGCAGCATGGGCATCAGCATACATCTTGGCCACCGTAGAGAAAGGCGTTCGAGAGCGCAGAATAGCAATTAGCTGATTATTCTTTGTTACCGTATTGTTTAGTTCCTCCTTTTCTTTCCTTAATTTTTGAATCTCGTCATTTTTCTTATCCTCAATTCTGTTTTTTGTGATAATCCAGCATATAACAACAAAAAAGAAAAAGATGATTGTACATATCCATTTCCAATTATCAATATTGTTCCCTTCCGCGGCTGAAATAAATAAGGCTATAGACACAAGACATGCAGCTGCAAATCCATAACCTGATATGCATCCCCAATTATCGTCTTTATTTCCAGTTATGTTCATCGGCTATTATTATAGATTAAATTAACACTGCAAAATTACTGCTTTTTGTTGAAACAGCAAAAAGTTTGTAACGTTATTTGGCTTTGAGGATGTCCGGCATGGTGATTAAAGAACGATCCAAATTGATTTTGTGAGGAAGACCATAATTGACTTCTATTTCGTAATGCTTTCGGAGATCATCGTTAGGAATAGCCCTGCGGATAGCCAAATTACATTGGGATTTCTTTACATTCAAGGCATTCGGATTGCAAACATCCAATAACCTGTTTACAGACTCACGGAGTTTATCCGTGTCCGATCTATTTGTAAGACAGAAATAAAGATGGATGTATTCCTCTTTATAATCCGAAATCTCCTTCATTCGTATGCCTTCCGGATGGTTTAGAAAAAGGCAGTACAAAGCTTTCACTTGAGCTGTAAAATGTATCTCGCGATCATAGTCAGGAAGCAACACAGTATAGGTAAGAGGTGTAATTACCAATCGACTTAATTCTGTGAATGGGAACGGCTTTGGGGTGATGGAGAACATAGCCTCATCATCCTGACTGCGGGTAATCGAGAAACGAATACCGCTGTCTTCATAAGGAGAAAGAATTGTCTTGCGGAAATGATATTCTTTGTACTTCCCAGTGTCTAATATTTCATCAAACATCTCCTGCAATGTATCGAAATACTCAGACACCGCAGTTTCAATCAGATCTGTGGATGTAATGTCAAGGCGAGCGACAAAGAAATCACTATCATTTGTAGCAAGAAAAATATCCTCTACAGGCATCATTGCGCTATAAAGAGTTGCTTTCTTTTCTGCTGGGAAGAAAGGATTTTCCGCTTTGAGATATACTATTTTGCATGTCACCCAGTTAGATGTATCTTGATTAATGCGCTCTTCAATGGATTCGATTTGAGAAAGCACATAATCATTGATTTTTGCAGAAGCTGTTCCTTCCACGAAGTACACCGTACCGAAAGGCAAAGCGCGGTACTTCTCGTCTATAAAGAGTTTTATTGATTTTTTGATGCTTTGCATAGTTTCTTTGTTGTTTGCACGTTTTGCGTGCAAAGATACCATTTTTTTCTGAGATACGCAAATAGATTTGCAAAATATAAGAGAAAAATGGATAATTGCCGCAAATATGCGACAAAAATGCAAAATGAAACGGCAATGAAATTGCCGGGTAATAGACAAAGGACAATATGCTCGCCGAAATAGCGGCGAGAAGTAAACAGCCACGGAGAAGCTCCGGTCTAACGGCCGAAGCACAGAACAAAGAACCGCGCCGGTCACACACCGCTACAGGTCCTAAAAACACCGGCTTGGCCGGTTTGCACCGAAGGTAGGTACCCGCCGGAGGCAAGTTGCCGCAAATATACGACAAAAGTGCAAAATGAAACGGAGCTCATGCTCCTTAAAGGGGACGTATTAAGAACCAGCATCAAATGCCGGGCTAATTAACAAAGGACAATCGGATTGAATCTCGCGGAAAGGGAAAAAAGAGAAGCGCAAGCCTGACGACTTGCGCACGGAGCAAAGAGGAAAATGGAGAGGTCTTACAAAAACGGAGTGAAATAAACGGGTAAGCACTTTATTGCACCATCCTTTTGATAATCCTTGGTATAGAGCAATATACGGTCTCCTACGCGTGATGAGTACTTAGTGCAGAACTCATCAAGCGACTTATGTGTCTTGTAACCAGACGACTTCACTTCTATAGGTACAAGTTTGTTGGCTCGCGAAAGAAGAAAGTCGATCTCATAATTTTTGTTTCCGTTGCCGGTCGGGAAAGTATAGTAATATAACTCATTCCCTGCTGTCTTGAGCATTTGAGCAATCAAGTTTTCGTACACATATCCTAAATTTGCTTCCAACTTATCAGAGAGCAGTTTATTGTAAATGATGTTTTCCGTATACGATTTATCCCAGAACGCAAGCGTCACAAATAAACCGGTATCTGCCATAAACATTTTATAACGCGAAAAATCTTTGAATTGCCCCATTCCCACTTCGGGATCATTTACATGGTATGCCATCAAGATAGTTTGGCTATCTTCCATATCCGCAATCACTTCAGCAACTCGTTCTGCGGTCTGATTTTCAATAACGCCGCTTACCTGATACCGAGAAGCGTTACTATTGAGTTGACTCGGGATAGCTGAAAACAGACGAGATGCTCTACCTGTAGAATCTATCTTGCGGAAATCATTATAGTATAGTTCCAATATTTCACGTTTCACATCGTCTACCGCGCGCATATCTTTGTATTGTAAATATGCATCAACCGCTTGAGGCATTCCACCGACAAGCATATACAAACGTAGATCACGCATCCACTGGCGATGCACTGAATCCCCCATCGGACGGTGCATTTCATACGTTTGACGCAGTTGTATAGGTGTCGTCTCGTTGCCTATAGCCCAATAAAACTCCTCCAAATCCATAGGATAGAGTGTTTCCGAATGTTCTTCACTCGGAATAATGATACCCTGTATGTTTTTCTTGATGCTTATGAGCGACCCCGTCTCAATATAATCATAGCGACCATCTTTAACCAGATGTTTAATGGCTTGACGTGCAGGTGGGAAATTTTGCACTTCGTCAAACACGATTACAGATTCACGCGGAGAGAGTGATACGCCGAACTTGTTTTGCAATCGAACAAAGAAATAATCCAAGTCAAGCAGATTATCAAAAAATGCTTCCAATTCTTTGTCTGTCCGTGAGAAATCTATAAGGATATAGGATTTGTATTCTTTTTTGGCGAACTCTTCTACTAATGTCGATTTTCCGACACGGCGTGCCCCTTTTATCATCAAGGCTGTCTTTCCTTGACGTTCGTTTTTCCAACGAAGCATCGTGTCATACAATTTACGTTTGAATATCATAGCACTAAATCATTTTAAAATCCGCTGCAAAGGTACTGCTTTTTTTTGACTTCCACAAATTTATTTTGCAAAAAGTGCTAAAAATCCACAAATTTATTTTATTAAATATGCTAAAAATCCACAAATTTGAATACTCTGTACAAAAATTTTCGCTTGCTTGCCGCAAATATGCGAAAAAAGTGCACAATGAGACGGCAATAGAATTGCCGGATAATAGACAAAGGACAATATGCTCGCCGAGATAGCGGCGAGGAGTAAACAGCTATGGAAATCCTCCGCGCTTACTCGCGGAGCAGGAAACGGCGTCGGAACAAGCTTGCAAGACCGAAACGCGCTAGGCGCGTTTAACTTGCCGCTGTTCCTCCTTTCCCCACGAAGTATCACTACGTTAGCACTTCGCGGGGGCTCCAAGTAAAGAAAATCTCGGGCCGGACGGCCGAAGCACAGAACAAAGAACCGCGCCAGCCACAACTGCTATCTGTCAAAAGACACCGGCTTGGCCGGTCTGCACCGAAGGTAGGTACCTGCCGGAGGCAATGTTGCTCGCGAAATTAAAGAAAATATGCGCTTTTCGCGACCAATATACATGCGTAGCTCGCGAAATTAAAAGAAAAATTGCATTTTTCGCGACCAAAGTTTGATATATGCAAATTTATTTGCACATGTGATTTTTTTTTCGTACCTTTGCAGCCGATTTTGAAAAGAGAATACAGAATACAGAATAATATATGGCAAATTTTCAGAAACTGACCCCTCGTTCGGAGGACTATTCCAAGTGGTATAACGAGTTGGTGGTCAAGGCCGACCTGGCCGAGCAGAGTGCCGTACGCGGATGTATGGTGATCAAGCCTTATGGCTATGCAATATGGGAGACGATTCAGCAAGAGCTGGATCGCCGATTCAAGCAGCAGGGTGTGAAGAACGCCTATTTCCCGCTACTGATCCCGAAATCGTTCCTGAGCCGTGAGGCCGAGCATGTGGAGGGCTTTGCCAAGGAGTGCGCCGTGGTGACTCACCACCGCCTGAAGAACGACCCGAACGGCCGTGGCGTGGTAGTGGACGAGAATGCCAAACTGGAGGAAGAACTGATCATCCGTCCGACCTCGGAGACCATCATCTGGTCCACCTACAAGAACTGGATCTCGTCGTATCGCGACCTGCCGATACTGTGCAATCAGTGGTGCAACGTGATGCGCTGGGAGATGCGTACGCGTCTGTTCCTGCGTACGGCCGAGTTCCTTTGGCAGGAGGGCCACACCGCCCATGCCACCAAGGAGGAGGCCGAGGACTATGCACGCCAGATGCTGGACGTATATGCCGACTTTGCCGAGAAGGTGATGGCTATCCCCGTAGTGAAGGGCGTGAAGTCGCCCAACGAGCGCTTCGCGGGTGCGCTGAACACCTACTGTATCGAGGCCATGATGCAGGACGGCAAGGCCCTGCAGGCCGGTACGAGCCACTTCCTGGGTCAGAACTTCGCCAAGTCGTTTGACGTCAAGTTCCTGAGCAAGGAGAACAAACTGGAGTACGTATGGGCTACCTCGTGGGGCGTAAGTACCCGACTGATGGGTGCGCTCATCATGACCCACTCTGACGACAACGGACTCGTCCTGCCGCCGAACCTGGCGCCGACCCAGGTAGTCATCGTGCCGATCTATAAGAAGGAGGATCAGTTGGCCGCCCTGATGGAGAAGCTCAATCCGATTGCCGACGAACTCAAGGCACTCGGCATCCGCGTCAAGGTAGATACCGACGACAAGTACACGCCGGGCTATAAGTTCGCCGACTACGAGCTGAAGGGCGTGCCGGTACGTCTGGCTATGGGTGGACGCGACCTGGAGAACGGCACCATCGAGATCGCACGTCGCGACACGATGGAGAAAGAGACCGTCAGCCTGGAGGGTATCGTAGCCCGCATCCAAACGATGCTCGAGGATATCCAGCAGAATATCTACCAGAAAGCCCTCGACTTCCGCATCGCCAATACGCGCGAGGTTAACTCCTACGACGAGTTCAAGGAGGAGGTGAAGAAGGGCGGTTTCATCCTGGCCCACTGGGATGGTACGCCCGAGACCGAGGAGCAGATCAAGGCCGACACCAAGGCTACGATCCGCTGCATCCCGTTGGCCGACCTGCCGGGCCATCATAGCGAACCCGGTACGTGTATGGTCACCGGCAAGCCGTCGGCCGGCCGCGTGGTCTTCGCCCTCTCGTATTGATTTGGCACAGAATTTGTTGCGTTGCAGTCAGTAAGACCCACTATCGCATGAAACGACTGCTAATCATATTGTTCCTCGTATCGTCGGTGAGCACAACCGTGCTCGCTGGCGATTTTTTGGATCGTGAACTGATACATACCTACATGCGTTATGAACAGTTGCCGGACGGCGACAGCCTGATGCATGTCTATCACCACGACGTCTATATCTACCCACCGCTCCGCTTCAAGAGCAAGCAGCAGGAGCGCTTCTACTGGCGCACGGTGCGCGACGTGAAGAAGACCCTGCCCTATGCGCGCAGCATTCGTAAGGACATCATCTATGCCGACAAGGAATTGGCCAAACTGGAAACGCGACGCGAACAGAAGAAGTGGTTCCGGCGTTACGAGCGCGAACTGTTTCATAAGTACGAGGACGACTTTCGCGGCATGTATGCCTCGCAGGGCAAGATGCTCATGCTGCTGCTCGACCGCGAGTGTCAGCACACTAGTTTCGAACTCATCGAGAAATACAAGAATAAATTTGTAGCGAATTTCTGGCAGTTTATTGCCAAGCTCTTCAAGAACGACCTCAAGGAGGAATACGATGCCGAGGACAAGGATCGTATCACCGAGCGGGTCATCAACCTCGTCTCGGCCGGGCAACTCTAATTCCTTATTGTCCCTGCCCGCGCACGAGCACGCCCACGGTAAAGAACAATATCTTCACATCCAGCGCCAGCGACATATTCTCCACGTAGGCGATGTCGCAGTTGAGGCGCTCCACCATCTTATCCATCGTATCGGTATAGCCGACGCGTATCGGTCCCCAACTGGTCAGTCCCGGTCGCACTTTATACAAGAGGCAGTAATAGGGCGCACGCTCCTCGATCTGACGAATGAAATAGGCGCGTTCGGGACGCGGTCCTACCAGCGACATGTCGCCCCGCAAGATATTCCACATCTGAGGCAGTTCGTCCAACCTATACCTACGCATCCAGCGTCCTACGGGCGTGATACGCGGGTCGTGATCCGCACTCAGCTGCGGCGTCTCGCCTTCGGCATCCTTGTACATCGTGCGGAACTTCAGGATGCGGAAGGGCAGGCCATGCTTGCCGATACGCTCCTGGCGATACAATATCGGACCGCGGCTGCTCAAGGCTACCAGCAATGCCAACAAGGCATATAGCGGCGAGAGCAGCACCAGCGTCAGCAGGGCTGCTACGATGTCGGCCGCACGCTTGATACACAGACCGGCATCGCTCATCTTATGCTCCGTGATGCGCACCAGCGGCGGTGCTCCCACCTCGTCGATACGTGCGGCACCGGTCAAGATGTCGTACAAGCGGGGACGTACAGCAATCTCCACCGACTTGGGGTAGAGCAACTTGATATAGTCGTATATCTCCTCCTCCTTGGCCTCCCGGGGCAGGTCGATGATGACCTCGTCCACCGTCTCGGCCTTTAGCGCACGGGCTTCGTCCAACGAGTGGATGGTCTGTACGCGCTTCTTGCCGCGTCGGCGACTGAGCAGGGTGATGCTGAGGCGGGGGATATAGCTGACGATAAACTGCAGTCCGAAGAGCACGGCCAGCGAGACGAAGTAGCGATGGTAGTCATCTACCTGGTCGTCGATCACAATAGCGAAGAAGAAGACCGTACTGATGATGGCCGCCGAGGCCAAGGTGCGCCAAAGCTCACGCAACAGCGGTTTCTGCAGCGGACGGAGGTAATAGCCCGAGAGGTAATAGACCACGAGGCACACCAGCGGATAGATCACCAGCGGCATGTAGAAATTAAAGGCCGGAATCACCACCGTCTCCATGCTCAGAATCTTGCCCTCATACACCAGCCATCGGAAACCCAGAAAGAGCAACCAGACCAGTTCGGCGGAGAACAGGTCAGCCAGCAAGTAGCATATTTGTTGACTTCGTCTGAGGTTCATGGGCGTATGATTTGGAACGTGCCGTCTTGGCCGAGTTTGATGATGCTGCTGGGCTCGTGAGGCGTTTGGTCATCGCGTCGGAAGCGGCAGACATAGTCTGCACCGGTGAGAATTGCCTCGTCGATCTCATCGTAGAAGCGCGCAGCGGGTTGACCGCTGATATTAGCGCTCGTGGAGACAATAGGCCGTTTCAGCCGTTGGCACAGGGCCTGGCTGAAGGGCTCCGAGGTGATGCGTATGCCTATCGAACCGTCTTCGGCCACGAGGTTTTTGGCCAGGTTCTTGGCACCCGGATAGATAATGGTCAGCGGACGCTGCGGCGCCTCCTCGTCGTGGTCGGTGGCCTGCAGCAGGTCCCAGGCGATCTCCGGCACCTCCTGTACATAGCCTTGCAGCTTACCCGGAGCGTCCAGCAGCACGAGCATCGACTTGCTGTCTTCGCGTTGTTTGAGCCGGTAGATACGCTGTACGGCCTCGGCGTTGGTAGCATCGCAACCTATCCCCCATACCGTGTCGGTGGGATAGACGATGATGCCGCCTTGGCGCAGCGTCTCGAGTGCCTGAGCTATGTCGTCCGGTTCGTATCGCATCGCTATTTGTGTAAAAGGATGGCCATTGAGACCATCCTTTTGTCGAGAAGAGGCGACTCGAACGCCCGACCCCCACGTCCCGAACGTGGTGCGCTACCAACTGCGCTACTTCTCGTTCGCGTTCGGCACTCTCGGACACGGACTGAATCACAGATTCATTAAGGTCCTCGAGGCCTCCGCTCTTCAATCGAAATATCGCGTTGCTAGCATTTCGATTGAGTATTTTGCTTTCTCCCGATAAAACGCTAGCGAAGCGTTGTTTTAATCGGAGAGGAGGAAGTGCGAGGCGCTTTTAATTCGCGTGCGAATTTTGTTAGCCGAGCCCCTTCCGACGAAAAAGCGGGTGCAAAGGTACTGCTTTTTTTTGATATACGCAAATTATTTTGCAGTTTTTTTGCGAAAAGTGCGTTTTCTTGGGGTTTGAGAGGGCGATTCGGCCTCTTTTGCGATGATTTCACGCACTTGTTGCTCGGTCAACGCCTCGGTTTTCGTGCCACGCGGCAGGCGGTAATTAGCCGTCGGTGTCTTGATATACGGACCGAACCGACCGTTGATGATCTGTATCTCGCCCCACTCTTGCAGCGGCACCTGTTGCTGGTTGTGCTTGTCCAGCAACTGTTGTGCCTCCTCTTGGGTGATCTGCAGCGGATCGATCTGCTTGGGGATGCTGATATACGCATCGCGGTAGTGCAAGTACGGACCGTACTTACCTTCGCCGATGATGACGGGTTCCCCCTCTATCTCGCAGAGCGTATACGGAAGGGCATTCTTAAACAGTTCCAGGGCTTCCTTCAGCGTGATGGAGAAGATCGACTGTCCCTTCTTCAGGCTCGCAAATCTCGGCTTGCTGGTCTCGGCCGAACCCAGTTGTACGCAGGGCCCCATTTTGCTGATCTTGGCATAGACAGGTAGTCCGCTCTCGGGATCGGTACCCAGTTCGCGTCCGGCTATCTTGCCGCTCGGCACGGAGCTGAGCATGGGCTGGAAGGTGTGGTAGAACGTATCGACGGTCTGTACCCACTCGGCTTTGCCTTCGGCAATGAGGTCGAAGTTAGCCTCTTCTTTGGCCGTGAAATCATACTGCAGGATGCTGCGGAAATTATCTACCAGGAAGTCATTGGTGATATAGCCCAGATCGGTCGGCATCAGTTTCTGCGAGTCGGCGCCCGCCATCTCCTGACGTATGCGTTCCTGGATCTTATCGTCGCGCAGGGTATAGACGCGGTAGTCGCGCTTGTGTCCGGCCACGGAACCGCGCTCTACGTACTTGACGTTCTGTATCGTCTCGATGATCGAGGCGTAGGTAGACGGACGTCCGATACCCAGTTCCTCCATCTTCTTCACCAGCGAAGCCTCCGTATAGCGGTAGGGCGGCTTGGCGTAGGTCTGGGTGGCGATCATCTCGTTCAGGCGAAGCGATTCGTGCATAGCCATATGGGGAAGTCGCTGCTTATCCTCCTCGGCCTCGTCCGTAGATTGCACGTACGCGCGCATGAAGCCGTCGAACTGCACCACCTCACCGATGGCCACAAACCGGTAGTCGGAATTGGATACCGACACCTCCATGCGCGTCTGCTCAATCTCGGCATCGGCCATCTGGCAGGCGATGGTGCGCTTCCAGATCAGTTCGTACAGCCGTTGCTCGTCGGGCGTATGACCGGCATGATGCACGTTCATATAGGTCGGACGGATAGCCTCGTGGGCCTCTTGGGCACCCTTGGACGAGGTCTGGTAATGACGCGGACGCGCATAGCGGCTGCCGTACTCGGCCTGGATCTCGTCCTTGGCGGTAGAGATAGCCAGTTGGCTCAAGTTGACCGAATCGGTACGCATATAGGTGATCAGTCCGCTCTCGTAGAGCGACTGCGCCAGGCGCATGGTCTTGCTCACAGCAAAGCGGAGCTTACGGGCAGCCTCCTGCTGGAGCGAAGAGGTAGTAAACGGCGGTGCCGGCGTGCGCTGCTGCGGACGGCGCTGTACGTCCTCGATGCGGAACGAAGCCCTGCGACATTGCTCCAGAAAGGCGAGCGCGTCTTTCTTGTGGGCAAAGGTATGGTTGAGCGTCGTATGCAGGATGCTGGCGTCGCCGGGGTTGCGGCCGGTGAAGTCGGCCGTGATGCGGTAGTGGGAACTGGTAGCGAAATCGTTGATCTCGCGTTCGCGCTCCACAATCAGTCGTACGGCCACCGACTGGACACGTCCGGCCGAGAGACCCGTGGTCACCTTCTTCCATAGGATAGGTGAGAGCTCAAAACCCACGATGCGGTCCAGCACGCGACGTGCCTGCTGGGCGTCCACCAGGTGGTAGTCGATGTCGCGCGGATGCTGGATAGCCTGCAGGATAGCCGTCTTGGTGATCTCGTGGAAGACGATACGTTTGGTCTTCTTCGGATCCAACTGCAGCACCTCCTTCAGGTGCCATGCTATCGCCTCTCCCTCGCGGTCTTCATCGGATGCGAGCCATACGGTCTCGGCCTTGTCCGACTCGCGGCGCAGTTCGTCCAGCAGGTGCTGCTTCTTGGGATCAATCACGTAGTTGGGCGCATAGTTGTGCTCAAAGTCGATACCCATCGAGTTCTTGCCCAGCGCCTCTATATCGCGTATATGCCCCTGTGAGGACAGTACATGAAAATCGTTTCCCAGAAATTTCTCAATCGTTTTCGCCTTGGCGGGCGACTCTACTATCACCAGATTTTTGCTCATTCCTATTATATATATAAGGTGTCGTTTTTTCGTTCGTTTGTCGATTCGGGGTGCAAAAGTACTACATTTTTTTCAATTACACAAATTTATTTTTTTATTTGCATATATCAAAGATAATTATTATCTTTGCACCGTGAAATATTTTTTTTGCGTATGTTGACACAGATTTTTATGGTGGCACTACTGGTGCTCGTCGGTGTAATTTTATTGGTTTTGGAGATGTTTTTGATACCCGGATTTGGTATCGCCGGCATCTCGGGTTTCGGATGTTTGTTAGGCTCTGTTCTCTTGGCCTACTTGAAAATCAGCACTTTAGCCGGTCATCTAACCTTGGCGGCCAGCCTCGTACTCTCGGCCTTGGCTATCTATGGCTTCTGGCGTAGCCGTGCGATCGACAAGATGGCGCTCGACACCAAAATCGATGGCAAAGTGTCCCTCGCCAAGCCCGGCAAGAAAATCGAGCGACTGGAGAAAGAAGCACAGAAAATCGACGCCGAGGCAGAAAAAAAATAAAAAATTGTGAAAAAATGCGATTTTTTTTGTTAACCCATTATATTAACTTATTAACTCTTGTTTTACTATGGAAGTGTTTAATGTGATTCTCATAGGCCTGGTGGGCCTGATGGTCATTATTTTCTTCTACTACGTGCCGTTCATGCTCTGGATCAATGCCGAGGTGTCGGGCGTACGTATCTCGTTGATCCAGCTCTTTCTGATGCGTATCCGTAAAGTGCCGCCTGCCAAGATCGTCAACTGTCTGATCGAGGCCCACAAGGCCGGACTGACCGACGTGCAGCGCGACGGACTGGAGGCTCACTACCTGGCCGGTGGTCATATCGAGCGTGTGGTACATGCCCTCGTGAGTGCCTCCAAGGCCAATATGCAGCTCCCGTTCCAGATGGCTACGGCTATCGACCTGGCCGGACGTGACGTGTTTGAGGCTGTGCAGATGTCGGTGAACCCCAAGGTGATCGATACCCCGCCCGTAACGGCTGTGGCTAAGGATGGTATCCAGCTAATCGCTAAAGCCCGTGTGACCGTACGTGCCAATATCCGCCAACTGGTCGGTGGTGCCGGCGAGGACACCGTGCTGGCCCGCGTAGGCGAGGGTATCGTCAGCTCGATTGGTTCGGCCGAGAGCCATAAGCAGGTACTCGAGAACCCCGACAGCATCTCCAAGTTGGTGCTCTCTAAGGGTCTGGACGACGGAACGGCATTCGAGATCCTCTCCATCGATATCGCCGACATCGACGTAGGTAAGAACATCGGTGCCCAGCTCCAGATGGATCAGGCTGAGGCCGACAAGAATATCGCCCAGGCTAAGGCCGAGGAGCGTCGTTCGATGGCTATCGCTGCCGAGCAGGAGATGAAGGCGAAGGCCCAGGAGGCCCGCGCTAAGGTGATCGAGGCCGAAGCACTCGTTCCGCAGGCTATGGCTGAGGCGTTCCGCAACGGCAACCTGGGTATCATGGACTATTATCGCATGCAGAACATGCAGGCCGACACGGCTATGCGTGAGAACATCGCTAAGCCGGAGAAGAAGTAAGACTGATGCGTTTTGCATTGCTGCAATATCCGATCGTGTGGGCAGACAGGGAGGCTAACCTCCGTCTGCTCCACGACCGTCTGGTCGGACTTCAAGGCAAGACCGACGTGGTCGTCGTGCCCGAGATGTTCTCCACGGGTTTCTGTACCGACCATCCCGAACTGGCCGAACCCTGGGGCGGACCTACGTGCCGCCGGCTCCAGGAGTGGGCCGACCTCTACCGCTTGGCTATCGTAGGCTCCATGATGTGCGAGGAGGGGGCACGACTCGTCAATCGCGGCTTTATGTTCCGCCCGGGCGAGTCGCCGCTCTATCAGGACAAGCGCCACCTCTACCGCCATAGCGGCGAGGACCTCTTCTTCACCCCCGCCGAGCAGCAGACCGACTGGATCTACCGCGGCGTACGCATGCGCATGCTCGTATGCTTCGACGTGCGATTCCCCCTATGGGCGCGCCAGCCAAGCGATGAGAAGCAGATGTACGACGTGCTGCTGGTGGTAGCCAACTGGCCCGAGATACGTATCCAGTACTGGGATGCCCTCTGTGCGGCACGCTGCACCGAGAATCAATGCTATATCGTAGCCGTCAACCCCGTAGGCGACGACGGCATGGGATGGCACTACAACGGCCATTCCGTAGCTTACGACACCCGCCTCAACGACCTGGCGGGATTTACCGATAATGAGGCCGGTACACGCATCGTGGACCTGGACATGAATGTCCTGCACCATTTCCGCGAAGCGCTGCCCTACTGGCAGGATGCCGACCATTTTGAACTGACTGACTGATGCAATCCGAATGGATCATACGACAACTGAGTGAACCCGAACGCCAAGCCCAGGCGCTGCTCGTTCGTGAACTCAAGATCAGCGAACTGTCCGCACAGATACTTGTGGACCGTGGTCTAACCACGCCCGAGGCTGCGCGACGCTTCGTTCGTCCGTCGATGGACGAACTGCACGACCCCTTCCTCATGCGCGACATGGAACAAGCTGTGCTCAGACTCCATACCGCCCTGGAGCGCAACGAACGCATCATGGTGTATGGCGACTACGACGTGGATGGCACCACGGCCGTCGCACTCATGTACAGCTTCCTGCGCCACCTGACCGACAACCTCATCTTCTATATCCCCGACCGCCACAAGGAGGGCTACGGCATCTCCTTCCAAGGTATCGACGTGGCCCAACAGGAGGGCTGCTCGCTCATCATCGCCCTGGACTGCGGTATTAAGTCGGTCGATAAAGTAGCTTATGCCACCGAACGCAAGATCGATTTCATCATCTGCGACCATCATACGCCGGGCGACACCCTGCCCGCTGCCAAGGCGGTGCTCAATATGAAGCGCGCCGATTGTCCGTACCCCTTTAAGGAACTCTCGGGCTGCGGCGTGGGCTATAAACTCGCCCAAGCCTATACCGAGCGCTACTGCCTCAATCCGCAGTGGCTCTATAGCCTGCTCTCGCTTACGGCCATGTCCATCGCGTCGGATATCGTACCTATCACGGGCGAGAACCGCGTACTGGCCACCTTCGGTCTGCGCCAACTCAACCGCCTGCCGTCGATCGGTCTAAGGGCCATCATGCAGGTGGCCGGCATCGCCGACCGTCAGGTCACCATCCAGGACCTGGTCTTCAAGCTCGGTCCGCGTATTAATGCCGCCGGTCGTATGCATAGCGGTGCGGAAGCCGTCCGCCTGCTCATCACCGACGATCCGGCTTATGCGCAGCACCTGGCCCACGAGATAGACAGCCACAATGCCGAGCGACGCGACTGCGACAACCGCACCAAGGACGAAGCGCTGGCCCAACTGGCTGCCGATCCGGATAATGATCGTAAGTTCACGAGCGTCGTCTATGCGCCCGGATGGCACCGCGGCGTAGTAGGTATAGCCGCTTCCAGACTCACCGAGGTCTATTACCGACCTACTATCGTGCTCACCTCCGAGGAGGGCGGCGAGATATCGGGTTCGGCCCGCTCGGTGAGCGACTTTGATATCTATAGCGCCATCGATTCGTGTAGCGACCTGCTCTCCAACTTCGGAGGCCATCGCTTTGCGGCCGGACTCAGTATGGCGCCCGAGAACCTGCCGGAGTTCCGGCGTCGCTTCGAGGAATACGTGGCCGCCCATATCCGCCCTGAACAGATGCGACCCACCGTCGACGTCGAGGCCGAGATCGATTTCCAGGATATCACGCCCGAGTTCTTCAACCTGCTGCGCCACCTGGAGCCTTTCGGTCCCGGCAACCCGCGACCCGTGTTCGCTACCCGCAACGTGATCAACAATCGCGACACACGACGCGTAGGACGTATGGGTGAACACCTGCGACTCGACCTCACCGACCGCACCGCTGCCATCACCGGCATCGCCTTTGGCGAGGGCGACAAAGCACTCTACCTGCAGAACGGCAACCCCATCGACCTATGCTACGAACTGGAGGAGAACACCTTTAATCATATGACCTCCATCCAGCTCCGCCCCGTCGAAATCCGCCTGCTCAACCCCAACCCATAACCCGTAACCCATAACCCAATACAATATGTTTTCAGAAAGAGACACTCAAGGCCCATCGCGCCGCCGCGGCAGTATAGAAGTGGTGTGCGGTTCGATGTTCTCCGGCAAGACCGAAGAACTCATCCGCCGTATGAAGCGTGCGCAGTTTGCCCACCAACGTGTGGAGATCTACAAACCCGCTATCGATGTACGCTACTCCGTAGAGGACGTCGTCAGCCACGACCACAATGTCATCCAATCGACGCCGGTTGACTCGTCGCAACAGATCCTGCTGCTGGCCGATGATATCGACGTGGTGGGTATCGACGAGGCCCAGTTCTTCGATATGGGTATCGTGGATGTGTGCGAGCAACTCGCAGCCCGTGGCATCCGCGTCATATGTGCCGGTCTGGATATGGACTTCAAGGGCGTTCCCTTCGGACCTATGCCGGCGCTGATGGCTATCGCCGAGGATGTGTATAAGACGCATGCTATCTGTGTCCACTGTGGCGACCTGGCCTATGTCAGCCACCGACTCGTCCATTCCGACAAGCGTGTCCTGCTGGGCGAGACCGACAGCTACGAACCCCTCTGCCGCGCCTGCTACCGCAAAGCCTTAGAATTAGAAGAAGTAAAGGAGTAGAGGAGTAAAGGAGTAAAGGAGTGAAGGAGTAAATCTGCTTTCGACTTTGAGCGAAGCGGTCTTTTGACTTTCGACTATTAAAACCATTGACGTCATACTGCCCCTCGCTATCCGGGATACCTATACCTATCAGGTACCGGATGGCATGGAGAACCCGCAACCAGGTATGCGGGTTCTTGTTCCGCTGGGCACCAAGCAGATGGTGGGTATCGTGCTGCGTGAGCACACCGAACCTATCCCGGATGCCATCCGCCTGCGTGACGTCATCATGGCGCTCGACGAGCAGCCGGCCGTCAACCCTGCGCAACTGGCCCTATGGCAATGGATAGCCGACTACTATATGTGCCACATCGGCGACGTCATGGCGGCGGCTTTGCCGGCACGCGTGTGCGATCGCACCTATAGCTTCTCGCCCGTCAAGAAGCGCCGCGTTAAGTTGCCCGAGTATATCGGCGAGATAGAGGATATCCACCCGCTCAACGACGAGCAGCAGCGGGCCAAACAGGAGATCCTGCAAGCCTGGCAGACCCAGGAGACGGTGCTGCTGCATGGTGTCACGGCTTCCGGCAAGACCGAGGTGTATATCCACCTCATCCAAGAGCAACTCGCCCAGGGCCACCAGGTGCTTTACCTCGTGCCCGAGATAGCCCTAACTACCCAACTCACCGATCGGCTGCAGCGCGTGTTTGGTGACCAAGTCGTGGTCTATCATTCGCGCGTGAGCGATGGCCTCAGGGCTGAGATATATCGCCAGCAACTCCATCCGCAGCCCCGATTAATCGTAGGTGCCCGTTCGGCCGTTCTCTTGCCCTTCAGCGGGCTGGGTCTCGTCATCGTCGATGAGGAACATGAGACCAGCTACAAGCAGCAAGAACCCGCCCCGCGTTACCATGCGCGTTCGGCCGCTATCATGTTGGCTCACCAGCAGGGCGCCAAGGTGCTGCTCGGTACGGCTACGCCGGCCGTCGAGACCTACCATAACGCCCTTTCCGGTAAGTACGGTTTGGTTAGTATGACCCGGCGATACAAGGATATTGAGTTGCCGAAAGTGACGCTCATCGACCTGGAGCGCCAGTACCACCGCCGCGAGATGTACGGCCATTTCAGCGACCCGCTCGTAGAGCGTATGCGCGAGGTGCTGCAAGCCGGACGCCAGGTCATCCTCTTTCAGAACCGCCGAGGCTATGCGCCCCAACTGCAATGCGTCTCGTGCGGTCAACCGCCGCGATGTCCCAACTGCGACGTACCCCTCACGCTCCATATGCAGGCCCACGAACTGCGCTGCCACTATTGCGGGCACGCGCGCGCGATTCCTTCTATATGTCCTGCGTGCGGCGGTGAACTGCGGGTACGCGGATTTGGTACCGAACGCCTCGAGGACGAGGTGGCGCAGTATTTCCCAGAGGCCCGCGTACTGCGTATGGACCTGGATACCACGCGCCAGAAAACGGCCTACCAGGATATTATCGACCGCTTTGCGCGCCATGAGTGCGACATACTGATCGGTACCCAGATGGTGAGCAAGGGACTGCATTTCGACGATGTGGGACTGGTGGCCGTATTGAGTGCTGACCACCTACTGAACCAACCCGACTTCCGGGCCTATGAACGTGCCTTCCAGATGCTCAGCCAGGTGGCAGGCCGTGCCGGACGTAAAGGACAGCAAGGCGAGGTGATCATCCAGACCTGGCAGCGCGACAACGGGGTGCTCCGTTATGTGCTGAATCATGACTACGAGGCGCTCTACCAAGAGCAGATCGCCGAACGCCGTCAGTTCCACTACCCGCCTTTCTACCGCATCATAGAGCTTACGCTGCGGCATCGCGACGAACAGGCTGTCGTAGAGGCCGCCCGCCTGCTGCAGCGCCGTCTGCAGGGTGTGTTCGCCGAACGCGTATCGGGTGTCGTCGTACCCTCGATAGCGCGTGTCCAGAACCAGCATATACGGCTCGTCCGGCTCCGCATCGAGGCGGGCGCCAATATCGTGCGGGCCAAGCAGATGGTAGCCGAACAGATTGACTACGTGCAGACCAGGCACAAACGAGTACAAATCATCGCGGATGTCGATCCGCAGTAAAAAAAACGAAACGCAGCTATGTTACGAGGCAAATGGAGTGATTCCAAATGGTACAGCCGCCTGGGCCTATGGTTGGGCCTGATGCTGGCGCTGACGATCCCGATGATGATCCTATGGTTTATCCTGACCCATGGTTCGGATTCGGTAGCGGCCGCCAAGCGTCTTCAGCTATGGCAGACGCTGACTATCTTTATCCTGCCGTCGTTGTTGGGCGTCTATCTATGGTCGGAGCAGCCGCTCGCGTGGTTGCACTTGGACCGCGGTATGACCGGACGCACGGCCCTGGTGGCGGTCGGGACGATGCTCATCGCCGTGCCGGCGATCAACCTGCTGAGCCATTTGAATCAGCAACTCGTGTTGCCCTCGGCGCTGCATGGCTTGGAGGAATGGATGCGTCAGATGGAGGATGCTGCGGCCGTGCTGACCGAGCGTTTTCTCAGGGTGGATAGCGTCGGTGGACTGCTCATCAACCTAGGTCTTATGGCCGTGTTGCCGGCCATAGGCGAGGAGTTGACCTTCCGCGGCGTGGTGCAGGGACAATTCTCGCCTAAATATAAAACAGCCGCCATATGGATCACGGCGGCGCTATTCAGCTTTATCCACATGCAGTTCTATGGCTTCGTGCCGCGTATGCTGATGGGTGCCCTATTCGGCTATATGCTGGTGTGGACGGGTAGTCTGTGGGTACCGATGCTGATGCATATGACCAACAATGCGGTGGCCGTGATCAGTTTCTACCTGAGCGACCATCTGGGTCTGGGTACAGAATGGATGGAGGAGTTTGGTGCGGGTAGCACGTGGTATGTAGGTGTGCTGAGTCTGTTGGCCGTAACGGCTATCTGCTATTTCTTCGCTCGCGAACGATCATCAGCGCCTCGTCCTTGATATCTTCCGGTAGTTGAATGCGGCGCAACTGCAGGCTGCGGCACCAGCCGGGTACGTCCGCTTCTTTTAGCGTCTCAAATACGTCGCGCAGCTGTGCGTATTGTGCTTCGGTGTAGTCCTTGGGGTCGGTGTCGGCCAACTGGTCCAATTCCTCATCGTCGTAATAGACGATCTCGGCGTTGGTCTGCAGTAGCGTCTCGCGTTCGCACACCAGGTGCTCGCCGCAGCATCCCTCCGGCCGATCGTTCGCCTTTAGCCCTTCGCCTTTAGCCATTCTTTGTCGCTCACGTATCTCGTACAATACGACAACGATGACAACTAATAATATGAATAATAGCAGAGGTATCACCTTAGTCTCTTAGTACTTTGTCCCTTTGTCACTTCAAATGTCGATATCATCGACCTTGATCACCTTAGTCTCTTAGTACTTTGTCCCTTTGTCACTTCAAATGTCGATATCATCGACCTTGTCTTCCTCTATCACCAGATTATCGATGATGAATTGTTGGCGTTCCGTGGTGTTCTTACCCATGTAGTAGGCCAGCAGTTCCTTCACGGCATCTTCCTTGCGCAGGCTCACCTGGTCCAGGCGGATGTCGCCACCGATGAAGCCCTTAAACTCTTCGGGTGAGATCTCACCGAGTCCTTTGAATCGCGTGATCTCGGGGTTCTTCACCTCCGCCAGCGCCTTCAGTCGTTCTTCCTCGGAGTAGCAGTAGCGTATCTCCTGTTTGTTCTTCACGCGGAAGAGCGGGGTCTGCAATATATAGACGTGCCCTTTCTTCACCAGGTCGGGGAAGAACTGCAGGAAGAAGGTCAGCATCAGCAGTCGGATGTGCATGCCGTCCACATCGGCATCCGTGGCGATGATCACTTTGTTGTATCTGAGTTCGTCCAGTCCGTCCTCGATGTTCAGGGCCGACTGCAGGCAGTTGAACTCCTCGTTCTCATACACTACTGACTTACTCAGTCCGTACGAGTTCAGCGGCTTACCGCGCAGCGAGAATACGGCCTGGGTACGTACGTCGCGGCTCTTGGTGATACTTCCCGATGCCGAGAGTCCCTCGGTGATGAAGATGCAGGTGTCCTGACGCAGGTCGTCGTCGGCATTCTTGGTCGAGTGTACAGGCTTGGCGTCGTTGAAATGCACCTGACAGTCACGCAACTTAGGATTATTTAGAAGGTTCTTCTTGGCACGCTCGCGAGCGGCTTTCGTCACGCCGGCTATAGCCTTGCGCTCTTTCTCATTATCTTGGATTTTCTGCAGCATGATCTCCACGGTCTGCGGGTTCTTGTGCAGGTAGTTGTCCAGTTGCAGCTTCACGAAGTCGTTCACGAACTTATTCACGCTCACGCCGCCCGTGGGGGACATATCTTTCGAGCCCAGTTTCACCTTGGTCTGGCTCTCGAAGACGGGCTCCTCTACGTTGATGGCTATCGCGCCTACTACGCCGTTGCGGATGTCGGTGAGGTCTTGGTTCTTGTTGAAAAACTCCTTAATCGTACGGCCGATAGCTTCGCGGTAGGCGGCCTGGTGGGTACCGCCCTGGATGGTGTGCTGACCGTTCACGAAGGAGTAGTACTCCTCGCCGGTCTGCGAGGTATGGGTCAGGGCGATCTCGATGTCCTCACCCTTCAGGTGGATGATGGGGTAGAGCGGATCTACGGTCATGTTCTCGGTCAGCAGATCGAGCAGGCCGTTCTTGGATGTGTATTTCTTGCCGTTGTAGATCAGCGTCAAGCCGGTGTTGAGGTAGGCATAGTTGCGTAGCAGTTCCTCGATATAGTCGTCGCGGAAGCGGTAGTTCTCGAATAGGCCTTTCGAGTCATCGGGTCGGAACTCGATGATGGTGCCTCGCTTCTCCGGTCCGTCGTAGTCTATCACGTCGGTGTCCGACACCAGGTGACCTTGGCTGAACTCGGCGCAGCGCGTCTTGCCGTCGCGGAACGACTGTACGCGGAAGAAAGTAGAGAGCGCATTTACGGCCTTGGTACCTACGCCGTTCAGACCCACGGATTTCTTGAAGGCCTTGCTGTCGTACTTACCGCCGGTGTTGAGCAGCGAAACGGCTTCCACCATCTTGCCCAAGGGTATACCGCGTCCGTAGTCGCGTACGCGTACCATCTGACGTTCGCCATTCGCCCCTTCGCCTGTCGCCGTTATGTCCACTTCGATCACCTTACCTTCGCCCATGCGGAACTCGTCGATCGAGTTGTCGATCGTCTCCTTGATCAGCACGTATATACCGTCGTCGGAGTGGGTGCCGTCGCCCAATTTACCGATATACATACCGGGTCGGCGGCGGATATGTTCGCGGTCGTCGAGGTGGATGATATTCTCATCGCCATAGTTGGTAGTCGTTTGCGCCAGTTGCTCTTCTGCCATAGTATGCCAAATTTAAAATCGGCTGCAAAGGTACAGCTTTTTTTTCATATATGCAAAAAAAATGTCGGAAAAAAATGTTATATCCAATTCTCAAATTGCACTTTTTTTATGAAAATAGGGTGAAAAATTTGCATATATCAGAAAAATGTTGTAATTTTGCACGCTTTTTCGTAGTTAGGCATGTTCCCATCGGATAGAAAATGCCGCCGAAAACAAGCAAAAAACCAACACGAGAATATACAAAAACAAATCTATACAATTATGTCAGAAATTGAATCGAAAGTAAAAGCTATCATCGTTGATAAGCTGGGTGTTGAGGAGTCGCAAGTGACCCCCGAGGCTAATTTCCAAGCAGATCTGAATGCTGATTCGCTGGATACAGTTGAGCTCATCATGGAGTTTGAGAAAGAGTTCGGAATTTCTATTCCGGATGAGGATACGCAGAAGATCAGCACCGTAGGTGACGTGATTGAGTACATCAAGAACGCACAGGCTTAACAGACGGTAAGAATGATTGAATTGCGAGTTTACGGGCAACCGTAAGCTCGTTAATTCATGTGATACAAGACGCAAAAAAGCATGCAATTAAGAAGAGTCGTTATTACAGGAATAGGCGCGCTTACGCCCGTAGGCAATAGCGCGCGCGAGACATGGGAAGCCCTGTTGGCCGGCAAGAGCGGTATAGCTCCTATCACGGCCTTTGATGCCAGCCTCTTTAAGACCCAGTTTGCCGGCGAGGTGAAGGGTTTTGACCCAACGCCCCTGCTCGACCGCAAAGAGGTGCGCAAGCTCGACCGCTACGCGCAGTTCTCGGTATGGGTGGCCAAAGAGGCGCTGGAGGATTCGGGACTGGATATGGAGCATGAGAATCGCGACCGTATCGGCGTGATTTGGGGTTCCGGTATGGGTGGTCTGCAGACCACCGAGGAGGAGATCGTCAGCTTCGGCAAGGGCGACGGCGTACCCCGCTTCAATCCCTTCATGATTCCCAAGTCGATTCCCAGCATCGCTGCCGGTCAGATATCTATCCTGTTCGGCCTGGGTGGACTGAGTTTCTCGGTGTCCACCGCATGCTCCTCGTCGTCCCACGCTATCGCGCAGGCTTTCGACCAGATTCGTCTGGGTCATGCCGACGTGCTGCTCACGGGTGGTGCGGATGCCGACGTGACGATCACGGGTATCGGCGGCTTCAACTCGCTGCATGCGCTCTCTACGCGCAACGACGACCCGCAGGGCGCCAGCCGTCCGTTCTCTAGGTCGCGCGACGGCTTCGTGCTGAGCGAGGGTGCTGCCTGCCTCATCATGGAGGACTATGAGCACGCCAAGGCACGTGGCGCCAAGATCTACGCCGAGATGGTGGGCGAGGGTATGACCTCGGATGCCTACCATATGACGGCCCCCGATCCCGATGCCAAGGGCGCACAACGCGTCATGCAACTGGCTATCCAGGATGCCGGCATCCGTCCGGAGGATATCGACTATATCAATACCCACGGCACGTCCACGCCGCTCGGCGACATCGCCGAACTGAAGGCTATCCGCAACGTCTTTGGCGATCATATCTATGAGATGAACCTGGATTCGACCAAGTCGATGACGGGTCATATGATCGGTGCTACGGGTGCCGTAGAGTCGATGGCTTGTATCCTGGCCCTCAAGCACGGCATCGTGCCGCCTACGATCAACCACTCCGCCGACGACGAGGACGAGCAGATCGACTACAAGATCAACTTCACCTTCGGTCAGGCCCAGAAGCGCCCGCTGCGCTATGCGCTGACCAACACCTTCGGCTTCGGCGGCCACAACGCCTGCCTGGTGTTCCGTAAGTGGGAAGAGTGATACAATAGTCGAAAGTCGAAAGAAAAGACAAAAGCTGAAAATTAAAACTGAAGGCTGATGGCTGATGACTGATAGCTGACGGCCGACAGAATATTAGTCTATTATATTAACAAAAAAGAAAGAAAACAATCATGAATGTAGCTAAAATTGGTGAGAACGCAGGCCTCATTTGGGCTGCTCTCGAGAATGGTGCACTCGCACTGAAGGCTCTGAAGAAAGCCACGAAACTGAAAAACGAAGACCTCTATCTGGCTCTTGGTTGGCTCGCTCGTGAGGGCAAACTGACCTTCGCTGAGGGTGAGGCTGACGTTACTGTAGCGCTCGCATAAGTTCGTACGTACATATGACGATAGCTATCGTAGGCGCCTCGGGCGCCGTAGGACAGGAACTGTTGCGTGTTCTCGAACAGCGGCAGTTCCCGCTCACAAAACTACGCCTGTTCGGCTCATCGCGTAGCGCAGGCCAGACATACCTATTCAGGGGCGAACCCCACACCGTGGAACTGCTCCAGCACAACGACGCCTTCCGGGGTGTCGATATTGCTTTTGCCAGCGCGGGCGCGAGCGTATCACGCGAGTACGCGGACGATATCACCCGCTTTGGCGCTATTCTGATTGACAACTCCTCCGCTTTCCGCATGGACGAGGATGTGCCTCTGGTAGTGCCCGAGGTCAACGCCCAGGACGCCCTCTGTCGTCCGCGCAACATCATCGCCAACCCCAACTGCACAACCATCCAGATGGTGGTAGCCCTGCAGGCACTGGAGCGCGTGAGCCATATACGCCGCGTACATGTAGCTACCTACCAGGCAGCCTCCGGCGCAGGCGCACAAGCTATGGCGGAACTGGAGACACAATATCGCCAGGTGCTCAGCGGCGAACCCGTTACCGTCAAGAAATTTCCGCACCAGCTGGCTTACAACGTCATCCCCCATGTCGATGTCTTCACCGACAACGGATACACTAAGGAGGAGATGAAGATGTACAACGAGACGCGCAAGATCATGCACTCCGACATTCTGGTGAGCGCCACCTGCGTGCGCGTGCCCTCGCTGCGTGCCCACTCGGAGGCGGTGTGGGTAGAGACCGAGCAGCCGATCGGCGTGGCCCGTGCCCGAGAGGCCTTTGAGGCTTCGGCCGGTTGCGTCGTGATGGACAATCCCCAGCAGAACGAATACCCCATGCCGCTCTACTTGAGCGGACAGGATCCCGTATATATCGGACGTATTCGCGAGGATCTGACCAACCCCTGCGGCCTCAACTTCTGGTGCGTAAGCGACCAGATCCGCAAAGGTGCCGCCCTCAATGCCGTGCAAATAGCAGAATATTTAGTCGAAAGAAAAAAGTAGAAAGTCGAAAGCCGGAGTGCCTCCGGAGTCAAAAATGCGTAGCAAGCTGAATACTGAATGCTGAATACTGAATGCCCAAATATCGAGATCATGGCGCCGGTAGGGTGCTGGGAGAGCTTGGCAGCGGCCATCGAGGCCGGTGCTACCAGCGTCTATTTCGGCATCGAGCACCTCAACATGCGTGCGCGCAGTTCGGCTAACTTCACGACCCAAGACCTCCATACCATCGTCAGTCGTTGCCGTGAGGCGGGCGTGAAGACCTACCTGACGCTCAACACCGTCATGTATCCCGAGGACCTGCCGCTCATGCGCGAGATAGTGGACCATGCCCGCGAGGCGGGACTGAGTGCTATCATCGCCAGCGATATCGCCGTGATGCAGTATGCCCGCGAGGTGGGCGTCGAGGTGCACCTATCTACCCAACTCAATATCGCTAACACCGAGGCGCTGCGGTTCTACGCGCAGTTTGCCGACGTGGTGGTGCTGGCGCGTGAACTCAATATGGACCAGGTGGCATCCATCTACCGTGACATCCAAGAGCAGCATATCTGCGGCCCCAAGGGCGAACTGCTGCGCATCGAGATGTTCTGCCACGGCGCGCTATGCATGGCCGTGAGCGGTAAGTGCTACCTGAGCCTCAACAACTTCGGTCAGTCGGCTAACCGTGGTGCCTGCGTGCAGGTGTGCCGCCGCGCCTATACGGTGCGCGATAAGTCGTCGGACCTGGAGCTGGACATCGACAACCAGTATATCATGTCGCCCCGCGACCTGAAGACCATCGGTTTTCTCAACCGCATGCTGGATGCCGGCGTACGTGTCCTCAAGATCGAGGGACGTGCCCGCGGACCTGAGTATGTAAGTACCGTCGTCAGTTGCTACCGCGAGGCCGTCGAGGCCTGGCAGCAGGGACTGTACACGCAGGACGAGGTGATAGAACCCATGATCGCCCGCTGGGACGAGCGCCTCAGCCGCGTCTTCAACCGCGGCTTCTGGGACGGCTACTACCAGGGACAACGTCTGGGCGAGTGGACTCGCCACTATGGCAGTATGGCCACGCGCAAGAAAGTGTTCGTAGGCAAGTGTACCAATTTCTACAAGCAACTGAGCGTAGCCGAGTTCTACGTCGAAGCGGTGCCCGAATTGGACGCCACGGCCGAACTGCTCGTCACGGGCGAGACCACCGGTGCGTACGAACTGACCGCTGCGGGTATGCGCGATGCCGACGGACATCCCGCCGAGCGCATCCCCCAAGGCCAATTTTTCTCGCTCAAGACCGACCGCCTGATACATCGTGGCGACAAGTTATACCAATTAAAAGTTGAAAGCTGACGGCTGAATGCTGACAGCCCCTAAAACAATGAGCACCTCCATACCCCTCATATCATCGCCTGTATCCGAGCCGTGGACGGCTTGGGTGCTGCTGTTGTTGCTCGTGCTGGCCGCGCTGGCCAACGTGTTGCAACCGGGTGTTGTGCTCAATAGCTTTACGACCATCGTTGCCAAACCGGAACGGCAGTACACCGAGTCGCAGCGCACCGTGCTGGGCCAGATATGTCTGCACCTGTTCCAACTTGGCACCCTGGCGATGGCCTGCTACCTGCTCTGCTTCCACGACGGAGCGTTCTCTATCGCCCGCTATGGCGTCATCCTGCTCTTGATAGCCCTGCTATACGGCATCAAGGTGCTCATGATGCTGCTGGTGAACTACACCTTCCAGATCCGCAAGAGTTGTGCCACGATAGGTGAGCACTACGAGCACCTGATATGCGTCTTCTGCTGCGCCCTCTATCCCCTCATGCTCGGCATGTTCTACTATGGCAACACCCGCCTGCTGCAGACGCTCGTCGGGATCCTGACCGCCGGCTTTGTGGGTCTCATCATCTTTAAGTACTGCCGCGCCTTTCTCCAGCGTCCGTCGGCGTTGCTCTATATATTGATATCCGTGATGACCATGGATGTGCTGCCCCTCCTGGGCGCATACTATGGTACCAACTATATACTTAGTCAAAGTTTTGTGCAATTATGATAAAAAAGATTCTTATTTCGCAACCCAAGCCCCAGACCGAACGTAACCCCTATGCCGATATGGCGGCCAAGTATGGGGTGGAGTTTGACTTCTGTCAACTGATCCATATCGAGGGACTGACCGCTCGCGAATTTCGTATGCAACACATCAACCCGCTCGACTATACGGCCGTCATCCTCAATTCGCGCCTGGGTATCGAGCACTATTTCCGTCTCTGCGAAGAGATGCGACTCAACGTGCCCGATTCGATGCACTACTACTGCATCTCCGAGACCGTAGGCAACTACCTGCAGAAATATATCCAGTACCGCAAGCGTAAAGTGTTCTTCTCGGAGCACAACCGCTTCGAGGACCTGCTGCCGGCTATGTTCCGTCGTCCGCAGGAGAAATACCTGATGGTGCTGAGCGATATCCATACCGACGACCAGATCAACATGTTTGCCGAGCATAATATCACCGTGCAGCCGGCTATCATGTACCGCACCGTGTCGAGCAAGTGGGAAGAGCAAAAACCCTTTGACTACGATATGATCGCGCTGTTCACCCCCTCGGGCGTGAAGTCGATCCAGGAGAATTTCCCCAACTGGCAGCAGGGTAAAACCCTGATCGCCGCCTTTGGTGCCGGTACGGTACAGGCGCTGGAGGAAGCCGGCTTCCGCGTAGATATCCGCGTGCCCAACGAGAAGCACCAGTCGATCATATCGGCTATCAACGACTATCTGGAGCACCAGACCGAAGCGTAAAAACTGAGAGAAAAGGTGGCCTATACGCTCTCTAAATCCGACCGACTGTGCGGCCAGTTGCGCATCCGGCAACTCTACCGCGAGGGCAAGCATTTCGTGTGCTGGCCGCTGCGTGTGACCTATATGCCGGCTGAGGATCAGACCCAGGTACTCGTATGGGCACCTAAGTCCATCTTCCGGCATGCCGTGGATCGCAACCATATGCGGCGCCGTATGCGGGAGGCCTACCGGCTCAACCGCCACCTGCTGGACGAGCAACCGGACCGCCACTACCTGATCGGCTTCAACTATATCGACCGCGAGAAGCAACCCTACGTGGTCATCGAGAAAGCGATGCGCAAAGCGCTGCGGAAATTGAAAGGTGAAAGTTGAAAGGTGAAAGGATGATGAGTGTAAAAGTGATCATACGAAAGCTGTTTTTGCTGCCGGTGTATTTCTACCGCGCATGCATCTCGCCCCTCACGCCACCGTCGTGCCGGTTCACGCCTACGTGCAGCCAGTATATGGTGGAGGCCGTGATGAAGTACGGCATCTTCCGCGGCGGTTGGCTGGGTATCAAGCGCATCCTGCGCTGCAACCCCTGGGGCGGCTCCGGCTATGATCCGGTACCGTAAGTCAAAAGTCGAAAGTCAAAAGAAAAAAGCTGAAAGCTGATGGCTGACAGCTGAAAGCCTGAATATATGAGAATTGATATCATCACATGTTGTCCCGAATTGCTGGAGTCGCCGCTCAACCACTCCATCATTCAGCGTGCCAAGGACCGTGGGCTGTGCGAGATATACGTGCATAACCTGCGCGACTGGACCCTGGACAAGCACCGCAAAGTAGATGACTATGCCTTCGGTTTCGGAGCAGGTATGGTGCTGCAGATCGAACCCATCGACCGGCTCATCACCCACCTCACCTCCGAGCGCCACTACGACGAGATCATCTTCACCGCTCCCGATGGCGAGCGCTTCGACCAGCGGGCGGCCAACAGCCTCTCGCTCTGTGAGAACATCATCATCCTCTGCGGCCACTACAAGGGCGTGGATCAGCGCGTGCGTGACCACCTGATCACCCGTGAGTACTCTATCGGCGACTTCGTGCTCACCGGTGGCGAGATGCCCGCGGCCATGATGACCGACGCTATCGTACGTCTGTTGCCCGGTGCGCTGGGCGACGTAGAGAGTGCGCTGAACGACTCGTTCCAGGACGGCCTGCTGGAGCCAGGCGTCTATACCCGTCCGGCCGAGTACAAAGGTTGGCGCGTACCCGACATCCTGCTCTCCGGCCACCAGGCTAAGATCGAAGAGTGGCTCTACGACGAGGCACTACGTCATACTCAGGAACGCCGCCCTGACTTATTAGAAGAGAAATAAAACACGAAAAAATACTAATACTATGCTAAACCACTATCTTTCCCTCTCGCCCGAAGTGGCGGATGCACTGCGCGACGGACGTCCCGTCGTAGCGCTCGAGTCAACCATCATCAGTCATGGCATGCCTTATCCCCAGAACGTGGAGACGGCCCTGCGCGTGGAGCAAACCATCCGCGACCACGGTGCCGTACCGGCTACGATAGCCATCATCGGCGGTCGCCTCAAGGCCGGCTGTACGCCCGAGGAGATAGAGCACCTCGGTAAGAAAGGCGCGGAGGTCACCAAGGCTTCGCGTCGCGACCTGCCCGTGCTGGTAGCGCGCGGCATGGACGGAGCTACTACGGTCACCACCACCATGATCATCGCAGCCATGGCCGGCATACGCGTGTTTGCTACGGGCGGTATAGGCGGTGTGCATCGCGGTGCACAGCATAGTTTCGATATCTCGGCTGACCTGGAGGAACTGGCTAAGACGCCCGTCATGGTCATCTGCGCCGGTGCTAAGTCGATCCTGGACCTGGGACTGACGCTCGAGTACCTGGAGACCAAGGGTGTACCCGTGATCGGTTACGGCACCGACGAACTGCCCGCTTTCTATACGCGTCATAGCGGTTTCGGCGTGGACTATCGGATGGATACGCCCGAAGAACTGGCACATGCCTTCCATGCCAAACTGGCCATGGGGCTGCAGGGCGGTATGCTCGTCACCAATCCTATCCCCGAGGAGTACTCCATGCCGGCCGACATCATCAATTTCGCCATCGAGCATGCCCTGCAGGAAGCCGAAGAAAAAGGCGTACACGGTAAAGAGTGCACGCCATTTCTGCTGGCCAGAGTAAAAGATCTGACGGGCGGTGATAGCCTGGCCGCTAATATCGAGCTGGTGCTCAACAATGCCCGTCTGGCTGCTCGCGTAGCTGCGGCGATGTGCGATTAACGCACACGCTCGCAGTAGCTACCGTCGCGGGTATCGATACGAATCGTCTCACCCTCGTTGATGAACAGCGGTACACGCACCTCTGCACCGGTCTCCACCGTGGCAGGCTTCAGCGTGTTGGTAGCCGTGTCGCCCTTCAGGCCCGGCTCGGTGTAGGTCACCTTCAGCTCTACCTTGGTAGGCAGCTCGGCAAACAGCACTGTATCCGTCGAAGCGTCCGATACTACATCTACTACCATACCCTCCTTCAGGAAGTCCACACCCGTGATCAGGTCGTGAGCGATAGGCACTTGCTCGAAGGTCTCGTTGTTCATGAAGATATAGTCCTCACCCTCCTGATAGAGGTACTGATACGGACGACGCTCTACGCGTACATCCTCCAGTTTCTCACCGATATTGAAGCGGCGCTCCAGAACGCGACCGTCCACAACATCCTTAAACTTAACACGCATGATCGTGTTACCCTTACCGGGCTTCACGTGCAGAAATTCAATAACGAAATACAAACGGCCGTCCATACGAATGCATACGCCGTTCTTGATGTCTTGACTGTTAATCATAAATCGATTTACTATTTAATCAGTTTCTATTTAGTCGTTTATCTCAGAAAATCGCTGCAAAATTACAACAAAAATTTGGAATATGCAAGATTTTGGCCGAAAAAATATCATCTATGCTCGCATAATTGTGTGAAAAACAACCAAAATGGGAAAAAAATGCACTTCCCAGTAACTTTTTTGTTCAAAAACTTGCTCAATTCAAAAAATAACAGTACCTTTGCGGCAGTTTTGAAATTTTGTAATTTACAAAAATGTAAAAAGTAAAAAATGTATGAAGTTCTACGGCAGGAATCAAGAGATTGAGCGGTTGTTACAATTGGACCGTCAATCGGAGCAAACAGCAGTATTCACGCTGCTTATCGGTCGCAGGCGTACCGGTAAAACGACGCTGGTCAAACAAGCTTTTGCTGATAAGCAGATGCTCTATTTCTTTGTGTCTCAGAAATCGGAACAGTTGCTTTGCCAGGAGTTGCAGCAAACGGTGGAAGCCGTTTTAGGGTTGCACTTGTACGGACGTGCAAACAAGTTTGCGGATATATTGCGTGAGTTGATGATCTACAGCGAACAAAATCATGTAACATTTATGGTGGATGAGTTCCAACGTTTGTACGACATCAATCCTGCCATCTTGTCCGAGATACAAGACGTATGGGACAGCTACAAGAACCAAGCGCATATGCACTTGATCGCGTGCGGTTCAGTCTATTCGATGATGCTGAAGATTTTCCGCGACAAGAAACAACCTTTGTTCGGTAGAGCGACAGCAGAGATCCGGTTGCAACCTTTCTCCACGGCTTTACTCAAGCAGATTTTGTCGGATTATAATCCCGATTATACACCGGAGGACTTGCTGGCACTATATACCATTAGCGGCGGTGTAGCAAAATACGTGGAGTTACTCATGGACGCGCACGCTATAAGTAAGGAGATGATGATTGATGCCGTGTGCCAAAACGGTTCAGTGTTCCTTAACGAGGGTACGGAACTGCTGGTTGGTGAATTCGGCAAACGCTATCAGGTGTATTTCAGTATTATGCAACTGATTGCCAACAGCATGACCACACAATCACAAATAGACAGCGTCATTGGTGGTAATAACGGGCGGTACTTGGCTACGTTGGAAGAGGAATATAACCTCATTCAAAAGGTGCGACCGATGTTTGCCAAACCTAACTCGCAAGGTATCAAGTTCGCGTTATACGATAATTTCCTGACGTTCTGGTTCCGCTTCATCGAATCCAACCGTTCGATTGTCGAGATGGGCAAGTCGGATTTGCTCAAAGAAATGATTGATAAAGGCTACGACCGGTTCAGCGGTTTGATGTTAGAGCGTTATTTCCGGCAGTTATACGCAGAGAAAGAGCGTGTGACGGAAGTAGGACATTGGTGGGACAAGAGCGGAGAGAACGAGATAGACTTAATTGCTATTGAGAAATTGGACAAACGTGTGACGATCGGCGAAGTGAAACGCAATGAGAAGAAAATCAGTATGCAGACATTGGAAGAAAAGTTTGTAAACATCCGTTCTCATTTCCGCGGCTATCAGATACAGTTTATTGCATTGAGTTTAGGCGATATGTAACTTATATACTCAGCACATACTTCCTTAACCAGGCATCGATGTCGTCAATATCGGGGTTGACGTGTTTGCGGACGATTTGGCGGCGATGATAGATGGTTTGTTTCTGGACGTTCAGCACGATAGACATGTCGTTGTCCGACGCGCCGATGATGCTGAGTATGGCAAACTGCATATCCGATTCGGTCAGTTCGGGATACTCCGCGCGCAAACGACTGATCGCGCCATCCAGCGCTTTGTCGATCGAAGCGATCAGTTCGTCCAGGCTCTCTTTGCTCATCGTCAGTTGCTCATCGCGGTAGGTTTGCAGCCATTTCGGAAACTCCACCTCATTGCCTCGCATGTGCTGCAGTTCGATTTCGCGAGTGAGGTTCACTTTCTGCTGCAGGCGTTCCAAGGCCAGTTGTAACTGTTGTACGTATTTATCGCGCAATGCTTCTAACTGTCTGGCTTGTTCACGACGACGCTGTTGCCAATAGCGCCAGATGACGACAAATAGTATGATCAGTACTGCCAGCAGCAAAATCAGGATAACAGAGATGGTTCGTTGCCACTGTCGTTCGCGTTGTGCCTCCGCAGCCAACTGTTGTTCACGCGCTACATCGTAGTGCAAGGAGAGCGCATATGTTCGCGCCCCTGCATCACGCTGGAGTTCTTCGATCTTGCGGTCATATAGATCCAAGAGCACGCTATAGGCACTATCTGCTTGTCCGCGTTGACGAAGAATCTTGCTATTCAGATATGCATAGCTCTGTTCAAACCAATAGGTATAGGCCGAATCGGTAGGTTGCAAGCGAGCCAAATAATAGGCAGCCGAGTCGGTAGCGCTCTGCGCCAACAGCAGTTCGACGATTTCCGAATAGCGTGTCGCAACCTTGTATTCTTCGGCCAACTGTTTGCATACATTCAGTCTATGCACCACACTATCCGGGAAACATAGTTGGTAACGGTAGGCATCGATGTCCAGTAAGAGCAGCGTGTTATTGGCCTTATTGGCAAATATGTCTGCTTGCGCAAAATACCAAAGTACACTGTCTTGTTCTCCCCCGGTGATGGCTATCGTACGCGCTATGTCGCGATAGGCACAGGCTAAATAAACCGCGTTACTGTCCGGATTCAACATTGGTATCGCTTTGCGGTAATACGCCTGCGCAATGTCATAAAGCATCTCACTCTCCGAAGTGTTGCCCAAGTGGAACCATGTCAACCCTAATAACTGATCCCGCTGTGCCAACTGCTGATGGCTGACGGCTGACGGCTGAATACTCTCCAAGATCTCTTCCGCTTGTTTTAGATATGCGGTCGAACTTTCGTACTGACTACTACTATTGGATGAGGTTCCTTGAAGGTACAATTCTTCCGCTTCTTGAAGCCGATTTTGGGCGTTTTGAGACTCAAAATGGCAACTCTGAAAGCAAAAAATCAAGCCCAAAAGCGGCAAAAATTCCCATCGTACAACTTTATTTTTCATACAAAAATATAATTTGCTTATTTACAATGACTTACAAAATGCCATATACACCCCTCGTACAACTGCAAAATTTGCACATGTCGAAAAAAAGCAGTACCTTTGCACCAGATTTTGAAACACGATTCACGACGCAAAATTAGTAAAACTTTTTAACATATGCAAATTATGGAAAAGAAAAATCAAATTTGTCTGCTTTTTGTAGCAATTATGTTATTAAAAGGAACGAGTGCGTACGCGGAGGTATCCAATGGCACTTGTGGCGAGCAGGTGTATTGGGAGTATAATGATTCTACCCAAGTGTTGCGAATCTACGGTAACGGGGCTATAACCGAAAGGAGTTATCCATATACTGCAAAGCGCTTGGAGATAGAAGAAGGAGTAACTTCTGTCTGCACAAGTGCGTTCTCGTACTCATTTACCCAATTGGACACAGTGGTATTTGCCTCTTCTGTCGATTCAGTAGGCGAATATGCTTTTCATTCCTGTAGCGCGCTGCAATACTGCGATTTAGGTCGCGGCGTAAAGTATATAGGACGAGGCGTGTTCTTCGGTTGCAATGCCTTAACAAAGGTTAAATGGTCCGATTGCCTGGAAACCATTGCAGGTACTATATTTCATAACTGGGATGCTCAAGGGAATGACAAGTCTATCTTGTTACGCGACACGCTCTATATTCCTGCCACATTCAAATCTAACAAACAGATAGGTTGGTGGAGTTTTCCTAATTTGGATGCCGTTGTTTGGAATGCGAAACACCCGACTGACCCGACGAGAGACTGGGACAGTCCTCTGGATATCGGTTCGGGATATGCGTTGTCATTTAAGAAAATCATTTTCGGGGACAGCGTGGAGTATATTCCCAATTACCTGTGTCATGAATATAATGGAGACAGTATTGTTTTGCCGGAGGGTGTGAAGGAAATCGGCAAATATGCCTTTCAAGAATGCAAAAAGATGACGTATGTCTCTCTGCCTACCACTTTGCAAAAGATAGGTTCGGGTGCTTTTGAAAGTTGTGTACTGCTTGAGAAAGCGGAATTGCCGGAAAACCTGACGGAGATAGGCGCGAATGTGTTCTATAACTGCAATCTATTGGCTGATGTCCGCATACCCGAACGGGTGACTTATATAGGAGAGAATGCGTTTAGTAATATTACCGGTCAGGACTCGCTTTATATCCCTGATAAAGTGGTAGCCGTTGGCGGCAATGCCTTTGAAAACTGGAGTGCCTTGCGTGAAATCTCTATTGGAAAGAACGTGACGCTTATCGGCGACAACGCCTTTAAAGGAGATAGTGCCGTTACGCATATCACCGTTTGGGCAGCAGTACCACCGATGGTTACCGAAGGCACATTGGCAGACATTCCTGATAGTGCATGGTTGAGTGTGTTGCCGGACAGCCGCAAACAATATCGTGAACATCCCTATTGGGGACGATTCCGCATGGCGGATGTGCCGGACTCGGCAATGATCCAACGTACCGTGACTGTGGATGCTGCAGAGACGACAGCCGACTTTACGTGGCCGACAGATAGTGCCGCACATTCCTACCAGATAGACATTTACAAGGACGGCGCAGTTTTCTGCAAACTGACGCTTGGCAACCACGGACAATTGTTAGCGATCCATTTCTCCGCGCCTGGTAGAAGAGCGCCGATGAACAATGCCGATGACAGTCAACCTTATACCCTTTCCTTTAAAGTAACAGGTCTGGATGCTGCTTCGCGATATAATTACGTCCTCTCTACGCTTGACGCAAACGGCACACCATTGCACGTCTATACCGGTGCGTTCGCCACCATCGGTTACCCGGGAGCACTGGAAGAAGGAGGTGACGAAATAATCCCGACTCCTCCTATCATCCCCTCTAACCCTGAGGCGCCGGAAGGCATCATGGATGTACAAGGGGACGATGTACCATGTACAAAGGTGTTCCTCAACGGGCAAATCTATCTGATGTACGAAGGACGGATGTACGATATACAAGGAAACCAACTCAAATAATATACGATCATGAAAACGAAAGTATCTATTATTCTTGTTTGCCTGACGATGATGGCAAATAGCGCCTACACGCAGGAGGATTTATCCAATCGTTATGCATGGCGGCTGGACAGTGTGGTGTATACCTATCCGACCTATACGGTGGAAAATGATCTGGAGGAGGTCCGTCCGGACCATTACACGGCTTACAGGTACACGGACGACACGCTGGAAGTCATCAGCGTGGAGCGCGGCACATGGCATGACACGACATATATGTTGATGCCGACCAAGACCTTGTACACCAAAGTGGACAGCGGCTTGTACCTGAAAGAGTCCAGGCGTGCAAAACGCGTATATTATGAGACATTTGACTCGCTTCAGTATGTTGAATACCGTAATCCGGCACAGAAAGAGTTGTATATGAAGGACAGCGTGCGTAACGTCTATGACGAGGAAGGAAGGCTTATTCGTCAGATTCGCAATTATGACTACATCACGTTCCGTCTCAACACCGTCTATGACGAGCAGACAGGAATGATGACCGGCATGGAATGGACACCATACAACCGCACCGTTCGTACAGAGAATGATTCTGTTTCGGTTGATTATACCTATAAATATAACGCGTCTGCCCGTACGTGGGAAACGAACTCCGAAAGCGTTGTGCGCAATTATTACCGCAATCATATTCTAGATATGTCTATCCGTGAATCTAACTACACCTATCATGAGAACGGCGAAATAGCTTCTCTCCATGTGGACATCTCTGAATATAACCCAATGGGAATTGATACACTTTGGATCAAAGCCGAAATCAAACGGAATACAGAAGGCAAAAACACCTATGGACGGGAAACGGTAACTACGCGTAAAGATCCTGTTGCACGCACTCGGGAGAGTTCTTATACTTACGATGAGCAAGGAAATCTCGTGTTCACCGATAATATCGAGCGCCGGATTGACCGTGCTACGAATCTCTGTATCAGCGAGATTCATTCCGAACGGTCGGGCAAGGTATGTCTTTCCAAGCAAGAGCGCGAATGGATAATCCGTACCCGTCCTATGAGAAGCATAGGAGCGGCAACCACCTTGCTGACGCTGGAGAACAACTACTCCAACGACAGCCTGAAACGACACCATTGTATTCGCTACGATGAGAATTACAATATCGCATTGGAGGTAGATTCGTTCATTAACTCCCAAGGCATGTGGTGCTATGAACGTAAGGAATATGATGCGGAGGGAGAGGAGATATACTCCGTTTCCAGTCGTGAAGACCCAGCTTACGGAGGCTGGACTATTTTTAGCGAAGAGGATCATCGTCCGGCAGAGTATTATAAACTGCTACTGGTCAATATACAAGGTTGGAGCGTCAATGGGGGAAAATATCATAACGATACTATCCGGGAAACGCAATTGTATTACTCCAATAAATTCGACATGTCGCGTAAGCGGGAAAAATTGGATACCAAAAACTTCACTTGGAATTTGTTAAACTACAGCCGCGAGGAAACCACATTTAATTCCGACGGGACTCCTGCTTCCACCATTGAATATATCAGTAATGATCCGGAAGGGAACATTTGGGAGGAAAAATACCTCTATACCTTCACTTATGATGAGGAAATCGGTTTGTACCTGCGTATCAAGACAGCAGAGATGGCGGATAATGGAGACGGCACCAAGTCCTGGCAGACTCTGGCTCAACCTCTACCTGACTGGTATTATAAGCTCGGAGGAGGTAAAGCCGGTATGGAACGTGAATACTATGCCGAGGTACAAGAAGATATAGAAGGACATCAGGCACATCTGTATTACTATAACTATGTGGACTCTACCGCCTCATGGGAACTGACATATCGGAAAGATGTTACTTACTTCCCCGAGCCTGATTGTAAGAAAGAAGCATCGCGCTATTTTTGGAGAAAGGAAAACTCAAGTATGGTTGTTCCCGGAAATCAGACAGAGGGACTGGAACTTTTCACCGACACCTTCGATATCTTCGATGAATTCGGCACTTTTACAGAGCAGCACGCCTATCATTGGGAAGATTATTCAACAACACTTATTTGTGACAAGATCATCCGCAACCA
This sequence comes from Paludibacteraceae bacterium, assembly GCA_017509715.1. GTDB lineage: Bacteria > Bacteroidota > Bacteroidia > Bacteroidales > Paludibacteraceae > Colicola. Next base: position 13,722 of record JAFWOU010000019.1, on the reverse strand, counting down.
GCCCACCTACGACGTCCTCGGCCGTTTGACGCAGCGCATCGAGTGGTATACATGGAGCAATACAGGCAATATCCCGTATTGGAAATACCGTTACTTCTATCGTCCGGACGACGGTACGCAGTATGATTGCGTTGCTGTTTCGCAATACGGCGGCTCATCTATGGGGTGGACTGATTTCCAATTGACTAATGACGGTCTCGGAGATGTCTCTTATGATGAACAGGGACGCCCTGTCGAGCAGATTTACTACCGTCTGGACAATACGGCAACCGCGTTGGTGCCGAAGACCAAACAGATCATGCATTATGAAGGCGACGATGCCGACTGGTATTTCCGCGAGACCTACAACTGGTCGGATACAAACAACGCATGGGAATTCGCGAATTCTTCCTATCGCGGCGCGGCTACTTTACCGGTTATTTCTCTCGATGAATCCGGCAATATAGTGCAGTACGAGTTGCGCAACGAGGCCTACAATCTGACGTACGGAGCATCCTTGGAAGCGGAACCTGTGCTCTCCCCCGCATCGTTCGGTATTCAGGAAGCGAACCAACTCCTCTATACCGACTGGTTCAACCCCGAAGCGATGAAAGCGCGTATCCTGACGGCACACCACGTGTCGGAAAACAAATACGGCATTTTGGATCCTGTGAATGCGCAATACATGGCACGCTACTACTACACCCAACTGAGTGCAGAAGTCGATTCTGTCAAGACGCCGACAGAAGAGAACCTGGAGATTGAACCCGAAGAGAACACCGCTACCTTTACATGGCCGGCTGTCAGCGGAGGTGCTTCCTACACCCTCATTATCTGGGCGGACGAAGCGCAGACAGAGAAAGTTTGTACTCTCCACTTGGCTGCTGACGGAACGCTGATCTCCATTGACTTCTCCAAAGCGCCTCGCCGCGTACCTGCCGCCTTGTGGAGCGCACCGGTATTGAGCACCACAATAGAAAACCTGTTGCCTGGTACACAGTATTGGTACACCCTCGAAGCCTATGACGATGTGCTGCTGCTCATAGACACTGCGAATGGCACATTCTTCACCATAGGAAACGCGGAAGGTATCGATTTCATCGAGGAAAACGGCACAAATACTCCTGTCAAATTCCTCCGCAACGGACAAATCTATCTGATGTACGAAGGACGGATGTACGATATACAAGGAAATCAACTGAAATAATATACGATCATGAAAACGAAAGTATCTATTATTCTTGTTTGCCTGACGATGATGGCAAGCAGCATGTACGCAACAGAAGGCGCATTGCGTGGCAGGTTCGCCATCAGCGCGACGGACACGGTAGCTTTCTCGCGTGGCAACCTTCAGTACCAACCCAGTACGTCCACATGGCGATTTGCCGAGAACCAGTGGGACTTTGTAGGTACAGCAAACGGACGTATCCGTCATTACCAATACTCACCCGAAGGTTGGGTGTGGACTTACAAAGGCTGGCTCGATCTTTTTGGCTGGGGAACAGGCAATAACCCTACTGCCAGCACCTCTACCAATAGCAACTACGGCTCATTCACCGACTGGGGAAGAAATGCTATCTCCAACGGAGGTAAGAAAGCCAATCTTTGGCGTACGATGACCAAAGATGAGTGGGACTACCTTTTCAGAGGACGCGAAAATGCTGCATCGCTTTATGCCAACGGCACAGTGAGTGGCGTGAATGGCTCTATCCTGTTACCCGACAACTGGGTGATACCAGCCGACTTGCATTTCAAGCCTTCCAATAGCACAGACTCCACTGCGGCTCCCAATAACTACACCGCAGATGAGTGGATGTTCATGGAAATGGCAGGAGCGGTATTTCTGCCGATTACGTACGAGCGGTCAATGGATTGGCAGAGTGAATACTGCACAGCTGTATATCAGGAAAATACTGCCCGTTACTGGACTTCCACACCCAATGGTACAAACGGCGCATATTACTATGTGCCCTATGGCAATCCGACCATCCTTATGGACAACCGCTATGTTGGCAAAGGAGTGCGTCTTGTGCAAAATCATGAAGGCGGTGATCTTTTCCCGGTAGTGCCGAATACCCATAGTGCTATCTTCCAATGGACATCGGTACCGAATGCAGAGACGTATATCCTGCATGTCTATTCAGACAGTACACGGACGGAAGAGGCGTTTTATATCACCTTTGATCGTAACGGCGTAGTGACCGGTCTGCATTTTATCCCTCATGCTCCGGCACGTACTAAAGCGGAAGATACCGAATATACGGACAGGCTTTTCTTCTATACGCTCAATGGTTTACAGGCCAATACGGACTATTGGTACGCTATCTCCGGAGAAGACGCGAACGGTCAGACGATCAGTACCGTTTCCGGCAGTTTCCACACGGCTGCTGTTGAAACAACTCTTGACAAAGTGACGGTTGATCCGGCTCAAACCAGTGCGGTCATGACATGGCCTACTGATAGTGCCGCCGGTTCGTACCAGATTGATATCTACAAAAGCGGTGCGGTCTTCTGTCATTTGACGCTTGGTCCGACCGGGCAATTGCTCGGAATAACGTTCAATGCGCCACAACGACACGAGCAAACAACTGACGGTGATTCTGGTAACAGCACCCAATTTCCCACCACGCTGTCGTTTAATATCACCGGTCTCGAAGCCGCAACACGTTATAATTACGTCCTCTCTACGCTTGACGCAAACGGCACGCCTGTCCACGTCTATACCGGTGCGTTTGCGACCTTCGGTTATCCGGGAGAACTGGAAGAAGGTGGTGACGAAATAATCCCGACTCCGCCAATCATTCCATCCAACCCGGAAGCATCCAATCCAACGGACTTGGAGAACACGGAAGAAGCCAAAGGACAGCACGGAAAAATGTTCCTCAACGGGCAACTTTTCATCCTGCATGGCAACCGCACCTACACCGTTACCGGTCAGGAGTCACGATAAGAACCTACATTTTTGTGTGAAAATGTGAAGGCGTGAAACGCCAAACATAATCGTGCCCTTGCGGCTAAGAAATAATCGTTCGAGTTCGACGAACGAGATAAGAATTTGTGATTTGTGTGAAAGTAAAAAGGGATAACGACATCACGTCGGTATCCCTCCATCGTTTTTTAAAATTTCATATGTCGGCTGCAAAGATACGACAATTTTCTGAAAATTCAAGAAAAATCTACTAAAATTTGCTCAAGTCGAAAAAAAGTTGTACCTTTGCTGCCGAAAATAAAAATCTATAGTTAAGATGAAAACGCAAGAACCCAAACAGATGCCCTTGATGACTGATTCGTCGACTACCGGCACGTCGCAGCAGATGTATTTTACGGCTGATGAGGCTATGGCTTTCTTGGAACCGCGTATTCGTGCTATGTTCAGATGAAAGAAGTAGTCTATACGCGTCAATCCCTTCTGCATTTGCTTCTCTCCGTATGGTTTATCGAGATAATAAGCAGTTAACAAATAATAAGCCGTTCTCATTTCCGCGGCTATCAGATACAGTTTATTGCATTGAGTTTAGGCGATATGTAACTATGGATGAAATCTCCAACTGTCGCAAAAAATGCGACACTTCAAAATATAAACAATATATCATCAATTACGCCTCGTAGCGTAACGCCTGCAGGCGTAATTTCTGTATTTTCATAAAAATCGCACGCGCGCTTGCACATGTGCGATTTTTTTCGTACCTTTGCACCCGAATTATGCGCTTACGAACCATGAATACTCGCAAATCTTTTCATAACTCGCTGATTACCAATACCCCCCCCCTGCTGCGAAGGGCGGGTAAATCGTAATAAATCCCTATTCGCAACGCTTAACGGCGGTGCTCACTTTCGGTGGGTACCGTCGTTTCTGTTTATAGTGGTCTTGGTGGGCGCGTTGCTCTCCGGTGCCGTGCTGATGGCGAAGCCGGATACCAAGACCTCCAATTCTCCTTTGGCCCTTAGCAAGGCTTTCTTTACCAATGCTGATACTATGCGCTGCTATCAGGCGCTGCTGGAGTCGGACGATCCTCGCGCGCAGTACGTGATGGCGTGCTCCTATTATTATGCCTCCGAGCGTCCCGTGCCCGAGGGCGTTCCTTATATTAAGGATAAGCAGGAAGCCGACGCGCTTCTTCTTATGTCGGCTATCAGTGGGTACGAGCCTGCCAAGGAGCTGCTCCGCTGCTTGAATACCGGTTGTAAGCCCGAGCGAAAATGAGCCGCCTCTGGATCATATTGTCTTTCCTTTTCCTGGCGGCAGCCGATGCCAAGCAGGTCTATATATGCGATAGCCCGTATGCGGCGTGCTATCATCGTACGGATAGTTGCGAGGGCCTCGACCTCTGCAACCATGAGGTCCGTCGCATCCCCCTCTCCGCCGCCCAAAAGCAAGGCAAAAGACCTTGCAAAATTTGTTATCCGCAAGAACACAAACACTAATACCGAAATAAAATTAGAAACGTCATCATATGCCTACATTAAATTGGATAGGAAAAGACAAAGTTGTTAATCACCACAATGAGGTGCCGTTCCGTGTATTGGAAAAGCAATACACATTTGGCGATACACCCGATAGTGGTAATATGATTATTCACGGCGACAACCTTGAAGCTCTGAAGGCCTTATTGCCGAAGTACGAAGGAAAGGTGAAATGTATTTATATAGATCCTCCGTACAATACAGGCAACGAGGGTTGGGTATATAATGACAATGTGAACGACCCTCATATAAGGAAATGGCTTGGGCAAGTCGTTGGTTCTGAAGTGGACGATCTTACGCGCCACGATAAATGGTTGTGCATGATGTATCCTCGATTGACATTGTTACAGAGACTTTTGTCAGAAGATGGGGCAATTTTTATTTCTATAAATGATAATGAGAATGCGGCACTTCGCTATATTTGTGACGAGATATTTGGACGGTCTAATTTTGTGGGGATTATTACATGGGAATCAACAACACAACCAACCAACGTTGGTAGCGCAAAATTTAATCTACAGAAAAAAGTTGAGGAAATTCTGCTGTATAAATTTGGGGATAAAAAATTTAATGTAGAAAGTGTCGCTTCTTCCAAGAAATATCCTCATATGGGGAAATTCGGGCCATGTCGCTTTGAGATTATAGAGAAATCTGATGCTGGAGGATACGAAAGAGCCACAATGAAGTTTCCCATCTTGGGACAATTCCCTCGCCCCGGGAAGAGGTGGCAAATAGGAGAAGAAACTGCTAAGGAATTAGTCGCAGCGGGAAAGATTGAGATAATTAATGGGATTGTTAAGAGGGCTGTATATCCAGAAGATGAGGTCGGAAAAGATTCCTTTGTGCCATTTTGGTCGCATTTCTCAGCAGATTATGGGACTGCACAGAAGGGAAAAGAAATCTTGAATAGTATATTGGCTAGACCTGTAGGTTTTGATACTGTTAAACCGCCTACCTTAATAGAATCTCTAATTTCTCACATCCCAGACAATTCGATTGTTTTAGATTCATTTGCCGGTAGTGGTACAACGGCTCACGCAGTACTCAATCTTAACAAGCAAGATGGTGGAAACCGTAAGTTTATTCTTTGTGAGATGTGCGACTATGCCGAGACAATCACGGCAGAACGCGTACGCCGTGTGATGTCCGGCTATGGAGAGGGCAGTAATGCCGTAGAGGGTACAGGCGGTAGTTTTGATTTCTATGAGTTGGGAACGACTATCTTTGATAATAAAACAGAAATGCTGAATGATGAAGCCGATACAGAGCAGATACGTCAATATGTATGGTACGCAGAGACGCACACAGCTTATAAGGAGGACCCGAAACGCAGCAACACTTATTTGTTAGGCACGCACAATTTTACGGACTATTATTTCTACTACGAGCCGAAACAAGAAACCGTGCTCGATTGGAACTTCTTGGAAACCCTTAAACAGCGCGCCGAGCAGTATATCATCTATGCCGACCGTTGCCTGCTCGCACAAGAAGAATTGCAAAAATTTAATATCGTATTTAAGAAAATACCGCGTGACATAAAGCGCTTGTAATATGGAACTGAAGAACTATCAACAAAAGATCTTGAACGAATTGGAGCGTTTCTTGGAAATATCCCAAGAGACTCACTCCATCGGTGATGCTTACAACAAGTTCTGGCAGACAAATAATCCGCCTTTCAATCCGTTTCCCGGAATGCCAATTGAACCGTATAAGGACAATGTACCGGGCGCTCCGCATTTGTGTATTAAGGTGCCTACCGGTGGTGGTAAAACGTTTATTGCGTCCGCTGCGCTGAAGACTATCTTTGACGCTTTCAGTCTGTTATCGAGACGCTTTGTAGTGTGGCTCGTACCTTCCAACGCCATTCTGGAGCAGACTTTGCGCAACTTGCGAAACAAAAATCATCCATACCGCCAACGTATCGATACGGATTTTCAAAACCGCGTAGAGGTGTTCAACAAAGAGCAGGCTCTGATGGGGCAGGGCTTTTCATTGGCGACCGTCAATGAGAACTTGTGTATCTTAGTGATGAGTTATGACTCGTTCCGTACTGCAAACAAGGACAACCGCCGTGTATATTTGGACAACGGATATTTGCAGTCGTTCTTGCCTTTGTTGCATGAAAATGCTAGCAATACCGATGAGGTTCAGCTGATGTCCGTCATCCAAGCCCTGCATCCAGTTGTTATAGTTGACGAAAGCCACAACGCCACGAGTAAGTTGAGTGAGGATATGATTAAAGACATGCACCCGAGTTTTGTACTTGACCTCACTGCTACACCTCGTAAGAATAGTAATATTCTATGCTTCACGGACGCGCTCGAACTCAAGAAAAACAATATGGTCAAATTGCCGGTTATAGTATATAATCACAATAAGAAAGAGCAAGTCATCGACTCTGCATTACATTTGCAGCGTGAGTTGGAGCGTACTGCTCATAAATATACCGACAGATATATCCGTCCTATTGTATTATTCCAAGCGGAATCTAAAAACGGGGATGCAGACCGTGCAACATTTGATAAGATTAAGCAGAGCTTGCTAGACTTGCGTATCCCAGAGGAACAAATTAAAATAAAGACCGCTGAGATAAACGAGATAAAGGATATAGACCTGATGGCGGAGGATTGTCCTGTGCGCTATATTATCACCATCAATGCTCTCAAAGAGGGATGGGATTGTCCCTTCGCATATATTCTCGCTTCTCTTGCCGATCGTAGTTCGGCTGTCGATGTAGAGCAGATAGTCGGACGTGTGCTGCGTTTGCCGAATACTCGCCAAAATCCTGACGCGGCGCTTAATATGAGTTATGTACTCACAGCTTCCGCACGTTTCCAAGAAACGCTGAATAATGTAGTTAAGGGTCTTAATCGTGCGGGCTTCTCAGAGGAAGACTACCGTTCCATTGACGAGGCAGCACAAGAGCAACAGTATAATCCGGATGACAACTTTATGGTTGGTCCAGAATTGTTTACTGAGACCCCGAAACCACAATCCGTAAGCAAATCTTCGGATGAAATAGACAAGACTGCTATTACGTTTAATCCGGATGAGCCCTTAGACGCTCCTTCTGCTAATGAGGATGTATTATCTATTCTTCAAAATGGCGCACAAGAAGCGGCAGCATTGCAACAGCAAATAGAGCACCAAGAGCAAACAGGAGAGACAAATGTACCTAACGAACTTAAGAAAGATATGAAGCACGGTCAAATCAAATCTGCTTTTGCGGATAGTGCAAAGATGGTAGAACTCCCGATGTTCTATTCGAAATTAACATTGCAAATGAATATTTTTGAAGCCCAAGAGGTGTTGCTTAAAAAGGAGCATTTGTTGGATAACTTTAAACTTGAACATCAGGATGCAAATATTAGTTTTGTTGCAGCTCCTACTAGCATGTACCGTGTAGATATAGACACCGAATCGGACGATCATACGCCTCGCTATTTTAAAATAGACAATCCTCAGCAACGTGAGTATATCCTGAATTACTTACGTTCGTCTGAAAATACCGAACAGAAGATACATAAATGTGCTTCTGTCGTAGCACGCGCTATGGGAAAAATGTCTCCTCTGGCGGAGCCCGATATTATGGCCTACGTAGAGCGTATTCTAAGGCCGATGAACGAAGAGCAACTGAACGATTTTGTTGCACATTTGAATGAATATTCGGATGAGATAAAGCAGAAAATAGTTACTCTTGAGCAGAAGCATATGTATGAGACGTTTTGCGATTGGTTAGATGCCGGTAAACTCTTTGTCAAACCCATATACAAATTCCCGCAGACTATCGCAGTAAAAGAGAAGGGTAGTGCTATACCTCGCAGTCTGTACACAAATGAGGAAGCAGTAAATGATTTTGAGTTAGAGGTGATTAACGATGTGGCAAATATGCCTAATATTGAATGGTGGACGCGTGATGTGGAAAAGAGAGGCTTCTATATCAATGGCTTTATTAACCATTATCCCGACTTTATTATCAAGACGAAAAGCGGAAAGATAGTCTTGTTGGAGACTAAGGGCGAGCATTTGGATGCCGAACTGAAAATTAAATTAGGAAACTTATGGGCATCTTGCTGTGGACGTGATAAATACGGATATTTCTTGGTGTATGATAAACGTGTTGTAGATGGGGCATATACTAAGGCCAGATTTTTAGAGATATTAAGTCAAATGTAGGCTTTTAATTCCGTATGCGCCTCAATCACGATACATATTATCGTGACAGACATTCCGAAAGGGATCTATGCCATGACTTCCCCGGCGATGAAATACTCATCGACGGGTTGCATGCTATGCAGTGCCATTTCTGGAACAATAATATCCCTATCGAGATACCCGTGGTGCGGGTGATGAATACCGTGCATTTCATGGCGGCGTATATGTTTACCACTACCTGCTCGGGCGACCAACTCGAGTATGACGCTCTGGCGAATATGAGCCTTGGGTGCGACAAGCAGCTTTTCAAGGTCGCTATCATCGTGCTGGCAGCTATGTTGCAACGTACCGATGGCTTCCGTGCCAAGGCGTGCCGGAATATGTTGCTGGAAAACCGTTCCGAGGATTTCGAAGAGGGTGTCTCGCTCTACGACCAGTTCCTCCGCTCTGCCGAGAAGCGTTTCTCCGAAGAGGATTTCCTCATGGATACCGGCATTCAGATCCAACGGCTGCAAGCCGAGAACCAACAACTCATCACCAAAAACAATCAACTAACAACCGAAAACATTCAACTCAAATATACGATCACTACTATGGAAGAAAAATACCAACAAATGAACATCGGCACGCAGTATAAGCAAGAAAATAATCATGGCACGATCTATAATGGTCCGGTCACTATCAACCAATATGCGGCACCGCAAGAAAAGCCCCAACAAGTTGAGGACATCATACCCGTTCAAGAGGTAAAAACCGAGCAAAAACAAACGCTTCCTTTCCTAGTTCCCGCTAAGCTGCAAGAACTGGGAGTATATACCTTAGAGGAGTTTGAGAACAAATACCGCGAAGCGGTGGAAGGCGGAGCAAATGTCCTTGCTCCATTCTTGAAAAAGTACCGCGAACTACAAGTCCTCGATATGGGACGACGTAATAAGAAAGAGACTTTCGAAGAACTGAAAGCCTTTTTCGGCGACCAAATGCGCTTCGGTTATACCAATTTTGTGGCATATTTCTGATAAATTCCATTTGATTTCCATTGGATTCATTTGATTAAAAACACCCCTCTATTTGATTCTCATTTGATTTTCATTTGATTCATTTGATTCTCATTTGATTCATGGCTTCCGACACCTCGGAAGCCTTTTTTTATCCCTACCTTTGCACCGGATTTCCGAGTCGGCAACGTCGCCGCTCCTAAAGATCCGATGTTTATGCTTAATTATAATCCTATCCCAATCCGCTCATGGGCTTTTGTCCGCCCGGGCACGAATGTCCTCAGCTTTATCGCACAGCCCGAGGAGTTCGTAAACATCCTTTTCTGCGATGGCTCTTCCGCTATCGCCAAACGACACCCAACAGCTGTAAGCGACACGGGTAACGCCCGCCTGTACGGCGAAGGCGGCGCCGGCTTGCGCTTCTTCTCGTTCTCTAGACTGGGCTTGTCCCAAATCAAACCCCGTTGGAATAGTGCAAAGGCTTTATGCAAAGGAGGTAGCAAATATCCTGAGTTACGTCATTTTACAAAGAACGGTAAGGGCGTCATCCTCTGCCACCTAGCCATGTACGAAATCTGGCACGGCTTACGTCCTGAGGGCTACGAACTGCACCATCTCAACCGCGACAAGTTCGACTGGTCGGACGACAACCTTATTCTGCTGCAAAAGGGCCGCGAGCACCATAATGCTGACGCCCGCCAGAAGCTCATCGAGTCCGTCGTCCACGACCTCCACCGCCTCTCGCATGCCTACTTGCGCCACCTCACCCTCCTCCCCGGCAACGACTTCCTCGCTGAAGTTCAAACACTAAATGTCGAACACAATCTAAACAAATAACAAAGTTATGGATGATTTATTTTATTACGGACTTAATAGAGTCGAAGAATTAATAGGTGATATGGACAAAATAACCAGGGTGAAAATAAGAGAAAATCTCCGCGTTATGCAAATGGGATATAATCTGCAAAAACATGCGGCAGAGCGAGAAGAGGGCTTCGGAAAGTTCATGCTCAAAAAGTATAAAGCCCTAAAGAAGCAGCTGAAAAAGCAGCGAAACGACCAACGACTAACGACTAACGACTAACACCTATGGACATTTACAATCTCAGACAAGCCCTTTATGAAGGCATCGTTATCTTCCAATTCCAGAAGATCGACGGCACGCTACGCGAAGCACGCGGCACTACCTGTCCCGACCTCGTCCCTTCCGACGACGTACCCAAGCACGTACGCACCGAGCTGCAACAAGCCGCCTATCGTGCCAAAACCGTCGCCTTCTACGATATCGACCGTAAGGCCTGGCGCTCCATGCGCATCGATACCATCTGGTCCTACCAACGCGCCCTCAAACTCTCGTAAAACCGACCGAGTATAGACTGAAAAATGGAACGTGTATTTTGTGAGTATTGCGGTAGGTCCGTATCAAAAGTTGATGCGATTTACTACGAGGGCGCTGGTGTCTACGTATGCCCTGATTGCGCTGATGGAGAACTCACCAGATGCGAGCGGTGCGGCGAAAGAGTTTCATCCGACGACTCCTACCCTGGATTTGACGGCCGCCTCTGCGAATGCTGCCACGATGATCTATTTGGCTAATTATGAAACTCCTATTGGACGATAAGACTACCCGCGGCCACAACCTCAATGCCAACGAGGCGTGTATATTTGCCGCTATCCTCAAATGCACCCGTGCTGGACGAGGATGGTACGGTAATTATCGCGAACTAGCCGCCGCTATGCCTTTCGTCATGTCGTACAAGACTGCCAACCGTGCAGTACAAAAATTACTAACCTTGGGGTTAATAGAGACGCGCGAGGAGAAATTGTTTTCCGTGGGACAAATTGTCCCGACCGATGGACAAAATGTCCCTAATGATGGACAAAATGTCCCTGAAAATGGACAAATTGTCCTCCCCCCTAACAACCCCCTTAATATTAATAATGATATGGAAAGAGATAATATCGCGACGTGCGCACAGACGTGCGACACGCGCACACCCAAAACCCCTGATTTTGTTGATTTAATTGAGATTTTCATTGAAAAAGGCGGTAAGCCCGCTGAAGGCGCTACTAGAGCGGCTATAGATGCGTGGAGTAAGTGCTCCATTGCCAAAAGGACAAAACTCCTTGCGGCGGTCAAATCCGGAGCACATTTCAAGCCGCGGCTCGATTGGCTCATTTCCGACTTCCCCGAACCACAACCCAGATGGCTACGTGGCGACGAAGGTGGAGACATAGTGCAAGTCAAGTACAACGGTGCTTTCAAACTCTGCTCCCGCGCCGATATGGAACTATTCGGACTGCAATGGGTCCGCGATTGGTAATCTCATGTATCGACCATATATGGGCGATTAACATCGCCCGCTTGGTATGTATCGACCATTTATGGGCGATTAATCATCGCCCAACGACCAACAATCAAGTCCAACGACTAACGACTAACGACTAACGACAAAATTTTAAAATCTTATGAAAGTAGAATTTGCACCCGGAATAAAATCCATCTCCGGCTCCACCAAGCCCCGTATGGGCAAGCGATTAGTTTTTCGCCATTACAAGTCTGACAAACCCGGCCACGGACATGCCACCATCTACCATGACGATGCCTTCAAGCGCCGTACACGCATCACCGAACGCGAAGAGGCCGCACGTCGCCTCTTCTCCCAACGAGCCTCATACGTCAAGCAGCTCATCAAACGAACTCCCGACCTCTCGCGAGCACAAGCCTGGGCAATGGCTAAGGCCGACATACCCGCTATCGGACAACCGCCCGAGTCGATCTTCCTCCACGGCGCGCCGCTATACAAAGCGATGAACGACCACATACCACTCGTCCAGGTCGATATTCCCGACCGACCCGAAGGACGTTATCCCGTCTGCACACGTGAAAACGCCGAACGCTATGGTCTCACCATCTCCTCTATCATCCCTTGAGTAGGGGTTAGTAAGACCTAAGTCGGACTTAAGTCGGACTTAAGTCGAGAGTAGAAACCTTTAAATAACATTTTTTATGGAAATCATCCTGTCTAAAGACTGCCGGAGCTTTACCGGCACTATCAGCCGCTCCCACGGCTATTGCATTCGCCGCGTAGGCAATCGCTTCTTCAGCAAGCGCAATACCAACGCACCTGTTACTCCCGACGGCCATTGGCGGTTCATCCTGGCTATCGCCCACCTCGCTCCGTCCAACCTCGTCGTCGCCGACATACGCATACGCGGAACGGAAATCTTCGACGCCCTCTATGAAGCCGACTACCCGTTCTCGGCATTGGATATAGTCGAAACCGGAGCCGTATACAACGCGACCGACATCCTCAAACTTGAAAAACGATTAACCCCATTTTTATCTGCTAAGTAATCATGAATCCTGAAAACAAAATCCCACTTGATGAGGTCTTCCGACTTGCGCGACAGCGATGCGGAGACCCTAACTATCCCTCCCATTTGCTGGAGGATGCTCTTTGGTCTTTCCGCCGAACCTGCCATAAACCTACGGCCGGAAAACGTGGATATCTTTCGCGGACCGACACACTGCTTTTCCTGAAATATTTCCACTAAATGCCCAAAATCTGCATCATTTTCTTCATTTTCTTAATCATTTTGGCGGAGGTCTTGACTTCCGCCTTTTTTTGTATTATCTTTGCACCGGATTTACGAAGAATCCTGCTCTTGCCAGGCGAGATGTACTCAATCAGAAACATTCTTTTGCGGAATGGGAACGCAAAAGTATGAGTACGGGGCAGTACGTTTTCTGATGAGTACTATCCGCCGATGTAAATTGTAAAACCTATTTATTATGGACAACAAGAATATTATACAACTAATCACCGCTGCGGTGCTCTCTATCGGAGGTCTCATTATGCTCTTCTGCGGAGTATATATTGAGCCGCACGGACAGATTCACGAATCGCTCCTAATCGGCTTCGGTGAGGTCGCAACATTTTCAGGAGCGCTGTTTGGTATTGATTACGTTTATCGCAACAAAAAGTAATGCTATGTACTACAAGTTATATCGCTCTGAGCCTGAGGGCAAGGCTGTCCGCGGAAAGCTATACCGAGGAACAGCTGACGGTGATCAGTTTATTTGCAACACCCTCGAGAACCTCGATTATATTATCCCGGCACTCGT
>JAFWOU010000018.1 GCA_017509715.1 Paludibacteraceae bacterium | reverse complement strand
CTACATGCTTTGCATCCAACACGCCGTTACCGATCAATTTGATTGTCTCAAGATTTAGTATATTCATATCACCGCCCTCCGGAGGGTTAAGATTCTCTCACCGCGAGAGGCTGTCTTTTTCCGAAAGGCGGTGCAAAGGTAGGGATAAAAGGTTGATTAAGAGGAAGATTTAGAAGGAGCTCCTAATGATTTCTCATAGAATCTAATAATTGCTAATGATTGCTAAAGATTGCTAATGAGCACAAACAAAAATAGCACCCGAAAAGGTGCTATTGGTGCGAATATGAATAGGAATGTTTAATCCAGTTTAGGAGCCTTGTAGTAGTGAGAAAAATTCTTGTCGGAGAATCCTTCTTGACTAGCGTCCGGGAGCCCCATACGACGCAGTTCTACTAACATAGAATCAGGATTGATGGAACAAAGAACCTTTTTGTTCTTCATAAGTTTGTATAGTTCATCGCATACCTGTTGCATCTTAGGGAGGTGGACGATATTAGAGACCATGCGATGTATCTGGAGGCGTTCATCCTCGGAGGTGACCGCTACATGTATATATTTGAATAACTCGCCGGAGGGCGACTGCACAGGCTCTGCCTGTATCGGTTCAACATCTTCGGCCAAGGCAGCACGGAGCAGATCGACGGCGTTGGCGCCGGGGTTGTTGAAAGTGATTTCACGATGGTGGTCGTAGTAGTTCGAGCCAGGGGCGAAGTAGTTTTTAGTACTCATACTAAGCGTCTCAAAAAAAGCATAGGCGCGTGGGGCTACAAGCAAAGTCGGCGAACTCACGAAGAAGCCCCACGTACCTACGCAAAGGTAAATGGGACATATTTCTTTTCTTCGTGTAAAGTTTTGCCGACTTGCTTGTAAAGAAAATATGCCTAACGGATATCTATGTCCTTCTGTTTAACGTCGGTAAGCGACGTAAGCGACTGCAAAATTACAGCTTTTAATTGAAATATGCAAATAAAAATGCTATTTTTCGTTCAAATGTATGCTCTTATCGATATAGGTAGAGCCGTTTTCGTAGATATTGAGCGTAATACCTCCCTTATGCGGTCCGGAGTATTTATAGAGTTGTTTCTGGAACTCGAAGTAGGTATCGCGTATCTCAGGGATAGGCATATGCAGCTGTTGTGTAGCATCGAAAGGCGAACCGTACTTCATCTTCAGGAGTGTGGACAGGTGATCCTCGGCCATCTCCTTGTAGCCATTGTTGACGTACTGCTGCATGAGGAAGTCCACGAGTTGCTGTACCGGCAGAGAGAGGTTGGGATAATAGTCTTGGCGAACCAGTTCCACACGGCGCGCCCGTTCGAGCGGCGTAGTCTCGTAGGCCAGGAAAGCCAGGATATCATATAGGTCGCAATTCTCGCAGCCCATGATACGACGCACCATATCGAGTTTCTCCTCTACGAAGCCTTCGCGGGCGAGTTGGTCGAGGAGCTCCTGACGGGTTTGCGGGTTTTGCCACTGGGTGCGCAAGTCTTCCGGGCTATTGAAGAACATAGGTAGTTGACCGAACAGTTTACGAACAAACTCATCGAGGGTTATCAATTCGTCGCCGAAATAGAAGGTCTCGGTCCATTCGGTTCGAAGCGCTAACTCACGCTTCTCAGACAGACGGACGCGTATCTTCTTCTTCGGTTGACCTCCTTCACATGTACACGGCAGATGTCCGCATACGGGGCATGGCTCGGGCGGCGTAGGCGGAAGTTTCTCGCAAACGCAGGGGTACTGACCGCATTTGGGGCAGGGCTTATGCTTATTGCAGGTACAGGGATAGTTGCCGCATATCGGGCAGAAGGGATCGCCGTCCCACTCGGCATCCTTGAAATTCTTGTTAGCACCTACGAAGTCGTAGATGGTGAAGAAGAACTTATCATCAAAGAGGCGCGTACCGCGACCGATGATCTGCTTGAACTCCACGATATTGTTGATAGGACGCATGAGGACGATATTTCGCACATTGCGTGCATCCACGCCGGTAGATAGTTTCTGCGAGGTGGTGAGGATGGTGGGGATGGTTCGCTCGTTGTTCTGGAAATGCTTAAGGTCTTTATCTCCCTCGGCGCCATCGTCAGCCGTAACACGTTTGCAGTAGTCGGGCGCGGGGTTGGTCTTGCGCTGATTGATGAGCGAGCAGATGATAGCGGCATGGGCTTGGGTAGCGCAGAAGACGATGGTCTTGTCGTTGGGATTGATTTGGCTGAGCAACTCCTCGACGCGGTGCACATCGCGGGCACGCATCTCTATATCGCCATTGTAAAAATCCTTCTCGGTATAGACCTTGTTGGGGTCAATGTCGCCCTCTACATCATCGGAGGGATCGTACTGGTAGGTATCGATATTACTCTCGGAGATACATACGCGGAAGGGGGTCAGATAACCGTCCTCGATGCCCTGCTTGAGGGAATAGGAATAGACCGGCTCGCCAAAATAGCGATAGGTATTGGCATTCTCTGCGCGTCGCGGCGTAGCGGTCATACCGAGCTGGTAAGCGTCGGAGAAATAGTCCATCAGTTCGCGCCATTGGCTCTCATCGTTGGCACCGCCACGGTGGCACTCGTCGATGATAATGAAGTCGAAGAAGTCGGCGGGGTACTGCTTGTAGTAGGACCGACCGGACTCATCCTCGGACATAAAGGTCTGGAAGATCGTGAAATAGAGATGGCGCGACTTAGGCACCTCTTTGCCGTGCTTATGGAGGTAGTCGGGATTGATACGCACCATCGCATCCTCGTTGAACTGCTCGAAATCGTTGGAGGCTTGGTTGGCCAGGACGTTACGGTCGGCGATAAAGAGGATACGGGGTTTCTTACCATCGTGGCGCTTGTTCCAATTGGTCTGGAAGAGTTTCCAGCATATCTGGAAGGCGACGTAGGTCTTACCCGTACCGGTAGCCATGGTGAGGAGGATGCGGTTTTGATCACGCGCTACAGCATTGAGGACGTTGTTGACGGCATTGACCTGATAGTAACGAGGTGTACGACCACCGCCGAGGTTGAAGGGCAGGAGGTTGAACTTATCGCGCCACTCATTAACATCCGGATAGGTCATGAGCCACAACTCCTGCGGCGTGGGAAACTTATCCACGAGGCCTTCGGTGGAAGGGACGACGTAGTTACCGGACGCGTCACGGACGCCCATATCGATAAAATAGATCTGGTCGCCGTTGGTGGAATACGCATAGCGTATCTGGAGCATTTCGGCATATTGTTTCGCTTGCGCGATACCTATCTCGACAGGATGCTCGTCGGCCTTGGCTTCGATGACGGCGAGCTTGATACCCCGGTACTCCAGGATATAGTCCACCTTCTTCGGGTGGCGGTTGACGGAAAGTTTCTCCACGCGACCCGGAGCAATGAGGTATGCTCGTTGCTCGTTGAGTATCTCGGATTCGGGTACTTGCTCCCATCCTACGGCATAGAGGGCAGGATCAATTTTCTTGCGTCTGGTAGTCGATTCGTCCATTAGGCAAAGATTGATTTGAGCAATGATTGTTTGAGGTCATTGCAAAGGGTTATTGTTTGGTCGTAGTTAGCTTGGAGGCGGGCTACTTTGTCGGAGAGGGTGTCGAGGATATCGGCAATTTGTTGCTGAATTTCTAAATCCGGAATAGGCACAACGATAGCTTTTATAGAAGGAACATTACTATGTACCACTTTAAGTTTTGTTTTTCCTAACCCTTTTTGACGGATAGCATCTGGTGTAGATAACGCATAAGAAAGATATTTTGCATTTTGTTTGTGCTTCATTACGACTATATCTCCACCTGCCAAACATTTTTCATCTCCAAGATATGCCACACTCTTTGCAATATCTTCAACGCTTTCTCCTGTTATTGTAAATAATATATCTCCATGTTCAAAAAATTTCGGAGATTTAATTAGGCTCTCATCGGTATGAGAAGCACATTTATCAAACCAATAATTATAAGTCGTATAAATCTCTCCGTAACGTACACAAGATATTCCATTTTCTCTTATTTGTTCCCTTGTAATACCAGAACCTCTATACATATCTGTAGCCAACTCCTCTAAACTCTTCATCTCCCATCCATCTTTTGGAGTTAGGTACTCTTTAAGAGCAGATTGGAAGAGGTCTTTGGCGGATTTTAGTTGTTGGTCGGCATTGGCTTTAAGGGCATCAATTTTCGCAAACTGATCATCTAAAAGAGCCACTATCCGCTCTTGCTCGGTGAGAGGAGGAACGGGGACTATAAAATCCTTCATTTTTTTTATGTTTATTGAAGGGAGTCCACCACCATTATCAAATTGTCCAAAATCAACACCGAGTAGAAATTTGTATAAGAATTGTAAGTTTACATTTTTATCTTTTATATTAAGAGCCTCAGTATTTAAATCAATAATAGAATCATACTTGAGGATACGTTTCTTTCCCGTAAAAATAGCACCTCCATTTTTAGGGAATATTATAGAATTAGCGGGTATTGTTTTTCGCGGATGAACTACAAACAACTCGGTCTCAATCATATATACAGAATTAGTATCCCTATTCATGTCTGATACTTTAAAATAAGGGATGCCCGCTTTTTCATTCAACTCTTGCTTTGAGGGAGTAAACCCACTGATAAAATCGCAAATCTCCCCTAAAGGCAAATATTTCCAATACTCTCTCATAGCAGTTCACGGATTTGGTTGATGAGTTCAGCGGAGTCCGCGTTGAGAGACGCGATGGTATCAAGGATCTGCGTCGGAGTGCGCTCGTCGATGATCTCGGGTTTATTGGGGTTCTTGACGGATAGGTCGCAGTCCTCGCCTAAAGTAGAGACATCCAGCAGCCATGAGTTTTCGGACTCGGTTTGGGTCTTTTGCAGACGGATGAACTCCTCCAAATCGGCTTCGGAAAGGGGGTTCGTCTTTCCGAGGGTACGAGGGAGATTGAGTTGGTAGTACCATATCTTACGCGTCGGTTCGCCTTTGGTAAAGAAGATGACCACGGTCTTAACACCCGCACCGGTAAACACTCCCGAAGGAAGATCGAGGATTGTGTGTACATTGCATTCCTCCAATAGCTTGCGACGTACGGCAGCGGCATCACCATTGGAGAGGAAAGTGTTCTTGATAACAATACCCGCACGACCGTTCACTTTGAGCATCTTGATGAAATGCTGCATGAACATATATGCCGTTTCGGAGGTCTTGATATCGAAGTTCTGCTGTACTTCCGCGCGCTCACTGCCACCGAAAGGTGGGTTAGCGAGGATGACATTCTTGCGGTCCTTCTCCATGATGCCGGTGAGGTTTTCGGCGAGCGTGTTGCCGCGTACGATGTTGGGCGCAGCCACTCCATGGAAAATCATATTCATCGTAGCGATGATATATGGCAGGCCTTTCTTCTCCTTTCCGAAGAAAGTTTTTTTCTGCAAGGTGTTATCATCCGCTACCGATTTGACTTGTTCTTCCATGTATTTGAATGCCTCACAGAGAAAGCCTGCCGAACCGCATGCCGGGTCATATACCGTCTCGCCTATACGCGGGTTTACAACTTTTACAATCGTACGAATAAGAGGGCGAGGGGTGTAGTACTCACCACCGTTACGTCCGGTATTACCCATGCGACGGATCTTATCCTCATAAAGAACGGACATCTCATGCTGGTCTTCGGCTGATTGGAAATGGAGCGTGTCAATCTTGTTGATGATCTCGCGCATGTTGTGCCCGCTGTTGATCTTATTGCGGAGCTCGGAGAAGATCTCACCGATTTTATATTCGAGCGTGTCCGCAGCGGGCGCGGTATCCTTATAATGCTTGAGCGCGGGGAAAAGCTTGTTGTTGACGAAATCTACCAGGTCATCGCCGGTCATGGCATTGACTACATCTATCTCTCCCTTATCTGTCTTGGGTGCAGCCCAAGCACTCCACCGGTTGAAACCGGTAATGAGGCGCTTGTACTCCTTGCCGTCGGCCTGCGCATCCATCTCGCGCGTGGTCTCCAGGTCGTCGAGGTACTTAAGGAAGAGCAGCCAGGAGGTTTGCTCGATATAGTCCAGTTCGTTACTGCATCCGGCTTCGTTGCGGAGAATGCTATCGATGGCGTTGAAGGTAGATTCGTACTTCATATAGGGATTTTATTTGTGTTCTTGGGGATAACAAATCTTACAAGGCCTTTTGCCTTGCTTTTGGGCGTCGCGGAGGGGGATACGACGAACCTCATGGTTGCAGAGGTCGAGGCCCTCGCAACTATCCGTACGGTGATAGCACGCCGCGTACGGGCTATCGCAGATATAGACCTTTTGGCCATCGGCGGCCATCAGGAAAAGGAAAGACAATATGATCCAGAGGCGGCTCATTTTCGCTCGGGCTTACAACCGGTATTCAAGCAGCGGAGCAGCTCCTTGGCTGGTTCGTAGCCACTGATCGCCGACATGAGCAAAAGCGCGTCGGCTTCCTGCTTATCCTTAATATAAGGAACGCCCTCGGGCACGGGACGCTCGGAGGCATAATAATAGGAGCACGCCATCACGTACTGCGCGCGAGGATCTTCCGACTCCAGCAGCGCCTGGTAGTGGCGCATGGTATCGGCATTGGTAAAGAAAGCCTTGCTAAGGGCCAAAGGAGAATTGGAGGTCTTGGTATCCGGCTTGGCCATCAGCACGGCGCCGGAGAGCAGCGCGCCCACCAAGACCATTATAAACAGAAACGACGGTACCCACCGAAAGTGAGCACCGCCGTTAAGCGTTGCGAATAGGGATATTTTAGAATTTACCCGCCCTTCGCAACGGGGGGGGGGTAAAATTGAACATTATTTTATTTTCACATTTATTCATTTTCTCATTTGGCTGCATCAAGGCTTATTGCAATAATTCATAATGAAAACGCAAATACTCTTCTTCCGGTTTTAGAAAGAAGTACCCCTGCTTAATAATATCCAAACCAAGTATAGCCGGCGTGTCGTTCGTCGGGAGAATTAAAACATCCTGTTCGAAGACTTCTCCTGAAGGCAGTTCAAACTGACAGTTGGCGACTTTCACTGAAACTGTTCCGGATGCAGACTGCATGTACATACCCTCATCACGCAACTCCAATTGAAGCCACGTAGCCAGTTCCTCGCAAATTCCCGACATCTCTGCACCTGTATCCCAAAGTGCAAGTTTAGTGTAAGTCGCTTTCCCAGCAGGGATATTCCGCAAAAGCACCGGAAGTTGCAGCAGATTGCTCTCCTTTGGTAAGTCTAAGTCTAACATCGTGTGAACCTTTTACTCGGCTCACCTTGACGCGGTGGACATAATTTTCGGGGATAACGATTGAATATCCGCCCATGTGAACCTGTTTCATACTATTGTTTTTTTTTAATTCGCCGCAAAGGTACAACTTTTTTTGCAAAAATGCAAATAAACGAACAAAAAAATGTATTTTTTCTGTGTTTTTCGTAAAATGGCATATTTTTGATAATTGATAATTGATAATTGATAGTTCTTATCTCGCTTTGCTCGAACGATTATTTTCGAAAAGCGAAAATCTTGATAATTGATAGTTCATGTTTCCCGGATGTAAAAAAAAAGGCTCACTATGAAGTGAGCCTGAATGGGTTGCGGGGTATGGGGTTATGCCTTGAGTTCCGCAGGGAGGAGAGGCATGGCGCCGTGCTGGGTGCAGACGTAGGCAGAGACGGCTACGGCTTTCTCATGCGCCTCACGGATGGTCTTGCCGAGGAGGAGTTGGGCTACGAAAGTAGCAGTGAAGCTATCTCCGGCACCGACGGTGTCAGCCACCTGCACTTTGGGCGTAGCTACATAACTCTCCTTGGAAGCGGTGAAGACATAAGAGCCGATGGCACCACAGGTGAGGATGAGCATATCCAGCTCGTAACGCGCAATGAGTTCGCGGCAGATACGGCGGGTCTTCTCAGGGTCCTCGGCGATGAGGCGGCCGGGAACGGTAGGTTCGCCGAGAAGCATGGTAGCTACGACATCGAGTTCCTCGTCATTGATCTTAAGCACATTCGCCCGCTGAAGGGATTCCGCAATCACTTCGGCGGTGTACCAAGACTGACGGAGGTTGATGTCAAAGACGCGCAGTGCATCCGCCGGCATAGCGTCAAGAATCGCTTGGATGGTCTCGCGGCTGGTTTGGGAACGCTGCGCGAGCGAACCGAAACAAGCAGCCTGCGCCTGATGCGCGACCTCTAACATGCTGTTGGTAAGGGGGATATTATCCCAGGCTACGCCGAGACAGATCTCGTACTGCGGCACACCTTTCTCGTCGAGGGTGACCTTGACGGTGCCGGTAGGCTGCTCGACAGTCGAAAGTCGAAAGTCGAAAGTCGAAAGATTATTACGGATAGCCGTGAATTTATTCACTATCTCATCGCCGAGTTCATCTGCTCCAATCGCGGAGATAGCACATCCGTTGAGTCCGAACTGGGACACATGATAAGCGAAGTTAGCGGGCGCGCCACCGAGTTTGCGTCCTTCCGGGAGGCAGTCAAAGAGTGCCTCACCGATACCAATAACGTATTTCATAGATGTTAAAATTTATTTACGATTTAGATATTTACGATGTACGATTGATTTACGATTGTCCGCTTCGCGGTTTATTTACGATTTGCGCGGTTTGAGACCTTCGTCCTTTATCACCTTCGTCCATCCTTCGTACATCGTACCTTTTTCCTTCGTACTTTGCCAATTTACTTTTTCATTCTCAAAGCGAAGAACGTCAGGTAGGCGGCACCGACAGCCATGACGAGGACGGCGCCGAGGGAACCCATGAGATCGGACATATAGCCCATACAAAGCGGGAAGATGGTTCCTCCGAAGAGTCCCATGATCATCAGACCGGAGATCTCGTTCTTGTGCTCGGGGTCGTGGTTGAGCGCCTGCGCGAAACAGATAGAGAAGATATTGGAGTTACCAAATCCGACGAGGGCGATACCGGTATAGAGGGCAGCCTGCGAAGAGCTAACGGCGAGCAGAACCATCGCGGCGATGATCATGCATACGGAGATCGCGAAGAACACTTTCTCGGGGATGAGACGCAGAATAGCGGAGCCGGAGAGACAACCGATAGTACGGAAGATGAAATAGAGCGAGGTCGCAAAGCCGGCAGCCGCCAAGTCCATACCCAGACGCTCCATGAGGATCTTCGGCGCCGTCGTGTTGGTACCTACATCAATACCCACATGGCACATGATGCCAAGGAAGCAAAGGAGGATAAACGGATTGCCGAGCAGTTTGAAACACTGCGCGAAAGACGAACCTTTCGCCACCGGTTCCTCGTGGATAGAGGTGAACGCCAAGGCAAGGATGGCAATCACACCGATCACCGCATAGATCGGGAAGAGCACTTTCCACCCCAAGCCCATATTCGGAATAGCCGCCGTGGCACCCCACATCGCTATATACGGCGCGAGGAAAGAGGCGATCGCCTTGACGAACTGACCAAAGGTCAGCGTCGAGGAGAGGTTGCCCGTTACGATATTCGATACCAGCGGGTTGAGCGAGGTCTGCATGAGCGCGTTACCGATACCGAGGAGCGAGAAAGCGCATAGCATCAGCGCATAACTCTCGCCGCAAAGGGGCAGGATCAGCGACAGGACGGTCACGATGATGGAGAGGAGCACGGTCTTCTTGCGTCCGATCTTATTCATCAGCATTCCCGTCGGCACGGAGAAGATGAGGAACCAGAAGAAGACGAGCGAGGGCATGATGTTCGCTTGCGCATGCGTCAGACCGAGGTCTTGCTGCACGTAGTTGGAAGCGATACCCACAAGGTCCACAAAGCCCATAGTGAAGAAACAGAGCATCACCGAGAGAAGGGCAAATTTGGAAGTTTTTTGCGTATTAGACATATTATAACGAATTAACGATTAACGAATGAATGTTTAACGGATAGTATATATTTTTGCTTCGCCGCCCTGTACCTCCAGATGGTTGTATGGCTCGGAGGGGAAGACGAGGTTGGTCATCGACCAAGCGCCTTCGGCATCAAACGCCTCGATGGAGCAATGGTCGATAAAGAGGAGGACTTTGTATGTATCACGTTTGACGAAGAGCGGCGCCACCGTACGTGCTGCAAAATCTTTGGAGAAAGAGCAATCACCCGAAGCAGTACGATCCATGGAGAAGGTGCGGCGGTGCACATCCAGGTTCATGACCACTTTCTCGCCTTTGTCGTTGGAGAGAGTGATGAGTGCATCCTGTGAGCCATCAAGGGTCAGCTCCACGATACCAGCATCGGGCAGGTATTTGGTCTCCTCGCCACGAAGCGCCAAAGACTCCGGAGAAGGTACAGAACCCAGACGAAGCTCGCCTTCGTCATCCGTAAAGAGGAAGAGATCGCGAGCGATAGTATTCTGCGAGCGGAAAGCGACGGTAGGAACGACTTCTGCGTACTGCCAGTTAGACATCCATCCCATGGCTACCAAACGGCCATCAGGGGAGTTATGGAAAGTGAAAGTGGAGTAATTGTCCTTGCCGTAATCGAGCCACGGAACCATTTTCTCGTTGGCGTATTTTTCTTTTTCACATTGGAACTCCTTACCGTCCCAGTCTCCTATGAAATACTGGGTAGCGGAGCCGCCAAACGGTCCACCGGGGTTGATGGAAACGAGGAGCACGTATTTGTCGTTTATCTTCATTAACTCCGGGCACTCCCAGACACCGCCGTGTGCACCGAGATCTTTGCCAAAGGACGAGAGATAAGTCCACTCCTTGAGGTTCGGCGAAGCATAGAAACGGATCTCCTGCTGGCAAGCGAGCGTCATCAGCCAATGATCGCCATCCCAAGTCACCTTCGGATCCCGGAAGTCGGCGATGTCGCCCATAAGAACGGGGTTGCCTTCGTACGGAGTGAAGGTATAACCGCCATCGGTGCTATAAGCGATGGATTGGTTCTGACCAATCTTTTCCGACTGGGTATAAATCGCTACGATGGCATTCTCACCGAAGCCGGCGGTGTTGTTTTTGTCAATGACTGCCGAACCGGAGAAGATTGTTCCGAGACTATCCGGATAGAGCACAATAGGGTGTTCCTCCCAAGTGAGGAGGTCGGTCGAAGTGGCATGTCCCCAGTGCATCGGTCCCCAGGTAGTACCAGAGGGATTGTGCTGGTAGTAGAGGTGCCATACGCCGTTCGCCTCGTCGTAGAACATACCATTCGGGTCATTCATCCAGTTCGCCTCCGGCGTATGGTGATAGACCGAACGGAAAGGCTCGTCGGTCGGATGAACAGCAGGTTTCTGCGTACAACCCGCCAACAGCACCGTCGCCGACAACAATCCAAAAAGAAGGTGTTTTGTCATAGAATGTATTTTTATGTGATTAATAAACATAGAAGCAGTTTGAACAATCTTCGGGACTGATAGGCAGAAGAACGACATCGGTCACGTTAAAGGCTGCGCCACTTTCCTTGTTACATTTGATAAATAATGAAGAACCGTGATCTTCATCTTTTGTACTCAAATATGTTTTTATAGTCTCCGTCAATGGTATATCCACGTAGGTAGGCGTCAGGTAGATTCGTTCGGGAGTTACTCCTCCGGCGTGTACTTCCATATGATTATCTAATTCAGAACCGGCTAATTTAATACTGGTTCCGTCATCATAATCATCTTCTCCCTCAGCACCAAATTTCGTAAACAGACGCATCAAGAAATCAGTACGATTTGCCTCATAGTAGATACGCATCTTGCCATATTTGCTAAAATCTATAGAAGCAAAAGCCTCTTTGTATATCTCCAAAGACCATGAATCATCCATCCAGAAATAGCCAGTCCAGATCGTTTTGCCGAATTTAAGAGCACCTGCTTTACCATCGCAAATTTCCACACGATTAACAGAAATACCTTCACCGTACACTCTTAAATGTTCCGATTTGATAGCGCTTAACATATCTTCAGTTATATAAAACAGGACTCGATCGTCATTAATATTACTTGGATTTCTAAAATCGCTACCAGGAAGAGGTTTATCATATTCGCCTAAATATAATTTATGCGCACCACCTCCAGTATTAAAACCATATATTTTTATTGCGTTACCTACGACGGCAGAGGAGAAATTACTCGCATTAAGAAAGAGCGTCCCATCAGGCGCGTATGATATAGCCGTATTCGCGCTATAATCTTCATCACCATATATCCTCGTGCAAGTTTCATCTGCCCTTAAATTAGTCAAGCTTGCCATCAAAAGGGCAGCCAATACAAAAATTTTTGTTTTCATAACTGTTTGTGTTTTTTATTGGTGAATATTAAAGTTTTTGTCCCATAGAGGTGTATTTAAGTCCGTCGCGGTAGATAATCAACTGACCGTTCTCAAGACGTTTGGAGGCACTTTCTTTTCTCTCCACTACGGAAAGATCGGTCGTTTGGTTAGGATCATTAACCTGCTGTCGGATGTCGGTTATCTGGACAGAGCCATTATAACAACGGATTGTCCAAGGTTTGTTCTGAAGGCCGTATATACGGTTGGTGTAGCATACCTGATTGTTGATATAGAGCACAAGAACCGAGCGGTCGATATAGATGTCTATATGATAGACGCGGTCGGTAGGTTGCGAGAAGAAATAGCCGTCTATATAGGGTATGAAGCCCATAGCATCGGGGCCCTCTTGCTCGAAGTTCACTTTCGCTCTGTTGTTCGCTTCGGGGTTGACGATGATGGAGTAATAGCGGTTAGACCAAGACTCTTTGGCTACGGAGACACCGAATTTCGTTTGTGCGGAGCTCGCTGTGACGGTGAAAGAGAGGTGGGTCTTGTCGCTGAGTGAGGGCAGCGCGAGCGATCCTCCTGCCGCGAGTGAAGCAGAGGTCGTGGATACCTCCACATCGTCGTTGAACCAATTACGCACGCTTTCGATTTCACCCAAAGTGAGTGATCCATCGTCATGCTGGATAAGGTGATGCGCCACCAATGTACCCGCCCAGTCGGGTTCACCATTGTCATTATTGACGGCGGTGTTGTTATCCTCCCGCCGCGTGGGGCACCACCCCCACATATACCGGTTGGTACCGTCGGAAGCGGTCTTACCGGCATAGAAGCCACGGGAATCCAGATAACCCTCGTGGTCATCCGGCCAGACAGGGTTATCATTCGCCGTACAAGCCGCCAAGCCGGCAAAAGTAGTAGCTTTAAAATACTGCACGCGGCGGATCTCCCGATGCAGTTCGCTGTAGACCAGATACCAGTAGTTACCCATCTTGAACACATTAGGACACTCGTAGAAACGATCCCACAAGGTCGTCATAAAGATTCCTTTGTGAGTCCAGTTATAGCAGTCCGAAGAGGTAAAGTGGGCTAAGACGTTCCTGCCGTCTTTGCCGGTAGCAATGAGCATGTGATAGACACCATCCTCGGTACGGAAGACCTCCGGATCACGAAAATCGTCATGGTAGTAGTACCATGTATCCGGGGCAAGACGGAAAGAGGTCTTGGTCCAGTTGATGCCATCGGTGGAGGTGGCACACATGACCACCTGACGGCATTCAGACTCTGAGGGCTGGTATTTATTGCCGGTGTAGTAGAAATAATAGGTACCCGTATGCGCCTTGATAACCGACCCGGTACCGATAGCCGCATCCTGCGCCCACCGGTTGCCGGTAGGAAGCACTACTCCACTCTCTCCATAATTGACGAAATCAGTGGTGGAAATCATGTGTACAGGATGGTAGGTAGCCCAGTCGTTCGGCCGGTATTCCTGCAGATAATACACGCGGAACTCTCCGGCAGACTCGTCATAGAAAGGCATGGGGTCTCCGCACCAACCTTGTGCAGGTTGGTAGTAATAGCCGTTCTGAGCTCCTACCAAGAGAGCGAGACAGCAAAGGGGAATTATGAGTAAGAGTCTTTTCATAATAGTCAGCCCGGGAGGGTATCAGCCTCCCGAACCGTAAAAGGATTAGAGCTGTGCGCCGAGGGCGTTGTACTTAACACCATTCTTGATGATCACGAGTTGTCCGTTCTCGAAGCACTTAACAGCCTCGCTCTCTACAGCAGTGTTGCTGATAGCAGTTGAGAAATCGCCAACAAGCACGATGTCGGTTACGTTGAATGGAGCACCTCCCTCTTTGTTGAACTGAATCATCCAGTGACCGGCATTCGCCAGACGGTTACGGAGTTCATCAGTCAGCGGGAGTTCCATGTAGCCCTCACCTGGGGTCATGGCAGTTTGGTCTGCAATCTGGCCTTCAGCTTCCCAGTTCTCCTTGATGTTGATCACAAAATCCGAGCGGTTAGCCTCCGAATAGATGCGGAGTGCGGTGGCATTGCTGAAATCTACACCTGCATAGCCGTTATAGTAGAGTTCGAGCGTGGTCCAATTGTCCGCCCAGAAGAAACCGGTCCAAACAGTAAAACCATCCTTGAGGGTTTTGCTCTCAAGAAGTTCTACCTTCGTGCAAGTGAAGTTAGCGCCGATGATTTCGAGGCCATAGGCTTTGAGGCTATCCACTGCGGTCTGGGTAAGGAACTGCTCGAAAGCGCCGTCACCATCGATCCACGCAGCCTCACGGCTACCTGCCAGGTGGTCAAAATGCTCGTTCATCACTTTGAACTCAATACCATCAGTAGCACCGGTGAAGTGCACTTTAATTAAGTTGCCGGGTTGAGCCGCTGCGAACTGATCGGCTGCAATCTGCAGACCACCTTCAGACCACGAAACATGTTTTGAACCGGTCCAGATGTCGGTAGCGTTAACACTCATTACCAGCGCTGCGAAGAGCGCAATAAGAGAAATCTTCTTCATAATTTTAAAAAAATTTAAAATTCTGGAGTTTCGGCTTCACCGAGTTCTTATTTCACGTTGTTCAAACGATCTATAAGTTGGCGTAAGCCAGCTTACACTCGGCTAGCACGAAACTTCATAAATTGGGTTAATAATTAATATTGTTTAAGTTGGATATCTTTGACGGTCATTGCGCCTTCGTAGCAGTTGACAGACCAGCAGTTGCGCTGGATGCCATAGATACGCTGGGTATAAGTGAGCACGTCGTTGATATACATTACAAGCACGGAGTTGTCGGTATAGATGTTGATATTATACGTTCTGTCCGCAGGAATTGGGAAAGGATAGCTGCCGCCACCTTTGAGTTCCCATTTGCCCTGCTCCTCTTCGAAACGGATATAGTTATTATTGCCGTTGGGGCAGACCATGATGCTGTAGTATTTCTCGTAGGTCTTGTCGCCGTCTTTGCGGTCGCCGCGGACGAAGGAGATGCCGAAACGGTCGGCTTTGTCAGCGGTGGTGACGGTCATGGATATATGGTTGTGGTAGCCGAGGGTGTTGAACATGACGGAGCTATAAGCCTTCATGGAGTAAACATCGTCCGCAATGGTGAGATTACCCTCTTCCTCACCCCATTTCTTCACGGGTTTGAGGGTAGCCGTTTGGTTGTATTTGGTACGGATAGCAGGCACCTCCGCCGTATAGAGCGTACCATCCTCGCGCTGCATGAGACGATGCACGACCATGGTACCTCCCCACTTAGGCTCGGCATCCTGACTGATATCTGTATTGTCCTTACCGCGACGCTCGGGACACCATCCCCATATATAGCGGTCGGTACCGTCGGAGGCAGTATTGCCGGCATAGAAAGCACGACCGTCCAATGCGCCCTCTTTGCTGTCGGGCCAATGGGGCGCAGTAGCGGATTTGAGTTCGCTGATCGTACGTCCTTTGAGATAGTGCACACGGCGCTCAAAGGCACTCATATCGCTATAGGTCAGATACCACCAGTCACCCATTTGGAAGACATTGGGGCATTCGAGGAAACGATCCCAAACCATCTTGGCGAAGACACCTTTGTGCTCCCAGGTCTGCAGGTCGGTAGAGAAGAACTCGGCAAAGCAGCCGTCTTTATCTTCGGCACGCGAACCCGCAGGCATCGGTTTGGTGGCAACGATCATATGATAGCCGTCCTCCATCTTCCAGATATACGGATCGCGGAAATTGAGCGTGCTATATCCGTAGTCCCCTCCGCGCAGACGGAAGAGCGGATCTTTGGTCCATGTCTTAAAGTCCGGAGAAGTGGCACGCATAACGACTTGGCGGTCTTCGTCCGCAGCGGGTTTGTAACGCTCACCCGTGTAGTAGATATAGTACAGTTTCTGCGCTTCGTCATAGACGATGCATCCGGTACCGAGGGCTGCATCCTGCTCTCCGGCGCGACCGGTAGGCAGCACTTCGCCCATAGAGGTATAGGTAGCACAATCGGTAGTACGGATGCCCCACAAGGGGTGGAAGGTCTCCTCCAGGTTCTGCTCGAAATTATGGAGGTAAAGGATCTTGTAATCCTTCGCTACCGGGTCGAAGAAAGGCAACGGGTCACCTACAGAACCTGCGGAAGGAATATAGTAGGTAGTCGTCCCCGACTCATCCGACGCATTGAAATAGGTAGTGATATTCTCCCAGTCCTTTTGCTCGGGCGGAATATTCTCCTGACAGGAAGTCAGGAAGGTACAAAGGGACAATGTACAAAGTACAAAGGATATGATTTTCTTGGTTTTCATAACGTATTATTGCTTTAGGTAATTAAACGCATTTTCGGTTATCTTAGCCACGTTGGCATGGTAATACGAGGTGTACTCGCTGGGGTCAGCGGCGGTGTACCAGTCGTAGCAACCCGATCCGATGCAGATGATAGCACCGTGTTCAGCAGTCTTGCGGAACTCCCAAGCCACTACTGCGTCCGCGCCACCGGCGATGTCGTAAGCGCCGGTCTTCTCGTGGAAGACGTCGCGATCCGCGTAGCCACC
Source organism: Paludibacteraceae bacterium (assembly GCA_017509715.1). Lineage (GTDB taxonomy): Bacteria > Bacteroidota > Bacteroidia > Bacteroidales > Paludibacteraceae > Colicola. The sequence goes on along the minus strand of JAFWOU010000018.1, from coordinate 106,685 downwards.
CCAGTCGGAGCCGATATGGTATTGTGCGGTAGAGTTCGTGATCTTATAACCCTCGTCACAAGTATAGACGTGATCCAGCGCTGAGGGGTTCATGGTCAGGTTCTGCCAGAGGGCATGGTCGGTATGACCGGTGATAGCGAACTCCCACGGACTGCCTACGCGCTCTGCATCGGACTCCTTACCGCCCCATGCATTATTCGGGAAGCACTCTGCTTCGCCTAAATAGTACGGCAGGTTCACCGCATAACGGGTCAGCAGGAACGATCCACCGGCATGGTAGAACTCTTTGAGTTTGTCGAGCACGGTATAATCGACTGCTTCGGGAGCGTTAGCCTCAAAGGCACCCTTGCCTTCCAGTCCGCCGTCCTTATGGAAATGCCACCAGATTACTTTGCAATCCTTCATCACTACTCGTCCGGCAGCCAGATCAGCGAAGGAAGCATAGTCTGAGTTCTCCACATTGGCAAGCAGCCAGTTGACCGCCTCTTGCTCCTCGGGATTGAGTTGCGCCGCCGTCTGAGCCAAACCTAAATAGAGCACCACGGGGTTACCCTTTTCTTTGACAGTTACCTTATAGGTAGTGGAAGCCGTGTTGTAGGTCACGGTGAAGTCCACGGGATTGGAGAAATCACAAGGCATACCGGAACTCGGCGATACGGTTGCGCCGTCGGTAGTCTTGATATTCGGGATCATGGTTTTGATATCCGTTCCGATAGGTACAGAGACGGTGATGGTGTGAGCCACTTGGTCAATGATACCTACGTAGAGCTCATTGAGCGTGAAGGAGAGGATACGGGCCTCATCGTGTTTCACACGCACTTTATAATCGCGATAGACATTGCCATTCTCTACATGTATTACTATCGGAGAGGTCATATTCACCTGAGCGCCTTGAGCGGGCGTAGCCTTTGCTCCCGCAGAGAGACGGAGCGTAGTGAGGGTCATCAGATGGTCGTCGTGTACTTCAGGCACAGCTACTGTGACCGTGGCCGAAGCGTGGTCCACTACGCCCGGATATATCTCATCCAGTACCAGTGAGTCAATAAGGCAGTCTCCATCGACATTGAACGGATTGTCATGTTTCTGGCAGGAAGCCAATAAGGTACAAAGGGACAATGTACAAAGTACTATTTTATTTAGTGTTTTCATAACGAAATATTCTTAGCCCTTACGGGCACGATTTTTACATTATTCATTATTCATTATTCATTACCATCCTCCTATGTTTTGTTTGTAATGACCGTTGGAAGCGGATACCTGCTCATGAGGGATAGGCAGATACTCGTTTTTGTTGGCGGTGAAATGGGCAGAGGTGTAGATACGGCAGTCGTTGGCTTCCTCCACATAGTATTTGTTGATCACCTGCTCGGCTTCGCCCCAACGCACGAGGTCGAAGAACCGCTCGCTCTCCATCGCCAGTTCCAGACGGCGCTCCATTTTGACTTTGGCAAGCGCGTTGGAATGGTCGGTATAGGGTTTGACGCGGATCTTGGCTCCGTAGTTGGTGTCATATCCGGCGAGCATGCCTATACTGCGCGATGCGCGGTTGCGTAGCTGGTTAACCAGTTCGATTGCTTCTGCGTCACGTCCCAGTTGAGCCATGGCTTCGGCACGCATCAGCAGCACGTCTGCATAGCGAACCACGATACGGTTCATCGGCGTACCGAACCACAGGGCGGAACGGATGAGATAACCGCTCTCGGGATCGACATTGTGCTTCAGCGTCACGTGATAACCATACAGACCGTTGGAACGGCTCCAGTTATGCGTACGGCTCATGATCAGGTTCGGGTTGAACTCATACGGGAAACCGGCTATACCTACCGTCAGCCACAGACGGGGGTCAGCATTGTCGGTAGAAGCATCGAAATCCTTGTCGTTGAACGTGTCGATGAAGGGCAGCCCTTCGGCGTTGGTACGGAAAGCGTTTACGAGGTTCTGGCTCGGTTTGTAGAAATCGCAACCGCCGTCCGTCACGCCTTCGATACCCGGTACCATCAAGCCGTAAGACCAGTTACAGTTACCCAAGTTCGTACCGTCGTTGGTCGAGTATTGCATCGCCCAAAGACTCTCCTTGCCGTTCTCATATTGCGGCTCCGGACGGAAGTTATTATGGAAATCATCCTCCAAGCCATAACCGCCGGCGGTATAGATACCCTCCTCGGTATATTGAAGCACTTTTGCCAAATCGTCACGGTTGATCTCGGTCACCTGATGCGAAGCGGGATCGTCCTGACGGTAAGCCTTATACAGATACACCTTCGCCAGCAATGCAGCTGCTGACGCCTGCGTCGGACGGCCTTTGTCCGCCTGGGTAGCAGGTAATACGCTGTACGCATATTCAAGGTCATCGGCAATAAGTTGCCATCCTTCGTCATTGGTATATTTGGTGTTGCTCAACTCGTTATAGTCCGCCTGTTTCATCAGCGGATCCATGACAAAGGGGATATTCTTGTACAACCGTTTGAGCAAGAAATGACCATACGCACGCAAGAACTTCATCTCGCCCAGACGTTGCGCTTTGAGCTTATAGCTGTCATCCATAGCGTCCAACGCAGCGATGGCGGCGTTCACACGGCTCAGGCAGTTATACAGACGCACCCACATGTCGTTGATATTCCAGTTGGTGGTCAGAATACCCTGACTTACCTCTAACTGATGGAAGACATCGCCGTCGTTCTCCGAGATACCGCCTTTGTATGCGTCGTCGGAGCGGACATCAAAGTTCCACATCGAGAAAGACGAGTTGATATCTTCTGCGGAGATGAAGATAGCATAAGCGGAGATACAGATATTATCGATATATAACGGATCATTTACCTGATCCTCGCTCAGCGTTGCCTGCGGCACATCATGGTTAAGAAAACTGTCACAGGATGTACAAAGGAACAATGTACAAAGTACAAAGGCTATTTTATTTAGTGTTTTCATAATGATTCTTTTTTTCGATATTTCGATATGTCGATATGTCGATATGTCGAGATTTTCAACTTAGAAAGTTACTTTGGTACCTAAGGTTACGGTTAACGGGATCGGATATCCGAACGTAGGCACCTCCGGATCCACGCCGGTAAACTTGGCCGAGTGGATAGTGAATACGTTCTGCGCCGAAACGAACCAACGCCAGTTTTGCATCATCATCTTGTCGCATGCGCTCTTCGGCAGGTTATAGCCCAACTGCAGGTTGCGCAGTTTAAGGAACGAACCATCCTCTACGAAATAGGTGCTGACACGGGTCTCGTTGTTATTGTTGTTGGTGGACAAAGCGGGTATATCGCTGTCAGGATTGGTGGGACTCCACGCGTCTAACACGCGCGTTCCTTTATTAAGGTTCGCCACGTTCACGCCCGACCAGAGATCGGTCTGTTGTTTGAAGTCTTTCGTGATAACCTGCTGTCCGCCTACGCCTTGGAAGAAAAGTGTCAGGTCGAATCCTTTGTACTCAAAATAGAAGTTCGCGCCGAATGCTACTGCCGGGATCGGCGAGTAGATCCAGGTCTGGTCTGCTTCGCTGACTACACCATCGCCGTTGATATCACGATAGCGGATACGGCCCAAGCCTGCACCCTCCTGGTAAGCGTGGTTGTCTATCTCCTCCTGGCTTTTGAATATACCATCGGCGATGTAACCAACCTGGGAACCGATAGCGTGACCGACTACCGACTGTACGCCGTTTCCTCCGAAAGCACCGCTGGCAGCTACGGTTGACGGCATATCTATAACCTTGTTGGTGTAATGAGAGATATTGGCGGAGATATCGTATTTGAAGCCGCCTTTGGTATGGTTACGGTAACCTAACTGGAACTCCACACCCATGTTATCCACCGCGCCGGCGTTCACCCACTGCGAGGCACCTTCACCCATTACGCCGATACCGGTCATGAGCACGAGGATATCTTTCGTCTGTTTGTAGAACCAGTCGAACGAACCGTAGAACGTCTGTTTGAAGAAAGAGAAATCGAGACCTACGTTGGTCTGGCTGGTGGTCTCCCATTTGATATCGTCGTTACCGATCTGCGTGCGGCGGAAACCGGAAGGAAGGATACCGCCGCCATTGCTGCCGGTGATGTCATAAGACGTACCGTAAGACTGACCGCCGTTCTCGTTCACACCATAGTTGGAGTCGTAGATAGTATAACGCGCGGTAGCATTGATATCCTGGTTACCCGTCTGACCCCACGATACACGCAGTTTCAGATCGTCCAACCACGAACTGGCACCTGCCATGAACTTCTCCTGGCTGATACGCCAACCGGCGGAAACAGAGGGGAAGAAAGCAAAACGGTTGTTCTTACCGAAGCGGCTCGAACCGTCATAACGCATCGTTAGCGATACCAGATATCGGTTGTCGTAACTATAGTTAGCTTTGCCGAAGAAAGAGATCAGCGAGAAACTGCCGCCACCGCCGTAAGCCTGAGCGGTTCCCGTTCCTGCAGATGGCCACATATAGGTAGGATTGAGCACGATGAAGTCCTCTTTGTAAGCAGAGAACCACTCGTCGGTCTGTCTGCTCAACTCCGTTCCTAACAGGAAGTCGGCACGGTGTTTGCCTTTTACCAGATTATAGGTGATAATAGCGTTCCACATCCATTTTGTCCAATGCTCTTGCTTTGCCTCAACGGCATTCTTATCGTTGGCTACTACGCCTTCGGTGATAGGATACGTGAAGAAACGCTGCTTCTTCTGCGCATAGTCGATACCAGCCGTAGTGCGGATATTCAGCCCCTTAATCGGGTTGATATTGATGAACACGTTTCCAAACACGCGCCAATAGGTATAGCGGTTGTCCTTGTTTCGTTCCAAAATGGAGAGAGGGTTCTCACGCTGCGGGAAACCGCTGGAGGAAGGAGCCTGCGCCAGATCGCCGTTGGTCGTATATACCGGCAGCAAGGGGTTGTACTGGAGCACACTCTCTATGTAACCGCCGGGAGCACCGACCTCTGAGGTACGGTTGAGCGTGAAGTTCTCGCCGATAGTCACGATATCCTTCAGCATCTTATAGTCAGTGTTGACGCGTGCCGAGAAACGGTCAAAGTTAGTCGTCTTGATGATACCGTCGTTTTTGTAGTAGCCCAGAGAGAAGAACGCACTACCCTTCTTACCACCGTTGCTAACAGAGATGTTGTAGTTCTGTATCACGCCGGGACGGGTGGTTTCTGCGAACCAGTCCGTGTTGCTGACCGGTACTGTTCCGGCAGCGTCAAGATACTTGTTGAGCATGATGTTATTCAAAACCGGCTGGCCTTGCTCGTTATAACCCCAGTCGTAACGGTAACCAAGCACGTTCGTATTCGGATCAGCCGTACCATCGTTGACATATGCCTGCCACATAGCGCGTCCGAACTGTTCGGAATTGAGGACGTGCATCCGGTTTACGTAGTTCTGAACCGCTACAGAGGCATCCAAGGTGACATTCAACTTACCCTCTGCGCCTTTCTTGGTGGTGATGATGATGACACCGTTAGCAGCGCGCGAACCATATATACTCGCGGACGCGGCGTCTTTGAGCACCTGGATAGACTCGATATCGTTGGGGTTTAGCTCATGCATTCCCGAAGTCGTGGGAACACCGTCAATGACGTAAAGAGGATCATTGGAAGAATTCAAAGATCCTGTACCGCGGATACGTACCGTTGCTGTTCCTGAGGGGTTACCATCGGCTGATATATTCAAGCCCGGCACTTTTCCCTGAAGGGCCTTCATCGGGTTATTCTCCTGCTGCTTCCCCAGATCTTTCGCCGAGATAGCAGAAACAGCACCGGTCAGGTCGGCTTTGCGCTGCGTCGTATAACCCGTTACTACCACTTCCTCCAGCACCTCGCTGTCCTCCGCAAGGGAGACTTTCATGTTCTCCTTCGGCAATAAGTGCTGAGCCTTGTAGCCTACATACGAAATCATTACCTTGGCATCCTTGCCGACGGAGAGTGAGAAATTACCATCGAAATCGGTAACCGTACCATTCGATGTGCCTTCCTCCAGAACTGTCGCGCCAATGATGGGTTCGCCCGTTGCTGCATCTACCACAACACCCTTCGCAGTCACTTGCGCTTGAGCGAATGCCGTGAAGCATAGCATCCAAAGGAAGGCTAAAAATACACGTTTAGAATTCATGACAATTTAGATTTTAAATTATTATTGTTTTTCATGTGTTTATGCTCTTTTTTCTAAATGAATAACAGCGAAAACGAGCTATACTCAATTCCGCTGCAAAAGTACATCTATTTATACACATGCGCAAATAATAATGTTGCAAAATATACTACGAATGTTTCAATGCAACAAATGTACCATATTTTGCAACAAAATTACCACTTATAAATGTTGCGTTTTAGCGCGCACTGGGCAGGTGCCCGAAGTACTCCTTATAGCATTTGGTGAAATAGCCCGGGCTGGAGAAACATAATTCCAAAGCGACTTGCTGGATGGTCATGTCGGTCGTGCGGAGCAACTCGTCTGCGCGGACCAGTCTCCGCTCGCGAATATAGTCCAGCGGTCCTTTCCCTGCTACCGCCTTCACCCGCCGGAAGAGTTGCGTACGGCTTAGTTGTAACTTACCGCCTAAGAACTCTACGGTCAGATTCGGGTCCTTCAGATAATCATCCACAACTTGTCGCAGACGCTCCGCAAAGGCCTCATCTTTCTTACTAAGCTGGATAGCCTCCTGCATATTCTCCAGCTGAGGGATAATATCATGCTTGATCTCCGTTTGGATCTTACGTTGCTTGACGAAGATATAGCCTAAGGTGATGATGAATAGAGTGAAGAAAAACACCACAAATAGGATCAGTACGAATCGGTCAAAGCGCAGTTGTTTCCATTTGCTTTCAGATTGGGTTTGGACGATATGCAGGGTCTCTAAATCACGCGTGATAGCTTCGTCCTGCTTGAGCATGGGGTATGCAGCTGTGATATCCACCAGTGTCGTCTCCAGCACCGTATCGCGCACGTACGGCTCCTTATGTAATATGCGCGCAGCTGCATCGATTATCATATCGCCGCGAGAGGAGTATGTTGCGGAACATTCGATCTTGCCATCTACGATAGCCTGCAAACCCGGATGAATGCCGTCCACACCCATGATAGGGATAGATAATGGGCTTTGGGTTACGGGTGATGGGTTACGGGTTACTGCGTCGGCGGCACCGATAGCCATAAGATCGTTATGCGCCACGATGACATCAGGCAAGGGGTGATTCTCCAGATAAGCAGAGACAACCTCATAGGCATTCTCCCGGTACCATCTTCCCATCACGCTCTGCACCTCTACTTTAGCCTCTAACCCTTCGCCTTTCGCCTCTTCGATACCTTCCATCATTCCTTTGTGGCGAAGCGTAGCAGGCGTCGATCCCGGCAATCCGGCAACCTCCAGTACGACGAACGGCTTCCTTTTCGCCTTTGATTCTTTGTCACTCGCTTTTCCTATCACCCATTGCGCCATCAGTCGGCCCACCTTGTAGTTATCGCCACCGATGAAAGCAGTCCATTCGTCTCCGGGAACACGGCGGTCGGCTACAATCACAGGAATACCTGCCCGATAAGCCCTCGTCACAGCAGGTTGTACCTGCCTCGCCTCATTGGGACTGACTATCAGCAGATCTACACGCTCACGGATGAAACTGTCGATCTGGGCACACTGCAACTCGTTGCTGCCGTAGGCAATACGGCGTGAAAGCGTCATATCCGGATGCAGCAGCAACTCACGCTCCATCTCATAGTTCATCTTCTGCCGCCATGCATCGTCCAGACACTGGCTTACGCCGATGCGATACTGCGGTGTACGCGAGTTACAACCTGTCATTAACAGGCATAACGCCATGACACTAACAATGATGTTTCTCATAATACAACATTTTTTCGGGTGCAAAGGTACGAAAAAAAATCGACACTCGCAAGAGGGAGGTCGATTTTTTAGCTATCAGCCGTCAGTTATCAGCCGTCAGCCAACACTATATCCGGCATACTTATACAAAAATAGAAGCGGTAACCCACGGGGATTCCGCTTCTGGGCTGATGCAGGTCTGACCCAGCTGATAACTGACAGCTTATGATTTACCACTGATTGCCTTCTTCAGGAATGAAATTCATGGTACCGCCCGTAAAAATTTCTTTGTCATAATTTATAGTCTTTATTAGTTATAGAATTTTATAGTCGACTGGTCAACTAGTCTACTGGTCAACTAGTCTATTACTTCACAATTTGCCCTTGTGCATTGTAGCGAACGCCATCACGGATGATATAGAGCACGCCGTTCTCGATGACCTTTGTACTTTGTACATTGTCCCCTTGTACATTCTCTACGCCGGTAGTAATCGCTGGGGATTTCGGAATTTCGGCAATAAAAATCGCGGGGGATTTCGGAATTTCGGCAATAAAAATCGCGGGGGATTTAGATTTTTTTGCTAAAATCCTTGCGTATATCAATTATTTTTACTACCTTTGTCGTCGATTTTTAAAACCCTCATTTTATGGAACGGATTTTTAAGCGTAAGTTGTATGACAAGTTGCTGACCTGGAAGCAGAATAAAAAGGGCAAAACGGCTCTGCTGGTAGAGGGTGCTCGTCGTGTGGGTAAATCCACTATCGTGGAGGAGTTTGCCAAGCGCGAGTACAAATCTTATATCCTGATTGACTTCAACAAAGCGAACAAGAGAATCAAAGATTTGTTCGACGACTTGAACGATCTGGATTATATTTTCCTGACCTTGCAAGCCAATTACGGTGTCAACTTGGAGCCGCGCAAGTCGGTGATCATCTTCGACGAGGTGCAAAAATGTCCGCTAGCGCGTCAAGCAATCAAATACCTGGTAGCTGATGGTAGGTACGATTATATTGAGACAGGTTCGCTCATTAGCATCAAGAAGAACACGCAAGGAATAACCATTCCGAGTGAAGAAGACCGTATCACGATGTATCCGATGGACTATGAGGAGTTCCGTTGGGCTATGGGCGATACGGCTACCGTCCCGTTGTTGCGTACGTTCTACGATAAGCGATTACCGTTGGGTGCCGCGTTCCGAACGAAAATGCGCGAGTTCCGGCTCTATATGCTGGTAGGCGGTATGCCGCAAGCCGTAAACGAGTATCTGTATACAAAGAACCTGCAGAAAGTAGATGAAGTCAAGCGCAGTATCATCAAACTCTATGAGGACGACTTTCTGAAGATCGACGATACCGGTCGTATCAGCAAGCTGTTTATGTCGATACCCGGTCAGCTGTCACGGGCAAGCACGCGTTTCGTCCCTTACAACGCGATAGGCACGGTAGAAGAAGATAAGTTGTTGGAGTTCATCAAAGCAATGGAAGACAGCAAAACGGTGAACATGGTGTACCATTGCGACGATCCGAACGTAGGCATGTCGCTGACCAAAGACGACAGCCGGTACAAGATCTTCACAGCCGATACCGGTCTGTTTGTGACCTTAGCGTTCTGGGATAAGGATTACTCGGAGAACGTGCTATACGAAAAATTGCTGAGCGATAAACTGGATGTGAACCTCGGCTATGTCTATGAGAATGTGGTGGCGCAACTATTGGCGACTGCAGGCAATAACTTGTTCTATTATACTTTCCCGAAGGATGACAAGCACAACTACGAAGTGGACTTTATGCTGTCGCGTGGTAATAAGGTGTGGCCGATTGAGGTCAAATCCTCGTCGCATAAGACGCACGCTTCATTGGATGCATTCTGCGATAAATACGCTAAGCGCGTCGGGGAGCGATTCCTGCTATACACCAAAGACCTGTCGCACGATGAGCAGACGCGGTTACTCCCGGTACCTATGGCGATGTTTCTATAATAAAAGTTTGGTATCCTGGACCTTGCGGTAAGCGAGGTAGCCGGAAGCGAGGAGCAGGAGGAAGAGCCAGGGGACATCGCCGAGGGGGGCGGGATCGGGGACAACACCTGTCGGGTCGTCGTCTTCACCGGGGCCGTCGAAAACAGACTTGCGCATGGTCGTATGTTCCGCAAGAATAACCGGCCGTCCTACACCGCGTGCGGCATGGATATAGACGGACGTTGTCCGGAACGAATATGTCGGCACGGAAGAAGCTGCGACAGCAGCGTTCGCTGTCGAGTAAATGCCTTGGTAGGTAGCGCCGCTATGGCCTGCATAGCCGCTGCCGACTACCTTTGTTTGGGCCGATGCGGCCGTGCTATAGAGCGGTCGATAGCCCCACGCCTTAGATTGATCATTTCTATCATATCCGTACGCGAAAGCCGCTGTGTGACAGAAGCCACACAGAAGCAAGATCAGTACATGTCTTATACATCGATTTTTCATTTTCTCAATTCCCATTTTTCATTCCCTTCTTATCTGATTTTTTGACCAAAGACCGTATATACATGTCCGTCGCGCAGGATGAAGACGTGACCGTCCTTGATTAGTTTATAGGTTACGGGCGACGGGTTACCGGTTACGGAGCCCGCGTCGGTGGCTATCGGGTCATCGTCTGTGTTGCCGGGGTTGAAGCCGCGACGTCGGATAAAGTAACGCGTCTGATGGCTGACTTCGGGTGTTTCGATCTCCAGACAAATACCGTCGAGGATGGGTCGTTCGGTATCGGTCAGCGCGTCATAGAGCACGAGTTCGCCATCTATATTATTGACGCCGGTGAACCAGAGATAGGAAATCGGTTCAAATGGCAGGTCACTATTATAGAAGGAGATGGGCACATTGACGATGACGTCACGCAGGTCAATACTGAGTCCGCTGTTGCCTTCCACGGCGTATATATTAAACGGCGTAGCCGGCGCAGAGGTGGCGGTATAGTTATCAATATTGATAGTTGTCAGCGTAGCGTCCTCTCCCCGGATGATGGCATCGTTGAATCCCTGTCCGAGCAACAGACGCGAGGTGCAACGCTTGGAAGCGGGGTTAACGGCCGTAACGGTCATGATACCTTTTGCTATTGGTCGTTGGTCATTAGTCGTTGGCAGTTGGCGCATTGGCGCGGATGCAGGCAAAGGCCGGATAATCTGGCTCGCGTCGGTGACGATACGGTTGGTGTTGAGGGTTACCTCGAGTGATGTAGCAGCAGCTTCTCCTTCCTTGAGCTTGAGCACGATGGCATGCATCGGCGGCAGGTAGCGGGTCAACGAAGTGATGGCATCGGATTCCATAAGGGCGTCCTTGGTAATCGTCAGATAATTGCCGGAAGCATTCATATAACCGATTTCGTTCTCGAGCACGGAAGAGTTATCGGAGATGAAGCCCCAGATATCGATATAGCCCATGGTCGGGTTACCGAAGACGAATGAGGTCGCGGCCGTACCATTGGTGAGGGTATAACTCTGGCTTGTAACCAATCTGCCCGGATAGAACGCCATCTTACCGACTTTATCAGCACTACCGGCATTTTTGGTTCGCTCTGCACGAAGTCCCGACTCGTACAAACTCCACACTTTATCGCCCGAACGCGTGTAATAATAATAGATATCGTCGTTCTTGGGCAGACGTACATCCGCATCCCTTTCCGATGCCGTATAGGTGAACATAGCCCATCCTTGTGCCGGCTGGAGCGGAAGCGTAAGGGCGTTGGTTACTTTGGACCAAGTCGCGGCCTCGGTAGCGATAGTATCTCTCTCCGGACCATTATTCTGATGGATTGCATCGCGGCTATAGAGGGATACCCAGAAGGAGGCATTACCGGTAGTATAATTACGTCCGGCAGCATCGAAGGAGCCTACCTCCCACAACGGCGTTTCATCACTCAGATCGGCATTCGACATGTATAGATCGCCGGTCAACAAGCCTTCGACCGGTGTGGAGCGGAATGCCCATTTGTTATGCGGCGCACTCAGATCGGCGATCACGCTGTCGTATTCCAGACGCTGCTGCTGGCTCAGCGCTCCGCCCGGCAGGAAACGGATCGATTTGCACCTGTTGTACTGGAATCCCACCATTTGGATCGAGTCCTCGGAGGTGATGGTCGCCGGCATACCGGATAAGGCCTACCGTCCGTCATCGGCGGGATAAGCACATGTGTTGTGGACAGCGGAGCGAAACGCGCTTCCTCATGGATCAGCGTGTTGTGCTGGTCAATACCGATCCAGTTATCGGGATTGTTCCAACGGCTATCCGAAGTTTGCGGATCCCATCGCAGGTAATCCGGCACAACGCTTATCGTGAACGGGATCGTTCCTACAGGACAACTGTCGCCGCTTGACGCTTCCCAGCCGGCATCACCCACGTGCGTCATCATCTCAATACCAAAGGTATAACTGTACCCCCCGCGCATACGGTAGTTCGACTCCGAAGCGGGCACAACAACCAATGTATCATTGCCGTTGGTATAATAACCATCATTTTCGCCGCTTTCCAGATCCCACGTTCTATCCGGTGCGAGTAAGATATTGTCCACACCCTCGCGGAACTCAGGATCATTGGTGGACATTAAGTGTATTTGCTTTAGCGCTACCTCTGGAGCACCACCTCCCGGCTGCATCATCAGCGAGTCTATCGGTATATCCAATTCTTCATTCGCATGTACTGCATCGGCAAGAACAACAATCGGGTACTGCGACTCTTCTTCGGAACGGTTCAGACCGCCGATGATCAACGGCACTCCGCCACCTATACTGGATTTGAGCGCTATATGTACCGGCGTCGGACACACATCGATATTCATATCTTGCAGCACTTCGGAGCCCGAACCCGGAATAGGGAAGATCGTGTATTTGACAGAATCGTTCGTCGGCGTGAGAACCGTTACGTTTGTCTGATAAAGCGTTAGGAAGCCTCTATTCACCAAATCCTTGAGAATGGTATAGGGTTTCAGATCATCGTCAGAGAGATCAACTCCGTTTGCTACTTGTATGCGCGCCATCTCTGCGCTGTCCACTTCTACCAGCGCACGAGCAAACTGGTTGGCATTATCTTCGCCTCCGTACTGCCCGTCTGCGCGGAGAATATCACGGATTACTTTATCAATATCTTCGTATTTGTAGCCATAGGTTATTGCACTGGTTGCCTTCGTGGTGTCGCCGTGCAGCAACCAGTCGTTGTAACATGAACCGGTCACTTCTACCGGCGCTAAGTTATCGAGGAGCAGCGTTCCCTTGACATGCAGCGAGACATCGTATAAGGAATTGGAGCACATCGCTGCTACCTCTTTCTCCGGTTGCTCATCGCCGTTGAGGGTGAGGATCATTCGGTTACGCACTTTCAACTTACGCGTCAAGCCACACTGGCTTGAGAGCAATTCATTGTATGAACCCGCCATGTGTACGATGTACGTACTATGCGAGGACATCTTCGCCGAATGGATCACATAGAATACCGGACGGATGGAGTCATCGAGATGCTCGAAGACATATCCCTTACGGAAGACAACTGCATCCGGTTTGGAAGGATCTTTCACATGTGCCTCATGCGCTTCCAACGTGGTCTCGAACAAGCTCACCAGATTCTTGAGGTTCGCGAAGACAGAGTCATTATCTTCGCCCGGTGTGTAGGTGCGATTCGGCAAGTTAATCCTTCCATAGACGGTATCTCCCTTGATGTCTTCATTGTCATATCCGTCCTCCAGGGACAAGAAACTATAGACGCTGTCTCTGCTTATCTCCTCAATGGTGTAAAACTCATCATCCGCTTTATAAGCGTCGTCGGTGAAGCCCTGATAATCCACGCGGAGCACGATATGGGTGAGCGAGTCGCTTTCGTTCTCGTTCTTACAGGTCGTGTTCGCTTGATATACCATCAACGGCGGTTTGGTAGCGAAGATGCACATGTCGTCGATGATGAAGTCATTTCCGTCATCGTTTGCCGCCATATTATATACCCGCACGCGGAAATGCGAATATTGCTTATTCTGCTCTATCGGGAAATAGATCTGGTACCATTTATCCGATTGAGGCAGATCGCCGGTCATATACGTAGTGATATCCTCCCAAACCCTGTCATTCTCCGAACCTTGTACGGAGAACGTGAAGTTCGGGCAAGTCTTGCCGGTTTCGTTGCCGGGATTTCCAACGAAGGCGGAGAAGTACATCTTCTGTCCTTCGCAGAGGGTGGTATCGAGGTGCAGCGCTGCTACCTGACCCGCGGACGACATACCGTCGCAGAAGATCATATATCCTTTTTCGGCACCGCCATGCTGCTCCATCTTATGCCAATAGGAACCAAAGTCGGGAATACGGTTGATGAGGTTGTACTCACCCATGTTCGCCAAGTTCTCCAAGCCGCCCTTATTATGCGGACGGTTGTCGGGCAAGGATGCCGTCTTCGGATATGCAAAGCCGTAGGAAGCATCCGCCCAAGGAAGAGGATGCGGATAGACCGTATATTCCGTACCGGGTTTGTTGTAGTCGAAATTCAAGCGTTGCATTACGTCAAAGTGTTCCTCTATCTCGTTATTGGTGATGATGGCTTTATCTACACCGTCTATTTTCTCCTCCAATTTCGGACCAAAACGCTCTTGACGATGGTAAATAATCGTGTAACGGCAGATATTGAACCAATAGTCACCCGGCACAGGTACAGTATCGGGATCCCCAACTGTACCGGCAGTCAGCGTCTTCTGGCTTCGTGCGCGCAAACAATATATTATTGTATCGGCTACCTGTCCGGCAGAAAGACTACCGTGTGCAGGCACGTCCAGGAAGTCATTTGCCTCTGTGACTTTATGCGTACATTCAGTATAGGTTTTCTCCTTGGGGTTATAGGTGTACCATTTGCAATTGGCATCCCAGCCGCCGCACCAGATCATTGAGTCCTTACGGGCGTCATCCCATCCGGCCGTGGACCAGTTGTCATCGCGCATATAGTAGCCCAAAAGGGACTCAGAATGTAGACCTTTCTTGATATTGTCGTAATTATAACGTTGCTCTGTCCTCAAAAGCAGACGATTGCCTATTGGTGCACGGACCACATGATCCTCCAAGTACCGCTGGTTTCGATATTCGGAGGATATCGTATCTTTGTAGCCCTCCATGATTTCCGCCATCTCGGTCCAGGGGTGTAATTCGAATATCTCGCGGATCGAGAGCGTCGGCTCGATGATCTCATGCAAGGTATCCATGGCTGCCATATCTACTTGGTTGACATTCTTCATAGAGAGCGGCAGGTTGTCGTAATACACACTTAGATCAACCGCGTAGGTGACGGTATCTTTGTTCGTCGGCGGATAGACCATCGGCGCCTTGGATGGAGGATCCTTACGGGCGCCATAGTCCTGCGAAGGCACATGGAAGACGGTATAGCGTCCCTGCGTCACAAGGATCGAATCACTCTCCGGATCGTCGGGGTCAGGCACCTTACCTCCGATGACGCGGAACGGGAAATTCCATTTACCACCGGTATTGGTGGGTGCTGTCTGCCATCTCTCCGCAGGGATATCCATATCTTCTTCGCCCGGCTGTAGCGAATACCAACGCCACCACCCGTAGAAGTTACGCTCACGAATAGGCAGCTCCACACGCTGGTCGGTAGATTGCGCTACGTTGGACGGGTTGTAATAATAGAGTATCGTCCTATTCTCATGTACTTGTTGTACACCATCCTTCAAATCATCACCGGATGCACCTTTCGAGTGTACAAGGTGTTGGTTGCCTTCAAATTGGAAGCGGCTGGACTGCGCAACTTGGACGCGGAAATTCATATACCGCCATCTTCCTTCTATATACATCGCATAAGCCAACAAAATGTTGGCCGAACGCGGTGAACGGATACCGTTTCCTTTACAAAGGACAGTAATCGAATGCTTACCTATATCGCTTATCTCACACCAATCAGGTGTACTACCGTTATCTTCGATCAAACGGATCTCTGTTAGAGCCGGATTGGTAAAGTCCATATCATCGATGTGATCATGTGCACCTCCTTCATAAGAGATCACTCGGTTATCTACATCCAGAACGTTCGTTCCTTGGCGGTGATCCGTACCGAAGACAAAGGTATGGGTATTTGTCTTCGCCTCCGCTGAAACTACCGGCGGGAAGACATACGTATATTCATCGTTTTCTACCGTACATATCAGCGAGTCGTATGGCGCAGTGTGATACGTCTTACGGATAAGCGGTATCTTGAGATGCGCATCCTCGACAGACTTAAAGCTGCTCCATTTGTCCGCAAAACGATAGTCCGGTGCTCCGTCTTGCAGCGAGATCCGCACATCGAGGGTATCAACGATATTCACATATTTGCCGCCGAATTGAATATCCGTAGGACTGTCGCCGGAAGGCGTAACGGTCGTAGTCAGGGTTCCGGCATTAGTCGATCTGGTCAAACCGCTACTTACCGGATCGTCGCCATCGAAATCACGCGCATCGCGTATAATATCAATCGTATAGTTCGTCTTCCAATCTCCTACTGCGCTGACAAGATCTGCGATATCTGCCTCATCCTCTCGACCGCAGTAGGTGATGGTGTTGTTGAGCAGCATCGAATAGATACGGTATGCCTTGTAGCGCGTTTGAACGGAAGCTCCGGTCGTAATGTTATAACCGAACTCCAGTTGAGGCTTGTTCGGATAGGCTCCATTATTCAGGAGTTCATACTCATGCTCCAGATAGGTCCAGGAGAAGACTGTCGCATCGTCATCATCGTTAACCAAAGTGAGCGAAGGAACGCCTTCTGTTACGGTCAGCTTGAGCCACTTGTCATTGCCGTACTTCAGTTTAACCTGTTCCTCAAAATTCTCATTGTCATTTACATATATATTCACATACTCATACGTCAGCGTAGCTGCTGTCTTAGAATCACCCTTTGGCAGCAAACCCGGAGTAGATTCGTTAATTACGAATTTCTGATTCACACCATACTCCGTCTCCAGCGTAAGTTGCTGAAGATCTTGGTCCACGTAATTGTATTTCCACGGCGTGATATACTTGGTGTCGCTATTCGCTGCATTGGCAGAACCTTTCACCAACTGGGTCTTACCATCCTCTTTCTTGTAGAGCGTACCGCCGACACCGCCGGTACCACCTTTGAGCTCATACTGACGGAAGATGAATCCGCCGGAGCCCGCCATGATGAAATAGCGGTTCCCGTTCACTACCGCAGACCAAATCAACTCCTCGCTCTCCAAGGTCGTTTGTACCAAAGGTACTTGACAGCTAACCGGATAAGTAACAGCATCGATCGTAACCTCGGTGTTGACGAGCAGCGTATCATGATTCGGACCTGATTCATTATTCGCCTTTGTAATCAACGCTACGTGATCATTCAATATTTTTGAGTCATCTTTATTAAAATAGGTTGAAGAAACACCAGCGGTGGTCGTAAACGTACACTGGTTGGTGTTAATGCGCAATGCCGAAGTGTAATCCACGGAGGACAATATTTCCTCCTCAAGCACATGACCCTCTGTATCCAACAATTGGCGGAATCGCTCCTTCGCGAGGGTAAAACTCAGTATCTTCTCGGCATCCTTCAGCGGGCTGAGCATATAGGCAGGAACTTCCGGAGAGAGCACCAGTCTCTCCTCCGGTTCGCTGTAATGCACCGTCTTGGTACGGACGATGATGTCGCGGTAACGCGAACCGTCGGGACGGATATGCAGTCCCGGCGCACCCTCTTTCCAACGACCGTAGTACTCTTTGATTTTATTGGGACCTAAGGGGCGGAGAGTGATACGGATGGTGTCGATAATATCGATATATTTGCCATTATATTGTACATCCACCACCGGTGTATTCAAACCGCTGGTGATGAGGCGTCCGAAATAGTTCTTCTCCAAGCGGTCGTTCATGTTCGGTTTATCCTCGTCGCTCACTGTTCCTAACGACTCTACGCGCGCATCGCGGATATATTCAAAGGTCTCATCCAAACGGTAGTTGCTGTTAAGACGCATTTGCGTATATTCGGTAATGATCTTATCGTCATTCGGATGGAAATACGTAATCTTGTCGCCCAACATCATCTGCAGCATCAGTTGCTTGCCGATGAGCTTGGACCATACCGGGTTTTCTATATGCTCGTCCTGATGAATACCGAACGTAATCGTGTCCGTCCATTCCACGGAAGCATCGGGCAGAACCACGTAATGCTCATCTACTACGCCCACACCGGAAATGGTGAAGTTTGTTCCTTCGGCTTCCGAAGACACACCGTTAAACGAGCGGTCGGAGGTGTTATACTGGATATACGGTTCGCTGCTATTTAAGCGTTCTTTCTTTTCTATCGAAGCTACGTCACCGTCATATCCGCTCAGATAGTGGGTCGAGAAGAGTTTGGTATTCTCGATACAGGGCGACATAGGATCCGGCCAGCCTTTAGTCGATTTGAAAAGACCTGCCCACGAGGTATTCGCCAGAATAGTATTCGGCTCGGTATAATACAGACCGATATACTCATCCTTGTCCGGCGCGAAATGCTCATAGAACATAACGGAATCGACAGCGCCATGCACCATCTCACGTCTCGGATCCAGTACATATTCACCATCTGCACATTCCTTACATATGGTATTTTTACCAATAATCAGATATGTACTGAGGAAACGCGGGTCGGTATTATTAGCGTCCGACATACCTTGGTAGGTATCGGTCCAATCCGTGAAATGCCGCGCTCTCGCAAAACGAGGAGCAGACGCATTCGGGTGGGTCAGGAAATAGCGTTCGCCGTCCTGCATAAACGAGATAGCCACTCTAATACTTCCCTTGTATTTGGCTTGCGCATAGAGAATCAGGGAGTCTCCGGCGAAGGCACTCAAATTAACCACATCACCCGGTTGATACTTTGTAAAACTACCTCCTGCTGTAGTATCCGCTAAGGTGTACCAACCCAGGAACTCATATCCTTCCAACAAACGCGGTTCACTCAGCACTACGGTTTTCTCTCCTGCCTTGGCATGTGTATTCGGAAGCGTTGCTCCGAAATGGCCGTTGTTATCGTAGCGGACATACTTGTCTTTCTCTGCCTGTACGAACTCCAAACCGCCGTTCTTGGAACTATTATTGGTATAGACGCGCGCCCAACCGGTCATGTCTCCGATAACCGTACCACCGCCGCCTGCCAAAGGTATCGTGTTTCCCACGACGTACTCACTCCATTCCGGAATATCGCTTCCCGGGTCTTCATCGCTGAACTCCGAGCCGGAGTACAGCGTCGCTTTGATTCTGAGCGCTGTGTATGCGTCGGTAATCGTCCACATCTCGTTACATATCCAAGACGTATCTCCCGGCTCTGGGTGCAACTCGATGTTACGATACCTGCCTCCACCCGCGTCCACTTTGAGGAACACGCCCGCGGGACGGAATTCCACACCGAGGTTCTGCTTGCTCGTCTGCGTCGTGTCCACGATCATACGTCCGAAAGCACCTCGCGGAGCTGGCTTATCCATATGTTGGAGCTTCAAGTTGTCGATTTGCTTGAACTGCGAATTAAACGCGTCCCCCGTGGTGGTACTGCAATACTTGTTCTGATAACCCACATAGTAGTACGTATTATCGGGTTCAGGCACATTCATATAATCGGTCATGTAGTAGTTTGTCTCTCCAAGACGCTCCATGCACACCAGACGGTCGATGGTATAGGTCTTCTTCTTAGTGGTGTACGTAGCGGGCGTTACAGCAAAGTTTTTATTGTATTGCTTATAATCCTGCTCATCAAATGCAAAGAAATACGAATCCGGGCACGAAGAAGTAGTCGTCTCACCCAATATATAGAGACGGAAAATCGTACGCGGGGTGTTATGGTGTTTATCTTTATTACCAAAAGCATACAATGCCTGACCTGGTCGAGCAGTTCCATCACCACTGCTATAAGTTATGGTCTCATCTCGTTTTTTATTGAAACCAATCAAAGATGCATTGATGTAAGAATAAGGGCCGTTGCCTCGCGGGATATCCAGCCAATACACTTCGCGGTAAGGCATATCTAAGAATCCATAACCCTTCTCTCCATTGAATCGGCCTTGGGCATCTTCCGTTCTGCCCTCCAGAGTGTATAATCTTCTATTCGGGTCAAACGTGGTTACGGTTGAGCTGTCCGTCGGCACGACAAAGACGGCGTTACAGATATTTTTATTATCCTTTTCTCTGGTCAAATCGCCTTGGTACTTATAGGGATTACCGGAAGACGTAAGCAAGGTATAGGAATCGCCTCCTGGGTTGGTACTCCACATCGTATAGGCGATGCCATCTATTGGATAGAGAGCACCTGAACTACTGTTGCGGAACGGCACCGGTTCGTCTATCGTCCAGATAGAAGGAGACGCGGGTTCCGTTGCCGCAGCATCTTGCGGAACCAACTTAAGGAAGTTACCTTTATCACTATCCCAGTTCGTGTAACCAAAATAACTTCCCTTCGTATAACCCGGGTAATGGCACACGAAAAATTCCTCACCGTCATCCTCATCGCCGTCACCATTTACGTCAACCCACGTGGAAAGCAAAATCTTCTGGCCCGGTTTTAGATTCACCACCTGACCACCATCCGTCGGCGTAAAATCGTACACCGCGCCATACATTCCTACAGAGACAAATAATACCGAAATCAACAACTGAATTCGTACCTTAAATTGTATATAATAGACTTTATTCATATTCCAGTTTTCGTAAAAAATTTTGCAAAGGTACAAAAATACCCGCACGTGGGCAACACGTACGGGTACATTATTTACGCAGGGTTTATAAAAATGGAAAATTTTTACGGAGTGTCGCAAAAATTAACAAATCATCGCTTATTTTTTACGAATCCCCCCATGTGGCTATTCCATTCGCTGGGGGTTTGGCCGGTTTCGCGGGCAAAGATGCGGGCAAAGACGGTGGGCGAGGAGAAGCCGCATTGCTCGGCGATGTCCTGCATCTTCATGTCGGGATGGTCGGTCATGAGCTGCTTGGCGTCCTCGATGCGGTAGCGGGTGACGAACTGGTAGAAATTGCAGCCGTACTCCGCATTGATGAGTTGGCTGAGGTAGGTGCGGTTGAGCGGCAGCACCTGGCGCAGGTCCATGAGGCGAAACTCGGGATTCTGGTATGGCTTCTCGCGCTGCATCCATTCTTCCAAAGCGGCGCGGTACTCGGCGTTGGAGCCGGTAGGGGTCTCCTTGGTATCGGTCACAGTCTCGTCTTCGACCGTCTCTTTTGCGGCCTCCTCGATCCAGGGCTTGGAGCGGAAGATGATTTGGTCGTTGGTATAGACGAGGACAAAGAGCATCAGCCACAGCTGGGTGAACAGACGCGTAGGTCCGCTCGAGAAACAGAGATAGATATAGGACATACCTAAGACAAGAACCATGAGGAGATAACGGACTACCCATTTCTCATCCGTTTGCTCCACCGAACCGTAGTTCTCCTCAGTGTATATACGGTAGTCCCGCACGTGCTTCAACATCAATGCCACCCACACCACCGGAACCAGCGCCATGAGCCAGCGCAGATCGTAAGGAACAAGCATATCAATTACACCGAGCACAATCACGGGCACGATGCGCTTGAGTGCGCCCTTCAATGTCAGCCATCCGGGCTGCAAGAGCTCCGACGGGTAGGCCAGCAAGAGCCAGGCGATCAAAGCGCCTCCAACCATCTCCCAGCCCTCGAAGCCAAATATGCCCTCGGCCGGCTGAAGATCGGCATTGACGTACATATGGTAGCAAGTTCCCGCAATCATTACTACGGAAAACGTACCCGTAATCCATGCATACACATACCGCACGCGGATACCTTCAGAATGGCGCGCCATCGCCCAGGTGTTGATCAGCAGCACCGTAATAATGGCGGAGTTTTGCACAGGATAAATAATTTTGCGAAACAAATCAATCGGGATTAGCGGTGCAAGGATGTAACTCAACACCATGGCTGTCGTTAATGCCAGACCGAATACCACCTCGGATCGGTATTCTACAAAAAACTTACGAAAACTCATTTTTGCTCCTCCCTTTGGACAATTCGTTAGTCATTGTTTTTAATCGGTTTAGTGCGCGTTATTACGCAAAACGGCCACAAAGGTACAAAAAATTTGGCACATAGGCAAGAGTACGGTGCGATTTTTACAAAATGTGGAGCGGTTTTTATGTAAAATCGATTTGCAAAAACAATTGATTGTCATTTTTTCTTCATAAATTTGCATATGTCAGAAAAAAGTTGTACCTTTGCAGCCGATTTGGCGAAAGGGCAGTTGTTAGCCCATAGCCGTAAACATTTGTAGGTTTATAAACAAGCCGTCAGCCATCAGCCGTCAGGTGCTTCCGAGCACTCCGGTAAAAAGCCGAAAAAATCGTTCCGTCAGGATAAGAATACTGAATGCTGAATGCTGAAAGCTTTTAAAAAAATTATGGTAAAAATTACTTTTCCGGACGGGAGCGTCCGTGAATTTGAGAGCGGCATCACGCCGCTACAAGTTGCTGAGAGTATCAGCAGCCGTCTGGCGCAAGACATTCTGTGTGCTTCGGTGAAGCACGATGTACAAAGTGACAATGTACAAGGTACAAAGGAGGAGTTTCAGGTCATTGAGCTGAATCAGCCCATCACCGAAGATGCGGCTATCAAGCTTCACAAGTGGGATGATGCCGAAGCCAAGCATGCTTTCTGGCACACATCGAGCCACCTCATGGCCGAGGCCCTGCAGGAGTTGTATCCGGGTATTCAGTTCGGTATAGGTCCGGCTATCGAGAACGGATTCTACTACGACGTGATGCCGCCTGAGGGCGTCGTGATCAACGACACCTGCTTTGCCGCCATCGAGAACAAGATGATGGAGCTGCGCGCTAAGAAGGAGAAGCTGGAGAAGCGTTCGATCGCGAAAGCCGATGCCCTGCAGGCATTTGGTGAAAAGGGCCAGACGTATAAATGTGAGTTGATTTCCGAACTGGAGGATGGTCATATCACGACCTATACCCAGGGTGCATTCACCGACCTGTGCCGAGGTCCGCACCTCCTAAGCACTGAGCCAATCAAGGCCGTGAAGGTGCTGAGTTGTTCGGCCGCCTACTGGCGCGGCGACGACAGCCGTCCGATGATGACGCGTATCTACGGTATCTCGTTCCCCAAGAAAGCGATGCTGGACGAGTATCTGACCCTGCTGGAGGAAGCTAAGAAGCGTGACCACCGCAAGATCGGCAAGGACCTGGAGCTGTTTATGTTCAGCGACATGGTGGGCAAAGGTCTGCCTATCTGGCTGCCGAAGGGAACAGCACTGCGTCTCAGACTGGAGGACTTCCTCAAGAAGATCCAGAAACGCTACGGCTATCAGCAAGTGATCACCCCGCACATCGGATCGAAGAACCTGTATATGACCTCGGGTCACTGGGATCACTACGGCAAGGACTCGTTCCAGCCGATCACCACGCCGGAGGAAGGCGAGGTATATCTGCTCAAGCCGATGAACTGTCCTCACCACTGCGCGATCTACAAGAACAGTCCGCGCAGCTATAAGGACCTACCCTTCCGTTGTGCCGAGTTTGGTACCGTATATCGTTACGAGCAGAGCGGTGAGCTGCACGGATTGACGCGTGTACGCTCGTTCACCCAGGACGATGCCCATATCTTCTGCCGCCAAGATCAGGTGAAGCAGGAGTTTATCCGCGTGATGGAGATCATCGAGATCATCTTCAAGGCGCTGAACTTCGAGAACTTTGAGGCACAGATCTCGCTGCGCGACCCGAACAACCGGACCAAGTACGTAGGTTCGGACGAGGTATGGGAGATGGCCGAACAAGCCATCATCGATGCCTGCAAGGAGAAGAACCTGCCGGCTAAGGTGGAGTACGGCGAGGCCGCCTTCTACGGACCGAAGCTGGACTTCATGGTGAAGGACGCGCTGGGTCGCCGTTGGCAGCTGGGAACCATCCAGGTGGACTATAACCTACCCGAGCGCTTCGAACTGGAGTATACCGGCGAGGACAACCAGAAGCACCGTCCCGTAATGATCCACCGTGCGCCGTTCGGCTCGATGGAGCGCTTCGTAGCCGTGCTGATTGAGCATACGGCCGGTAAGTTCCCGCTGTGGCTCACGCCGGATCAGGCCGTGGTACTGCCTATCTCCGAGAAGAGCAACGACTATGCATGGAAAGTAAAGGAGATGCTGGAGCAGCAGGATGTACGCGTCATCGTAGATGACCGCAACGAGAAGCTGGGTCGCAAGATCCGCGACAACGAGCTGAAGCGTATCCCGTACATGCTTATCGTCGGCGAGAAAGAAGCCGAGCAGGGACTGGTATCGGTTCGTCAGCAAGGTGCCGAAGAGAAGGGCCAGATGACCGTACAGGAGTTTGCCGACTTCATCAACACGACGGTGAAGCAGCAGATGAGTGCGTATTAAGGGTTAGCGGTTACCGGTTATGGGTTATGGGTTATGGGTTATGGGCTATAGGCTATAATTGAAAATATCCATTCCGAAGGCAGGCGTGAAAGCGTCTGCCTTTTTTAATGCCTCGGGCGTATCGAGCGCGATGCCACGACCGGGCGTCATGAGCATGATGCGGTCGGAGAGCGCAAGCGCCAGATCCAGTTCGTGGGTGGAGATGAGGATGGTCTTCCCCTGCTCGTGCGCCAGCTGACGCAAGAGACGCAGGATGAGGATGCGATGCGGCAAGTCGAGATGGGCCGTAGGTTCGTCCAGCAGGATGATAGGCGTCTGCTGGGCAAGGGCCTTGGCAATCAGGATGCGCTGTTTCTCGCCGTCGGAATGGGCGTTGAAATAAGACCGCTCCGCTGATAGACCGGCTTCGCCTGTTAAATCTCTAAAACCTACTTGCTTCAGGGATTCGCCTATGATCTGCTCATCTTCGGCGGTAAGACCGTCGAGAAAGGAGGAATAGGGGTAACGACCCAGGGCTACCACATCGTGCACCGTCGTATTATCCAAAGACATGCGCTCTGTTAAAACCAGAGCGATGCTCTTAGACCGCTTTGCTGATAGACCGCTATCGCTAATAGACCGCTCCGCTAATAGACCGGCTTCGCCTAAAAGACTGTACTCGCCGCTAAGGGCCGGTTGCAGGCCGGCGAGGGTACGCAGCAAGGTGGACTTGCCGCAGCCGTTCGGACCCAGCATGCAGACCATCTCGCCAGCGCGGAGGGAGAAGGTGAGGTCGCGTTGAACGACCTTTCGACTTTCAACTTTCGACTTTCGACTTTCGGCATACCCGATCGTCAGCTTATTCGTAGAAATAGACACGTTGGACACGGCGGGAGACGGATGTTAGGATTTCGTATGTGATCGTGCCGAGTTTGTCGGCCAGTTCCTGGAGCGGCATATGTTCGCCGAACACCTCCACGATATCGCCCGGACGGGCATCGGCACCGGTGACATCGATCATGGCCTGATCCATGCAGACGTTGCCCACCACGGGACAACGCTTGCCACGTACGTATACCTCGCCGCCATAGTTGGAGAAGCGGCGGTCGAAACCGTCGGCATAACCGATAGGAATGACGGCTATGGTGCGGTCCTCACTGAGACGGGTATGACGTCCGTAACCTATCGTCTCGCCGGCACGAACGGTCTTGACCGACAGGATGGTGGTCTCGAGCGAACATACGTTGCGCAACCGGGCGCCGGCGAACGAGAAGCCATAGAGCCCGATACCCAGGCGGCACATATCGAATTGATAGGCCGAGAAACGCTCGATGCCGGCTGAGTTGCATATATGCTTTAAAATCGGCGAATGGCTAACGGTTATTGGCGAATGTTCTCCTTTAGCCTCTAACCTTTCGTCCATTAGCCCTTTCTTCAGTTCTTCGGCGCAGGCATCGAAATAGCGGATCTGCTCCAGCGTGAAGTCATCAAACTGGGCCTCGTCGCTACCGGCCAGGTGGGAGAAGACGGAACGCACTTGCACCGCTTTCTTGTGGGTCAGCCGATCGATGAGCCACGGCATGTCTTCACGGTAGAAACCGAGTCGGTGCATGCCGGAGTCGATCTTAATATGGATGGGGAAATGCTCCAATCCCTTAGCCTCCGCAGCCGCGATGACAGTCTTGAGCGACTGGTGGGAATAGACATTGGGCTCCAGGTTGTTCTCCAGGATCAGGTCCATCGCGGCCACCTCGGGATCCATGATGATGATAGGCAGCGTGATACCGGCGCGACGGAGCTCGACGCCCTCGTCGGCCACGGCCACTGCCAGGTAGTCAACCAATCCTGAGTCTTGCAAGGCCTTGCTCACCTCCACGCTTCCGGCACCGTAGGCAAAGGCCTTGACCATGCAGGTCAACTTGGTGGTGGGTTTGAGTTTGGAGCGGAAATAGCGGACGTTGTCCACCAGGGCCGAGAGGTTGACCTTGAGCACCGTCTCGTGGGTCTGCTGCAGGATACGCGAAGCAATCGTCTCCTCGTCATAACCGAGGGCACGCATCACGGCCGCACAGGTACGGACGTTCTGGTGGGTCGGATCTTCGATGATGGTGGTGGCATGCGCAAAGAGCTTCATCTTCTCGGCGCGCTTCTGCTCGAGGGATTGGAAGTTCTCGTCGTGCTCGTGCCCAATATAGGTGATGACGCCGATGGTGGGACGGATGATACGTTCCAACTTCTCCATCTCGCCGGGCTGACTGATACCGGCCTCGAAAACAGCAAGAACCGGCTTTGTACATTGTACATCGTCCCTTTGTACATTCGTCAGTTGCCAAACGCTCAGCGGCACGCCGATCTGGGAGTTGTAGGACTTGGGGGAACGGATGATGGTATAGTCGTTCTTGAGCAACTGGTAGAGCCACTCCTTGACTACGGTCTTGCCGTTGGAGCCCGTAATACCTATTACCGTACCCGTATACTGCGCGCGCACATGTGCCGCGAGCGCTTGGAGCGCAGCGATAGAGTCGCCGGTCACAAAAGCCTGAACGCCCTTCGACTGGAGTTCAGGGATATAGCGGGCACCGTCGTTCCGATCGGTCCGAATGGCGAAGAACAATGTTTTCTCCGGCTCGTTACCCAACTTGCGGCTATCAATCAGCAGATGACGTATTTCGAGCGCGTCATCACCCGTAACCGTGGCGAGTGCGCCTATGACTTGTTTTATTTCAGATAAAAGCATATTCAAAAAACCTTTGCGCTTGCAAAGGTACTGCTTTTTTTGGAAATATGCAAGAAAATCGCGAAAAATTTAGAATATTGCAAATAAATTTGCATATGTCAAAAAAAAGCAGTACTTTTGTGCGCTAATTTGCGTCAGTATGCGCATACGCGCGGGGAAGATTAAGGAGTAAAGGAGTGAAGGAGTAAAGGAGTAAAGGAGTAAAGAATTATTTATGGAATATAAATATATTAATAGGATTGATTCACCGGCGGATTTGAAGAAGTTGCAACCGGAGGAGTTGCCGGCTGTGTGCGGGGAGTTACGTCAGTTTATCATAGAGGCGCTGAGCAAGAACCCGGGTCACCTGGCATCGTCGCTGGGTGCGATAGAGTTGACCGTAGCGCTTCACTACGTGTTTGACACGCCGCAGGACAAACTGGTGTGGGATGTGGGCCATCAGGCCTATGCGCATAAGATACTGACCGGTCGGCGAGACCGATTTCATACCAATCGCCAGTTCAAGGGGCTGAGTCCGTTCACCAATCCGAAGGAGAGCGAATATGATGCATTCGTTGCAGGGCATGCCTCCAACTCGATTTCCGCTGCGCTGGGAATCGAAGTTGGCGCTGAGCGGTTACAGGTTACGGGTGACGGGTTACGGGAAAATGTAGTGGCGATTATTGGTGACGGAGCGATGACGGGTGGACTGGCCTTTGAGGGACTGAACAACACGTCGATGGACAAGAACAACCTGCTGATCGTGCTGAACGACAACAACATGGCCATCGACCCGCTGAAGGGTGGATTTACGCAGTACCTGGTGGACCTGACAACGAGTGCGAGCTATAACAAATGGCGTTGGCGGCTGTATAAGATGGCGGCCAAGTTGCACCTGGTGGACGAGCGTAAGCGCCGTGTGTTGCTCAGACGAAACAACAACCTGAAAGCCCTGGTCTCGAAGCAGGCCAGCAATATCTTCACCGGTCTGAACATCCGCTATTTCGGTCCGACAAACGGACACGATGTTGAGGGGCTGGTACGCATCCTGAGCGAGATCAAGAACCACCGCGGACCGAAGGTGCTGCATATCATCACGAAGAAGGGCAAGGGCTATGCGCCGGCCGAGAACGACCAGACAGTATGGCATGCGCCGGGAGAGTTTGATGTTGCCTCCGGCGAGCGGTTACAGGTTACGGGTGACGGGTTACGGGTACCGCCGCTTTGGCAGGAGGTGTTTGGCGAGACCTTGTTGGAGTTGGCCAAGGAGAATGAGCGGATTGTGGGTATCACGCCGGCGATGCCGAGCGGATGCAGCATGAGTATCATGCAGAAAGAGATGCCCGACCGCGTGTTTGACGTTGGTATTGCCGAGGGGCATGCCGTGACGTTCAGTGCAGGTCTGGCCAAAGCGGGTATGCTACCCTACTGCAATATCTACTCGACCTTCATGCAACGGGCGTACGACAACATCGTACACGACGTGGCGCTGCAGAACTTGCACGTAGTGCTCTGTATCGACCGCGCAGGCATCGTAGGCAACGACGGTGCGACGCACCACGGACTGCTGGATCTGAGTTACCTGCGTCCGATACCGAATATGCAGATATGTGCGCCGCGTACGGGTGAGGACCTACGCGAGATGATGCGGCTGGCAGAAAGGCTGGAAGGACCGGTGGCTATTCGTTATCCCAGAGGTAGAACGAATAGCGAAGTACAAAGGGACAAAGTACACGATGTACAAAGTGACAATGTACAAGGTACAAAGGTGCAATACGGCAAGGGCGTGAGACTTAGGGACGGAAAAGATTTGGCAGTGCTGACGATAGGCAGTATCGGTAATGCGGCGGGGGAAGCGATTGAATTAGTCGAAAGTCAAAAGTCGAAAGTCGAAAACCGGAGTGCCTCCGGAGTCGAGAACGCCAAGAATGCCATTAGCATTGCTCATTATGATATGCGATGGTTGAAGCCGATGGATGAGGAACTGCTGCACGAGGTAGGCAAACGGTTTAAGACCGTAGTGACCATCGAGGATGGCATGATAGCCGGAGGCCTGGGTAGTGCGGTGCTGGAATGGATGGCCGACCACGGTTATACGCCGCGTATCATACGGCTGGGCGTGGATGACCAGTTTGTAGAACACGGTTCGACAAAAGAACTATATCATCTGTTAAAATTAGATAAAGAAGGTATATGCGAATCATTATTGCAGGCGCTGGAGAAGTAGGCACACACTTGGCCAAGCTGCTCTCGCGTGAGGACATGGAGATCAGTCTGCTGGATGAGAACCCGGAGAAACTGGGTGATCTGAGTGCCACGTATGATATACTGACCAAGGTAGGTAGTCCCACTTCGATACGCGATCAGAAGGAGCTGGGCGTGAAGGACTGTGACCTATTCATCTCGGTGACGCCGGATGAGAGCGAGAACATGACGGCCTGCCTGATCGCCAACTCGATGGGCGCCAAGCGTACGTTGGCCCGAATAGACAACTATGAGTACCTGCTGCCGGAGAACAAAAAGTTCTTTGAGCAGATGGGTCTGAACCACCTGATCTATCCGGAGGTGCTGGCAGCACGGAATATCGTGGAGAGCCTGCGCACCAACTGGATGCGTTACCACTTCTCGCTATGTGACGGTGCGCTGGAGCTATGCGTAGTGAAGATAAGGGAAGGGGCGCCCGTGGTAGGCAAGACCTTCCGTTCGGGCTATTATGCCCACGGCAACTACCGCATCGTAGCCATCAAGCGCATGAACGAGACGATCATCCCGGACGGCGACGACTACGTGCAAGTGGGTGACCTGGTATACGTGATTTGCACGAAGGACCGGATCAACTTCATGCGTGAGCAACTGGGTAAGCCGAAGCGGGATATTAAGAATATCATCTTCTTCGGCGGCGGACGAATCACGTACAAAGCGGCCTTGTCATTGCCGGAAGACAAGCAGCTGAAGATCTTCGAACCGGACAAGCGGCTATGCGAGCGTATCTCGGAGAAACTGCCGAACGCGCTGGTGATCCACGCCGAGGCATCGGACATGGAGACGCTGCTGAACGAGGGACTGCAGGAGGCGGATGCTGTAGTGGCTGTGATGGACTCGAGCGAGAGCAATATATTTGCCTGTCTGGCAGCTAAGCGCTTCGGTGTGCGCAAGACGATCGCGGAGATAGAGAGCATCGACTATATCCCGATGGCCGAAGGACTGGACATCGGATCGGTGCTGAACAAGAAGACGATCACGGCCAGCTATATCTACCAGATGCTTCTGGGTGCCAATGTGCGCAACTTGGCCAACGCGGATGCAGAGATCGTGGAGTTTGAGGCAAAAGAGGGAGCACAGATCACGCGCAACATGATCAAGAATCTGTACCTGCCGGACGATACGAATATCGGCGGTATCGTTCGTGCCGGCGAGGGATTGCTGGTGAACGGCGATACGCAGATACTTCCGGGCGACCAGGTGGTGGTCTTCTGCAAGAGTCATGCATTGCGTAAACTGGAAAAGATGTTCAAATGAACCGTTTATTCAATACAAAAATAGTCTTTAGCACGCTCGGAGCGTTGTTGCTCATTGAGTCGCTGTTTATGATGGTACCGTTGGCGACCGCCTACGGCTACGGCAATAGCGACCTGGGTGCATGGATCGTGACGGTGGTGATGACGCTGATCGCGGGTCTGGTGTTTCTGCTCGTCGGTCACGGTGCCCCAAAGCGCGTGGGCGAACGAGAGGGCTACGTGATTGTGTCGGCGGTATGGATTGTGTTCTCGCTGTTCGGCATGTTGCCGTTCTGGTTGAGCGGTGCGTTGCCTACGTTGGCCGATTGCTGGTTTGAGACGATGGCAGGCTTTACGACCACGGGTGCGACGGTTTGTGCCGATGTGGAGAGCATGAGTCAGTCGTTGCTGCTCTGGCGCGCGCTGATGCAGTGGGTAGGCGGTCTGGGTATCATCGTGCTGTCTGTCGCCATACTGCCGATGTTCGGCCTGGGCGGCATGCAACTGTACTCGGCCGAAGTGACGGGCGTAAGTTATGAGAAACTGAGTCCGCGTATCGCCGACACGGCCAAGCATATGTGGGTGACGTATATATTGCTGACGGTAGGTCAGACCGTGCTGCTCTACATGGAAGGTATGCCGCATTTTGATGCGATCTGTCACTCGCTGTCGACGATCTCGACGGGCGGATTCTCGACGCGCAATAACAGCATGATCGACTACAACGCCGCTATCCAATGGACGACGGCTGTGTTTATGTTCCTGTCGGGTATGAATTTCACCCAATTGATCTACCTCTTCCGCGGACATCCGAGCAAGATATTCAACGACGAGGAGACGCGTTGGTACTCGATAGCCGTGCTGGTAGCCACCGTATTCCTATCATTAGGATTGTTTATCCACTATGGTTTAGAGCATGACTTCAGGCAGTTCCGCTTTGCGTATGAGACGCTGGAGATGACGGAACGGGCGCTAAGAAAGGGATTCTTCATGGTATGCTCGGCGATGACGAGTACAGGTTTTGCGGCCTCGGACTACACGACCTGGCCGAAACTGCTGTGGGTATTTGTATTCTTCATGATGTTCACGGGTGCGGCATCGGGCAGCACGGCGGGTGGTATCAAGTGGGTGAGAATCGGTATCTTTGCCAAGTCGGCTATGACGGAGTTGAAACGTCGTATCCACCCCAACGCCGTCATACCGGTTCGGTTCAACGGACGTACGGTGAACGAGCAGACCACGAGTAATGTGATGGCGTTTATGTTCTTCTATATCGTCATTATCATATTAGCTTCGCTCATCTTCTGCGGTTCGGGTGTGAATTTTGATGAGGCGATAGGAACGGCTGTGTCGGGAATAGGCAACGTAGGTGTGTCGATTGGTCAGTTCGGTCCGCTGGGCTCGTACGTGGACTACCCCACCACGGCAAAATGGACGATGACGGCAGTGATGTTGATCGGCCGTTTGGAGATATTCACGGTATTGTTGTTGTTTAGTAAAGCACTTTGGCGAAAATAATGAATTCGATGAAACCCAGCCGTATATCGGCACTCTACTTTCTGATAATAGCGATCCTGGCGGTGCTCTGTTTGCTGGTGCCGGAGGATGGTATACATATTGACCTACGATGGCCCACGATGCGCGAGATGCTGGACATGCAGACCGACACAACGGCGCAGGTGGCACAGGTGGACTCGGTCGTGGAGGTACCGCAGATCGACGAGAACGAAGTGGATACGCTGCGTGATACGCGGTGGTATATGCGCCGGTTCTACCAGGCGCTGGACAGCACCAAGATGCACCCGGTGCGCGTGGTGCACTACGGCGATTCGCAGTTGGAAGAAGATCGCATGACGATGACGCTTCGTCGCGCCCTGCAGGGCCGGTATGGCGGCAAGGGCGTAGGATTGCTACCGCTGCACCAGACGATACCGATGCGTACGGTGAGCCAAAGCAGCTATATCAACGGACGGCGTCAGGATAAGAAGCAGGGCCCGAAGCGCTACCTGGTGTACGGTCCGAAGGACATGCACCGCAGCGACGGCTTGTATGGTCCGATGGGTCAGTCGGCACTGCTGGACAACAGCAAGGTGGCCGGTAGTGAGCGGATAGAAGTGAGCGTACAGACCACGGGTGACTCCACGGCTACGGAACGCTTCTTCTCGCGCGTACGACTTGTGGCCGACCCGGGTATCACGTTGCGCGTGAACGGTCAGGACATCAAGAACGGCCAGCTGGCGACGGTGAAAGACAGTACCCGTTCGGCCAAGATACTCTTCACGGGTCAAGGCCAGGTATACGGTTTCTCGCTGGAGTCGCCGACGGGTATCCACGTGGATAATATCCCGATGCGCGGCTGTTCGGGTTTTGTATTCACCTCGATGAACCGCAAGCAATGTGCCGATTTCTACGCCAAGACGGGTACGCGCCTCATCATCCTGCAGTTTGGCGGCAACGCCATCGGCCAAAACAGCAAGGCGACGATCAAGTACAACGTAGAGCAGCTTCGCAAGCAGGTGAAGATGATCAAGGAGTGTGCGCCGGATGCGGCGGTGCTCTTTATCGGACCGAGCGACATGCTGGTGCGCAAGCATGGCAAGATGCAGACCAACGAGGGCGTGCCGTATATGGACAAACTGCTGCTACGCATGGCGCAAGAGGAGCATATCGGCTACTGGTCGCTCTACGAGGCGATGGGCGGACGCAACAGTATGCTACGTTGGCAGGAGCAGAACCTGGCCGGCAAGGATGGCGTGCACTTCTCGCCCAAGGGCGCAGATAAGGCCGGCGAACTGCTGAGCAAGTGGCTAATGGAGAACGGAGAATGGAGGAAATGATGAGGTTAGTGTTTAGTGTTGAGTGTTTAGTGTTGAGTGTTGAGTGTTGAGTGTTTAGTGTTTAGAGTTTATGGAGTTTTTGAGACATATATTTGCATTTGATCAGGATAGTCCGCTGCTGTTTACGCAGTTCTATTTCTGGGCATTCTTTGCGCTGGTGTATGCGCTGTTTGCGCTGATCATACAGTATGGTTGCAAGGGCGAGCAATCGCGTCGCCGGATGCACATGCGGAATGTGTACCTTATGTTCGTATCGTGGTTCTTCTACTATAAGACGAGCGGATTGTTCCTGCTCATCCTGTTGTTTGTGACGATGAGCGACTGGACGATCGCGAGGTTGATCTACCACTATCGCGAACGGCTGACGCTGAAGAAGGCGCTGCTGGTATGCTCGATCGTGATCGATCTGGGGCTGCTGGCATACTTTAAATACGCGTATTTCTTTACCAACATGGTGAACGACATACTGGGCACCCAGTTCCAGGTGTTTGACATCTTTGCGTACATCGGTAACGGTTTTTCGGAGAAGGGCCGATTCATGGTAGATACGATCGTGCTGCCGGTGGGTATCTCGTTCTTTATCTTCCAGGTGATTTCGTACACGACGGACGTCTTCCGCGGCCATATTAAGCCACTGAAGAACCCGCTGGACTTCGGTTTCTACGTAGCGTTCTTCCCGCAACTGGTGGCCGGTCCTATCGTGCGGGCGGCTACGTTTATCCCGCAGCTGTACAAGCCTTTCTTCCTGGGACGCAGGCAGTTTGGCGTAGCGGTATTCTGGATACTGAACGGTCTGGCCAAGAAGATCATCCTCTCGGACTACCTGGCGGTGAACATCATCGACCGCGTGTTTAACAACCCGCTGCTGTTCTCGGGATTTGAGAACCTGTTTGCGCTGTTTGCGTACTCGATGCAGGTGTATGCCGATTTCTCGGGTTATACGGATATAGCGATCGGTGTAGCGATGCTGATGGGATTCTATCTGCCCAAGAACTTCGACTCGCCATATAAGTCGCAAAACCCGCAGGAGTTCTGGCGCAGATGGCACATCAGCTTGGGCAGTTGGCTCAAGTCGTATCTGTACATCCCGCTGGGCGGAAACAGGAGAGTGGGATTCGGTACGTATTTCTGGTTGACCGTGATCGGACTGATCACGACGGTGCTGACCGGATGGTGGTGGATGTTGCTGCCGTTTGGTGTGCTGATTGCCGCTATCACGGTGTATAATATCTACCTGACGGCGCAGGCTGACGGTAAACTCTCGTCGAAGCAGAAACTACTCTACTCCAACCTCAACTCGTTTATCACGCAAATATTGGGCGGACTATGGCACGGCGCCAGCTGGAACTTCGTCATCTGGGGAGGTATCAATGGTATCGGTATGATCGTCAATAAGATCTGGCGCGTACTGCATTGGCATATGCGTTTCTGCCTGATGTCGGCCGGACTATTGGCGCTTCTGATTTGGCATGCGGTGGATCCGCTGCCGGTGATCAATATGTTTGCGGTATGGACGGGCATTGTATGGGTGATCACATTGATCCGGTATGTCTACTGGCTGGTATTTGAGCACTCGACCTTCAGCAGCAAGCTGGCGGATATCAGCAAGCGATTTACGAACGTCAATACCAAACTGGCTACCGGTTGGGCCATACTGCAGACCTTTACGTTCATCACGTTCACGCGTCTGTTCTTCCGTTCGGGTTCGAACCTGGATCCCGCCACAGCCAATAAGGAGGCTTGGGAGACGGCCAAGAACATGGTGAATCAGATAGGCGGCGCGTGGGACAACAGCGTGATTGGTCCGTTCTGCCATGAGTTCCGTGCCGTGGTATGGGCCTTTGTGCTGGGTATGATCATCCATTGGTTGCCGGCTAAGTGGAAGCAGTGGTACCGGTTGTACTTCGCTCAACTGCCGATGCCGATGATGGTGGCAGCCGTGGTGCTGGCGATCATCGTGATCTACCAGTTTGTATCGGCCGAGATGCAACCGTTTATCTATTTCCAATTCTAATATGCTCGTTGGACTGACAGGAGGCATAGGAAGCGGCAAGACGACCATCGCGCGAGCGCTGGAGCAGCGCGGCTATCCCGTCTATTACACCGATCGCGAGGCGAAGCGTATCATCCGGGAGAATCCGATGGTACGGAGCGGCATTGAGTCGCTGTTTGGCAGCGAGGTGTTTGAGGGCGAGAGGTATCATACCGAACTGGTAGCCCGTCAGGTGTTCTCTCACCCGGAGCTGCTGGAGCGGCTGAACCGCATCGTGCATCCGGCCGTAGGATTTGACCTGAGGCATTGGGCTAAGCGGCAAGAGGGATGGTGCTTTACGGAATCGGCTATACTGTTTGAAAGCGGGTTGCAAGAAGTGTGCGACTACGTGGTGACCATAGTGGCGGATGAGGAGACCCGACTACAACGGGCTTTGGCGCGCGACTATCAGGATACAGCGCAAGCCAATATAGATAAGGTACGCGCACGCATACGCGCGCAGATGAGCGATGAGGAGTTGCGTCAACGGGCCGACTATGTGCTGGAAAATCCGGATGGGGCAAAGCCCGAACAACTGGCCGAACAGCTGATTCGGCATCTGAGAGAACGTTACTCGTGATGATAATTCTCGCCGCGCAGGATAGTGAAGGCGCGGTAGAGTTGCTCTACGACCAGGAGGCGTATCATCTGGTGGGAGAACGTAAGGCGGCTGATGGATAACTTACCGCATGCCCGCTGATAGACCGCCTCGGAGAAACCGTACGGACCACCGATGACGAGCCATAGGTCACGACCGGCCGACAGACGCTTTTGCAACCACTGCGCCAATTCCAAGGAACGATATTCCACGCCATGCTCATCCAGCAGGATCATGTCGGCGGTAGCCGGCACGCTCTGCAGGATCAATTCGCCTTCGCGCTGCTTCTGTTGCGCCTCGGTGAGCGATTTGGTATTCTTCAGTTCGGGTATGACCAGGAGCTGGAACGAACAGTAATGAGTCAATCGACCGACATAGTCGGCGATGAGGGTGTCCAGTTCACGGCTGGTGGTCTTTCCTACGACAAGCAAATTGAGTTTCATAGCACAGCGCGCATCTAAATCGGCTGCAAAGTTACGAAAAAATACTGAAAAGTGAAAATTGAAAATTGAAAATTGCGAAAAAACTTGCATATTTGAATAATTTGTAGTAACTTTGCGCTCAAAATTCATACAAATTGAATCTATCATGACACGTGACACAGAGATTTTTGACCTTATCCGCCGGGAGCGGGAGCGTCAGACCAAAGGTATTGAGTTGATTGCAAGCGAGAATTTCGTAAGTGATCAGGTATTGGAAGCTATGGGTAGCGTTATGACCAACAAGTACGCCGAGGGCTATCCGGGTCACCGTTACTACGGAGGCTGTGAGGTGGTGGACCTGAGCGAGAACGTTGCTCGTGAGCGTCTGAAGAAGCTCTATGACGCCGCCTACGTGAACGTACAACCCCACTCGGGTGCACAAGCCAATATGGCTGTCTTCATGGCATGCCTGAAGGCAGGCGATACGTTTATGGGTCTGAACCTGAGTCACGGAGGTCACCTGAGTCACGGTTCGGCCGTGAATTTCTCGGGACTGATGTTCCGCGCGGTAGCGTATAACCTGAACGAAGAGACAGGAAGGATTGACTACGATAACCTGGAGAAGACAGCTCGTGAGGAGCGTCCGAAGTTGATCATCGCAGGCGCTTCGGCTTACAGCCGTGAGTGGGACTATGCCCGCATCCGCAAGGTGGCCGATGAGATCGGTGCGATCTTCATGGTAGATATGGCCCACCCGGCCGGACTGATTGCAGCGGGATTGCTGAATAATCCGGTGAAGTATGCGCATATCGTAACCAGTACGACCCACAAGACCCTGCGTGGACCGCGCGGCGGCGTGATACTGATGGGTGAGGACTTCCCGAATCCGTGGGGCAAGACGACGCCGAAGGGCGAGGTGAAGATGATGTCGGCATTGCTTGACTCGGCCGTATTCCCCGGTACGCAAGGTGGTCCGCTGGAGCACGTGATAGCCGCTAAGGCGGTAGCTTTTGGCGAGGCCTTGTCGCCTGAGTTTAAAGTTTATCAGCAGCAGGTGAAGACGAATGCAGCCAAGATGGCAGCTGAGTTTATGCAGAAGGGCTATAAAGTGATCTCGGGCGGTACGGACAACCACTCGATGCTGATCGACCTGCGGACGAAGTATCCGGAGCTGACCGGTAAGGTTGCCGAGAAAGCCCTGGTAGCGGCTGATATTACCACGAATAAGAACATGGTGCCCTTTGATACCCGTTCGGCCTTCCAGACCTCGGGACTCAGGTTCGGTACGCCGGCTATCACGACGCGCGGACTGAAGGAGGACAAGATGCCATGGATTGTAGAGCTGATCGACCGCGTACTGCAGGATCCGGAGTCGGAAGCTAATATTGCGAAGGTACGCGAGGAAGTGAATCGCGAGATGAACCAATATCCGCTATTTGCATGGTAAGCCTACTGGGCAAAACACAGGAAGAACTGCAAGCGGTGGCCCTGGAAGCAGGGCTACCGCGTTTTGCAGGTAAGCAACTGGCCAAATGGATCTACGTAAAGCGCGCCAAGAGTCTGGACGAGATGACCAATATCTCGCTAAAGGGACGCGAAGCGCTGAAGCAGACGTATACCATCGGTCGGCATGAGCCCGTAGCCCAAGCCGAGTCGGTGGATGGTACAAAGAAGTACCTCTTTAAAACACCCCCCGTTCCCCTCTCAAAGGGGGAGAGAGGGAGTGAAAGCCAATTCATAGAGGCGGTCTATATCCCGGAGGATGATCGCGCTACGCTGTGCGTCTCGACGCAGGCGGGGTGCAAGATGGGTTGCCGGTTCTGCATGACCGGAACCTTAGGTTTTCACGGTCACCTACCCGCTTCGGAGATATTGAACCAGATCTTTTCTATTCCGGAAAGTGAGAAGCTGACCAATATCGTCTATATGGGAGAGGGGGAGCCGATGGACAATATCGACGAGGTTATGCGGTCGCTGGAGGCCATGACAGCCAAGTGGGGATGTCAGTGGTCACCTCATCGCATCACCGTCTCGAGCGTAGGATACCCGAAGGGACTAAAACGCTTCCTGGATGAAAGCGAATGCCATCTGGCTATTTCGCTGCATAATCCGTTCGCTATTGAGCGTCAGCAGATTATGCCGATTGAGAAGAATCACCCGATAGAGGGGGTATTGGAGCTCATACGGGGCTATGATTGGACCCGTCAGCGGCGTTTGAGCTTTGAATATATCTGTTTTGGCGGGCAGAATGACACGCCGAAACATGCCAAGGAGTTGCTGCGCCTGTTGCGTGGGCTGAACTGCCGTGTGAATTTGATACGCTTCCATGCAGGCGTGGATCAAGCCTTCCCGGGATCGGACGAGCAGCAGATGATCTGGTTGCGCGACTACCTGACGGCACACGGACTGACGACCACCATACGCCGCAGTCGCGGCGAGGATATTCTGGCCGCGTGCGGTATGCTGGTGAATGCGCTGCAGAAAGAGCAGTAGGTCGCTTATTTCTTCAGTTCAACCGGATGGGTGATATTGAGATCTACGTGCGGATATGCGAACGTGAATCCCTGCGGAGGTAGTTCGGTATAGAAGCGCTCCAAGATGTCGGGTTCTACCGCCAAATAATCCTTAGCATATACCCAACCACGTGCCTGGAACGTGATGTCGCTGGAATTGAGCGAGGTCATGATGACGCTGGGGTCATGGTTGATTTTTCGCACCTTAGCCGGATCGAGCATGGCGTTAGCATTCTTCTTGACGTGGGAATAATTCTCCTCGTTGAGAATGCGCGGATCGGATTGCATGATCTTCATCATGGCTTCCTTGCAGGCCTTGGCATCTACTCCATAGTCGACACTGATATTCCACTGAATACGCAGGATGCTCTGGGCCGAGAGGTTCTCTATGTTGCCGGTGAAGATATTTCCGTTGGGCAGGATAACGACCTTGTTGTTGAGGGTCAGAATCTTGGTAGAGACGATAGTGACCTGCATGACATAACCTTCCTGATCTTGTGCGCGGATATAGTCGCCCGACTTGAACGGCCGGAAGATGAGCAGCATAATACCGCCGGCGAAGTTCTGGACCGTACCGGAGAGGGCCATACCGATCGCCATACCTCCGGCAGCAAGCAGAGCGGCGAACGAGGTAGTATCTACGCCGAGCGTACCGATAGTAGCCAGGATGAGCAAGACGGTAAGCATGATGCTGATCAGCGACGTGATGAACGAGGCCAGAGTATGTTCGGTTTTCTTACGCTCGAAGATGCGATTAAGGATACGCTTCACATAGCGGATGATCCATACACCTACGAAGTAGATGACCAACGCGGCCACTACCTTGAGGCCAAACTGGGTGAGGTCTTGCAGCGCGGAATTCCAGAAGCCTTCGGGATTGGTCTGCACCTCATGGAGCACGTTCTGGACCGTGCTGTGGACGGAGTCGGCAGATAATTTCTGAACTGCCTGTTGTGCCTGTTCGGACACCTCTATTTCTTGAAGTAGAAGCATATATGGGTTATGGGTTATGGGTTATGGGTTATGGGTTATGGGTTACGGGTTACGGGTTACGGGTTACGGGTTACGGGTTATGGGTTATGGGGTTAACGGATGCGGTCGGCGGCACGGACGAGGGCTTCGTCCTTGAGGATGCGACGCGTAGCCATGAGTGTCAGTACGAGGCTGATGAGCGGGAAGGAAGCCCAAACGGTGATATACCAGTCGGCCGTGAGCGTCATCTTAGCCAGCCACACGTAGATAGCCAGTACACCGTAGTAGCCCAGACAGAGCATGACGGAGAAGATATTGAGACGTGCCTGCAGGATACGCTTACGATAGAGGAAAATATCTATCAGGGCCATGAGGGGGATAAGGATCGTAGTGATGGTGAGTCCCCACAGACCTTGCAGGGGTGCACCGCCGAGGGCCGTGAGCGAATAGAGTTGGCCATCGGGTGTCGTGAATTGCAGGACGGGCAGCCAGATGAGGGCGATGCCCAGCGCTACAACTGCCAGCAGATATAGGGTTTGAATACGTTGGATCATAATATCATTTATTTATTTTCACATTTTACTCATTTTCGCATTTATTGCATGGCTTCTTCGAGGGAAGCACACTTATCTCCGTGAGCATTTACCCAGCCTATTTGGCGGGCGGGATTGCCTACCATGAGGGCATAGGCGGGAACATCTTTCGTGACAACCGAACCAGCACCGATGAGGCAGTATTCACCGAGGGTGTGACCGCATACGATGGTGGCGTTGGCCCCTACGGATGCACCACGACGGATGATGGTCTCGCGGTACTCATCCTTGCGGCTGACGGCCGAGCGGGGATTGATGACGTTGGTGAACACCATAGACGGTCCCAGGAATACATCGTCCTCGCAGCGTACGCCGGTATAGACGGATACGTTGTTCTGGATTTTACAGTTGCGGCCCAGCACCACGTTAGGCGAGATGACCACGTTCTGACCGATGTTGCAGTCCTCACCGATGGTGCAGCCGGACATAATATGCGAGAAGTGCCAAATCTTGGTACCTTTGCCTATTTGGCAACCCTCGTCCACGTAGGACGATTCATGAACAAAATACTGTCGTTGGTCGTTAGTCATTTGTCGTTGGATTTAGAAGAATATTTTCAAAATATCGTTACCGTTAGCCAAGATGAGCAGGGCGATGAGTAGCCAGAAGCCTACCTCGTTGGCGCGCTCCAGGAACTTGTCGTTGGGTTTGCGGCGCGTGATCATCTCGACCAAAAGGAAGAGGATGTATCCGCCGTCCAAAGCCGGGATAGGCAGGAAGTTCATGAAGGCCAGAATGAGCGAGAGGAAGGCCGTCATATGCCAGAAGGCGTACCAGTCCCAGAAGGACGGGAACATCTGGCCGATGGCACCGAATCCGCCAAGGGATTGTGCGCCCTCTTTGGTGAAGACGAGTCGGAACTGCTTTACGTACATCGTGAGCATATCCCATCCGTACTGTATGCCGGCGGGGATGGCCTGGAAGAAAGTATAGTCGGTATGGTTGACCGGAATAAATTCGTACTTGGAGCGCATGATGACGCCCAGTTTGCACTGATCGCCCAGAAAGGCCCGGGTGGTACGGTACTGACCGGCACGGTAGTAGCCTATCTCGATGGTATCGAGCGGATGGAGACGGAGCTGGTTTTGCACCTCGGCCTGGCATCCGCAGTAGGCAGAGTCGATACGTACGATGCTATCGCCGCGTTGCAGACCGGCCAGGTAGCCGACATTGTCGGGCATGACGGAGTCGATGACAAAGGGCACGTACTCCTGAATGAGAATATACCGCGTACGCTGGTAATTATCGTCATGACGTGCTTTCTCACGTTCTGCACGATCGAAATCGTTCTGGATAGCCAGGTAGCGTTCGCCCAAGTCCTCGGACATACGAAGCTGGACCGTATCGGTGCCGCGCAGCACGCGTACGTCGCGCCGGCCCTCGATGATAAGGAGCTGGACCACGTCGCCGAGTTCCTCGGGCTCTTGTCCGTCGATGGAGAGGATCTTATCCTGCTGGCGGAAGCCCTCCTGCTGGAGGAGTTCGGAGTAGTAGAGTCCGTTCTGGGCGTTGCGGAGCGGCATTTCGTCTTTGCCCCAGGTCCACAGCACCATAGAGAAGATGACGAGGGCGGCGATGAAGTTGACGAGGATACCACCCAGGATGATCAGCAGGCGCTGCCAAGCCGGTTTGGAGCGGAACTCCCAAGGTTGGGGTTCGGCAGAGAGGTCCTCGGTCTTGTGGGTCTCATCGACCATACCGCCTATGGCGCAATAGCCGCCGAAGGGCAGCCATCCTATACCCCACTCTGTGTTGTCGGGATAGCGACGCCAATCATCTTCGGGCAGTGCCGCCAGTTCGGCCTCAGTCATCGGGCGTTCGCCCTCCGAGTCCTTGACGGTCATCGGCAGGTTCTTACTGAAGAACGCAAAATGCCAACGTCCGTTGAATTTCTTGGCGCGAAGAAGGCTGATCCAGGGATTGAAGAACATATAGAATTTCTCCACGCGGACGTGGAAGATCTTGGCAAAAGTGAAATGGCCTAATTCGTGGATCACCACGAGAAAACTAAGGGCCAGTATTAATTGAAGGGCTTGTATCATAAATTATTTTCTCATTTTCGCATTTTCATATTTTTCCATTTACTCATTTAGCATTTGTTCTGCTATGCGACGTGCTTCGGCATCGGTGGCAACGTAGTCTTCGTACGTAGGTTTAGCGATATAGGCGACGCGGTCCATGGTGCGGGCGATAATGTCGGACATCTGGAGGAAACCGCAGCGTGCTTCGCGGAAGGCGAGGTTGACGACCTCGTTGGCGGCATTGAGTACGCAGGGCATGTTACCGCCTCGGCGCATGGCCTCGTAGGCAAGCGCGAGATTCGGGAAGCGCTCCAGGTCGGGCTCTTCGAACGTTAGATCCTTGAGAGCAAACAGGTCCGCCCGCGGGAAGTCGGCCGCAAGTCGTTCGGGGAACGAGAGGGCGTACTGGATAGGCAGGCGCATATCGGGAGCACCGAGTTGAGCCTTGATGGCACCATCGGTGAACTGGACAGCGGAATGAACGATCGACTGCGGATGGACGAGTACCTGGATACGCTCCACCGGTACGCCGAAGAGCCATTTGGCCTCGATGACCTCGAATCCCTTGTTCATCATAGAGGCCGAATCGATGGTGATCTTGACACCCATTTCCCAGTTGGGATGACGCAAAGCTTCGGCAGCTGTGACGGTCTGCATTTGCTCGAGGGAGAAGGTGCGGAAGGGTCCGCCGCTTGCGGTGAGCAGGATCTTCTCTATCTCGCTATGATCTTCACCAACGAGGGACTGGAATATAGCACTATGCTCACTATCT
The DNA here is from genome assembly GCA_017509715.1 of Paludibacteraceae bacterium. GTDB lineage: Bacteria > Bacteroidota > Bacteroidia > Bacteroidales > Paludibacteraceae > Colicola. The sequence continues at coordinate 63,529 of JAFWOU010000018.1, read as the reverse complement.
ACGGGGAGTATGGGTGCATGATGCTGGCGTGCTAGATCGCATATGATCTCACCGGCTACGACGAGCGTCTCCTTGTTGGCAAGCGCAATCGTCTTGCCGGCACGGATGGCCTCGATCGTAGGACGCAGACCGGCGTAGCCGACCATAGCTGCTACAACGATATCCACCGACGGGAACTGGACCATCTCGGCTATGGCATCGGGGCCGGCCCAAACCTTAGGAGCGGTCTGTGACCGAGACGAAAAAGAGGTCAACAACTTTTCTTTCAGTTCGTCGTACTTGCTCTCGTCGCCGATGCATACCACCTCGGGATGAAACTCGCGGGCCTGCTCTACCAGCAGGTCGACCGAACGATAGGCGCATATAGCATACACCTCGTAGCGGTCGGGATGGCGGCGAACGACATCCAGCGTCTGCGTACCGATAGAACCGGTACTACCCAATATAGCAAGTCGTTTCATTTACGTTTGGTCGTTGGTCGTTTGTCTTTGGTCGTTGGTCGTTTAGCTTTCTGTTTGGTCTGCGATTTGGCCTGCGGGTGCTGCTCCTCATAGGCTCGGATAAACTCTTCAGTAGCCGGAGAGGTCTGCTCGATGAGTTGCTCATGCTCCAGCACGCGCATGGAATCGAGCGGAGGTGTAGAGTCCTGACGAGCCTCGCCGGAGATAGCGATACGTACGCTCTCAAGGTAGCGTGTCTGGCGCTCCACTTGCTGCTGGAGCGAGTCGAGACGCATCGATTCATCGAGCAGGAACTGGCGTTCATCGTCGTTCATGCCGCCCGGCAGGTAGGTGCGAAGGGGCGTGAAGAGGATGAGCACCGAGCACAGCGCGAGGGCTATGAGGAATACCATGCCTCCCAATAGCGCTGCGCGCAGCCAACTCATCTGCAGGTGCCAACGCACCTGGAGCGTTTCTTCGTTGACCAGAGTCAGGCGGTACTTGTACCGCATTCGCTGCCAGAGGCTGCGCTTCTCCGGCTTCTGTGGATTCGTCTCTTTCACGACTCTACTCCTTTACTCCTTATAAAATCGTGCATCCTTCGCAGGGCTTGAGCTGCTTGAAGAAGTCGTTGCCCTTGTCATCGACGAGGATGAAGGCGGGGAAGTTCTCTACCTCGATTTTCCATATAGCCTCCATGCCCAGTTCCGGGTACTCGACGCACTCGATGGACTTGATATTGTTCTGGGCCAGGATAGCGGCAGGACCTCCGATAGAACCGAGGTAGAAGCCGCCATGCTTCTGGCAGGCGTTGGTGACATCGATCGAACGATTGCCCTTAGCGAGCATGATACGCGAGCCACCATGTTCCTGGAACTCATCTACGTAGGGATCCATACGACCGGCCGTGGTCGGGCCCATCGAGCCGCATGCCATGCCTGCCGGGGTCTTAGCCGGTCCGGCATAGTAGATAGGATGGTTCTTGAGGTACTCGGGCATGGGTTCACCTGCATCGAGGCGTGCCTTGATCTTAGCGTGAGCTATATCGCGACCTACGATGATGGTACCGTTGAGCGAGAGGCGCGTACCGATAGGATATTGGGTGAGGATCTTGCAGACGTCGTCCATCGACTGGTTGAGGTCGATACGTACTGCATCGCCTTCGCCGGCCTTGCGCAGTTCCTCGGGGATGAGGGAAGCGGGGTTGTTGTCCAGCTTCTCAATCCAAACACCGTCCTTGTTGATTTTGCATTTGATGTTACGGTCGGCCGAGCAGGAGACGCCCAGACCGATGGGGCACGAAGCACCATGACGCGGCAGACGCACTACGCGTACGTCGTGGGCCATATACTTACCGCCGAACTGTGCACCGAGACCGATCTTGTAGGCCTCTTGGAGCAGCTGCTTCTCCAGCTCGATGTCGCGGAACGCACGACCGGTCTCGTCGCCGGAAGTAGGCAGCGAGTCGTAGTAGTGGGTAGAAGCGAGCTTAACGGTAAGCAGGTTCTTCTCGGCCGAAGTACCACCGATAACGATGGCAATGTGGTAGGGCGGACAAGCGGCCGTACCGAGCGATTTCATTTTCTCTACGAGGAAGGGGATGAGCGTACCGGGGTTCTGGATGCGGGCCTTGGTCTCCTGGTAGAGGTAGGTCTTGTTGGCTGAACCGCCACCCTTGGTGACGCAAAGGAAACGGTACTCCATGCCTTCGGTTGCCTCCAGGTCAATCTGTGCGGGGAGGTTGCACTTGGTGTTCACCTCGTCGTACATATTGAGCGGTGCGTTCTGGGAGTAGCGCAGGTTGCACTCGGTGTAGGTATTGTATACACCACGCGAGAGGGCTTCTTCGTCGCTGACGTGCATACCTTTTTCGTCTCGGGCACTGCCCGCGGTCCAGACTTGCTGGCCTTTCTCGCCATGGATGATGGCGGTACCGGTGTCCTGGCAGAGGGGCAGTTGGCCCTTGCAAGCCACCTCGGCATTGCGGAGGAAGGTGAGGGCTACGTATTTGTCGTTAGCCGAAGCCTCCGGGTCGCGCAGGATCTTAGCCACTTGCTCGTTGTGGCTACGACGGAGCATGAAGCTGACGTCGTGGAAAGCCTGCTGGGCCATGAGGGTCAGGGCTTCAGGTTGGATTTTCAGGATCTCGTGTCCTTCGAACTCGCTGGTGGAGACATAGTCTTTGGTCAGCAGATAGTACTCGGTCTTGTCCTCGCCGAGTTGAAACATAGGAGCGTACTTGAATTCCATAATATATAAGTATTTTATCTATTGTTCGTATGTACGTGAGCGCACGCGCGCATAATTCGGTGCAAAATTACAAAAAAAAAATGATATACGCAAATATAAATACAAAAAATCAAAAACGGGTACAAAAAAAAGACATCCGAAGATGTCTTTTGTGTCCCCCGAGAGGCTCGAACTCTCGACCCACTGATTAAGAGTCAGTTGCTCTACCAACTGAGCTAGGGAGACTCTCGCGTTCGCATCCCTCATAAACGTTTGAAAACCACGTTTTCAAAAAATTACTCGGGCGCTCCGCTCTCCCCAAAAATTAGAAATTTTCGGGGGCCCCGATATTCTATTTTTTGGAAAGCGGGTGCAAAGGTACTGCTTTTTTTCGATATACGCAAATATTTTCGTATTTTTTTTCAAAAAAAGTGCAAAAAAGGGCTATAAATTGGCCGCAAAGGCTTCTGCTTGGGCAATTTGGTCGATTTTTCCGACGTCCATCATGCGGTAGTCGGTGGGAACGTAGGCCTGGAGGGGCAGCTCGTTCATGACGCGGAGATAGAAGTCGATGAGGGAGAATTTGTCAGCAGGCATTTGCGGGAGGAGGGCAAGGGCCTCGGGGCTCAGGATCTGCATGCCGCTGAAGGCCAGATGGCGTCCATCGTGGCCACGGAGTTCACCCGTGGATATATTGGTCCAGCCACAGAGGCGGTCGTTGGGATCGAAACAGAGATAGCGCTGGGTAGGACGGTCGGAGACTACGAGGAGACTAGACGGCCTAGGAGTCCTAGGGGAACTAGTATCACTAGATGGACTAGTAGAACTAGTATAACTAGCCATTAGGGCGCGCAAGTCGATATTACTCAAGATATCGACGTTGCAAGCGAGGATGGGCTCATTCGCCATTAGCCATTCGCCATTCGCCATTATGGCTTTGCGGAGGCCACCTCCGGTGTCGAGGAGCAAGTCGCGTTCATCGGAGACGGTAATGTGGCATCCCCAGCCGTTGTTGCGGCGGATGGTATCGATGATCATGTCCGGGAAATGGTGGACATTGACGATGATGTCACGGATACCTGCATCACGGAGGCGCTCCACTTGCCACTGCAGGAGGGGTTTGCCAGCAAGGGGAACAAGTGCCTTGGGCATGGTATCGGTGAGGGGTTTGAGGCGTGTGCCTAAGCCCGCGGAAAAAATCATCGCTTTCATAAAATGTACGATTTACAAATGTACGATGTACGATTTATTTACTCATTTAGCCATTTATCTATGCATCGTTCGCGGTGGATGAGATGAACACGCACACCATATTTCTCGTGGAGATGGTGGGCTAGGTGTTCGGCGCTATAGACGGATCGATGCTGACCACCGGTGCAACCGAAGGCGACCTGGAGGTGGGTGAAGCCGCGCTCGAGGAAGCGCTCTACGTGATGATCTACCAGCTGGTAGACCGACTCCAAGAAACGGAGTATCTCGCCGTCGGCTTCGAGGAAGTCGATGACGGGTTGGTCGAGGCCGGTGAGGGATTTATACTCATCGTACTTACCGGGGTTATGGGTAGAGCGGCAATCGAAGACGTAACCGCCTCCGTTGCCACTATCATCGGCGGGGATTCCCTTCTTAAAGGAGAAGGAGTAGACGGTGACGACGAGACTAGGGGTCCTAGGGGTCCTAGGAATCCTAGGAGAACTAGGAGAACTATGAGTAATCTGAGTAATCTGAGTATTCTGAGTATTCGGAGTAATCTGAGTATTCTGAATAGTCAGAGTACTCAGGAGAATCTCCGAGAGTTCGCGGAGGTAGGGGTATTCGGGCAGGTGGGTGAGGATGTCACGGAGGTTGCGAAGGGCGTTGGGGATCGACTGCAGGAAATGGGGTTTGCGTTCGTGGTAACCGCGGAAGCCGTAAGCGCCGAGCACCTGGAGGGTACGGAAGAGGACGAAATGAGGGAGAGCCGCCCGCCAAGCGTTTTCAGCCAAACTTGGCTGAAGCTGACGGAGTTCGTCGAGATATTCGTCGATGAGGCGTTCACGGAGCTCGGGGGCGAAGTTGGCGCGGGCTTGCCAAAGGAAGGAGGCGACGTCGTACTGGGTGGGACCGCGTCGTCCGCCCTGGAAATCGATGAACCAGGGTTGAGCGTCACGGATCATGACGTTGCGGCTCTGGAAGTCGCGGTAGAGGAAGGTAGGCGGAAGTCCTTGGTCGTTGGTCGTTAGTCGTTGGACTAAGCGATCGAACTCATCTTCCAGTCGGGGTTCGGAGAACTCTATGCCGGTGAGCTTCAAGAAGCAGTACTTGAAGTAATTCAGGTCCCAACGGATGGAACGCTCGTCCATAGCCGGTACGGGGAAGCAGACGGACCAATCGAAGTCACGCGCGCCCGTGACCTGCATATGCGCGAGGGCGCGTATCGTGCGTGATAATAAGGTATAGTCGTCCAGATGGTCGAAGAGGAGCGTATCGCCCAGGTCCTCCTGGGTGTACGACATCTCGTCGGGGCTGACGGAATAGAGTTCCGGTACGGGCAGACCGAGGGCGCGAAAATGGCGCGCCATATAGATAAAGGCGCGATTCTCGTCGCGGTTGGTGCCCACGACACGGATAATGGAGCGACCGCTGGGGTCGGTCTCACGGGAGTATATGCGATTGGAGCCTTGTTGCTTTATCATAATATAGGGCTTTCAGTTATCAGCCGTCAGCATTCAGATTTTAGTATTCAGCATTCAGATTTCTGTTATCAGCCGTCAGCATTCAGATTTCAGACTTTAAATTGTATTGCATGATGGATACAAGTGACGCGGCAGGGGGCGGTGAAATGACGAAGGATGCCATCGGCCTCGATCATGAGGTGCTTACGGTAGCCTATTTCGATCTCATGGCCCACGATGGGATAGATGAACGGCAGTTCGGTGAGCCGTCCGTCGAAGAGACGGGGCAGCGCCTGGAGGACCTGCGAGAAGGTAGGTCGCTTGATAAACATACCATGGAAGATACCATCTTGCGGATCGGCTTGGGGGTTTTGCTTAATGCCTCCACCGGAGTACGGGCCATTAGCGATATTCATGGTGAAGAGCAGGTCGTTGACCACTTCCCGGCCATCTACGCGTAGGATGATATGCTTGGACTTATGGCGAAGGATAGCGGCTATGAGACCGAAGAGATAGTTGACGTGGTGGGAGCCGATATAGTATTTGAGGCGCTCGGCATACTGGCAGCAGAGGGGATCTACGCCGAAGCCGATAGAGTTGATGAAATAGCGATGTTGCTCCTCGCCGTTGCGCCAGTAGGTAAGGCAGCCGATGTCGATAGGATGCGGAGTGCCCTCGAAGAAGCGGCGCAAGGCGTCTTTGTGCTTCTTGGTGAGCGACCAATAGCGTCCCCAGTCGTTGCCCGTGCCACGCGGCATAAGTCCGAGTTGAATCTGGGCGCGCTGTTCGGGCGTGATATTGGCGGTCATGATGCCATTGACTACCTCGGAGAGCGTACCGTCGCCGCCAAGGACGAGCAGTTCGTCGTAGCCACGTTCGCAGAGCTCGCGAGCCAGTTCGGTAGCATGGCCGGCGTACTGGGTGACGCGGTAGGCGAAGGGCATATGTCGCTGCCGGAGCAGGTGCCAGAGGTAGATACGTTGTGCACGGAAGGCGCGTTTTCCGGATTTGGGATTGATGATGATGCCGAGCATGGTATTGTAGAATTCAGAATTCAGCTATCAGAATTCAGCTTTCAGATTTCAGTATAAAAGAAAGCGTACTAACCTTGTGTAGCACGCTTTCTTTAGGTTTATTAGTTAAAATACTCTTTTACTTTCTCATTCGGAACGATTTCCTCTTGGAAGATGTAAGCTCCCGTCTTAGGAGACTTTACCATCTTGATACACTTCGTATGGTTACGACCGGCATTACCGGTTTGGAGTGTAGCGACCGCTTTCTTTGCCATAGTTCTAAGCCTTTCTTGTTACGGGGTTAATTACTTGATCTCTTTGTGTACGGTGTACTTTTTGAGATACGGATTGTACTTTTTCAACTCCAGACGGTCGGGAGTGTTCTTGCGGTTTTTAGTGGTAATGTAGCGAGACATTCCGGGTACGCCGCTGGCCTTTTGCTCGGTGCACTCAAGGATTACTTGAACGCGTGCTTCTTTAGATTTCTTTGCCATTGTTGTTCCTCCCTTGTTTTAGTTGTAAAGATACCCTTTTTCGGCAGCCTGCTTCAGTGCAGCGTCTAATCCGATTTTGTTAATTGTACGCAGACCCGCTGCACTCACGTTCAGCTGGATCCAGCAGTCCTGTTCTACCCAGTAGAACTTGCGGTGGAAGAGGTTCACATCGAAGGTACGCTTTGTGTGGCGCTTCGAGTGCGAGACGTTGCAACCGCCCATGGCTTTCTTGCCGGTGATTTGACAAATTTTTGACATTGTAGTATATATTTTATTATTATCTTCTAAACATAGTTTTCAGCGTGGGGCAGTACACTCTACGCGAAAATTCGTGCAAAATTACTACAAATTTTTCACATACGCAAATAATTTTGCACTTTTTTTGCAATTTTTTAAGAAATTGGGGTATTTTGTGTCAAAAATTTGTCAGGGAGGGGCGAAATTCTACTCCCGACATAAGTCCGACGAAAGTCCGACTTAATCCTTACTAAGTCCTTACTCAGTCGTTGCTCGTCAGCGCGACCATCTCGCGACCATCCTGGACGTGACTGGTAGGTGGGAGGTGGGCTACTCACATTGTTGCTTCAAGAAGCCATCAAAGCAAAGGTCCTCGTCGATCAATGGCCAATGAATACCAAATGGGGAACATTGATAGTTTGCTCTCTCTTTCTCGCTTGCATGCAACAACCGCGGATAACGGGAAAAAGGCTCGCATGCTTCACGACCATCAGCAGTACGAATCCATACTCCCGTGTCGGTCAACCATATTTTAGAGATGTTAAACATAACTATTGTTTTTTAAAATACTCATTCCAACGATTTACAATTATCTCCTTATTTTCCTCTATCACGGACTCTGCTAATCTAAGCTCGGATGCTTTCAATCCGTTGTTCTCAATAAGTTCTACAGGATTGACACGGAACTTAGCTTCGTGCTTTTGATCCTTAATAACGTGCACATGTACCGGCTCGTGGTCGTTCGAGTAGAACATAAAGCGGAATCCAAATAAATTAAATAATGTCGGCATAATAGTCTCGTTTTACCTTTGACGCTGCAAAGGTACAACAAAATTTTGGAATATGCAAGGCTTTTATGGAAAATTTCAAATCTATTTGAAGATTTTGCGTAAAATGGCTTGTTATTCGCACAAACGTGCGACAGTACTTTCGAAGGGTCCCTTTAGGGTAGTATGTCGAAGTACAACAAAATTTTGACATATGCAAGAGTTGGGGAGAAAAAAAATTTTCGCGGGGATTTGGGAAAGTGTTCTGAAAGTAAGGTTGTCGGGAGATGGTCCCGTGATGGTCATGTTCCAGAGTTCACATTCAGGAGAGAATAACAGCAACCCCACCTTATGTAGGCAGGGCTGCATGGTTAGGGTCTCATACGCGAGGTTGTATTCAGACAGTTTACTCGCAATGATCGTCTACCTCTTTCTCAATCATCATTGTATCTATAGCGGAAACGAGATAGTCGATAGCCTCCAGTAAGGGAGCAAGGTCATTCTTTATAACCGAGAACACATACAGCTCATTAATATCAAAGTATCCGTGTGCTATGTGGTTTCTCATACCCATAACCTCTCTCCAAGGTATCTCCGGACGCTGATTAAGAAATTCCGCCCCAAGGCGCTTCTCAACTTTCCGGACCTCCTCACCGATTACCTCGACCATCATAGCGTTGCCGGCCAGTTTCTGCATGCCGGAAGTAGAGGACAGCCACTCGTCAGCGCTCTCCACTCCTTCGTTCCACTCTTGCAACATCAAGATAGCTCTCTTGATATTAAGGAGTGTCTCGCGAGCCAAACGCATATTTTCAGAATATTCTAACGCCATATTTTTCTACTTCATTAAGGAAGAACGGAGTAAGATTACGATGCTTAAGAATCATATCTACATGTTTTCCGGTTATTTGCTCGAGATAATCATTTGCGCCCCCTACTCCACGAAGCGTAGCCGGCATCTCCACAAATACATCTACATCGCTATCCTCCGTATGATTACCGCGAGCGACAGAACCAAACAGCGACATGGATGTCATACCAAATCGCTCACGCAGAATAGGTGCGTGCTGCTTAAGCACAGATATGTATTCTTGTGTCGTGCGCATTAGTCTTTCAATTTTGCTTGCAAAATTACAACAAATATTTGATATATGCAAATATTTTTGGATGAATCTTAGTTTTTGGCGAATTTTTGACAGTTTTTAATATAACAGCAACCCCACCAAGGATGGCAGGGCTGCATGAGTTAGAGCATTGCGGCGACGCGCAGGTCTAATGCATGACTAATAAATGCATTGATAGACTCTCCCGATTGTTTGGACAAAGCAGCTATACGGCTATGCGTCTCGGGTTTGATACGGATATTGAGTTGTCCGGAATAGCTCTTGTGCGGCTCCAGGCCCTCGGCTTCACAATAAGCCACGTAGTCATCTACTGCTTCATGGAAGGCTTCTATCAGTTCGTGTACACTCTCGCCTTCGAAATTAACCAATCCGTCAATACCTTCTATCTTGCCATAGAAGCATGCGTCTTTCTCGGAGAAATTCACCGTTCCGAGATAACCTTTATAACTGATCGTATTCATAATACCCTCCTTTTTCAATATATCCATTTGATTGCAATTCTTCTAATACTTGCCGCAGCGCCTACATCTTAACGATGTTGCCGGGGTGCGGCTTATGGAGCATAATTGGATGCCCCTCCTTATCTTTGAAGATCACTCGCGATCCGGACGTCTTACCTTTGTTGGATTTCGTATAGCCAAATATAGTCAGCAATCGCTCCAACTCATCAAACGTAAAGTTTGAAGGTAACGTTAAGAACCGCTCAATTAATTTGTCTTTTGTACTCATCTTACAAATTTTGTGCAAAGGTAACTATTTTTTAGTTACAATCCAAATATTTTGGCAAAAAAATGCAAAAAAACTTTCATTTTTCACATTTTCGGGCGGAAAACCTGGGATTTTTGCAAGTGTTCTGAAAGTAAGGTTGTCGGAAGATGGTCCCGTGATGGTCATGTTCCAGAGTTCACATTCATGAAACTAACACAGCATTCTCACCAAGGGGTCAAAAGTGTCTCAAGTGTCTCAAGTGTCTCGCGACATTTATAATAACGAAAGGCAAAGGGACTAATGGCGAAGGGCGAATGGGGAAAACCGTCAAACCGTCAAACCGTCACGGTAAAAAATAAAAGAGTGCCAAGTGTGCCAAGTGTGCCACGAAAAAAAATGTAAAGGTGATGGGTTACGGGTTACGGGTTACGGGTTACGGGTTACGGGTTACGGGAAGGATGTGATTAGGGTGAGAGTATGGTGAGAGTATAGGAAAGGTCTAGGATTACCCTTACTCAACCCTTGCTTAACCCAGACTCAATCGAGGGTTGATAATAGAAAAAAACAATAAAAACCGCTTTTGAATGATCAAAAACAATTTTTCGTCAGAAAAGGGCCAAATATGATCCAAAACATAATAACAGCAACCCCGCCAAGGTATGGCAGGGCTGCAGTTTTAGTGTCTCATACGCGCGTATTTTATGGAACGCACGTATGCATACGGGAGAGAGGTTAATCACCCCATGCTGGAGGATCTCCTGCATTCACAGGATCACCTTGCGTAAGGGAGCCTTCCATGATTGCATAAAGAGAATGTACTTTTGCAACCTCAATTTCCGGTTTATTATACATTTTTTTCATAATTCTCTCGTTTTCGGCTGCAAAGGTACGGCAAATTTTTGACATGTGCAAATTTTTGCCGTACTTTTTGCCGATTTTACGTTATTTTACCAATCTTCCGGTAGCATCATACATCTTATCACCACGGAGAATGTACATCTGGCCATCAATGATCAACTTAACCGGTTGGTCACCTACGTTCAGGCCATCAACACCTGTGACAACTTGCGGAGCACCGCTGATGCCGATACGACGTGCACCCGGAGCCTTAGCCGGTTCAGAAGTATTAATACCTGCAAAATGGATGTAAGCGCGATGACTTAAGATATAAGCCGTAGCACCTGTCAGGATCTCACGGTACTGGTTGTTCTGAACGATGTAGTTACCTTCACCAGCCGGAACTTGAAGTGCATCGTTAGGATCTTCGCTTGCGCCGATGTAACCTACGAAGCCGTTAACAGTCTTATTCGGCTCATTAGCAGCGTCTGTGTAGAATACACCAATGCGGTCAATACCCTCGTTCGGCAGGAACAGATACGGCTTACCAGCTTCCATCGTACCATCTACAACTTCGTCGAAGAAGATCTTCTTCGAGGTTTCGCCGTAATAAGCCAAGGTGTAGATCGAAGCACCTACCATCACACCACCATTCGGCAGACAGATCGTACCATATTTGCCTTCCGTTACAGGACGAGTGTAACCATTCAGCGCGTTATCCGTAAGTTCATAAGCAGCCAGATCAGTATCGAAAGTCATAGTTTTGATACGCATCTTCTGACCTCCAGTAGCAACAATCTTAACATCTCCGGCAGGAACAGCCACTGAATAGTTCTCATAACTACCTGTCAAAGTTGCAATTTCGTTACCGTTGACCTCAATCTTCGCGCCGCTGCTTGCATAGCGAGAATTGATAGTCAACATACCAGGAACTGTAGTCTTGAAGAACAGATATGTACCTTGATAGCAATCGTGACCTTCAGCACGATATGCATATTGGTCATTAGCTGCTTTACCTGCGATGCGTTCCCATTGTGAGCCGCTATAGTAGTTCGCCAAAACGGTATCCACATCCGAGATCACTGTATTTTCAGAAGCGATGCCGCTCCAATTCCAATTTGTTGTTTCAGTTACAGGAGCAACATCCACGAACTTGTTCACAATATTGACAGTAGCCACATTGGATGCAACCACGTTGTTCAATGCATCCGTAGCAGTAACTTTAACTGTTACAACACCTGTAGCCGTACTGGAAATAACGCCCTTAGCACTAATCACAGCTGCACCTGTTCCGTCATTTTCAATTTCCCAAACGTAGCTTGCTACATCTGCATTGGCCGGAGTCAATGTAACGGCAGGAGTACCTGCTACACCAACTGCCAGAGTCTTATCTGCTACTGCAATCGAAGTCAGAGCTACCAACTCTTTCTTGCAAGCGTTGATGTAATAGAGGAATACAGACTTGTCTCCTCCGTAATCGTTGGTATATTGACGATATACGCGAACAGCTTTTGTTCCAACAGGCAATTCTACATCTACAAGATTCTCTGCCTCGTCCTGATCTACTGCCTCATAAGTCGTTGCGCTCAATACGCCAGCTGCAAAACCATCACCGGCAGCAGACGAACATACAACGGCAAACTTATAGTTCTTATCGTTATCCTTAGAGGAAACACCAAGCAACAGGCTCTCAAATTGCGCATTGTCCGTAAATTTGATTTCTGCATAACGACTATCCTTCGAATCTAGTTTCCATGCATTCGTAGCGCTCGCACCCTGATACGGAGTCATGTTTTCTTGCAGAGTTCCTATTCCGGTTGGTGTTACAACCATCTTGCCGATAGTAGCGCCTGTCTCCTTGCTGGACGGATTGCTCCATGCGCGGCAAGGATTCTCAGATACTACCACTGCAACCTCGGCAGACTTGGTATTGTCAGCTACAGAAGTTGCAATAATATGTGCTGTACCAACAGCCTTACCGGTTACCACTCCTGCAGAAGTTACGGAAGCCAATGCTTCATCACCAGCCTTAACAGACCATGTTACATCTTGAATAGCCGCAACTTCATCGTTGGTGTCATAAACCACAGCAGACAGTGTAGTTGTTTCATCTTCCAGTACTGCCAACGTTCCGCTGATTACTACTTCCTTAATACCAGCCGCAGCAGACAAATTGATTGTATAAGTCTCGGTGTCGCCATCCTTATCTGTTACCAGGTAGGTATTTGCGCCAAGTACCCAAGCACCCTCGTTGGAGGTTACTGCGCCTGTTGTCTGGCTAGGATCATTCGACATGAATGTCGGAGTAACACTTAAGTTCGCCAAATCAGCCGCAGCAACAGCAGAAATCTCCAATGAGATAGTCTTCGTACTTTGGTTAACCGCATTCTCAGTAGCACCGCCGATTGTGATAGCAGAAAGAACAGGTTTCGGAACAGCGCGGTAAACCGCGATGTCATAGATACAAGGATTCCAGCTGGTATATTGACCTGCACGGCAGAGGAATACGCTTGTAGCACCTTCTCCGGCTGCGGTCAATGCTGCTTCATTATAGCCCTTTACCAATGCTGTTTCAGACTCAGCAATCTGCTTAGCAGCCGTACCTGTATTATCGCTATATACATACAACTTAGCAACATTATCAATGCCCTTTGTCGCAAATACACGAACAACGTCTCCCTCTTGGAACGCAGCGCCAGCCGTAGTCAGTGTTACACCAAGATAACCGTCACCCTGGAACTTCGGAGCCGACTTGCTTTCGTAGGTTTCTGCGTTACCATAAACTTTGTAAATATCAGGTGTTCCCTCAAACATAGAAGCCGAGGCATCAATAGCCATTGCGTTATCACCTGTTACAGTAGCCTTAATTAAGCAAGCCATATCCTTCGGAGCGAAGGAGAAACGTACATCGTAGTAGCCCCACGAATTATCTTCTGCTTGCACGTTAGCCTGAGCACGGTAGCAATTATACGGTTCGCCTGTCCAAACAGCCTGCTGGATAGCTACTTGTTTTGCCTTGGCGCTATTAGCCGTTGCAGTAATTGCAGGTATATTCTCCGGTTTTGTTCCATAAGGAAGAACGACATAATAGGTATGAACAGAAGGACTGAAACCATCTACGGTCTCTCCACCAACCTTAAGATCGCTCAGTGTGTTATCCGTCGAAATAGCCTCCCAATGAGCAACCAGCGTAATGTTAGCCGTCGGAGTGTAGGGATCACCTGCGTTACCGATTAAGTTATCCAAAGCATCATACCAACCAGCGAAGTTCTGCGTACCATTCGTTGCACTCGGCAGATTAATTGCCGGAGTAGCTTTCAACGAAGCCACTGCATCACCGCCATTTGCATCGAAGCTTACAGTGTACGGATCGCGGATGTTGATAGACTTCAACATATTGTAACCACTGTTTCCGCTGGTCTCTTTCAGCACTACAGCTTGTGCATTGTCGCTATAATAATACGATACACCAAGATCATCATTGTTCGCACCACCAGTAATAGTTTGCGCTGCACCACCATTAATCTGAATGGTCATACCAGCGATATTACCAACGGTCAACTCAATCAGCTTACCCGGTTCTGTTGTGAAGTAGATTGCATTGTTTGTACTCTTCTTCAGTTTAAGACCGGTATCATATGCATTGGTTTTGTCCCAAGATATTTCACCACCATCACCTAAGTTATAATCATAATGATTATCCGTGAGGAATGTAGTCCAAGTTTTCTGGCCTTCTGTTTTTGCTGCCTCTTCTGCGAAGTTAACGCTCAAAGCAGCTACGGTTACACCGTACTTGCCGTTCGGCTTGGTTGCAGGATAGTAGTCAGTTGCGCAGTTAGCCTCAGCTACCGGCTCGCTGAACGAACCACCGCTGACGAACTTATCTACGTCAACCGTCGAAACCTCACCCGTAAAGGTACCTGCCGTAACAGCCATTGTTACCTGCGGAGCCGGATCGTTAGCCTGCGGGTTGGACTCGTTGAGAGCCTTCACACCGTTAAACGTACCGCCGTTGATAGTAACCTCGATATCTTTCTTCGTAGTGTGCTGTGCAATAGCAATAGCTGCACCAACGGTCGTTGTTCCACTACCATTCGGGTTGCAGGAGAATTCAGTAGCCGTTGCAGTGAATGTACCACCCTCGATTACCAATGTACCAGCACGCATTTCGATAGCCGAAGCATAACCCGTAATAGTACCATCAGTTACTGTCAGAGTACCATTTTGCGGATGATAGATACCTAAGTTATCGTTGGTAGCGGTTGCATTAATTGCACCACCGTTAATCGTAATCTGTGTATTCGGACGGCTTCCGTTACCGGTAATACCATAATAGTAACCGGTGAGTGTACCGCCATTAATTACCAGAACAGCAGGATTAGCTGCATTATCACCAGCTTTCGTCAATGCAATTGCAGCATAAGCGTTGTCGCCGGAAACAATCGAACCTGCATCCGGATCGCTCGAATCGTTAATCGTCAGGCTTGCACCGTTGTGTACCATGATCACACCACTGGTAAGAGTGGTTGCACCGGTGTACTCAATCTTATGACCTGCGAGGTCAATCGTAGCCGATACTCCGTCTGCGATCTCAACTTGAGCCTCTACATTAATGTCTTGCAACAGAACGATCTCGCCTTCGGCTGCATGAGCCAAAGCCTCAGCGAGAGTAGCATAGTAATTCGAGCCGATACGTGCTACAAAATTAGCATTTACCCATTGAGCTGTAAGCGTCAGGTCTTCGTTCGGCATAGTGAAATGCGTCTCATCAACCATCGTGACTACTTTGCTATAATTCCAGCCGTCGAAGTTATAACCGGTATAACTGAACGGACAAGCCGGAACTTCTACCGTTGCGCCCGGAGCATACTGAGTTGTAACATCATAACCCGAAGGAGCAGTGCCTCTATTCAGCGTCAGCGTCGGATAAGCAGCCCATTTAGCCTTCAGCGTCATGTCTGCGTTCACAGCATCGTCGAAGTCATAAGCAACATCTTCCTCACCCGTCTCACCGGTTACTTTGTACCAGTGCACGAATGAATAGTTATCCTTTGTCGGAGCAGTCGGAGCGGTTACCTTTGCGCCCTTAACAATCGTAGCTGCATCAACAGTCGATCCACCATCACTATTGAAGGTAACAGTTACCTTCTCCGGACGTACAATTTCAAAATAAGACACAGATGCGTTGCCGCCACCTCTCCACAGATAAAGAGTCTTCTTACCAGCCCAAGCTGCAGGAATCTCTTTAACTTGCTCTGTTCCAACGGTTACAGTATAGTCTGTTGATTGAGAATTAGCAATGGTAATTGCCATTGTATTACCTGCTACTGTCGTCTTAAAGTAGTCACCGACTTCCAAAGCACAATCCAAATCAACTTTCAAATAAGACTTACTATTGTCTGTCATCTGGAAAGAGTTATTGTTTGCTATCAACAACTTGCTGTTATTATTGTAGGCTGACAAAGTTCCTCCGTCAAGTGCAGACAGATAATTAACCTTGGTAACATCAAAAGTGTTCGTTTCTACACATGCTCCATTAGCAAGACCTGTCTTAACCTCGAACTTATAAACAGAGCCTGTTTCTGGACAATCGCTATAATGAGCTGTCAGGGTAACATTTTTCGTTACAGTATAAGCATCGCTAACTTTTGTTTCTCCTTCATACCAACCGGTAAACAAGCTACCGTCTTTTACAGGATGCGGCAATGCTACAACCTCATTTGCACTTGCACTGATACTTGTCGGAGTTACAGTTGCACCTTCACCAGCTGCAAGAGTTACTATATAAGGACGAACAATTTCGAAATAGGAGATTTCAGCAGTGTTGCTTCCACGAGTCAAATAAATCGTACTCTTTCCAACAAACGCACTCGGGATAGCTATAGTTTGAACATTAGCACTATTACCAGTTAAATTGAACGCATTAGTCGTTGTTGTATTGGAAGTATGACGCACGCTAATATTTCCCGAATTAGTCTTAATATAGCGAATAATATCACCTTCTTTTATTTCACATTCCAGATTAAGAATTAACCAACCAGCAGAACCACCAGTAAATTTAAATGAATTATTGTTATATGCCAAGTTCCCTGAATTATCACTTGAAGCTCGTGCTGTGAGTGTACCTCCCTGAAGAGCCTTGAGCGAGTTGCTGGTAGTCATCGCGTAATCAGTATTCTTCAACGCACAAACTGCACCTGTACCAAGGCCGGAACTCTTTGTTTCAAACTTATAAATTGTTCCCATGATGCTTGAACAATCTACAGCCGGAGCAGCAGCTTTAACGGTAATAGTAGCGGTTTTGACCACTGCATTGTGTGTACTTGTAGCAGCTTGCGATGCTTGAACAGTTGCAGTACCAACTGCGGATGCAGAGAAAGTCTTTCCATCAGAAGCCAAGGTAGCACTAGTCTCACCAGCATCCGTGATAGTGTATGTAACAGAACCTTCGCTATTCGAAGTAAACAAAGTACTCAAATCCAAATCACCACCAATAGTATAGTCGCTATTGCTGAACGTAGCCGTTGGATCTGTTTTGCCTGCAGCCGCAGAAACAACGACATTGAAATCAACAGATTTTTGATTCCAAGTTCCACTAACTGCCGCTTGAGTAGCAGTAACTACGCAAGTACCTTCATAGTTAGCAGTAAAACTACTACCATCAATAGATGCATCCGTATCACCATCTGTCTTGACAGCAAACGAGAACGCTCCGGTAGTATTGTTGGAAGACACACAAGTTGTCAAATCAAGTGCTGTTCCATTAATAGTATAAGCACCATTTGTTGTATTAATTGTCGGATCTACCGGACCAGAAGAAAATGTTTTAATTTGGATACCCCACACAAATAAAGTATTTGATGTTCGAGTCAAAGTAATAGTAGCATTCTTTGACACAGTTGCCGGAATATCAAATTCCACCCAATCACATGTCGATGTACTTGTAAATGCATAGATTTTACCCAAAGACGTCTCTCCTATAGTTATCTCTGCTAATTCATCTGTTGTCTTATTCTTTTGGGAACTAACTAAAAAGCGGATTTTACCATAACTAGTTTCCCCTGCATTTTTCACGAGATCATTCGATGCAGTAATATTTAAGTAGTTACCGCTAGAACCGAAACGTAAATAGTGCTCGTACGACCCAGAAACACCAGTTGCGGTAGGGGTATTCTTACTATCATCAAGTTTACAGCCCTTTCCCACCAACGAAGCAACTCTACTTGTTCCATTTGAAGCATAATAGGTATTACTATTAGACAATCCTGAATTGCTGGGCATAGCCGTTCCATCCCATTGGGTATAATTAATATCCGCCAATGTGACATTTTGCCCCCACATCTGGCCGATGCCGAGGGTGAGGATTAGTAGTAGCGTGGTGAGCCAGCGCCACTTGTGTTGGGATGTTCCGCGGGGAACCCATTCCCTACATTTAGAAAAATTGTTTTGCATAAGCATTAAATTTTAAAAAGTTAAACAAAAAAATTGAGTTTTAAAAATTTTGAGTTATAAAAATTTTAAAAAATGTCAAAAAAATCAGTTTTCATCCTCAGCCACTAAATGGATGAGAGTTTTTGGATCTTGGCGAACATCCCATACTGCTACAATATGCGCTTCGTCCGCAACAAGGAAGTAAATCACTTTATAATTTTCTCTAATCACAAGGCGACGATACTCATACTTTCTTCCTTTGAGCAAAAGTTCCGGTGCGCCTTTCTTTGGAAAGATCTCCAAACCCTGCACCTCTCCTAATACTTCTCCCAATATCGAATATGCATAAGTCTCCGACATATGATCAAAATTAAAATCGAAGATCTTGCGCAAATGTTCGCGGGCGCTATCGTGCCATTTTATCTCTGCCATGTAGCGACCTCCTGTATAAAGTCCGAATGACTCATCATCCCTACCCCCGCTTCATATTCCTGCTCTGCTTTGTTAGCAAAGGCAAGTATCTCTTGTTCCGTAAATTGACAAGGAGCATTATCCTCACGAAGGGAAATGATGTAACTCAACACCGTATTCATCTTCTTCTCGTCCTTAATCATCGGGCCCATCGCTGTCAGAAAACGGCTACTTGCTATTGCTTGCGCTGTACTCATATGGATTGAATTAAAAAGTTAAACAAAAAAAATGAGTTTAAAAATTAAATTTAATTTCGTAGCGTTTATTCTTCTTTGCGTCTCTGCGCAAACTTGCCATCTGATGATCGAACTCGTTTTGATGATTGCTGGCCACACGCCACAGCTGCATACGAATGTCGCGTGCAGTCTGTCCTGTTACCGGGCTATTTGATTCTCTCATCCCTAGCATAATAGTTCCTCCTATTCTCGTTAAATTTGTTTATCAGTGATTGTTTTTTCATTTCGGGTGCAAAGGTACAAAAAGTTTTCCACATACGCAAGCGCGCGTACGATTTATCACCTAATTTTCGTCAATTTTTACACATTTATACACAAAATCAAAGGCAGCGTAGGCTGCCCTTAACTTTACTTTTGCGTTTGTCATAAGATATCATACAACAGCCACGACCTGCGACGAATCATACGCTCTATACACTTTAGCGTTTCCTCATATGAAATATCGACACTAATAAATCCAACAGGTTTATCAACTATTTTTTCACGCATACTATTATCTTCTTTTCTCCTTTAGCCATTCTTCACATTCTTCTTCATATGCCTCACGAGAAGGAGTACCGCGTTTGCCGTAGGTAATTTCAACGACTTGCTCAAAGTCTTCGCACTCTAAAATACGCTGATATTTGGTTTTTGCCAACTCAATCGCGGTTTCCAAGTCATCTACTCCATTGACTATATCATCAAATGACCAGGCCTGCATATTTTCATACAGTGCTTTCATCTTAATCATACCAACCTTCTATTCCGGAGCCATCCCACACCTCCATATACACCTTGCGGCTTAACTCGCCCTTAGACATTGCCTGCTTTTCCTCTTCCGGCATTGCGGCAATGCGTCGTTCCATTTCCTTTTCTATATCTTCTCTGTCCTGTCCGATGATCAAATCAAATATCTTTTGATAATGTAACTTTCGCTCCTTTGCTATTTCCTCAAATAATTTATCTGTTTCTTTTTCATGTTCCTCATCATCATTGTGGAAACAAATAGAGCCATCGGCATACTCTGTGACTCGCCCACCTTTTCTATAATCATAGTTCAAGCGCTCACGAACTTCTTCATCATAGTCTCTATCAATTTCTTCTATCAAGGCTCTCATTGCGCCAATACGTTTTTGGGCATCTTCAGAGCGTTCATTGCCATAGTATTCTTTGGCTTTAATAAGCTGTTCTATTCCAAACTTGAACAAATCCACCTGATAATGGTAATCAAAAGAGCGCCAGGTCTTAAGAATAGGTTGGAATGTTTTGAGGTTATGAAAATACCATTTCATATTCCGCCACCAGTCGCGTGTACGCCAACCTATACGATACACAAAGAAATTTTTGATCTTTGTCGACCATGTGGCATGGCGATCTTCATGTTCGGCCTCCCACTCAGCCCAATACTCTTGTTCTGATGCCCACTCCTTAACAACTTCTTTGCTCAGAGGATTTTCTTCGCGCTTCTTGTCAAGCCCCATTTTCTTGATAGCTTTTTCGCTTAATGCATGACTTCTGTTCATAGTTCTTCGATTTAAAAAGTTATACACTATCCCGCACATTTATACAAAAAGCGGGACTGAAATCTTGCTGTTTCGCTTTTCGAGGCTCTGGTATGCCCTGACATCCAAACAACAACACAACAATCCACGCCATATGCATCATACCGCACACGTTTTGAAACGTACACAATAATACATACAAGATAGTCTCGTGTCGAAATGTTTTGGACGTCATGAATTTACCAGATTCCGAAAAGCCCAAACATTTTCGAGCGCAAAGGTACAAAAAAAAATTGATATACGCAAGCGGGCGGGGGCGCAGGAGCGTATTTTACACAAAAAACGGCAATTTTTACACATCAATATTAAAGGAAAACAAGGAAGAAAACTAGAAAGAAAAAAACATTAAAAACCAATCTGATAATTGATTTAAAATTAGTACTGTTGCGATAAATTTAAACAAAAACCCTCAAAACCCTTTGAGTGCTTTAGAAGTGTTGCTTCTTTTACAAATTGATACTAAAACCTGCTTGTAAGCAAGCTTCCATACAACTTTTACTACCAATTTGCCAACTCTTACGAGTAAAAGCACTCAAAGAAATAAACATAAAAAACATTTTTTATCAAATCGTAAAGTCAAATATTCTTTCATAAGATACTATATAAAAACAATAAAAAAATTGTCGTTTTGTGGACAATACGGATAGCACATGGGGTGACAGTGAAAAATACAAAAAAAGTATAGATTTTTTTATAAAAAATTTGCGTATGTCAAAAAAAAGCAGTACCTTTGCAGACGGAAATGACGGATATTCTCTCCGGCATGCCAATTTCATAAGGTACATAATTCATAAAACACATGCAATACGATTTGAGTAAATTGGAGCGTATGACGCTCGAAGAGGTAAGAGAGATTGCCCAGCAGATGGGCATCAAGACACGTCGTTCGCAAGGTATTCGTGAGATCAGTTACCTGATCCTGGATGCCCAGGCCGACCATCGTGCCGCTGAAGTGGAGGCTAAACTGGAAGCCAAGGCCGAGCGCAAGGCACAGGAGGGCGAGAAGCGCGAACGCAAACGCGTAACGATGAAGCAGCAGAAGGCGAAGAAGATCCACATCGACATCCTGAAGGACGAGAACCTGGGTACCGTAGGCGTACCGCAGGAGGAGATGAACGCCATGCTCGCGAAGAACAAAGAGAATGATCACAAACCCAACAAGACCGTTCAGGCCCTAGAGGCAAGGAAGCCGCTGAGCGAAGAAGGAGTAAAGGAGTTGAGGAGTAAAGGAGTGAAGAAAAGGAGTGAAGGAGTGAAAGATGAAGGAGTGAAAGATGAAGGAGTAAAGGATGAAGGAGTAAAGGAGTTGAGGAGTGAAGGAGTGAAGGAGACCAAACCCGTAGAGGAGAAGCCGGCACCGAAGAAACGCGGACGGAAGTCGAAAGCCGAACTGGCAGCCATAGAGGCAGCGAAGAAAGCGGCTGAAGCAGAGGCTAATGGCGAAGGGTTGAAGGCTAAGGATGAGACGAATGGCGAAGGGCTAAAGGCTAATGGCGAAGGGTTGAAGGCGAAGGATGAGGCGAATGGCGAAGGGCTAAAGGCGAAGGAGGAGACGAAGAAAGAGGAGAAGGTGAAGATCGACCTGGGCGACAACGTGGTAGCGATGGGTACGCTGGAGTGCGCGCCTGATGGATACGGATTCCTGCGCTCGGCCGATTACAACTACCTGCCCAGCCCGGACGATGTATACGTAAGCAAAGACCAGATACGCAACTTCGGCCTGAAGCCGGGTGACACCGTGGAATGCACGGTACGCGTCAACCCGCAGCCGGATAAGTACTTCCCGATGGACAAGGTGATCCGCATCAACGGACTGGATCCGGCCTTGGCCAAGAAGCGCGTAGCGTTTGAGAACCTGACGCCGCTGTTCCCTGACGAGAAATTCAAGCTCTGCAAGGGTAATCATGCCGATCCGCTCAGCGTACGCATCATCGACCTGTTTGCACCGATCGGTAAGGGTCAGCGCGGACTGATCGTAGCGCAGCCCAAGACCGGTAAGACGGTGCTGCTCAAGGAGATAGCTAACGCCATACTGGACAACAACCCCGAGGTATACATGATCGTGCTGCTCATCGACGAGCGTCCGGAGGAGGTAACAGATATGGCCCGCAGCGTGAATGCAGAGGTGATCGCCTCGACGTTTGACGAGCCGGCTGAGAACCACGTGAAAGTGGCGAATATCGTGCACGAGAAAGCGAAACGACTGGTAGAGAGCGGACACGACGTAGTGATCCTACTCGACTCCATCACGCGTCTGGCGCGCGCTTATAATACGGTGGCGCCGTCGAGCGGTAAGGTGCTGTCGGGCGGTGTGGAAGCCCAGGCACTGCACAAACCGAAACGCTTCTTCGGTGCAGCCCGTAACATCGAGTTCGGCGGCTCGTTGACTATCATCGCGACGGCGCTGACCGAGACGGGATCGAAGATGGATGACCTGATCTTTGAGGAATTCAAGGGCACGGGTAACATGGAGCTGCAGCTGGATCGCAAGCTCTCGAACCGTCGTATCTTCCCGGCTGTAGATATACCGGCTTCAAGTACGCGTAGAGATGACCTGCTGCTGCCGCAAGACGTGCTGACGCGCATGTGGCAGATACGTAAGCAACTGAGCGAGATGAATGGCATCGAGGCGATGGATACGCTGAAGAGCTATATGGAGCGGACGGAAGACAATGATGAGTTTTTGCTGGCTGTTAACGGGGCACGTTAATTCCTATTTATAAAAAATTACTCTTCAGATTTTTAGAAGTAAAGGAGTTGAGGAGTGAAGGAGTAACGAAGGTGAAGATTCTGATTTTAAACGGACCGAACCTGAATCGTCTGGGGACGAGGAAGCCGGAGGTGTATGGGAGCAAGAGTATGGCACAGATCTTGCTGGATATCCAGCGGAGATGGCCGGAGGTGCATTTCCTGTACCAGCAATCTAATCACGAGGGGGATTTGATTGATTGGATACAAGGGGTTACGGGTGACGGGTTACAGGTTACGGGTATTGTGCTGAATGCGGGAGGATATAGTCATACGAGCGTGGCGCTACGGGATGCGGTGGAGGAAGCGGAAGTGCCGGTAGTGGAGGTGCATATCAGCGATATACGGCAGAGAGAGGCGTTCCGGAGGGAGAGCCTGCTAACGGAGGTATGTGCGCATAGCATCATAGGGCACGGCGTAGATGGTTATTCCGAAGCCATCGCGTGGATTCTAAAGGAAGAAACGCGAGCCTGACGTCTCGCGCACCTAACAAAGAGATAAACGCCGGATAATATCCGGCACAATGGACAAAACAGCGCGCGCTCAAAAATGAGCACGAGATGCACAAAAACGCCGGATATTAATCCGGCGGAATGGACAAAATATGAAACGAATACTGACAATTATTTTAGGCTTGTTGCTCACGCTGGGCGTGTGGGCGGATGGTGGTGTGACTGGTAAGGTAGTAGATAAAGAAGCCGGCGACATCATCGATTTCGCCAACGTGGTCGTGACGCGGCAGGGAAGCACCACCCCTGTGGACGGCACAGTAACCGACGCAACGGGTAGCTTCCGCATCGCGGGACTGAAAGACGGTCAGTACACGCTGACGGTCAGCTTCATGGGCTACCATACGCTGACTAAGAATTTCACTATCAGCGGCAAGGACGTGAACGTAGGTCGACTCGGACTGAAAGAAGACACGCAGAAACTGCAGGAGGTAGAGGTAGTAGGCCAAGCCAGTTCGATGAAGTTTGAGCTGGACAAGAAGGTCTTCACCGTAGATCAAAACATCGCCTCGGCGGGTGCGAGCGTGACGGACGTGCTGGAGAACATCCCGTCGGTGGACGTAGACCAGGAGGGTACGATCAGCCTGCGCAACTCGGAGGACGTAGAGATCTGGATCAACGGTAAGCCGGCCGGACTGACGGCGGAGAACCGCGGACAGGTGCTGCAACAGATGCCTGCCGGAACGATCGAGAAGATCGAGGTGATCACCAATCCGAGTGCGAAATTCAGTCCGGAGGGCACGTCGGGCATCATCAACCTGGTGATGAAGAAAGACCGCCAGGCAGGCTACTACGGATCGGTGACGGCCGGATTGGACTACTCGCTGTCCGCACCATGGAACGTGCCACCCGGCGCGAACGTGGGCGTGAACATTAATTTCAACGCAGGACCCGTGGACGGCTACGCGAACGTAGGATATAGGTATCATATCTCGAACGGCGGAAGCAAGACCGACCGCTACAACCTGAGCGGTACGGGTGCGGAGGTGCTGGACTCGACGCTGATACAGAGCCACTTGGTTCAGGAAGGACAGCAGACACATCGCGGCGGCGGTATGTTCGCCCGTGCGGGACTGAACTTCCGGTTGGCCGAGGGGCATACGCTGGGCCTGAGCGGCTTTGGCATGGTGAGCGATCCGAAGGTATTCAAGATGACGAATGCCAACCACAGAACGTACACGTTTACGGACCTGATCGGAAGCGGAAGCCGGGCCTATACACGTGACCAATCGAGCACAGGTTCCCACCCCGGCGGCAATGCGACGATAGACTATACGTTCAAACTGGATCAGCACCAACTGATAGTGAGCGGAACGTACAACCACTTCGGATGGAATCAATGGACCGACTACACGCAGACAGAGGGCACCGACACGACCTACCAGGACCAGAGCAACCTGAGTCTGGAGCAAGGTATCGAGATCAAGGCCGACTATGAATGGAAGCCGACGCCGATGAGCCGACTGGAAGCGGGCTACGACTATACGCGCAGCTGGAGCCACAGCAATGCGGATGCGCATAATAACCTGAAGGACGGAACGCATATCGCCGAACTGATGGCGTACTATACCGACTTTAACAGCCTGACGCAAAACCATGCGGTGTACGTGACCTACGGCAATCGATTCTGGAACAAACTGTCGATACAAGTGGGTCTGCGCGGCGAGTACTACATGCGTCATCTGGAGTCGACCTACAAAGATGCGACGGGCGCGGAAAAGGATGCCTATGCCGCCTATCCGAATAAGAAAGACACGGCGTATTTCCAACTGTTCCCAAGTGCGTATATCAGTTACGACTTCGGCAACGGACATGAGCTGCAGCTGAACTACACGCGACGCGTGAACCGTCCGTGGGGACACCAGATCAACCCGCGTATGGACTTCAGCGATAGTACGAATATATCGTACGGCAACGTAGATCTGCTGCCGGCCTACTCGAACAACCTGGAGCTGAACTACCTGAAGACCTGGGACCGCCACACGCTGTCGGCCGGCGTATTCTGGAAATACAGAGAGGGAGCCGTACAGAACGTGAAATACATGGACGCGGACGGCAAGACGATGAAGAATACCTACCTGAACGTATCAACGCGTCAGGAACTGGGTATCGAGGTGGTGGCCAAAAACAAGCTGTTTGGCGAGGTGCTGCAACTGACGACGAGCGCCAATTTCTACTGGAACAACATCGCCAAGGTGAACGACACGATCATGCATATGACCGAGATGATCCCTGTGAATCTGCCGAGTCAGAATATATTTGCGGGATCGGTACGGGTGAATGCGCAGTTTATGTTCACGAAGAATTTCACGGGTCAGATCAGTGCCCGTTGGCGCAGCCCGCGCGTAGTGGCACAAGGTACGACGAGTCACAGCTACTCGATAGATATCGGACTGAGGCATACGTTCCTGAACAAACAGCTTGCGCTTGCGCTGAATGTGCGCGACCTGCTGGACTCGCGGGCGAGACGAAATACGACCTGGGGAGACGGCTTCTGGCAGTTCTCGGAGAACAGATGGCACAGCCGCTCGATCAGCCTGACGCTGACCTACAACTTCGGTAATCAGAACCGCCGACGCGGTGACAGACCGGACCAGATGGGTGGATCGGACGACAACATGGATGATAGCGGAAACGGGAACTCTGAGTTTTAGGTTATGGGTTATGGGTTATGGGTTATGGGTTATGGGTTATGGGTTACGGGTTATGGGTTACGGGTTATGGGTTACGGGTTATGGGTTATGGGTTATGGGTTATGGGTTACAGGTTATAGGTTATAGGTTTGAAAATTGAAAAATTTTAAGCAATACATATTATTAACAGTTCTTTGTGCGGTAATGATCATACCGCGGGCAAAGGCGCAGAACAACCCGTACGTGGATGATCGGGTGATACACTTCGGATTTCAGCTGGGACTGAACCTGATGACCTTCGGCGTGACCGATTCGGAAGAACCGATCGTGAATCCGCTGACGGGTGAGACGGAGATATACCATGCGCGGGTGAGCAACCTGATGCCTGGTTTCAACGTAGGATTTATCACAGACGTCAGGCTATCGCGGCACCTGAGTCTACGACTCACGCCGGGTATGCAGTTCTCGAGCCGCACGCTCAGCTACAAGACCGAGAGCGGACGGACCGTGACGGGTAGTCTGGGTAACGGCGCAAAGACCGACGTACTGAGTATACCGGTATATATACCGCTATACCTGAAATGGGCAGCGGAGCGCGAAGGTAACTACAGGCCGTACGTGATTGGTGGAGGCGGCGTGATGTTCAACGTCAGCAGGGATCGGGAGAAGCCCATACTGCTGAAGCCGATGGACTACTTCTGCGAAGTAGGTGCGGGTGTGGACCTGTATTTCCGATGGTTTAAGTTCTGTCCGGAGATCACCTACCGCGTGGGCTTTGCCAACCAGTTAGCACCGGTGGACGGGCGTATGGAGCTGGCGCCGCAGGATTTGTTCTACACCACGTCGCTGAAGCGGCTGCTGAACCGACAACTGGTGATTACGTTCAATTTCGAGTAGTAAAGGTTATGGGTTACGGGTTACGGGTTACGGGTTACGGGTTACGGGTTACGGGTTACGGGTGACAGATGAAAGTTAGTAAACTACATATCATATTATTGTTCGCATGTGCGCTCGCATGCGTGGGATGCAAGGAGATGGAGGTGACGGACGATCCGTCGCTACGCTTAGCATTCTCGCAAGACACGGTGCGTTTCGACACCATCTTCACCAGCACCGATGGGCAAGAGCCGAGTGCGACGTACCGCGTGATGGTTTACAACCGCAACAAGCAAGCCATCGTGGTGGATAGAGTATGGCAAGAGAGCGGGAAATGGTTTCGGGTGAACGTGGACGGCGAGGCCGACCTGAGCAAGTTGACCCGGCTGCAGATCAACGGAGGCGACAGCGTGTATCTGTTCGTACACGTAGGCATCGACAAGCAGAACCAGACCGATGCGGTATGGGTGACGGACCAGTTGCATATGCACTTGAGTACGGGCGCAACACAGTCGATCGCCATGGAAGCCTACGGGCAGGACGTGATACGCTTGCGAACGAAGAACGGACGGAGCGACTATGCTACGTACCATTTCCAGAAAGGAAGGCCGTACCTGATATACGACACGATCGTAGTGGATCAGTTGACGATAGACGCCGGCGCACGGCTGTATATGCACAAGGGTGCGGGTATCTATGCCCTGGGCGACGTGACGGCACAAGGTACGCGGGAGGACCCGATCACGATATGCGGCGACAGGCTGGATAACCTGTTCGACTCGGTGCCGTATAGGTATGCCTCGGGCAGCTGGAACGGGCTGTACCTGCAGACCGACAAGACGAAGTCGGCCACGTATGACCTGCAGTACGTAGATATTCTATCGGGCAATATAGGTCTCTACTGCGTAAGCGAACGCACGGAGAACCTACCGAAGCTGAAGTTGACGGGATGCCGAATTCATAATCATGCGTTGTATGGCCTGGTGCTGCTGAACGTAGATGCCGAGGTGGTGAATACCGAACTGAGCAACTGCGGCAGTTACTGCGTATATACCCAGGGTGGCGAACATCGGTTTGTGCACTCGACCATCGCATCGTACTACGGAAGCACGAATATCCGTATTCACAGTACGGGCAAGGAAGATGTGGCGGCCGTATATATCAACAACCTAAGCAAAGAGCAACCGCAGACGGTGACGGGTTTTGAGAACTGCATCGTGACGGGAGCGAGAAGGAATCAGGTAGTGGTAGCTACCCCATTCGACCGCTACTATCCGGCTGTATGGCGGGGCAACTACCTGAAATGCGACACGCTCGGTATCCCGCATGCCGGGGAAAACATATACTGGCAGGAGAGCGACACCGCGCAGGTGTTCCGGCAGACGTACTATAAGTACCGCGAGTATGTGTACTACGATTTCCGGCTCGACTCGCTAAGTCCGGCAATAGGTATCGGACTCGGGAGCGTGGCGGCTGAGTATCCGACAGACAGACAAGGCATAGACCGCACGGCACGACCGGATGCGGGAGCGTATCAATTCTAGGTTATGGGTTATGGGTTACGGGTTACGGGTTATAGGTTACGGGTTACGGGTTATAGGATGAAAAGATATTTTTCTATATGGATGTTGGTGATGGTGGCTACGGCGACGTGGGCGCAATATAGCGTGAGCGGCAAAGTGGCGAGCCAGAAGGACGGAAGCGCTATAGAGGTGGCTACCGTTCGGCTATTCACCATGCACGGACAAGACAGCACGTTGGTACAAGGTGCGCAGACCGGCCTGGACGGCGGGTTCACGCTGACGGGTATCAGTTCGGGCAGTTACCAACTCTGGCTATCCAACGTGGGGTACAAACCAAAGAAAGTGGCGGTACATGTGCGAGGCAAAGACCTGGCAATAGGTACAATCAAGCTGGAAGAGGACATACAGACCCTGAACGAAGTGCGCGTACAGGGTCATGCGGCCGAGATGACCGTGAAAGGCGATACGATAGAATATAACACGCAGGCCTATAAGATGGGTGAGAACGCGATGGTGGAGGACCTGCTGAAGAAGATGAACGGTATCACGGTGGACAAAGAAGGCAACGTGACCGTGAACGGCGAGACGATCACCGGTATACGCGTAGACGGCAAGAAATTCTTCGGCAACGACGTACAGTCGGCCACGAAGAACATACCGGCCGACATGATCGACAAGGTGCAGGTGATTGAGGAGAAGAGCGAGGTAGCCAAGATGACGGGCTTTGAGGACGACGAGTCGGAGCACATCATCAACCTGACGCTGAAAAAAGACAGAAAGAAGGGATTGTTCGGCAAATATACGGGCGGTCTTGGTATGGATATGGTGACCGAGAACGGAGGCTGGTTCAACTACGGTAGTCCGGTATACGGTGCTACGGCATGGGATAGGACAAAGCATTTCTTCGGGAACGACTTCCGATACAACGTCAACCTGTTTACGAACCTGATGCTGGATGAGAGTCAGACGACGATCATCGGTGGCGCGAACAACACGAACGAGGTGCTGATGGGTAGAGGCCGCAGAGGTTTTGGCAACGACGCCAACAGCGGTATTACCTGGAACGAGAGTCTGGGCGCGAACACCAACGTAGACCTGAACGAACAGATCCGGAAGAAGGACAGCCAGACGAGCCTGCTGATAGGTGGCGACGTGTCGCTGAACCACTCGAGCAACCAGACAGAGAGCGAGACCGAGAAGACGGAATACTCTGATTCGCTGACATACCGCAGCAAGAACGAGAGCGACAGCCGTACACGTTCGTGGGGCGTCAACTTGCGGCTGGAGGCTGAGTATCAGATCGATACGCTGAATAAACTGCTGATACAACCGGAACTGAGTTACGGCAATCAGTCGAGCCTATCGACCAAGACGTATGAATACTGGGCCGACACCGCGAAGATCAATCAGGGTGACCAAGCCCAGATAGATACCTCGCGTACGCTGAGTGCGGGCATGAAGGTGACCTATAACCATAAGTTCATGAAACCCGGTCGTTCGCTGAATATCAAGGGCGAGTACAGTTACGGAAGAACGAGCGGCTACAACTATACGCATGCTACCGGAACGAACGCGGTGCACCAGTACACCAATTCGGCCAACGACAGCCACGCGTACTCGGTGCGTGCCTCGTATATCGAGCCGATATACAGCACGAACCACCTGCTGGAGATGGCATTCCAGTTCTCGGGGAGAAACCGAATCAGCTACAAGGAGCAGTACTCGATGGATACGACGGTAGGCAAGTTCCTGTTTGACTCGATCTACAGCAACCGCCTGCAAACGACGTATCTGAGTGAGCAGCTGGAGGTGAACTACCGCTGGATCACGAGGAAGAGCGACCTGACGGTAGGTCTACGAGCGATAGCCGGACAGACGCATACCTATACACAGTACGTCACAACGGTGCGCGACACGACCGTTTCGGTATGGAACTTCGCCCCGAGCATCAAGTTCCGCTACTCGTTCGGCAAGAAAGAGTTTGCACGTATCATCTATCGCGGAAGCACGACACAGCCGTCGATTCAGCAAATGGAGCCCGTGCGCAACAACTCGAATGCGATGAACGAGAAGGTAGGTAATCCGGGACTGAATCCGTCGTTCAGCCATAACTTGCGAGTGATGTACAGTCGCTTCAATTCGGACAGGTTCTCGAGCATTATGACCGGACTGAATGCCTCGCTAACGAAGGACGCGCTGGTCAACAACTCGATCTACGACGAGACCGGTAAACTGTACCAACAGACGGTGAATGCGGATCAGTTGCCGTGGAACATAGGCGGCGACCTGATGTACAACACGCCCTTCCTGGAGAAGCAATTTCAGTTCAACACCCGCACCTCGCTCAACTACACGCAGCGCGTAGCCTATATCCAGCATGGCCAGACGGCCACCGCCATCGAGGCAATGATTGAGAGCAACACGTTCATGCTGGGTCAGCTGCAACAGACGGGTAACCTGCGCGTGAGTGAGGACCTGGGACTGCGATTCACGCATCAGTACGTGGACGTAGGCGTAAAAGGCAATTTCGTATACAGCCGCACGCATAACAACCAGAGCAAGAGCAATGTATCGAACGTATATGACTGGAACGTGACGGGCGATATCGAACTGCATTTGCCGAAGTCGTGGAATATCAGCATAGACTGCGGATACACGGCGCGTTACGGCTACGGGTTGAGTAATATCAACGAGGTGCTACTGAACGCATCGATTGAGAAGAGCTGGAACAACGTGACGCTCGCGCTGAATGCATACGACATACTGAATCAGAAGAAGAATATCATGCAGGTGGTGGGTGAGAACTCGATCAGCTACTCGAAGTACAACACCCTGCCGACCTACTTCATGCTGACCTGTTCGGTGAAAATAAACCGCATGGGCAGCCTGAAAGCCAAAGGCATGGCGGGTCATATGCAGGAGATGATGGAGAGCGGTTTCGAACCGGGTAAGACACCTCCGGGTGGAGGAACGCCTCCTCCGGGTCCGCCTCCGGGCAGGTAAGGAGAATAAGGGATGAGACACATAGCCACCATAGGATTTTTCGACGGGGTACACAGGGGACATCAGTTTCTATTCAGCAGACTAAGGGACGAGGCCGACAAACGCGGCCTCGATCCGCTCATTATTACCTTTCGCGAGCATCCGAGAGCGGTGCTGCAGATGGGTTTTCAGCCCCGTTTGCTGAGTTCAAAGGAAGAAAGGCTGAGTCGGCTTAAACACTACGCGAACGTTGAAGTATTCGATTTTCAGGCTATTCATTCGCAGACGGCCAAGCAGTTCATGCAACTGTTGCATGAGCAGTACGGTGTAGACGCCCTGTTGGTGGGCTATGATCACCGCTTCGGCAGCGATAGGATAACCGACCTGGAGCAACTGAAGATGCAAGGACGGGCAGTAGGCGTAGAGGTAGTGCGTGCAGAGGAGTATAATCCAACGGAAACGACGGATGCGCATATCAGTTCGACGGAGATACGCAATGCGTTGGCTGCTGGCGAGATAGAACGAGCAAATGATCTATTGGGGTATACATATACACTGAGCGGCACAGTAGTGCATGGACGAGGGATAGGACGCACGATAGGATTTCCAACGGCCAATATCCAGATGGACGAACCGCGCAAACTGCTACCGCCGCCGGGGGTATATGTCGCAGAAGCCGATCTGGGCAACGGCCATCAGCAGCCGGCCATATTGAATATCGGAACGAATCCGACGCTGGGCGAGAATCCGATCACGATCGAACTGCACATCCCGAACCTGGAACTGGATCTATACGGACGACAGTTGCATATCCGATTGCAGCATTATCTGCGTCCGGAGCGCCGGTTCGCCAGCCTGGAAGAACTGCAACAACAGATAGCGGCAGACATCCAAAGCGCATTCTAAACAAAAAGTTTTTCCGTACTTTCGGCACGCCCCTTGGAATTTGTAGTAATTTCGGTCCTCCCTACTTAATAAAAAAATTAAGCAGGGTCCCCCCGAATTTACGTTCGCGTCTTCGCGCGAATAGCAACGATTTCCCGCTAAAAATTCAAATAAATTTGATTTTTACCGTCAAATCCTTGCATATTCCAAATTTTTGTAGTAAATTTGCACCCAAATTGCAAAAAAACATTCGTATATGAATATCTCATACAATTGGCTGAAGCGCTATATCGACCTGAAGGACGATGCGCAAACGGTAGCTAAGATCCTGACTTCCATCGGACTGGAGGTAGGTAGTGTAGAAGAAGTAGAAACGATACGCGGTGGGCTGAAGGGCCTGGTAGTGGGTGAAGTGATGAGTTGCGAACCCCACCCCAACAGCGACCACCTGCACCTGACGAAGGTGAACATCGGTGAGGGTGAGCCCCTGCCGATCGTATGCGGTGCGCCGAACGTAGCAACGGGTCAGAAAGTGGTGGTAGCCACGATCGGCACGGTGCTGTATGACGGCGACCAGAGTTTCACGATCAAGAAGGGCAAGTTGCGCGGCGAGGACTCGTACGGCATGCTGTGTGCAGAGGACGAGATCGGCGTGGGCACAAGCCACGACGGTATCATTGTACTGCCTCAGGATACACCCGTAGGCATGAAGGCTGCGGACTACTACCACGTAGAGAACGACACGCTCATTGAGGTGGACATCACGCCGAACCGATCGGACGCCGCAAGTCATTATGGCGTAGCGCGGGATCTTTACGCTTATTATCGGAGTCATCAGAATAATCAGATTACTCTGAATAAGCCGAGCGTTGAGGCCTTCAAGGTGGATAGCCACGAGCTGGAGATCGAGGTGAAGATAGAGAACGAGGAGGCATGCCCGCGCTATACGGGCGTGAGCATCCAAGGCGTAGAGGTGAAGGAGTCGCCGGACTGGTTGAAGAAAGCCCTGAGCACCATCGGTCTGCGTCCGATCAACAATATCGTGGACGTAACGAACTTTGTTCTGCACGAGTGCGGTCAGGCCTTGCATGCCTTTGATGCAGACAAGATCAAGGGAAAGAAGGTGATCGTTAAATGCGCCCAGCAGGGAGAGAAATTCACGACGCTGGACGGCGTAGAACGAGAGATGTCGGACAAGGACCTGATGATCTGCAATGCCGAGGAGCCGATGTGTATCGCCGGCGTATTCGGCGGACTGGATAGCGGCGTGACCGAGCAGACAAAGAACGTCTTCCTGGAGAGTGCCTACTTCGATCCCGTATCGATTCGCAAGACCAGCCGCCGTCATCAGTTGCAGACGGACGCGTCGTTCCGCTACGAGCGCGGATGCGATCCGAACAACACGCTATACGTACTGAAGCGTGCGGCATTGCTGATCCAGGAAGTAGCCGGCGGAAAGGTAGCGATGGAGATCACAGACACGGTTAACGGTGACGGGTTACGGGTTACGGGAGAAAGACCTTTTGCTCCGTGGCCCGTGACGCTGGATATACAGCGCGTCAACAGCCTGATAGGCAAGGCGCTGAGCGAGGAGGAGATAGAGACTATTCTCACCGCGCTGGAGATGAAGGTAATCGCCAAGCATGGCGGTTGCTGGAACATTGAGGTGCCGCGCTACCGCGTAGACGTACAGCGCGAATGCGACGTAGTAGAGGATATTCTGCGTATCTACGGATTTAACAATATCGAGTTTCCGGAGAAGTTGAATACCAGCCTGAGTTACGGCGTGAAGCCGAATCCCGTGAAGCTACAGACCCGCATCTCGGAGCAACTGACGGCACAGGGCTTCAACGAGATCATGAATAACTCGCTGACGAAAGTGGCCTACTACGAACCGCTGCAGGAAATGCCGCTGGAGACCTGCGTCAAGATCATGAATCCGCTGAGTCAGGACCTGGGCGTAATGCGTCAGACCCTGCTTTTCGGCGGACTGGAGTCGATACAACGCAACGCCAACCGCAAGAACAGCGACCTGAAGTTCTACGAATTCGGCAACTGCTACCACCACGATCAGTCGAAAGTCGAAAGTCAAAAGTCGAAAGAAGGCGTAGAGCAAGATCCGCTACGTGCATACAGCGAAGAGATGCACCTGGGCATGTGGTTGACGGGTAACAAGGCCGCGCAGAGTTGGGTTCGTCGTGAGGAGAAGACCACGTTCTATGAACTGCGTGCCTACGTGAACAATATCCTGACGCGTCTCGGCATTGCGGTAGACAAACTGAAGATCGAGCGACTGGAGAGCGAACTGTACCAAGACGGTTTAAGACTGATTGCCCAGAATGGTAAGCAGCTGGGATGGATCGGCATCGTAGATCGCAAGGTGCTCAAGCAGTTTGACATCGACCAGCCGGTATACTACGCTGATCTGGACTGGAAGCAACTGCTCAAGCAGAACAAGCAGTACAAGGCCGTGATAGAAGACCTGCCGAAGTATCCGGAGGTGAAGCGCGACTTTGCGCTGCTGGTGGATAAGACGGTGGAGTTTGCCGACCTGGCCCGTGCCGCCTTTGAGACGGAGAAGAAGATGCTGAAGAACGTGTTCCTGTTTGATGTCTACGAGGGCAAGAACCTGGAAGAGGGCAAGAAGAGTTATGCGCTCAGTTTCATCCTGCAAGACAAGGAGAACACGCTGAAGGATACGCAGATTGAGAATATTATGAACCGCCTAAAGGCAACATTCGAAGAGAAATTCAATGCTACCCTCCGCTGATCAAAACGAGATATTAAGACGCCGGACGTTTGCGATCATCTCGCACCCGGATGCGGGTAAGACGACGCTGACGGAGAAACTGCTGCTATACGGCGGTGCTATCCATGTGGCCGGCGCGGTGAAGAGCAACAAGATCCGCAAGACAGCCACCTCCGACTGGATGGAGATAGAGAAGCAACGCGGTATATCCGTGGCTACTTCCGTCATGGGATTCGATTATTCGGGCTATCATATTAACATCCTGGACACTCCCGGTCACCAGGACTTTGCGGAGGATACGTTTAGGACGTTGACGGCTGTGGATTCAGCGATCGTGGTAATCGACTCGGCCAAGGGTGTGGAGACGCAGACCAGGCGACTGATGGAGGTTTGCCGTATGCGCAAGACGCCCGTGATGGTGTTCATGAACAAGATGGACCGCGAGGGTAAGGATCCGTTTGACCTGATGGACGAGGTGGAGAAAGAGCTGCAGATCCACGTGACGCCGGTGACCTGGGCCAACGGTCAGGGACTGAAGTTTGAGTCGGTATTTGCGCTCAGCAACCGTCCCGCGGAGCTGACACCTAAGATGGAAGAGGACCTGGAGATGATTGACGGCGTTTATCCCCAATTTGACAAAGAGGCTTACCTACGCGGCGAGTTGGCACCGGTGTTCTTCGGTTCGGCCTACAAGACAGTAGGCGTACAGGAGTTGCTGGACTTCTTTGTGGAGAACGCACCGAGTCCGCGTCCGGTGATGGCCGAGGAGCGTGAGGTAGAACCGATGGAAGATAAGTTCACGGCTTTCTGCTTTAAGATCCACGCCAACATGGACCCGAATCACCGCAGCTGTATTGCGTTCTTCAAGATATGCAGCGGTAAGTTCTTGCGCAACACCTACTATAAGCATGTACGCAAGGCGCAACAGATGCGTTTTGCCGCACCTACCTGCTTTATGGCGCAGAAAAAAGAGACGGTGGACGAGGCCTATGCAGGAGATATCGTTGGCCTACCCGACACGGGCAACTTCAAGATAGGCGACACGTTGACATCGGGCGAAGAGCTGCATTTCCGCGGATTGCCGTCCTTCTCGCCGGAGATGTTCAAATACATTGAGAATGCCGACCCAATGAAGCAAAAGCAACTGGAGAAAGGTATCTCGCAACTGATGGACGAGGGTGTAGCCCAGCTGTTTGTCAGCCAGCTAAACGGGCGGAAGATCATCGGAACGGTAGGTCAACTGCAGTTTGAAGTGATCCAATACCGACTGGAGCACGAGTACCAGGCCAAGTGCCGCTGGGAGCCGCTGCAGATGTACAAGGCCTGCTGGATTGAGGTGAATGACAAGGAGGGCGAGGCCGAACTGGAGATGTTCAAGAAACGCAAGACGCAGTACATGGCGTATGACAAGGAAAGACGCGATGTGTTTATGGCCGATTCGGCGTATGTACTGAGTATGGCGCAGCAGGACTATAAGCATATTAAGTTCCACTTTACGAGTGAATTCTAGGCCTCCTAGGATTCCTAGGCCATCTAGGACAACTAGTTAAAAATTTAAATCATATGAAAAACAAATCGTTGGAAATTCGTCTCATCGTGATGAACTTTTTGGAGTTCGCCGTATGGGGAGCGTATTTGATCTGTATGGGTCGCTACCTGGCCGAGCACGGCATGGGTACGCACATCGGTATCTTCTACTCTATTCAAGGTATTGTATCGATCTTCATGCCCGCATTGATGGGTATCGTGGCTGACCGTTGGATACCAGCACAAAAGACGCTGAGCATATGCCATCTGATGGCCGGTCTGTTCATGGGTGCTGCCGGTATATACGGTCTGAGTGCCGGAGAGGCCGTTCAGTTTGGTCCGCTGTTCACGCTATATGCCATCTCGGTGGCATTCTTCATGCCTACGATCGCGCTGACCAATTCGGTAGCCTTCAACGCGCTGGTAAAAGCCGGCATGGATACCGTCAAGGATTTCCCGCCGATTCGTGTATTCGGAACGGTAGGTTTCATCGCGCTGGAGTGG
Organism: Paludibacteraceae bacterium; assembly: GCA_017509715.1. Classification (GTDB taxonomy): domain Bacteria; phylum Bacteroidota; class Bacteroidia; order Bacteroidales; family Paludibacteraceae; genus Colicola. The sequence continues at coordinate 26,414 of JAFWOU010000018.1, read as the reverse complement.
TGCGTGGACCTGATGGGCTACCAAGCTACTGCACATCAGTTTGTTATCAGCGGTGGACTGAGTTTGCTGCTGGCAGCATACTCGCTGACCTTGCCGAATTGCGACATCAAGAAGGTGGAAGGCAAAGTGGATCTGGTAGAGGCGCTGGGATTGAAAGCCTTTGCGCTGTTTAAGCAGAAGAAGATGGCCTTGTTCTTCATCTTCTGTATGTTCCTGGGCGTCAGTCTGCAGATCACCAACGGCTTTGCTACACCGTTCCTGGGTAGCTTCTCCGCAGCTCCGGAGTTTGTAGAGACCTTTGCCGTAAAACACAGCACGATGCTGGTTTCTATCTCCCAGATTTGCGAGGCTGTTTGTATCCTGCTGATCCCGTTCTTCCTGAAGCGCTTCGGTATCAAGAACGTCATGCTGCTGGCTATGTTTGCCTGGGTACTGCGCTTTGCCTTCTTCGGTATGGGCAATCCCGCCATGCCGGGCGTACTGCTGTTCGTACTGAGTTGCGTAGTATACGGCTTTGCCTTCGACTTCTTTAATATCTCGGGTGCATTGTACGTGGATCAGGAGACCGATCCCTCGATGCGTTCCAGCGCGCAAGGTCTGTTCATGGTAATGACGAACGGTGTAGGTGCTACGATCGGTACGCTCGCCGCACAAGCTATTGTCAATAAGAACGTTTATTCCCTGGGCGAGGCCGCACAGTTTGCCCAGGTATGGGACGGCTGGAAGACGTCGTGGTACACCTTTGCCGGCTACGCGCTGGTAGTGGCTATCGCGTTCTGGATCTTCTTCCCCAAAACGCCGGTGAAGAAAGGGTAAAGTATAGGTTACGGGTTATAGGTTACGGGTTATAGGTAATGTACCTGAAGGAACTTCGATATTATTTCTCAACGCCGATAGCGTATATCGTCATCGGGTTGTACCTGCTGGCGATCAGTTTATTCCTATGGGTTATCCCGGGTCAATGGAATGTCATTGAGTCGGGATACGCCCAGGTGGACGGTCTGTTTCAGTTGAGTCCGTGGCTCTTCATGTTGCTGTGTCCGGCCCTGACGATGCGTCTGCTGGCCGAGGAGAGGCAGAGCGGCATATGGGACCTGATTCGCACGAAGCCTATCTCGCTCACGCGCATCATGCTGGGTAAGTACTTTGCTGCATGGACGCTGGTACTGATTGGTCTGCTGCCATGTTTCGTGCACTATTTTGTCGTGGCATACATGGCAGAACCGATGGGCAACTTGGATAGCGGTGCGTTCTTGGGTTCGTTTATCGGACTGATCCTGCTGAGCGGTACGTTCATGGCTATCGGCCTGCTATGCGCCTCGGTGAGCAAGAGTCAGATCGTATGCTTCATTGCGGGTGCGCTCAGTTGCTTTGTGCTGTACTGGGTACTGATGCAAGACCACTACTCCAGCCTCTCGCGCGGCGTACTGGATCTGAGGGATGTGGCCCTGTTCCTCATGATAGCAGTAGCCGCTATTATCGGGGCGATAGTGATCACCGACAAACTGACACGCAAATGACACGCATAGGTCTGTTAAGCGACACACACGGCTTGCTGGACAAGCGCGTACTGGAGCACTTCCGCGACGTGGATGAGATCTGGCACGCAGGCGATATAGGTAGCGCGGAGGTGCTGCAAGCCCTGCGTGAATTTAAGCCCACGCGTGCGGTATACGGCAATATGGACTCGGGTGATGTGCGCTACTCGCTGAGTGAGTTCTACCGCTTTCGTGTAGAGGACGTGAATGTGCTGATGACGCATATCGGCGGCTATCCGGGACGGTATAACCCGTGGCTCATTCCGATGTTTCAGCGCAACAAAGCCGCAAGTCCGGATCAGCGTATCGGATTGTTTGTTTGCGGACACAGTCATATACTGAAAGTGATGTATGACAAGCAGTGGAATTTCCTCACGATGAATCCCGGTGCAGCAGGCAAACAAGGATGGCAAACGGTGCAAACACTACTGCGTTTCACCATCGACGGAAGCGAAATTCGCGACCTGGAGGTGATCGAAATGGAGCGAAAATAGCATTTTGATACAAAAAAATGCCGTTTTTGGCCAAAACATGTTTTATAACATATGAAAATATTTGGATATGTGAAAAAAAAGCAGTAATTTTGCAGCGTCAAAGGAAAAAGAATACAACACAATCTTTTTTGTACCTTAAATATAACAGACTAATACCTATGGAAAAAAAGCCGTCGCGAGGACGGCTTTTTTCGTTATGCATGACGTTTTTAGTGATTCATGCCAAAGGGTTTGGAGAAGTAGATGTGGCCCGAGATGTAGAATCCTTCGGACAGCGGGTCACGGGTATTCCGGATCACCGGATAGCGATACTCCGCACGTACCTCGATAGGCACCTGCGGCACAAAGGTCATATAGAGCGAAAGACCACCGATCACATCTACAAAGAAATTCTTGTCCTTCTCATACTCATAGTTCTTGACCAGGTACTTGCCCAGATAAGTGCAATCTACCGACGTACCTACATAGGGCGAGAGCGACAGGCACTTGGCAATAGGTGCATAGAACTGGATGCTGGGCTTGTAGCCTACCCACTTCGAGAGCGTCGGTTTGCCCGTTGTCTCGTCCTTGACAAATCCCATCTCGAAGTTGATCAACGACATACCGAACCACATATAGCGGAAGCTGACAATACCAGCTTCGATCATGTGCATGTTGTCCTTGAACGAATAGGTATAACCCAGGTTGACGATATTGAGCGACGACACACCGGAGTAGTCCAGATAGCGTTGTGGCAGGGACGGACGTGATGCATTATCCTGTGCTACTCCATACGCAGGCAGGAGCAGCACAAGACAAAGCGTTATCAATAGATAGGTTCGTTTCATTTCTTCTTCTGATTATCGTTCGGGCGAGCGATACCATCGCGCTCCATGAGGGCGTCTACCGAAGGCTCCTGACCACGGAACTTACGATACAGCGATGCAGCCTCTTCGGTGCCGCCACGCTCCAGGATATTCTCGCGGAAGCGCTGTGCAGCCTTCTTATCAAATATCGAGCCGCCACGCTTCTTAGCCGCCTTGAATACGGAGAAGGCATCTGCGTCCAGCACTTCGGACCACTTGTAGCTGTAGTAGCCTGCTGCATAGCCGCCAGAGAAGATATGCGTAAAGGCGGTAGCCATCTGCGTACCGGGTACGTTAGGCATGACGCGTACCTGCTCCATGGCCTCGTTGCAGAAGCGGATCACCGACTCCTGGGTACCCAGTTGGTCGTTCACGGTAAAGGGTTGCTCAAGCGAATGCCAAGCCATATCCAGGTAGCCGAAGCTGAGCTGGCGTACGCATGCATAGGCTGCATGGTAGGTCTGGCTGGCATGCATCTTGTCGAGCAGGTCCTGCGGGATCGTCTTGCCGGTCTGGTAGTGCTTAGCAAAGGTGTCGAGGAACTCCTTCTCATCGATGAAGTTCTCGTTGAACTGCGAAGGCAGTTCTACGAAGTCGCGCGGCACGTTGGTACCGCTCTGCGCAGCGTAGTGGCAACGCGTAAGCATACCGTGCAAGCCGTGACCAAACTCATGCAGGAAGGTGCGCACCTCATCGTAAGTGAAGAGGGCCGGTTTGTCGGCCGTCGGACGCGTGAAGTTCATCACATTGACGATATGCGGACGATGGTCCACACCGTTGAGCACATACTGCGGCTGGTAGTCGTTCATCCACGCACCGCCACGTTTGCCATCACGCGGATGGAAGTCGGCATAGTAGATAGCCAGGAACTGACCCTTCTCGTCGAACACCTCGTAGGCGGTCACCTCGGAATGATAAACCGGGATCTGCTTATTCTCCTTGAACGTGATACCATAGAGACGCTTAGCCAGGCCAAAGACACCCTTCTTCACGTTCTCCAACTCGAAGTACGGACGCAGGTCGTCGTCGGAGATGGCATATTTCTCTTGTTTGAGTTTCTTGGAATAGTAACTGAAGTCCCAGGGCTGGAGCGTGGTATACAAGCCATGGGCTGTAGCATAATCCTGGAGCTCCTGTACCTCACGACGAGCTGCCGGCATATAAGCGTCGCGCAACTGGTCGAGCAGGCGATAGACATTCTCCGGCTTCTCGGCCATCGTCTTATGGAGCGACTTCTCGGCGTAGGTCTTCTTGCCAAACAGTTTGGCCAGTGCCAGACGGGTATTGACGATCTCGACGATGATGCCTGTATTGTCGAACTCACCACCTACACAGCGGGTGTTGTAGGCCATGTAGAGTTCGCGACGGATATCACGGTTGTCCAAGTCCTGCATCACGGGGATATAGGTCGTCGGCTTAAGATTGAGCATCCAGCCCTTCTCGCCTTTCTGCTCAGCGTTGTTGCGAAGGATCTCCTTGGTGTCGTCGTTGAGTCCGGCCAAGAGCGACTCGTCGGTGATGAGCATGGTCCAAGCGTTGGTAGCCTTGAGCACGTTCTGACCATAGGTCAGGGTCAGCTTGCTGAGCTTGGCGGTCAACTCACGATAGGTCTCCTTGTCGGCCTTGGACAGGTTGGCACCGTTGTTGGCAAAACTCTCATACACATCCTCCAGCAGTTTGCGCTGGTCGGCACGCAACTTCATGTGGTTGCGACGGTCGTACACCGACTTGATACGACGGAACAAGCCCTCGTTCAATCGGATATTGGACGAGTACTCCGACATCTTCGGACTCAGTTCCATCTCGATCTGCTGCAACGTGTCGTTAGTCTCGGCCGAGGTAAGGTTGTAGAAACATCCGGCTACGATAGAGAACAGTTCGCCCGAGCGCTCATAAGCCTCGATGGTATTCTCAAAGGTAGGTGCGGCGGGATTGTTGACGATATCGTCAATCTCCTTGAGTCCCTGTTTCATAGCCTCGTCGAAGGCCGGCATATAATGCTCGGCATGTATCTCGTTGAACGGATACGCGCCGTGGGGAGTCTTCCAGTTCTTATAGTCGAAGAACGGATTCGTAGCAGCTGTAGCTGCCAGTACGGTCGTGGCTAAAGCCATAGTTAGCATTGATTTTTTCATTGATGTATACTGTTTAGTTCTTTATTTGCTTCCTCGTATCAGGTTGATGTCGCCCGAGAGTTGGTACACACCTATCAGGGCTTCGCTTGCATTCAGTTTGCCCTTGGTGTAGCTAGCCTTGATGCCTACATACTTGGCATTCTTATCGGCATCCGTACCCATCGCACGGATAACGTAGTAGTACGCACCCTCGGCAGCCGGACGTCCGTTAATCGTGCCGTCCCATCCCTTAGCCGGGTCGGTCCACTCATAGACCAGTTTACCCCAGCGGTTGTAGATCCAGCAGTGGAACTCCCGCAGCGAACGGTATACGACGCGGAACTCATCGTTCTGGCCGTCACCGTTGGGCGTGAAGACGTTGGGTACCAGCAGTTGCGACTCCGACACGTTAACCAAGATCTCCACCGAGTCCTGCTGGCAATCCGGATCAACCGGATCGGCACAGGGGCAATAACTATTGCTCACCGAGTGCACCACACGATAGGCACCCGGATCCATAAAGGTATAGCGTATATCCGCGTCCTGGCGCTGAACGATCAGGTTCGAACCGTGGTAGATACGCCATGAGAAATACTCCACCGCAGGCGTCGGATTGCTATAGAAGGCGATCTCCAGCGGCGCCGAGCCGTTCAGCACCGATGCCTCTTTCGGGCGATCTATCTCATTGCTTCGCTCCGATCCGCCACGCGTGGTGGTGATGGTGGTCGGCATGCAGGTGATAGCATGCGGTTCGGTCAACGTTGCCACCACCGAATCGGCAGTCAGTCCCAAGGCCTCGGCTATCGCATCATCCCAGCGCACCACCACATCCGTAGCGCGATAGATAGGCAGCAGCTGATAGGTACCGGTGCGCAGGGTCTCTTGCTGCGAGGCAACCGAGTCAACCCACTGCTCGGTATTCCATGCCAAGGTAGTATAACATATGGTACACGCACGCGCATACGTACGCGAAGCACCATTCTCATTGATATAGGAGATGGCGGGTATCGTACCTGTCAACTTCAAGTCCGTTTTCCGACAGTACGGCGTGACCGTAGCCTCCAAGCCCGTCGGGGCATAGTCCGGATAGGTAAAAGCATAGACAGGCGTATAGTTGACGCCAGCCTTACGCAGATAGTAGCCGCCATCATCCGGGTAAATCTCCTCCGCATTCGATTGCACCAGCGCACCCGTCTTGGTGGAGTACCAATCGGCCGCACCGATCTTGGAACGCAGATGTACTTCGTCGGCAAAGAAGAATAGCGTGTCGCCACGGCTCACCACCTGGGTAGCCGTGCCGACACACTCAATATTGGTTTGCGCTACACTGAGCGCAGCCATAAGCATAAATAGCAATATGACAGATAACTTCTTCATTACTTATTGACCTGGAAACGCGTATTGCCGTTCTCCAGATAATCTACGATTTGCTTAGCCGCAGCAATACCGGCATTGATATTGGCCTCGGCTGTCTGTGCACCCATCTTCTTTGGGGTTGCGAAGTAGCGGTTCTCGAAGAGCGTGCGGAACTTCGCATCAGCCACGGGCATAATGTCGGTGATGTACTTCAGGTCAGCGCGCTCTTGCATCAGGGCAATCAGACCCTCTTCGTCGATCACCTCCTTGCGAGCGGTGTTGACCAACATACCACCCTTCGGCATCAGGTTCACCAAGTCGTGGTTGATGCTCTGCTTAGTCTCAGCCGTAGCCGGGATATGCAGACTCACAATGTCACAGGTACGGTACAGTTCCTCGGCACTGTGTACCGGCGTCACCTTAGCCGCGATCATTGCCTCGTCCGGACAGTAGGCATCGTAGGCATACACCTCCATGCCGAAGCCCTGCGCGATACGTGCCACGTTGCGACCTACGTTACCAAAAGCATGGATACCCAGACGCTTACCGAGCAGTTCCGTACCGCTGGTGCCGTTATAGAAATTGCGTACGGCATATACCATCAGGCCCAACGCCAGTTCGGCCACGGCATTGCTGTTCTGGCCCGGCGTATTCATGGCTACCACCTTGTGGGCCGTAGCGGCCTCCAAGTCGATATTGTCGTAGCCGGCACCGGCACGCACTACGATCTTCAGCTGCTTGGCAGCGTCCAGCACCTCAGCGTCCACCTTATCCGAACGGATGATCAGGGCGTCCACATCGGCTACTGCCTCCAGCAGTTGCTGTTTCTCGGTATATTTCTCCAGGAGCGCCAGTTCATAGCCTGCGCCCTCTACCACCTCGCGAATGCCATCTACGGCCACCTTCGCGAACGGTTTCTCTGTTGCAACTAAAACTTTCATCTCTTTCGACTTTTGACTTTCGACTTTCGACTATTAATGCAGTTTTTCGTATTCGTGGATGCAATCTACGAGTGCCTGTACGCCTTCCAGGTCCATTGCGTTGTAGCAGCTGGCGCGGAAACCTCCTACCAGACGGTGCCCCTTGATACCTACCATACCACGCTCGGTAGCGAACTTGAAGAAGTCGTCCTGCAGGTCCTGATACTCGGGTTTGAAGACGAAGCAGATATTCATGCGGCTGCGATCCTCCTTATCCAGGATGGTCGGCGTGAATAGTTTCGACTCGTCGAGGCACTTATACAGCAGGTCGGCCTTCTCCTGGTTACGACGATCGATCCACTCGATGCCGCCGTGGGCCTTGAGCCAACGCAGGTTCAAAAGCGCTGTATAGATCGGCAGTACCGGCGGGGTGTTGAACATCGAACCGCCATCAATATGGGTCTGATAGTTGAGCATCGTCGGAATATAGCGGCTTACCTTACCCAAACACGACTCTTTAACAATCACAAAGGTCACACCGGCCGGTGCGATATTCTTCTGTGCACCACCGTAGATAATGTCAAATTTCGACACATCGATCGGACGACTCAGTATATCCGAACTCATATCGGCTACCAATGGTACATTGCCCTTCTTCTCGTAAATCTCCTGGAGTTTGCGCTCCGAGATCTCGGTTCCGAAGATGGTATTGTTGGTCGTAATATGGAAGTAGTCGGCATCCTGCGGGATCTCATAATCGTTGGGGATCGAGTTGGTACTCTGTGCCACCTCTACCACCTCGCCGAAGCCCTTGGCCTCTTTTACAGCCTTCTTGCTCCATACGCCGGTGTTCAGATAAGCGGCTTTCTTCTCCAGCATGTTGTACGGCACCATGCAGAACTGCAGGCTGGCACCGCCTCCCAGGAACAGTACGCGGTAGCCCTCCGGCACACCCAGCAGCTCCTTCATCAAGGCCTCTGCCTCATCCACTACAGGTTGGAAATACTTGGCACGGTGGCTGATCTCAAGAATCGATAGCCCCTCACCCTGAAAATCCAATACGGCCTCAGCCGTCTGCTTGATCACCTCTTGCGGCAGGATACTCGGTCCCGCGTTAAAATTGTACTTTTTCATGATTCTCATGATTTTTATTTAAGTGTAAAGTATTTATGATTCCATGCTGTCGGGCGAACGATAGGCAGGGCTATCGTACCCGGTTTCTGCTTCTTGCCTGCCAGGTGCAGCGCCATCGCTACAGCAGCCAATTCGTCTTGACTCTTGTCCTTTGTACCTTGTACATTGTCACTTTGTACATTAGCAAGCCCCTTGCGTTTCGCAAGGTCTTGATTGAACTGCTCCTTAGCCAGACCCGACTTGTACTCGCGGTACTGCTTGTCGTGCATAGCAAACTCAAACAGTTCCTCGTCGTCCTGTCCGCGGTCCCAACCGAGTTCCTTCATCTCCTTGATATACTGCGGCAGCACATCCGGATAGAGTTTCTGCGGATCGTCGGTATAGAACTCATAGCCTTTCTCCTTAGCCAAGGCCACGATCTCCGGCGCCAACTCGCCCGGCAACTTACCCGACTTGCCAAGTATCATGCCCCACATAGCGGGATCCATACGCGTAAAGTCCTTCTCACCCATCGAGCGGCTGAAGAGGTTCATCAGCGCAGCGTTCTTCACGTACTGCGAGAACGGCGTTACCAGACACGGCGTACCCAGCATCGGCCATATACGCTGTACCTCGTCGAACAGTTGTACGAGCAGTTCATCCTCGCTGAGCTCCGGCTCACCTTTCTTCTTGAGGTTAGCATTGATAGCAGCATGCATGCCCTTCAGGTCGGCCATCAGCGAGCCCATCATACCGCCCGGCAGACCACAACCTACCAAGAGCGAGGTCATCAGCGCGTTCTTCGGATCAATCCAGTAGCCCAGGAAGTCATCAATAAATTCCTGCGTCAGGCTACGCGCCTCCATATAGGCCTTCATATTGATATCCTTCACCAGGAAGCCGGCGTCCTTCAGCATCGCCTGGATGGTGATCACGTCCGGATGCACCTTACCCCAACTGAGCGGTTCCATAGCCACGTCCAGTACGTCGCCACCGGCTTTGGCCACCTCCAGCATCGAGGCTACCGAGAAGCCAGGTCCCGTATGTCCGTGGTACTGAATGATGATATCCGGATGCTTCTCCTTGATGGCCGCTACGATCACGCCCAGCATGTGCGGACGACCGATACCGGCCATATCTTTCAGGCAGATCTCCTGTGCGCCACCCTCGATCAACTGCTCAGCCAGGTTGATATAGTACTCGGCCGTATGCACCTTCGAGTAGGTGATACACATCGTAGCCTGTGCCGTCATGCCGGCCTCTTTGGCCCACTTGATAGACGGGATGATGTTACGCGGGTCGTTCAGTCCGCAGAAGATACGGGTGATATTCGTACCCTGTGCGTGCTTCACCTTGTACATCAACTTACGCACATCGGCCGGCACGGGATTCATACGCAGCGCGTTCAGACCGCGGTCCAGCATGTGCGTCTTGATACCCGCTTCGTTAAACGGCTTACAGAATGTACGAACCGCCTGGTTCGGGTTCTCGCCGTACAGCAGGTTCACCTGCTCCGAGGCACCGCCATTCGTCTCTACACGGTCAAAACAGCCCATGTCAATGATCACCGGCGCAATGCGTGCCAACTGATCCTTGCGGGGTACGTACTTACCGCTACTCTGCCACATGTCGCGGTACACTAACGAGAATTGAATTTCCTTTTTACTCATATCTGTATATATATTATCCGGCTTTATCCAAGCGCTATTTTACAAATAGCGTGCAAAGTTACAACTTTTTTTTGACATATGCAAGAAAATCAAAGAAAAATCGTTTTTATTTGCATATATGCAAAAAAAGCAGTACCTTTGTACCCAAATTTGGTTTTAATATATGGAAAGACAAGTTCGTGTTCGTTTTGCGCCGAGTCCTACGGGCGCATTGCATATCGGCGGTGTACGTACCGCCCTGTATAACTACCTGTTTGCTCGTCAGCACGACGGCGTCATGCTGCTGCGTATCGAGGATACCGACTCCACCCGTTTTGTGCCGGGTGCCGAGGAGTATATCCTGGAGTCGCTTGACTGGCTGGGCATTGAGATTGATGAGGGTCTGCGCGCTAAAAAGTCGAAAGTCGAAAGTCAAAAGTCGAAAGCCGACATTGAGATAGAAGCCGTAGGCTCTCACGGTCCGTATCGTCAGAGTGAGCGCCGCGAGATATACCATCTGTATGTCAAGCAGTTGCTCGACAGCGGCCATGCCTATATCGCCTTCGACACCCCCGAGGAACTGGAAGCCAAACGCGCAGAGATACCTAATTTTCAATACGATGCACGTACGCGCATGATGATGCGCAACTCGCTCACCATGCCGGCAGAGGAGGTACAGGCATTGATGGATAAGGGCGAGAAATACGTGGTACGCTTCCTCGTAGAGCCCAACGAAGACGTGCATGTGCACGACCTGATTCGTGGTGAGGTAGTGATCAACAGCAATATCCTGGATGACAAGGTGCTCTACAAGTCAGCCGACGACCTGCCTACCTACCACCTGGCCAATATCGTGGACGACCACCTCATGGAGATCTCGCACGTCATCCGCGGCGAGGAGTGGCTGCCCAGCGCACCGCTTCACGTGCTACTCTACCGCGCTTTCGGTTGGCAAGACACCATGCCGCAGTTTGCCCACCTGCCCCTGCTGCTCAAGCCAGACGGCAATGGTAAACTCAGCAAGCGCGACGGTGACCGACTCGGTTTCCCCGTCTTCCCGCTGGAGTTCCACAACCAGAAAGACGGCACCGTTTCCTCCGGTTATCGCGAGAGCGGCTACCTGCCCGAGGCGGTTATCAACTTCCTGGGCCTGCTCGGCTGGCACGGCACAGGTGACAAGGAGATCTATTCGATGCAGGAACTCATAGAGGAATTCAGCCTGGACCGCGTCAGCAAATCCGGCGCTAAGTTCGATTATGAGAAAGGCAAATGGTTCAACCACCAATACCTGCAGCTCCGCACCAACGAAGAACTGGCTCAGATGTTCCGTCCCTTGTTGGCCGCTCAGGGCATTGAGAACCCGGACATGCAGATGGTCGCTAAGGTCATCGGACTCACTAAGGACCGCGTGAACTTCGTTCCTGAACTGTGGGAGCAGACCAATTTCTTCTTCCTGGCTCCTACCGAGTATGACGAGAAGTCGCTCAAGAAGCGTTGGAAAGAAGATTCGCCGCGTCATATGACCGAGATGCTCACGCTGCTGGAACCGATCAGCGAGGAGGATTGGCACCGCTCGTATGAGACCCGGGACGATAACGGCAACACCGTCATCCGTTGGCATCTGGACGACATCATCATGCCGTGGATTGCCGCACAGGAGTACGGCGTCGGCATCGTGATGAACGCCTTCCGTATCTGTCTGGTAGGTGCTGCACGCGGTCCGCATATCTGGAATATCACCGACGTACTCGGCAAGGAAGAAACCCTTCACCGCGTCAGAAAAGCTTTAGAAGTCCTAGGCTAACTAGGCATCCTAGGTCTCCTAGTTATGACTCCAAACGAGGCACTCAAATATTACTTCGGTTACGATGATTTCCGCCCATTGCAGGCGGAAATCATTCAATCTGTGCTGGACGGACACGACACCCTGGCCCTGATGGCTACCGGTGGCGGCAAGAGTCTGTGCTTTCAGATACCGGCCCTCGTCATGGGTGACGAGTTGCCTGATGAGCGCCGCCTTTGCCTCGTTGTCACACCCCTCATCGCCCTGATGAAGGACCAGGTAGAGAACCTGCGCGAACGGGGTATCCATGCCGCAGCTATCTACTCCGGCATGAGTTACGACCAGCAACGCGTAGCCCTCGACAACTGCCAGTTCGGGCCCTACCATTTCCTCTACGTCTCCCCCGAACGACTGGAGAGCGAAGCTTTCCGAAAGCGACTCTTGGAACTGCCGATAGGTATGATCGCCGTGGACGAAGCACACTGCATCTCGCAGTGGGGATACGATTTTCGGCCGCCCTACCTGCGCATCGGACGCATACGTGACTTGCTCCTGGAGAATGGCCAGCGGGAAGTGCCTATTTTGGCCCTTACGGCCACTGCTACACCCGATGTTATTGAGGATATTCAGGCCCGTTTGGGCTTTCAAGAGGAGCGAGTGTTCAAAAAGTCGTATCACCGTGATAATCTGCACTATGTGGTTAGGCGAACGGAGGATAAGAACAAAGAAATCATACATATTCTCAACCGTGTGGCGGGTTCGGCTATCGTCTATGTACGCAATCGGAAACGTGCCCAGGAAATAGCGGCCTTTTTGTGCGAAAACGGGTTGTCTGCAGACTTCTATCATGCCGGTTTGAGCACCTCCGAGCGGCAGCAACGCCAGGAAGCCTGGAAACAAAACCGCACCCGCATCATCGTGGCCACCAACGCCTTTGGTATGGGTATCGACAAGGCAGACGTACGGCTCGTGATCCATCATGATCTGCCTTCCCACCTGGAGTCGTACTACCAGGAAGCCGGGCGTGCCGGACGCGATGGGCTGACCGCCTTTGCGGTGCTGCTATATACCCCTCAGGAGGACAAACAGAAGCTCCGCAAACGCGTCATAGACACCTACCCGCCCAAGGAATTTATCGAGAATGTCTATCACAAGACGATGGACTTCCTCCAAATAGGTGCCGGTAGCGGTCTGGGACACAGGTTTACGCTGCATATCGACCAACTCTGCCAGGTCATGCACCTGCCGGTATTGCAGACCTACTCTGCCCTGCATATCCTCTCCCAGGCCGGCTATATCGAGTTTGAGGAGGAACATGAGACGCAGCCGCGCGTACAGATCCACGTACCTCCGCACGAACTGGCCGAATATAACCTCTCGCACGGACAAGCCGAACTGCTGGACACGCTGATGCGGGCCCATAGCGGCATCTATACCGACCTGCAATACGTACACGAGGCGGATAACCAGCAGACGCACGAGTTGCTCGTCTCGTTGGCGCAACGCGGCATCATCACGTATATTCCGCGGGCGATAGGCAGTTGCCTCACGATGACGCAGGAGCGGCAAACAGACATCTATATCTCGCCGACGGTCTTCGAAGAACGGCAACAGCAGTACGTGAGCAAGTTGCACGCCATGCTGGAGTATGCCGACCAGACGCGTTTCTGCCGCGAACAGGTGCTGCTCACCTACTTCGGCGAGACGGATGCAGCGCCCTGCGGTCATTGCGATGTATGCTTGGAGATGGCGAAAGGCGAGAAGGGCTAAGGGCGAAAGGCCAATGGCCAATGCTAATGCCAATGCAAAAAAGGACACCCTTGCGAGTGTCCTTCTTCATTTTGCTTGGAGGTTGTACTGATTACTCCTCGTTGAGCGTGATGCGACGGAAGTCCAGGATCTGAACGCCCTTAGCTTTCAGCACGTCCTTAACGAGTTCTTTCGACTCGGACATGATGTAAGCCTGCTCTACCAAGGTATTCTCTTTCAAGAACTTACCCAGACGGCCCTGAGCGATCATCTCGATCTTCTTAGCCAGCTTATCCATGCCGGCCTCGGTCTCAGCCGTTACGTTGGCGCGGATCTCGCGAGCCTGTTGTGCCTGCTCGGCGGTGATCCAGCCCTTAGCCTGATTCGACTCGATATGATCGTCGCTGTCTACGTGAGCGGGGTTGATACCGGCCTTGCGAATAGCATTCTCTACAGCGCGGTTGATCTCGTCCTGCTTGGTCTTCTCGATAGCTACAGAGAGCTCTTTCTGCTTCACCTCCTCAGCTACGTGGTCTGCATCCAGAGCGATAGGCGACATAGCGGCTACCTGCATCGAGATGCCGTGAACGGTCTCGTGATCAGCACCCTCGTTGGCAGCTACCAGCGAAGAGAGCTTGTTGCCCAGGTGGTTGTAAGCGTCTACTACGGGAGCCTCCAGGCAAGCGTAGTCAGCCAGCTCCATCTTCTCACCCGTTACGCCGGAGCGCTCGGTAACGATCTCAGCTACGGTGAAGTTGCCAATCTTGAGAGCAGCCAACTCGTCCTTGGTCTGTACCTTGTTGTCCAGGGCAGCATCCAGGATGAGCTTCACCATACCTACGAAGTCCTCGTTCTTAGCTACGAAGTCGGTCTCGCATTTTACGCCAACGATAGCGCCGAAGCCATCTTTAGCTTTTGCCAGTACACAACCCTCGGAAGCTTCGCGGTCGCTACGCTTTGCAGCGATAGCCTGGCCACGCTTACGGAGCAGGTCCTTAGCTACTTCGAAATCGCCGTTAGCCTCTTCCAAGGCCTTCTTTACGTCCATCATACCGGCACCGGTGATGTCACGCAGTTTCTTGATATCTGCTAATGTTACAGCCATAATTTGAATGATTTTTGTGGCTTTCAGCTATCGGCCTTCAGCTTTCAGACATTTCTGACGGCTGATGGCTGACGGCTGACGGCCAAATTAATAACTTATTCAGCAGCCTCTGCTTTGGGCTCTTCTGCTTTGGGCTCAGCCTTCACCTCAGCTACTTTCTCAGCTTCCTGCTTCGGAGCAGCTTTGCGGATACGCTGACGACGCTCTTTGGGTGCGGGAGCCTCTCCCTCAGCCTGTGCCTGATCGGCAGCAGCGTTCTCATCAGCCTTCTCTACCTTACGCTCCTCGAGTCCCTCCTTGATAGCCTCGCATACGGCGTTCAGGATCACATCGATCGACTTGGTAGCATCGTCGTTTGCCGGGATGACAAAGTCGATGTTGTTGGGGTTGGAGTTGGTATCCACGATACCGTAAACAGGAATACCCAGACGGTTAGCCTCAGCTACTGCGATGTGCTCCTTGATCACGTCTACTACGAATACTGCGCTCGGCAGACGGGTCAGGTCGGCGATAGAACCCAGGTTCTTCTCCAGTTTCTCGCGCTGACGTACGATCTGCAGTTTCTCGCGCTTCGAGATGTTGTCGAACGTACCGTCGTTCATCATCTTGTCGATCTGGCTCATTTTCTTCACAGCCTTACGGATGGTGGGGAAGTTGGTGAGCATACCACCTGCCCAACGCTCGGTGATGTACGGCATGCCTACTTCCTGAGCGTGCTGTGCGATAACTTCCTGTGCTTGCTTCTTCGTACCAACGAACAGCACCTTGCGGCCACTGCGTACGATACCCTTCAGCGACTCAGCTGCTTCTTCTACCTTCAGCACGGTCTTGTTCAGGTCGATGATGTGAATGCCATTGCGCTCCATGTAGATGTAGGGAGCCATAGCGGGATTCCACTTACGTTTGAGGTGGCCAAAATGTGCACCAGCCTCCAAGAGTTGATCAAAATTAGTTCTCATTTTGTTTTAATGAATAATGATTTGTTATTATTAAAAATTCCGTTCATTTTGGGAAGCCCGTTCACGCGCATAATACATTATTATTATATATGCGCGCACGCATACGCGTTTTGGTTCCCAAAACAATCGTGTGGCAGTCCACGAAGGAGTCCACACGATTTGGATTGGTTCTGTTCTGCGGATTAACGCTTGCTGAACTGGAAGCGCTTACGAGCCTTCGGACGACCCGGTTTCTTACGCTCAACCTCACGAGCGTCACGAGTCATGAAGCCCTCAGCCTTCAGTGCAGGCTTGTTCTCCGGATCAATCTTAACGAGTGCGCGAGCGATAGCCAGACGCAGCGCCTCTGCCTGTCCCTTGTATCCGCCACCGTCCAGGTTGACCTTGATATCATATTTCTCAGTTACATCCAGCTTTGCGAGCGGCTGCTTAACGATGTATTGCAGCGCGGGAGCGGGGAAATAAACCTCCAACTCACGACCGTTGATAGTGATCTTACCAGCACCCTCACTAACGTAAACGCGTGCTACTGCAGCTTTACGACGACCTAATGCATTAATTACTTCCATAATAGTCTAATTTCTTATTTTAAGGTGTTGATATCGATTTGTTTCGGCTGTTGTGCCTGCATGTTGTGCTCAGCGCCACCGAACACGTACAGGTTGTTGATGATCTTGTTGCCAAGACGGTTCTTGGGCAGCATACCCTTTACCACTTTCTTGATCAGACGATCTACGCCCTTAGCCTTCAGCTCTGCGGGGCTCATTACGCGCTGACCACCGGGGAAACCCGTGTAGCGAACATACTCACGATCGGTCCACTTGTTACCGGTCATCTCCACCTTGTCGGCATTGATAATAATCACGTTGTCACCGCAATCCACATTCGGCGTGAACGACGGTTTGTACTTACCGCGTAGCAACTTAGCTACCTTCGTACACATACGGCCCAGAATCTGGCCCTCAGCATCTACAACGACCCAGTTTTTCTCCACTGTAGCCTTGTTCAGCGATACTGTTTTGTAACTGTTAAATTCCATTTGTTTTATTCGTTATAAGACCGAGCCGACAGACATCTTTACGGTTGCTATGCAACACACTGCCCAGCACGGCGTTGTTAATTAATACTCGGGTAAACCCGAAAAAGCGTGCAAAATTACAACATTTTTTTCACATACGCAAATTTTTTGTTACTTTTTTTGCATTTTTCGCTGTATTTCCAGCCACGAGGTGCTTTTTTTCGGTATTTCTACCGGTCCCGGACAGGCAGGAACGCTGTCGGTCATGTATTGCAGCACCTCCTGCGTCTCGCAGGGCATCATCTGCGTACATGGATTAGAGAGCAGTTCCTGACGATGCTGTTCACGCTGCAGGGCTGCTTCCCAACGGGCCACATCTTGATCCAACCGATCCATCACCTTGGGGTAGATCTTGTCGAACAGCGCCGGGTTGTCGGTGTACCACACCAGCGACGAGTCAAACTGCGCCTGGCTGACGCCATGACGATCCAGTACGCTCTGATAGTAACGTGCCAGGGCCTCGTCATAACCCGTACCCATCTGCATCACGTCCATCATGCCGTCCACGCGATGCAGATCATACATGATGTCACGCATCTGGCGCGAGGACAAGATGCCCTTTGGCCTACAACCTATGCAGCAAACCGCCACCAACAGCACTATGAACCACCTGAATTCCTTCACTCCTTCACTCCTTCACTCCTCTACTCCTTTACTCCTTTCTCGAAAGACTGATTGAGGTCTTTCGTGAAGAACAGAATAATCACAATCACCGCACACGTGATGTACGAGTCGGCCACGTTGAACACCGGGCGGAAGAAGAGCACCTCGCCTGCCCCATTGCGTATCAAGGGGAAGTAGAGCATATCCACCACCTTACCGTACATCCATTCGCCACCCTGGAACAGCTTGCCGTAGCATACGCAGTCCACGATATTACCCAGTGCACCGGCCATGACAAAGGCGATAGTCACCAGGTAGGACGTGCGTGCCGGACGGCGATGGATCAAGAGGTGCAAGTACCAGCCCAGCAGGCCTACGGCCACGAGCCGGAACAGCGTCAGCGCCAACTTATCAAACCACTCCACGCCGAAGGCCATGCCGTCGTTTAGGATATAGCAGATATGAAACCAGTTGGTCACCTGCAGGTCGTCGTACAGCCGAAAATGGCTCAGGATATAGAGCTTCACCAATTGGTCAAGCGCCACACCGGCCACCACGATCAGGCTCACCAGCAGACTTTTTTTCAGCGTCGGTTTCATGCTTACAGTCCGAATGCACGTTTCACATCCTCTACCCGATCCAGTTTCTCCCAGGTGAAGAGTTCCACCCGGCGCGTGAACGGTTTGCCGTTCTCGTCCAGAAACTGCTTTTCTACCACCTCCGGCGTACGTCCCATATGGCCGTAACGCGCCGTCTCCTCATATATGGGTTGCTTGAGTTTCAGCGCACGGCATATAGCGGCAGGCGAGAGGTCGAACAGTTCGTCCACTTTCTTGGCTATCTCGGCATCGGTCATAGCCACCTTAGCCGTACCGTAGGTCTGTACGTACAGCGAGACGGGACGGGCCACGCCGATAGCATAACTTACCTGCACCAGCACCTCGCGCGCCACACCGGCTGCCACCAGGTTCTTGGCGATCCAGCGAGCGGCATACGCAGCCGAACGGTCCACCTTCGAAGGATCCTTACCCGAGAACGCACCGCCACCGTGGGCACCGCGTCCGCCGTAGGTATCTACGATGATCTTACGACCCGTGAGACCGGTATCGCCGTGGGGACCGCCTACTACGAAGTTGCCCGTCGGGTTCACCAGCAGCTTGGCCTCCGGATTGGCCAGGAAGTCATGCAGCAACTGCGTATACCGCGAGTCACGCGTAGCTACCCGCGGGAGCAGGATATCGATCACGTCCTGACGGATCTGCTCGGGGCTGACGCCCTCGTCGTGCTGCGTAGAGAGCACGATGGTATCGATGCGAACGGGTTCGTTCTGCTCGTTATACTCCATGGTCACCTGGCTCTTCGAGTCGGGACGCAGATACGTCATCTGCTCGCCCTCCTTACGGATACGCGCCAGGGTATAGACCAGCGTATGGGCCAGGTCGAGCGTCAGGGGCATGTAGTTGTCGGTCTCGTCCGTAGCGTAACCGAACATCATACCCTGGTCGCCGGCGCCCTGCTCGGCTTCCGTAGCACGGCTTACGCCCATGTTAATGTCAGGCGACTGCGCATGCAGGGCGGTCAGGATACCGCAACTCTCGGCCTCGAACTTATACTCAGCCTTGGTGTAACCGATCTTGCTGATCGTGTTGCGCGCGATCTGCTGCACGTCTACGTAGTGCTCGCAGGTGACCTCACCCGCTACCACCACCTGACCCGTCGTACACATTGTCTCGCAGGCCACGTGCGCATTCTCGTCCAGCGCAAGAATATTGTCCAGAATCGCATCCGATATCTGGTCACTCACTTTGTCAGGGTGTCCTTCTGACACCGATTCTGACGTAAACAAATAATTCATCTACGTTGTTATCTCCTTATTGTTGTGCCGTTGTGTCGTGCTGGCAGCAGTGGTGCTCACCCTCGTGGTGATGCTTGCAGCACTTATGCTCACCCTCGTGTTGGTGCTTGCAGCACTTATGCTCGCCCTCACCTTCGTGCTGGCACTTGTGCTCGCACTCCGTCTTTACCTCGGTGGTATCACAACCGCCGCATTTCTTCTCTCCGTTACCACAGCAGCAACCGCTCATGCCGATTACTACCATTGCCATCATCAGGCTAATTACAATCTTTTTCATATTTTATCTTCTGTATTTAAAATTTTATCTTCTGTTTGCAATGTATTGATCGCTTTGACACCCTGCTTACGCAGCGCAATGAAGCCGGCAATGAATACGATGAACAGCACACCGGCTACCCACTCGGGCATCGTCGGCATCGCGAACAGCAGGCCATCGTATATACCGTGCGCCAGCATCGGTACGAACCATGCCAGGAACATATTACGCTTCTTATGCAGCGGATTGCCAAACCATGCGCGGGCAAAGAAATAACCCATCAGCGTACCGAAGAAGAAATGACCCGGCACGGCGAATATGGCACGCGAGATACCCATCGTCACCCATGTTCCGTCAGCCACTCCACTCATTAGGTACAGGATATTCTCCGTTCCGGCAAAACCCAGGGCTACGCAGGCGGCATACACGATGCCGTCCAGCTGCTCGTCAAAGAACGGATTCTTCTTGAGCAATATATACAGCATCAGCAGTTTAGCTGCCTCCTCGGGCATAGCAGCCGTGAGGAAAGCCTTCAAGAAGGCTGTCACCGGTCCCGTCACCTCGATATCAGGCAGCGGCCCAACCAACGCGATCACCAGCGCCGCCGATAGCAGGCCGTAGAACAGGGCTTTCAGGAGCCACTTCATGGGCTCGGGTTGACGACGGTCTTTAATCCAGATATAGCCGAACAATGCCAGCACGGGCAGCAGGGCTACTGCAATGACAATCCACATAACGTTTTAATGCATTATTTTATAAATCAATTCTTTCCATAGGTCGGCATCCGTAGCCGAGGGGTTGTTGATACCTTTCAGTCGCGCATCCGTTTCGCGGAAATAACTGATAATCTTAAAAGTCTTTCCGGCCGGATAACGGCGTGCTGCAGCCGCATAGTCCTTGACGAAATACGGATTCACGCCCAGCGCCGAAGCGGCTGCACGGTCCGACTTGTCGGGCAGGTAGTGGTACATCATCAGGGTCTGGAAGAAATTGTACAATATGCCCAACTCCTTGATCATCGGATGATCTTTGCTCGAGGCGAAATACTGGGTGATACGATTGGCTTTCACCACGTCGCCACGCACCAGCGCCTCCTGCAGTTCAAACACGTTATAGTCCTTCGATATACCGATATTCCGCTCCACCAGCGCCGCATCTATCACGTTCACGCCCTCCGGCCTTCCGTCAATCAGTTTCTGCAGCGCACCTACTATCGCAATCAGGTCCGTGCCCAAGCTATCGGCCAGGATGCGCGCTATATTGGGCGCAAAGCGCAGTTCGGGATGCGCCTCGCCGAGGGTCTTCAGGTAGTCGCTGATCCAGCGCTCCACCTGATAGTCACGCAGTTTATCGCTCTGCATCACTACAGCGCCGCTCTTCTCCAGCTTTTTCCACCACTGCTGACGCTTGTCTGGCGAACCGTATTTGTAGCAGATGACGAGCACCGTATCCGGCTGCGGGTTGTCGGCATACTGCCCCAGCGCTTCCCATTTCTTGACGTGCTGCGCCTCCTTGACGATCACCACCTTCTTGCCGCCCATCATCGCAAAGCCGCGTGCCGCACCGATAGCCGTCGAGATGTCCGCGCCCGGCAGGTCCTTGCCGTACACCACGGTCTGGTCAAAGGCCTTGGCCGCCTCGTCCAGCACATGCTCCTCCAGCCAGTCACACACGCGGTCAATGTAGTACGGTTCCTCACCGCACAACATATACACCTGCGCCAATCTTCCCTGACGCACATCGTGCATGACATCTTCAAATTTCTGCATAGTATCGCAATTTCGGTGCAAAGATAGAGATTTTTTTCCATATACACAAGCGCACGCGCATATTTGTTGAAAAAAAATGCCTAAAACGGCGAAAAAAACATCGGCTTTCGACTTTTTGCTTTCGACTTTCGACTATTTTTTGTAATTTTGCGGCAAAATTAACTAAAAACACATCATTATGAAGAATACCGTTATCAGTGCCACTTGTGTGGCTGTCGGCATCGCGATTGCCGGACTGTTTGTTTTTCTCGGACTCAGCAAGAATGCTGACAAAGACCGTTTTGTTACCGTCAAGGGACTCTCTACCCGTACCGTAGAGGCCGATCATGCTATCTGGCCCCTCACCTTTGCCATCCAGGGCAACGACCTGCAGCAGCTCTACATCGAGCGTGAACGCGTGAGCCAGGTGATCGTCAACCTGCTCAAGTCGCGCGGCTTCCGGGACAGCGACCTGCAGATGGGTAATGTATCGGTGGATGACAACTGGTCGAGCTACAACTACGACCATCGTCCCGAGTACAAGTACACGCTCCATGCCTCCGTCATCGTCAGCACCGACAGCGTACAACTCGTGGTTCGCAACAGCGGTTGCGCCAGCGAACTGCTGAACCGCGGCATCATCGTCAACACCTCGGAGTGGCAGATGGAGTACCAGTACAACGGCCTAAGCGAACTCAAGCCCGAGATGATCGAGGAGGCTACGAAGAACGCCCGCGCCGTAGCCCAGAAGTTTGCTAACGACGCCGAGTGTGACCTGGGTAGCATCGTACGCGCCAGCCAGGGCCAGTTCTCCATCGAGAGCGATGACTACCAGCCCTGGTTGAAACACGTACGCGTGGTTACGACCGTGGATTATAAGTTGGATTAAGGCTTTCAGCATTCAGCTATCAGCATTCGGCTCTTTATCGGAGTGCTCGGAAGCACCTGACGCAGGTCTGACCTGGCTGATGGCTGACGGCTGATGGCTGACGGCTATCGACCTATCAGGTCGTAAGTTCTGCCGTTTCGCTCAATGACGATACGTCCGTCGGGCAGCAGCAGTTTACGAGCAGTGCCGCATTCGGTGCTGCTCTTTGTTTGCTCGATAGCCTCGGGATCGATCGGTGGCTCCGTACCCTCGCCCCACTGGCTGTAGAGCCACTGAATACGACTCGAGAGACGGCCGGTGAAGTCGTTTTTTCGGTCGTTCATGCGGCTATTGTCCTGGTAATTCTGCGTACCGCGCCAGCGGGCCGCGTCATGTTGTGCCGCAACGGATATAGTATTCACAAAATCAGCAATTTGGCTATAGGTGTCATCCTTTAGCGAATGATAGTATACGTACCAGAACTCACGTATCTTCGCTTGAAATTCCGGCCATTGGGCCAGGCGTCCTATCCAGTACTGCGCAAAGATGGGGTTGTCGTAGATCCAGGAGGCCTGATTGCGGTTGTAGGCATTGCCGAAATCCCATACCGGTCCGAATAGCCAGCGCTCCGTTCGGCCGACGCGGTCGCGGTCTTTGTAGAGGTAGCAACTGCCGTGGTAACTCTCGCAGTCCTCCAGCAGTTCTTGCACCAGGTAGAAGCGTACCGCCTCGTCCAGATCCAGCATGCCCCATAGCTGCTCGGCCGAGTTGCCGTAGATAGCGGTGTTGAGGCCATTGAGTTGCTGCTCGATATACTGGCGTTGCTGGGCCGAGAGCACCTCCGGGCTCTTCATCGTCACCATCATATGCTGGCCGTTGCCCTCGTCAAATTCCACGTTACCCTCTTCCCTGTAGTTGTCGATCTCTACGAGCCATCCGCCCGTAACGGAATCCACAGCCTGGTCATCCTGCTCGGTGATATTGACGCGGTTCTTGCCGATGCGTACCTGTTCCGTGAGGAAATAGAGGCCCATATACTCGCCGTTGAGCATCAGTTCTACGGGTACGTACTTTGGCGTCCAGCGCATGCCCAGCTGTTCGCTCAGCATGAAGCCGACAGCGTTCTTTAGATAACCCATGTTATCATCCGCATGGGCCATCAGGCACCAGTGTTTGTTGCTCGGCATGCCCAGCACTTTCTGCTTCGTGTCCAACTTGATGCGGTAGGGCTTCTTGTCAAAGCCGTTCCAGGTCCAGTTGCCGCGACCCTTGAACTGTCCGGTGAGCGGTTGCTCGGCCGAACCCAGGGCGGCATAACCCGTCTGCAGCGGGTCGATATACATACTGCCTGTCAGATAGGTATCCTTGTCTACGATGGGTGCACCGTTCTCTGTATTGATATAGACTACGGGCAGCGTGCCGCTCAGCGTAGCCGTGGCGTTGCCTGAGGTCTGCCAGTTGGCGAGCGAGGTCCAGTAGCCTTGCGCCCAGTTGTCGCCTGTCTCGGGAACGAATATATCGCCCGCCGCCATCTGCGACTCGCTGGTAGCGGTGCGCAGCAGACCAAGCTGAAGACTGATGCTGTCCTTGAAGGTGTTGAAGTCCTGGGCATACACGCCCTCGGGTATCGCCCCGCCTACGAAGGTGAAGCGGTACATATTGCTGACCGTAGCCGGGATATCGACGCGCCATTTGTTGCCGTCCTGCGTCATGGCCAGCGCATGGGTCTCGGGGCGCTGATTGGTGCCGTATACAAAGCGCACCGTGCTGTACCGGGTCTTGCTATTGTCGAAATACAACGTTCCCTGCGGGATGGTCAATGCTCCAGCCGAACTCGCCATCAGCAACGCCGACAGCAGAACGATAAAATTATGCTTCATCTTTTTGCGTTTTTACTTATTAGCCATTAAACCTTGGTCCTTAGTCCTTAGTCCTTGGTCCTTAGTCACTTGGTCACTTAATAATAACGACTCTGCCTTGCGGCTGTGCGTACTCTTGTCCTACGTGGCCGTTCAGCTTCTCCTGGATATAACGTACGGTCGCCATATTGTCGACGCATACGTTGTAGCGCAGCACGTGGCAGTATTTCAGTACGTCGTCATAGCTGCCCAGGCTGTACTGCGAGACGGCCATGGTGTAGGTCTTGTCGGGCTGTACGGGTACGTACTCGCCGGTCTCCGGGTCCAGCACCTCCAGGCTCACTACCCGATCCTCGGGTACGCTGAACGTATACCTAAAGCCGGACGGCTGCACAAAGTCACCCAGCTCGCCCTTCTGGCCCTTCTGTTTGTCCTCGGTCTTGAGCGCACTGCATCCGAAGGCCACTACTTTCTCCAGTTGGGCACCGGTGAGTTCGATCACGTGGTAGTCGTTGCTGAAAGGTTGTACGTTGATCACGTCGCCGAAGGTGATCTTGCCGGGCTTGTAGTCGCCACGTATACCGCCGCCGTTCACCATCGCCATCTGCGATTCGCATGCCCAGCGGGCGGCATCGGCTGCCAGGTTAGCACCGTTGGTCTCGCCCTTGCGCACCAGTCGGTCGCCGTCCTCACCCAGGATGGTCAGGCGCACTTCCGTCTCGCCTACCGGGCGGTTCTTGATGGGTGCGTTCACCTGCTCCACGCTGTCGATCACGGCCATCACGCGCGGGTCCTCGCCCCGTACCGTAGCGGCATCTATCAGGCTGGTGCGTACGCGGCCGTCCGTGCCGATATATACCTTGCCGATATACGCAAACTTGGTGCCGGTCTGGGTGAGGGGCACCTCCTGGCCATGCAGGTTACGGACCATCCGCTCTGCGATCTTCGAGTGGGTATGACCGTCCAGCACGGCGTCTGCGCCGTAGGTGCGCTCAATCAGTCCCACCGAGGTCAGGGGCACGTCGGTCTCGCCCATGTGCGTGAGTAATATAACGTAACGCGCACCCGCGCGACGCGCACGATTGATCTGCTCCTGCGTCAGTCTTACCACCTCCTCATCGGTCTGCAGGCGGTAGAGCGTGTCGCCCTCGTTGGTGATGAAGGCCGCTTTCTCGTCGCGCATCGTCGTGGGCGTCAGTACGCCAACGTACGCCACTTTGGTCCGGCCGTAGCGAACCATCACGTAGTCGGGGAAGAAGAACTTGCCATCCCGGTCGCTTAGGTTCACGCAGGTCACGCGCTCCCGACCCAACTGCGCCATCAGCTCCAGCATGCGGGGCGTACCGTAGTCAAACTCATGGTTGCCGGGCACCAGGGCATCGTAGCCCACCTCGCGCATGATGTCCACCACCTGCTGACCCTGGGAGAGCGTACCCTCCAGGCCACCCTGCATCAGGTCGCCCGAACTGACCACACCCACGTAGGCGGTATCGGCCGCCTGCATATCATGACGCAGTTGGGCCAACTTGGCAAAGCCGCGCACCTCGCAGTGCGAGTCATTATCATGCAGGATCACGATCGGTTTGTCCTGCTTGCGGCAGGCCATCGTGCCCATTACCATGCCCAGCCCCAAAATCAGGCACATTCCTCGGAGTAGCAAATTTTTCGTTTTCATTGTTTTATTTGTCGAATAATATGTTAAAAAACATGTATTTTTAGTTAAAAATCAAGAAAAATATGTTATAAAACACATTTTTTTGCATTTTTATTTGCACATATCAAAAAATAGCAGTACTTTTGCACCGTGTTTTTCATGGTATTAGATTTAAGGTTAAGTAAAAAGGTTGGGTTGTCGTGAGACAACCTTCTTTTTTTTTACCCATTTTTCACGCTGCAAAGGTACAAAAAAAATCGCACATGTGCAAATTTATGTGCGATTTTTTTTGTGTTAAAGAGTTAAGAAGGTGGCTTTGCCACGTTATCGGGTTATAAAGGTACTCCGTACGTTAACGTCGCAGACCTTCGTAACGCCGTAGGCCTTCTTAACCTTCTAACGCCGGCCTGCCAGCCGTTACGAGCGCAATTTGTCGTACTCCAGGCCGAAGATGTAGGAGTAGAAGGTCTTCTTGCCTCCGGCCAGATCCTTCTGCTCGTTGAAGGCAGCGCGGTCGGCCTCCAAGGTGGAGAGGTTCTTCATACGAGCCTGAGCGGCGGTGGCTGCCTGTCCGAAGCGCGAGCGGAGCTGCAGCTCATAGGCCGAAGGCTTGGTACTGCGCTCTACCTTCTTGCGCAGATACAGACGGTTACAATGGTTGTTCTCCGTAGGTGCCGTACGGTGGGTTGCCAACAGCATCTTGTTGCAAGAGTGCTGACCGCTCTTACTCGGCTTCGAAAGTGCGCCGGATACGCTATCGATACCGGCACTGAAAATTACATTTGCCATAGTTTCGGTTTGTTTTTTGTTTGTATCCGCCATCCTCCGCAGGCTTATCCTGCTCCGGTTCTAAACCGGTGGCGGATTT
>JAFWOU010000017.1 GCA_017509715.1 Paludibacteraceae bacterium | reverse complement strand
GTAAAGTACGCGTACGCGTAGTGGCCCGACCAACCGCAGTCCATGGTGGTGAAGCGCACCTTGATGGTCTGGCCGTGGTAAGGCATGAGGTTGACACCGATAGTGGTCCAATCCTTCCATGCGGCCTTGTTGTCGCGCGTCATGTTCCAACCGGCAGCCACACCGTCTTCGTACGTAAACTCGGCGTGTCCGCAGGTCTGATCGATGAGGTTGCCGTTCTGGTCGAGCACCTCAAGGTTGAAACGCGGCTGACCTTCGTCGTCGTGTCCGGGAGGATTCTCGAAGACGATGGCATACTTACAGATGAGGATACCCTGGTTGGTAGAATCGACAAGGATATCATAGGTGATAGACTCGGCCTCACCCATATAATGCCAGTTGCCCAGACGCACAGATGCCAAGGCGCCATCGGGCACAGTATGCAGCAGGCTGTCGGTACGCGGATCGACCTCAGTAGGATCGACGTGGAGTGTATGACGGCTCTCGATAGCATCCGGACCAAAGTCGATGACACCTACACTGTCGTAGGGCGTTGCACCAGCATGTGCGGCAGGGTTGTAACCCCAGGTACAAGTCACGTTGGGGCTATAGAGGTCAACGTAGTTGATACAGTGGTTGTCCGGACAGTAGACGAGGATCTGCGACACATAGACATAGTTGGAGCGCAGGGTCTTGTTCTCCTCGGGGTCGTAGAACGCGCTACGGATACGTACGTCGTAACTGCCCTCCAAGATACGCTTAAGCGAATAGGAGCAGCGGGTACCGTCCTCACGGGTAAAGCCATCAGGACCTTCGGTGATACCGCTCACGCCGTGGGTCCAACCGGTCTCGCCTACCTTACGGTACTGAATATCAAACTCGTTGGCTGCACCGGAAGTCTCCCAGGTGACGATCAGGGTCGAGTCCTCGCAATGCGGATAAACGATCACATTCTCCGGCTTCTTGATAGCCGCGGAGTTGATCTGGAAGTTATCGATAGCGATACTGGTTCGGCCCAGCGAATCCTGCTGATTGGAGTTGACCCAGATGAAGACAATAGCGAAGTTTCGCTGCGAGTTGGCGGCATTGACACTCACCGGATTGGTGAGCGATACATTCTGCCACGACTCACTACCGCATACGAACTTCTCGCCCGACTCGCCCAGCGCCTGGCATACACCCGCCTGGGCGTTGGACAGACGTCCACCGACCTGGTTGACGATAGCATCCAGGTTGTAGTTGCCAGTTGCGGTCAGGTCCTGCTCGCGGCATACCATGACGTACAGTTTTGACGTTATCGAATCGCCCATACCCTTCCAATCGAAGCTGACGTCGTATTTCTGGGTCTTGGTATCCGTCGGGAACTTGTACTTAAAGACGCTTACCGATATGTTGGGCATCTTGCCATAGCTCGGGTTCTGTCCGTCGGACGAGATATAGAGCGAACGACGGCCCTCGCTATGCACGGCCGTACCGACCATCCACTGATCGACAGTAGGCGTCGGACCATAGTTGAGCGTCCAGGCAGACAGGTCCTCACCCTCCTCGAAGCTACACTCGTAGGGGAAGGTGTTGGCGACCTGGGACCATGCAAAGACGGTAGACAGCAGGAATATATGTAGGAAGAGTAACCTCTTCATAATTACAATTTACAATTTACAATGTACAATGTACAATTTACAAAGACAAATTAATAAATCTGCTCGATATCCTCGTCGCCTACGTCGGTGATGGTGAACTCTACGCGGCGGTTGAGCTGACGGCCCTCGTCGGTGTCGTTGTCGGCCACGGGTTCTTTCTCACCCTTACCCTCGGCCGTCATGCGCTCGGGCGCAACACCACGGCGGATGAGGTTCTGGCGAACGGAGTTAGCACGTCCCTCGGACAGGATCTGGTTGGCCTCGTCGGAGCCGACAGCATCGGTATGGCCGACGATATGGATCTTGACACCCGGGTTCTCAAGCAGGAACTGTGCCAGGTCGGACATAGCCTGCTCGGACTGCGGGAGGATAACGGTCTTGTTGGTAGCAAAGAAGAGGTTCTCGATCTTCACCTTGATACCCTCGCGGATATGCTGCATGTAGAGGTCGACGGTATCCTTTACGAAGTGGATGGTGTCGTCCTTAGACATATAGCCCTGAGCCGTGAGGCGAGCGATATAGTCGCCCTCGGTGAGCGGCGTCTCTACGAAGCCATCGTCGCCGGCCTGTGCAGCATAGAGGGTAATGGTATCCTTCAGCGTAGAGATACGTGCCATTGCCTCGACGGGTTCGCCGGTCTCTACGTCGTAGATATTCATGCAGAGCGTCGGGATAACCGGTGCCGGGATGCGGCGCAGCGGCAGGCGCAGCGTATCAAACGTAAACTCCTCGACCGACTGGATAACCGTATCCGACGGGAAGTAGCCGTTCTTGGTAGCCGAGATGCGGTATTGTCCGGCGGGGAAGCGTCCCTGGAGCATACCCTGGCGGTTGGTATTCTTCTGGATCGTCTTGCCGGTCTCCAGGTTAGCAATCTCAACCGCAGCACCACCGAGCGGAGCATCCTGCTCGTCGTCGAACATAAAGACGCCCATACGCGGTTGCGGCTTCTTGGGATAGGTCCGGGTTGGCTTCGGCGAACGCGGCAGATCGAACCAAACGGCTATCTTAGCCCCCACCAGGAAGGGATTGACCTTAGCGTTGGCTGCCGAGGTGGTAGCCAAGGCTGAATTGGTGGGGAAGTCGAGCGGATTGGTAGCCACCATCATCCGGGTGGGGATATCCTGTGCGCCGGCAGCAGCCTGATAGTTGAGCGAATTGAGCACACCGTAGTCAGCAAACAGCGAGACGCGTACGCGGGCTGCATCGATCCACTGGTCGAGATTAACGCCCAGTTCAGCGCTGGCTGCTACGTTAAGGCCAAACTTCACCTTCTCGGACGGACGCGAGAGTTCGGCGTCCGTAACGAGGGTATGGCTGTACATATCCGTAAGTCCGGAGATGAGTTCCTTGTCGTCGATCGTGGTGGTATACCGGCCGCTAATCGTGGACGAACCCATGAGGCCCATGCCGGCCTTGACACCGACTTGCCAGAAGAGCGGGATATTCTTGAGTTCCATACCGAAGAGCAGGGGCACCTGAACGAAGCCGCTGATGAGGCGGTCGGAGAGGCGCGAGAAATTGTAATGGTAGGTCATCGTAGACGAATACGGCGCCATGCCATACGAGAGGTTGTAGAGGCCGTCCGGGGTATTGGTGATACCCATGACGGAGTTGTAGGAGCTGAACTCAGCGCCTACGGTCATGAGGAACTGCTTGTAGCGCAACTGATAACCCAGACCGATACCACCACCTACGAATCCGCCGTCGTGGTTTTGGAAGCCCACGGGGTTGGCACCGCCCACGGCCGGCGTATAACCAATGCCGGAGGTGAAGAGGTTGGAATAGCCCACCTGGCCCCAGAATCCGAGACGATGGGAGATGTCGCGATTGTTGTAGGCTTCGGCACGGGCGTTGGCCTTGTCGATAGCTGCTACCTCGCTCATGTAAGCCTCTTTCTCCTCAGCGGCAGAGAGTTGCGGTTCGTTCTTAGCCGGCTGCTTGGCGCGGCTGGCTACCTGACGTTCTTTCTCACGCTGACGCTGCGCATTCGCTTTCTGCTTTTGCGCTACGGCCTTCTCACGCTCACGCTCCTTCTGAGCCTTGGCTTTGTCACGCTCTTTCTGCGCCTTAGCCTTGGCTTTCTCGCGTTCTTTCTGCTTCTTGGCTTTCGCCTTCTCGCGTTCGCGCTGCTGCTTTGCTTTTGTCTTGGCATCGACAGCATAGACAGCTGCAATACGGTTATCCACCAGGGCTGCCATCGGCGCCAGCGCCGCAAAGCCCATAGCCAGCAAGAGTATGTAGATAATGCGTTTCATCTGGGTTAATGATTGATAGACTGGGTACCGCCACGCTTACGGTAGTTGCGATCTACGCGATTCCAGTCGTAGATAAACGATTTACTATTTTGCGGAAGCTCAAAGGCTACCGTATATTTTATTCCTACACTTAGGTTACGAATCACCGCATTGTCGGACATCGTGCTGAGCAGCAGGGGCTGGATGTAGAACTGGAGTCCCTGGTCGGTCTCACGATACTCAAAGACGGGTGCGCCGGTGCCACTGGCATGGAGGTTGAGCACGCCGAAGTCGGCATAGGCAGCCAGGTACATACGCACCTTGTCCGGATTGATACGGAACGACTTGTAGCGGAACATATGGCCCAGACGGGCGCCGAGCTCCAGATGGCCCATGATATTGAAATTCCACTTCATCGGCAGGGCACCGCTGGACATCGCATGGCCCGACTCGAACTGGTGGTTCGGCATGTCGTAGAAGTCGTCGTACATACGCTCGTACTCGCCGTAGGTCGTGAACTCGGCACGCGAGGAAGCGGCGCCATACATATTGAGCGACACCTTCGGACCCACCAAGAAATAGAAACGTCCCCACTCTCCTCCGAACAGCAGCGGGATGTTGAGGTTGAGCATATGGCTCAGGTCGTTGGACTCGTCGATAAGCACATGCATACGGAACAAGTCGCCCTCGGTATCGCGCATGGGCAGCGAGAAATCCATGGCATCCAGCGGATTGGAATGGAGCTCATACAGGCCCTCGACGCCGACAGAGAAGAGGAAGTTGTTGTAGCAGATACGATAGTCGACGCCCAGGTTGAAATTCATACCGGGCGAAGGCTGACGACCTGGGATATTATGCAGCAATGTAGAGTAGCCCAAATCGCCATGCAGCGCCACAAAATGGGCACGGTCAGGCGTCAGAGCCGTGAAGGCCCTGAGGCTCACGCTCAGGAGCATTGCGCATACTATAAGTATATATCTTCTCACGAACTACAACAATATACTAATAATAAGTGGCCGCAAAGTTACGCTTTTTTTTTCAAATACACAAGTTTTTATAGCATTTTTTTTGCATTTTCGCGTTTTTTCACTCCTTTTGGTACTTTTTTGGCGGAATCTATAACAACAGAAGGGGCCACCTTGCGGCAGCCCCTTCGACGTTAGTATTCTGAAAAATCAGAACTTATTTCAGCTCAACCTTGCGTCCGGTCATGTCGAAGACAGCACCGTTGACAAGGATGTAAACGCGGTTGTCGCGGATGAACTTAACAGCCTCAGCGCCGAATCCTGCGTTGCCACCCTCGGGCAGACCGGTTGCATCACCACGCTTCACGTAGAGGCAGTTGATTGCAGCAGGTTCGCCATCGGAGAAGCTATCATCGTTGATCCAGATGAACGCTACGCGGTAGTGACCAACAGGAACGTTAATCTTAGCGTCTTGACGCGTGAAGACATCGGTTGCTACGAGTGCAGCACCGCCATCCAGTGCCATCCAGCCTGCAGGCAGGTTCTCTGCGGTCAGGCCTTCCGGTGCAACACCGGCGGTCAGCTGAACATCAGCCGGAACCAGAGCTACACGCAGGAAGTCGATAGCACCGTCCTCGTCGTTGTACTCACCAACGGCCTTCCAGAAGTAGGTGAAGGTATATTCACCTGCCTGGTCGAAGTCGAACAGCTTGGTAGCGTAGGAAACAGAAGCCTGATCCTCATCGTAACCATAGTTCACACCGTTGTTAGAGATAAAGAGGTTAGCGTCGTTACCACCGAAGGCCCAAGCGTTGTCGCTGTTAGCGAGTTTCCAGGTGTCAGCATCTTGGAACTGGGTCTCATACGGGATAGCCTGGATATTCTCGATGGTCGAGAAGGCAATCGAAACGAGCTTGCTATTCTCCTCACCGCAGTTGTTGCGCAGGTAGAATACATAAGCCGTATTCTCGAAGAGGTTATCCAGTACCATCGGGTTGGTAGCCGCAGTGCTGAATGCTACAGGCTCTTCACCGGCGAGAACGAGAGCGTACTCCCAGTTAGCGCCTTCTACTGCATCCCAAGCGATCGTAGCACCCTCTACCGTAATGTCGGAAACATTGAGGTGAGTAGCCCACATACAAGCCGGAGCTTGACCAGGAACGTAGTTGATCGTCATCTTCGGCAGGAAGTTACGCTGGGTCATGTTGTTGCCCGTACCGTAACCGCCGATAGAAGCGCCCTGCGTGGTCTTACCATACCAGCTGCAGCCTACGTACGAACCTGCAACGGTCTGCTTGAAGCCGATGAGCAGGTTGTCGCCCGTGTACTGGAACGGCTCGCTGAGCGTTACTACCATCTTGTTGTCAACAATCGACAGGTTGCCGGC
>JAFWOU010000016.1 GCA_017509715.1 Paludibacteraceae bacterium | reverse complement strand
TCGATGGATATGAGCATGATTTGGAACCATTCCGACAAGCTCTTGATTGACAAGCAGACCATGATTTATACCATTTCCGGATGGGAAGATGGTCGTGACTACTGCCCGGGTTACTGGGGCGAGTATGTAGAGCCGGTTTACGTACTGGAGAACGGTTACTACCTGGTAGGCAACTTCAGCGGCGTTGACGCTTGGAGCGTAGAAGATCTCTCGGCTGAGAAGAAATTCGCTGCAAATCCGAATAACGAGGCTGAGTATCAACTGGTAGTTAACTTCGCTGAGAACGACCAAGTTAAGGTCGCTTATGTAGAGAACGATCAGATCATCTTCTGGTACCCGAAGGGTGACAACTACACGGTAGATTATAACCATGCCGGTCCTACCACGATGTACTTCCGTCCGAACTACTTCGATGATTGGAATGCATTTGGTGGCTACTTCTACATCGTTCCGGTCGACCATGTAGGTGTTGACAATGTAGACGCTGCTCAGCAGGCAGTGAAGATGCTCCGCGAGGGTCAGATCATGATCATCCGTGGCGAGCATATCTACACGCCGATGGGTCAGATGATCAAGTAAGCTTCGTAAAGAAGTATTGAAAAAGGCGGGCAGTTGCAGAAACTGCTCGCTTTTTTCTTGATTTTTTACGCCTAAATCTTGCAAATTTGAATAATTTGTAGTAATTTTGCAGCCGAAACGGAATTGTTAACTACTTAACTCGATAACATGATGAAGCGATTGACACTCTTTATGGCCTGCATTGCGGCGATGTGCCTGAGCATGCAAGCTGCTAACTGGAATAACGTAGCAGGTCTGACACCCACCGAGAAACCGCGTCCTGCCGGCGTGAGCAACGGTATATACTACGGAGCGGACGGTACGTCTGTTACCCTCTGTACGTATGCGGCCAGCAAGACCGAGTCGGCCAAGCGCGTGTTCCTCTTGGGCGATATGACCAATTGGCAACTGAGCGGCGACTACCAGCTCTACAAAGACGGCAACTATTTCTGGATCACGCTCACCGGTCTCACCCCCGGTCAGGAATACCGTTTCCAGTACGCCGTAGAGCGTGCGGATGGCGTCAAGAAGCAGATATCCGACCTCTACTCGGAGAAACTGCTGCACCCGGATGATCAGTACGAACCCAAGAAAGTGGATCCCGACCTGCTGGACTATCCATCGGGTGCCGACGGCTACGTGACGGTTATCCAGCCGGGCAAACCCGCGTTCCAATGGAGCGACGCGACGCTCAATTTCCAGCGCCCGAACAAGAACAACTTGATCATCTATGAGCTCTGGATCTACGACTATACAGAGGGCCGTTCGCTCAAGGGACTCATGAAGCGTCTGGATTACATCCAGAACTTGGGCGTGAATGCCATAGAGCTGATGCCGATATGTGAGTTTGACGGTAACTACAACTGGGGCTATTCGCCCAACCACTATTTTGCGCCCGACAAGGCCTACGGCACCGAGGAGATGTACAAGACCTTCATCGACGAGTGCCACAAGCGCGGCATGGCCGTTATCCTGGACATGGTTATGAACCATGCTACCGGCCTCAACCCGATGAACAAACTCTATCCCTACGGTACCGACCTGTCGAAG
Organism: Paludibacteraceae bacterium; assembly: GCA_017509715.1. Classification (GTDB taxonomy): domain Bacteria; phylum Bacteroidota; class Bacteroidia; order Bacteroidales; family Paludibacteraceae; genus Colicola. The sequence continues at coordinate 60,890 of JAFWOU010000016.1, read as the reverse complement.
AACCCATGGTTCAACGTGGAAGCTCCGCACTCCGACAACGTCTACGAGGACTGGAATCATGGTTTCGCACCGGCAAAGGAGATGTTCACGCGTGCGTTGAAATACTGGCTCACGGAGTATAAGGTAGACGGTTTCCGTCTGGACCTCAGCCACGGTCTTTGCTCCGACCAGCCCAACACCGCGGTAGCCAACCTCAAGTACTACTACGACAACGGTGTCAAGGCTGTAGCGCCCGATGCCTACATGATCCTGGAGCATTGGGGCGGCAATATGGGTACGGAGCGTCCGCAACTGATTAGCTACGGCATGCAGTGCTGGAGCAATACCACCAATGCGTACTGCCAGACAGCGATGGGATGGCTCAAGGACGGAGACGGTTTCGGCGATGCCAACAAGGACGGCTATGTGTCCTACTGCGAGTCGCACGACGAGGAACGCATGCAGTACAAAGCCAAGAAATGGGGCGCAGGCGACCTGACGACCAACACCTCTGCACGCCTCGGCCGCGTAGTCGAGAACGTAGCCTTCAACGTCCTGCTCAACGGTTCGCATATGCTCTGGATGTGGGAAGAGATAGGTTATGATTTCTCGATCAACAGCGACCTGGATCATCCGAATGCCGAGAACTCCAGCTACCGCTGCAGTAAGAAACCCCGTCCCGAGATACGTGGCTATTTCACCAACGCCGATCGCGTAGCCGCTTTCACCAAGTGCGCCCAGGTCATCACGCTGCGTACGCAACTGATGCCTCAGGTCTTTGAGGGCAATCCCACCAGCGTGACGATCGGTACGGGCACGAAGCTACGCAAGGTGCAGTGGGGTAGCGATGTGTTTGCCGCTGCTAACTTTGACGTCACGGGCAATCAGGCCGTTACCCTGCCCGGCGGCACATGGTACGACTATCTGAACGGTGGTACCGTTGCGCAAGGTACGTACACGCTCGCGCCCGGAGAACTAAAGGTCTTCACGGGCACGCCCGTACAGGCGCCTACCTTCGCAGATATCCAGAAGCGTAGCCACGAGGCCGTAGAGCAAGTACCAGGTGACCAAGTACCAAGTACCAAAGTGATGCTGGACGGCCAGCTCTACATCCAGCGCGGCGATCGATTGTATGATATGAACGGTAGGGTAGTACGATAAAAAAAAGTAAACGGCTCGTGATTCCTCACGGGCCGTTTTCTTTGATAGGAGACTAGTAGAACTAGGTGAACTAGTAGTACTAGTTATTCCTCAGTATCCTCCAGGGAATCTCCTACGATTTTGCGATAGAGTTCCTTCGGGTCGGTAGCCTTGCGAATCAGTTCGTGCAGGTCCTCGATCTTGATACGGTCTTGCGCCATCGTGTCGCGGTAGCGAACGGTCACACAGCCGTCCTGGAGCGTATCGTGGTCCACGGTGATGCAGAACGGGGTACCTACAGCATCCTGACGACGATAGCGCTTTCCGATCGAGTCCTTCTCGTCGTAAGCCACCTTGAAGTCGAACTTGAGCATGTTCATGATCTCGCGTGCCTTCTCGGGCAGACCGTCCTTCTTGACGAGCGGCATGATGCAGGCCTTCACCGGTGCCAGTACGGGCGGCAGGTGGAGCACTACGCGCGTATCGCCACCCTCCAGGGCTTCTTCCTCGAACGACGAACACATCACGCTCAGGAACATACGGTCTACGCCGATCGAGGTCTCGATGACGTACGGTGTGTAGCTCTGGTTGAGCTCGGGATCGAAGTACTCGATCTTCTTGCCGCTATACTTGGCGTGCTGCGAGAGGTCGAAATTGGTACGGCTGTGGATACCCTCTACCTCCTTGAAGCCGAACGGCATTTGGAACTCGATATCCGTAGCGGCATTGGCATAGTGGGCGAGTTTGTCATGGTCGTGGAAGCGGTATTTCTCGTCGCCGAGACCCAGCGCTTTGTGCCAACGCAAGCGGAACTGCTTCCAGTGCTCAAACCACTTCAGCTCCTCACCCGGACGTACGAAGAACTGCATCTCCATCTGCTCGAATTCGCGCATACGGAATACAAACTGACGGGCTACGATCTCGTTGCGGAAGGCCTTACCAATCTGGGCGATACCAAACGGGATCTTCATGCGGCCGGTCTTCTGTACGTTCAGGAAATTGACGAAGATACCCTGTGCCGTCTCCGGACGCAGATAGATCTTCATGGCACCGTCGGCCGTACTGCCCATCTCGGTGGAGAACATGAGGTTGAACTGACGTACGTCGGTCCAGTTACGCGTGCCGCTGATAGGGCATACGATCTCCTCGTCCAGGATGATCTGCTTGAGTTCGTCCAAGTTGTTGTCGTTCATGGCCTTAGCGAAGCGCACGTGCAGTGCGTCGCGCTTCTCTACGTAGCCATGTACGCGCTCGTTGGTCTGCTTGAAGAGCTCTTCGTCAAACGAGTCGCCGAAGCGCTTGCGGGCCTTGGCGCACTCCTTCTCGATCTTCTCGTCGTACTTAGCCAGCTGATCTTCGATCAGCACGTCGGCACGGTAGCGCTTCTTCGAGTCGCGGTTGTCGATCAGCGGATCATTGAAGGCATCTACGTGCCCCGAGGCTTTCCACGTAGTGGGGTGCATAAAGATAGCGGCGTCGATGCCCACAATGTTCTCATGCAACAGGGTCATCGAGTCCCACCAGTAACGTTTGATATTGTTCTTCAGTTCTACGCCGTTCTGACCGTAGTCATACACGGCACCCAGACCATCGTATATCTCGCTGCTGGGGAATACAAAGCCGTATTCCTTGCAGTGAGCTACAATTTTTTTAAAGGTTTCTTCTTGCGTTGCCATAAAGCGATAAGCTATTTTGTCATTTATGATTTGCCATTTTTCAAAAATCGGGTACAAAATTACACTTTTTTTTGGATATATGCAAATTTTTTTGTATCTTTGCACGTTTTTTATAATGGAGTATTGTGCTTATGTTGCAACAATCAGACATACAATCGCTGTTTTTCCTCGGAATAGGAGGTATTGGTATGAGCGCCTTGGCGCGTTATTTTCATGCGCGCGGCTACCGCGTATGCGGCTACGACCGTACGCCCTCGCCGCTCACCGACCAGCTCCGCGAGGAGGGACTCAGCATCTTCTTTGAGGACGAGCCGGAACGTCTTGCCGCCTACGATCTGTCGCCCAAGCAGACCCTGGTGGTCCGTACGCCGGCAGTGCCGGAGGATAGCCGGGTATATACCTATCTGCGTGAGCAGGGCTACGATATCCGCAAGCGAAGCGAGGTGCTCGGCCTCGTCACCCGTAGCATGAAGGCGCTCTGCGTGGCCGGTACGCACGGTAAGACCACGACCTCTACCATTCTGGCCCATCTGCTTTATCAGTCGGAGATAGGTACCAACGCTTTCCTGGGCGGCGTGAGCAACAACTATCAGACTAATCTGCTGCTCCACGATAGCAGTTACGTGGTGATCGAGGCCGATGAGTACGACCGCTCGTTTCATCACCTCAAGCCCTATATGTCGGTCATCACTTCGGTGGATCCCGACCATCTGGATATCTACGGTACGCCCGAAGCGTATCGCGAGGCCTTCAGCCACTATACCTCGCTTATCACGGGTGCGCTGGTGGTCAAGAAGGACCTGCCGTTCGAGTTGCGCCTGCGTCGAGGTGTGAAGTGTTATACCTACGCGATAGGTGATAGCGAGGCTGATTTCTATGCCGATAATATCCGGGTGAAAGATGCGAAGATCTACTTCGATTTTCATACCCCGACGGAGACCTTGTCCGACTTGCGGCTGGGTGTACCCGTTTGGGTCAATATAGAGAATAGCGTGGCCGCTATGGCCGTGGCATGGTTGAATGGTGTTTCGGCGCATGAGTTGCGCAGCGGTCTCTCGTCCTTCTCGGGCGTGTATCGCCGCTTCAACGTGCATGTGCATACGCCCCACGTGGCCTATATCGACGACTACGCTCATCATCCGCAGGAGCTGCGCGCTTCGGTGGAGTCGATACGTCGGCTCTTCCCCGATCGCTACAGCATCGTCATCTTCCAGCCGCACCTCTATACGCGTACGCGCGATTTCTTAGAGGAGTTTGCCGGGGTGCTTTCCCGTGCCGACGAGGTGATCCTGCTGCCTATCTATCCGGCGCGCGAACTGCCCATACCGGGCGTGACGAGCGATGCGCTGCTTAGCCGGCTCACTTCGCGCCGCAAGCAACTGGTGGAGAAGGCGGAACTGGTGCAGACTGTGGCGGATCGTATCCACGAGATAGATCGTCCCGTGGTCGTGATGACGCTCGGTGCAGGCGATATAGATCGTCTGGTGCCGGCATTGAAAAAAGCGTTGCTGAAAGCATAAACAGCTGATAGAAATGCGAGTAGGGTGGAAGTCCATATTGCTGATTCTGGCCGTCATGCTGGTGGTGGTCTATGTGGGGGTGATGAGCGTCATGCCTCGTGACCGCGAAGCCCATGAGCGGCGTTGCAGCCAGATAGAGTGTTACTTTGAGGACAGCACCGTCCATCGCTATATTACCGCTCGTCAGGTGGAAAAGTATCTGCATGCTGCGGGCTTGAACCCTATCGGCAAGACCGTGAGCGAAATCAATCTGCAGGCCATTGAGGACACCCTGGTGGCGCATCCTATACTGGCTTCGGCCGATTGCTATATGACCATCGAGGGCCATATGCATATCCATCTCACGCAGCGCACGCCGATCGTGCATGTCATGACGGCGGCTGAGAACTACTTTGTGGCTACCGACCGCGGACTGATACCCGCATGGTCCACCATCCGCGACACGGTGCTGGAGGTGCGCGGCATACTCAGCCATGAGCAGAGTTGCGGCGAGGTGGCCGACTTTGCGGAGTGGCTGGCTCAGGATTCGGTCTGGCGTGACCGCGTCGACTATCTATGGCTGCCCGAGCCGCACCGCTACACGCTACTCCTTGTGGGCGATACCACTCAGGTGCTCTTGGGTGACCTCAGCGAGTATCCCAAGCAGCTCCGCCGCCTGCAGCGCTTCCTGATGCGTAGCGATCAGCAGGTACGCGACCAAGCATACCGACAACTGGACTTGCGATTTGACGACCAGGTCATCGGACGACACTAATACGACAAAAACCGACAAAACATGGCGAAGAAACAGAAAGAAATAGCAGCCGACTCACTACCTCTTGTGGCGATCGATTTGGGAAGCGATAGCGTACGCGCTATGGCCGCACAGCGTGTTGACAAAGACTTGTTTCATATCCTCGGCGTAGAGGAGAGCAACAAGTTTCCCGCAGCCGTTGAGCGCGGCGTAGTCATGCAGTCGAGCAACGCCGGCTATATGATCAGCGAGGTGCTCCGCCTCCTGGCAAACCGTATTGGTGTCAACAACTTGCCTACCGCCTTTGTGTCCGTCGGCGGTCGCTCAATGCGTATCGTGCATGTGTCGTCGAAGCGCGACCAGATCCATAAACGTCCCGTGCCCAAACAGCTGCTCGAGGAGATGGAACTGGAGTGCAAGCAGAAGATCGAACTGCGTTATCCCGAGATCGTGGTGCTCGGATTGGTGCCGGCCTACTACGTGCTGGACGGCGTGGAGCAAGAGCAGGCGCCCAAGGATGACCAGGCGGTCATCATGGTGGAGGCCCATTTCATTGCCTTCTATGGTAAGCGCGAACTGGACACCCAGCTCCAGAAGAGTTTCGACCAAGCCGGTCGTTCTATCGAGTGCTCCTTCATCCGTCCGGAAGCCCTTCTCTCGGCATTCGCGTGCGTGGATGGTGACGAGGTGCTGCAGCGTGGTTGCGCCGTGATTGACTTTGGCGCACAGACCACGACGCTCACCGTCTTCAAGCGGACGACCTATCTGTTTAATATCGTCCTGCCGCAAGGCGGTATGCATATCACGCGGGCTATTGCCCAGCAGGGCGTGTCCGAACCTACGGCCGAGCAACTCAAATGCCGTTACGGTTTTGCTTCACCCTCGATGGTGGAGCGCAACCTCCGCATGTCGATCCAGGATCCCGTCAACGGGGAAGTGGTCTTCACTTCCGCCAGCCTGGCGGGCATTATCGAGCAGAAACTCGAAGAGATCCTCTCGCCCCTGCTCCAGGAATTCGCCAAGTACGAAGATCGCGTGGAGACGCTCTATATTACGGGTGGCGCGAGCATGCTCAACGGACTCAGCGCTTTTGTTCAGCAACGCACTAAGGTTAAGGTGCTCTACGGCGCCCACAACACCTTGCTCGACACCACCACCGAGCCCAAGTACTTCGAGCCCGGCTACTCGTCGCTCGTGGGACTCATCCTGCTCGGTAGTGACTATCGCGCGCTTCACCGCGGCGAACCTGTCAAGAAGTCCGGACTGGTAGAGAAATGGCGTACGTATACGATCGATTTCTTTACCGACCAGGAAATGTAATATTGTAAATCATACTAATACACTATAATCACAACATGGAAAAAGATTTATTGCCTCTTCCTCTGCAGATCAAAGAGGAGACACTTATCAAGGTCATCGGTGTAGGTGGCGGCGGATGTAACGCGGTCAACTACATGCAGCGTCAAGGCATTCATGATGTCAGCTTTCTCGTGTGCAACACCGACAAGCAGGTACTGACCAAATCCGGCGTGGCAGCTAAGTTGCAACTGGGTCCCGGACTCGGCGCCGGCGGTGATCCTGAGGCTGCGCGTAAGTATGCTGACGAGAGCCGCGAGCGTATCCACGAGGCATTAGACGACGGCACTCAGATGCTCTTCATCACCGCTACCATGGGTGGTGGTACGGGTACCGGTGCTTCGGCTATCATCGCCGAGGAGGCGCAGAAGCTCGGAATACTGACCGTAGGTATCGTCACGATTCCCTTCCGCTTTGAGGGCGAGAAGAAGATTCTCAAGGCCATGACCGGTGTAGCTGCGTTGGCCGAACATGTGGATGCCCTGCTTATTATCAACAATGAGAAGCTGGTGCAGATTTATCCCGACCTGGATATGTTCAACGCCTTTACCAAGTCGGACGACGTGGTATGCAATGCTGCTAAGGCTATTGCCGAGATCATCACTGTGCCCGGCTATATTAATACCGACTTTGCGGACGTGCGCAATACGCTCAAGAACGGCAACGTGGCCATCATGAACGTAGGTCAGGCCGGTGGTGAACGTCGTATCACGCAGGCTATCGACAACGCCCTCAACTCGCCGCTGGCTAACGCCAACGACGTTCACGGCGCTAAGCGTGTGCTGCTGCAGTTCTACTGCTCGCGCGACCATGCTATCCTCATGAGCGAGATTGAGCAGATCAACGAGTTCGTACGCGAGGTAGGCTCCGACGTAGAGGTACAGTGGGGTGCGTCGATTGACGAGACCCTGGGCGAAGATGTACGCGTGACCATCATTGCTACCGGCTACGAGGTGAGCGACATTCCCGTGCTGGACGGCGTTAAGAAAGCCGGTCATACTACGATCGACAATGCTATCAAGCAGAACTATCCCGACCAGCCCGAACCCGCACCTGCGCCGCAACCTGCACCCGTGGTGGACCTGAATACTATCTCTCAGGTTGCATCCCAGGCTGCACAAGGTCCTACCTTCGACGGTGACATCATCATCTCGTCTGAGGCAGCTCCCGTGCCCGCACAGCCGCAACCGGTACGTCCCTCGCAGCAACCCGCCGCTCGTCCCGCGCAGCCTGCTCCGCAGCCGGCGCCGAATCCGATGGACGAACCCGTACGCATCACCGATCCGTCGATGACGCCCTCGTATAACAATCCCTCTGCGCCGGCTTGGACACGCCGCAGATAAATCATGTAATCGAATATGGAAAAAGAAATGAATTTTTGGGACCTGTGCCGTGCCTGCTGGAGTGCTATCCTCAGCGGATGCCGTGCCGTATGTGGATGGCTGGCTGCCCTCTGTCGACTGACCTACCGTAAGTGGTGGATTGTGTTGCCTGTGCTGGCCCTGGCCATAGCTGCGGCATGCTATTATAGCCGTCAGGACAACTTGATCTACAAGGTGCGCGCCGTAGCCCTGCTCAACGGTCCGTCGATCGAGCAGTTTGAGCAACGCTTTGCTCCCTTTCGTTCGGGCCTGAACTTCGGCGATGCCGAGGTGGCAAGTTATGTGACCGACTTTGTGGCACGCGATTTCCGTACCTTCCGCGTCATTGATGTCTATGCCGATTCGGTGGCCGACTATATTGATCTCAAGGAGAAATCCGTACCTACGGATACCGTCAATGTGCAGATGCAAGACCGGCTGTGTGTCCAGTTCCGGATGAAGAGCCGTGACCTCCATCTGCTCTCTGACCTGGAGCATAAGATGCTGACCTATCTCAATGCCGACCAGGCTATGCAGACCGCTTATGCGGCTTACAAGCCCGACCTGGATCGCCGGGTGCGCTTCAATCATGAGCAACTGGAGAAACTCGACAGCCTCACCTCGCAGTACTACTTCCATTCTACGCCGGGCGCTTCGCTCACGGCTATCAGCAATGGTATGATCCTGTCGGGCGACCGCCGAGTGTATATCTTCCTGGAGCCTATCTATAAGCAGCAACTCCTGACCGAGCGTATGGACCAGCGTGCCGCATTAGCTACAGCACCTGTTGTGCTGGAGAATCACTTTGCCGTACAGCCTGTGCCGACCAACGGTCGTCGCCGTACGCTGCCTATGTTTGCGTTGTTCGGATGGGTTGCAGGTTGCGTCTTGGCAGCCCTGGTAGAAGAGCGCAAGCGCCTTATCGCTTGGTTGAAGCAATAAGACGCTTTACGATAAAATAGACTACCGCTACGCCGAGTAGTCCGAGTATAGCCACGCTTAGTTCGTGGCTGTATTCGTTTATGAGGGCCATGTTGCCGTGGGCCAGAATGCCCAGCAGGGCCAGAACGGTGTTCCAGATAAATGCACCCAGGAAGGTATAGAGCAAGAATTGCCCGAAGTGCATTTTGCTCAGGCCAGCCGGGATGGAAATCAGCTGACGGATACCAGGTATCAGTCGGCCTACGAAAGTGCTCACCTTGCCGTGCTCGTTGAAATATGCCTCGGCTTTCTCCATCTTCTCGCGGCTCAGTAGACACATATGCCCCAGTTTGCTATCTACAAACCGGTATATAATAGCCCGTCCGAGCCAGATGGAGAGCAGGTAGTTGATTATCGCTCCGAGCATCGCGCCCAACGTGCCGAAGAGAACGATCAGCGCCACGTCTACGGGATAATTACCCGTGGTGCATAGCGCCGCGCTCTGATCGGCTACGTAGGCGGCTGGGGGTATGACGACCTCACTCGGAAAGGGTATGAATGACGACTCGATGGTCATCAGCGCCGTGATCGACGCATAGTTCATATGCGCTGCGTACCAGGCTGTTATGCTGTCTATTAGGCTCATAGGGTCCAACTCTCCAGCGTTTCTGTCAGTTCGTCAAAGCAGTGGGCCTTAGCTCGGTCGCGCACCTCGGCTATCTGGCGACTCACGGCATGGTCGTAGGTCTCTGCCTCCACGTTGCGTATCACGCCCAGCGCTACCGGCAGGTCGTCATTTTCGCTTTCGACTTTCGACTTTTGACTTTCGACTTCGAGATATCGATCTTGTCCCATCAGCGCCAGCAGGCGGTGGAGCGTCGGATCGAGTTGGGTGGCATCGTGCACGAGGACGCGCGGGTCATCGGCCGGCACTACGATCATCTTCGGCACGAAGGTCTGCGGATCGATCTCTACGGTGAGGCCCTTGTCCCGATTCTTACCGAAAATCATCTTCTCGCCATGCTTGAGCACGATGCTATGCTCAGCGCGCTCTTCGCGGTCAGCAATCCAGGCGTGAGTACCGTTGTTGAAGATCACGCAGTTCACCAGACACTCTACAATAGAGCATCCCTTATGCTGCTGTGCAGCCACGAGACAATCCACCGTGGTCGGCATATCTACGTCCAGCGTGCGGGCAAAGAATGTACCTCTCGCGCCCAGCACCAGTTGTGCCGGTACGAACGGACGCTCCACCGTACCGAACGGACTCGACTTGCTCACAAAGCCCTTGGCACTTGTGGGCGAGTACTGACCTTTCGTCAGGCCGTAGATGCGGTTGTTGAACATGCAGACGTTCAGGTCCACGTTGCGGCGTATCTCGTGAATAAAATGGTTTCCGCCGATAGCCAGGCAATCGCCGTCGCCCGACATCTGCCAGACGGTCAGCTCCGGATGGCTGGTCTTGACGCCCGTAGCGATTGCACCGCCACGACCGTGTATGGTGTTGAATCCGTAGGTGTTCAGGTAGTGCGGCATACGGCTACTACAACCGATACCCGATACCACAGCCACTTGATGGGTAGGTATCCCGATCTGGGCCATCGCTTTCTGCAGGGCCATGCAGATGGCATGGTCACCGCATCCCGGACAGAAACGTACGTATTGATCTGATTTGAATTGACTTGCTTCCATAATATCTCAGATTATTCAGACTACTCAGATTACTCTGATTACTCAGATTTAACAAAATTTACAATTCTCTCCACAGCAAAAGGCTGTCCCTGTATCTCGTTGTACTGCTCTATCTCTATGTCGGGCATCTGCGAGCGCAGGTAGGCGGCAAACTGACCCGTGTTGAGTTCGCATACGATGACGCGCTTGTAGCCGCTCAGCACCTCGTGGGTGTTCTTCGGCAGCGGACAGATATAGTTGAACTGTGCCTGGTCGCATCCCAGCTCCTGTGCTGCGGCCTTCAGGTGACCTTCCGTCGATCCCCATCCCACAAGCAGCACGTCTTTCGACTTTCCGCTTTCGACTTTCGACTTAACGACCTTCAGTTCGGGAATGCTGTTCGCTATCTGCTCAATCTTATGCTGACGGGCGCGTACCATCACCTCGTGGTTTTCCGGGTTGGTAGATATCGTGCCGCGTTCGGCATCGCGCTCCAGTCCGATGTTGCGGTGCTCATAGCCCTCCATGCCGGGGAAGGCCCAGTAGCGTACGCCGCGCTCGTCGCGCAGGGCGGGATTGAAATGTCCCTTCAGCTCTTCCGGCACGCTCTGCGGATGGATCTCCGGCAGTTCGGCCATCTTGGGGATACGCCAGAGGGCGGTACCGTTAGCCAGGTAGGTATCGGTGAGCAGGATCACGGGCGTCATGTTCTCCATCGCCAGGCGGCATGCCTCATAGGCAAAGTCGAAGCAGTTGGCCGAGGTGGAAGCCGCCAGTACTACCGCCGGGCATTCGCCGTTACGGCCGTAGAGAGCTTGCATCAGGTCGGTCTGCTCGGTCTTGGTAGGCAGACCCGTACTCGGACCGCCACGCTGAACGTCCACAACTACGAGCGGCAGTTCGGCCATCACGGCCAGACCGATAGCTTCGGATTTCAGGCTCAGACCCGGACCCGACGTGGTGGTGCAAGCCAGGTCGCCCGCAAAGGCGGCACCGATGGCCGTACATATGCCGGCTATCTCGTCCTCGGCCTGAATGGCCATGACGTTCATATCTTTGCGTGCAGCCAGTTCGTGCAAGATATCCGTGGCAGGCGTGATGGGGTAGCTACCCAGGAAGAGATGCTTGCCCGCCTTCTCGGCTGCGGCGATCAGTCCCCATGCGGTGGCCTTGTTGCCGGCAATAGACGTATAACGGCCATTGGTCTTTGGTAGTTGGTCGTTGGAATCCAAGTGAATCTGATGGATACTGAGAGCCAAGTTCTGCCCGTAGTTATAGCCATCCACCAGCACCTTCGTGTTCGGTGCTACCAGGGCAGGTTTCTTCTTAAACTTATCCTCCAGCAGGTGGATGGCCTTGTCCATCGGTTCGTCAAAGAGCCAGCAGATGAGTCCGAGCGCAAACATATTGCGGCTCTTGAGCATCGACTTGTTGTCCATACCCGAGTCCTTTAATGCCTCCTTGGTCAGCGTCGTCAGCGCCACCGGCACGATTTGTACGCTCTCCGGGATGCCCAGTTCCTCAAAGGGATTCTGGGTATGGTACTGCGCTTTCTCCAGATCCTTGTCGGTCAGCGAATCGGTATCTACGATCACGATAGCATGACGATGGTACAGCGAGAACTGATCGTCGTAGTGCGCTTGCGGATGGTTGAAATGACTTCCCAACGTGCAGACTTTCAGCGCCGCAGCATTCATCGCTACGATCACGTCGGCCTTGTCGCCCGGGGTGAATACGTCCTGTCCCAGCTCCACCTGGAATCCACTCACGCCTCCCAGCGTACCTTGCGGGGCACGTATCTCGGCGGGAAAGTCGGGCAGGGTAGAAATCTCATGGCCAAGAATGGCACTCAGAGAGGAAAAAAGCGAACCCGTCAACTGCATTCCGTCGCCGGAGTCGCCACAAAATCTAACAACAATATTCTTCACGATATAGTATATTTTATAAATTTGCTGCAAAATTACAATTTTTTTTTGATATGTGCAAAAAAAAGTGTATCTTTGTACCCGATTTTAAATTAGGCATAGAAGGCGAATGGATAAAATACGCAATTTTTGCATCATCGCGCATATTGATCATGGTAAGAGTACGCTCGCGGATCGTATGCTGGAGTTGACGGGTACGGTCGACGTGCGCCAGATGGAGAATCAGGTGCTCGACGACATGGAGCTGGAGAAGGAACGTGGCATCACCATCAAGAGCCACGCTATCCAGATGCGTCACCGTGGCTATACGCTCAACCTGATCGACACTCCGGGTCACGTGGACTTCTCCTACGAGGTCAGCCGTTCTATCGCGGCCTGCGAGGGTGCGGTGCTCGTCGTCGATGCCACACAGGGCGTGCAGGCCCAGACTATCAGCAACCTCTATATGGCTATCGAGCACGACCTGGAGATCATCCCCGTGCTCAACAAGTGCGACATGGACAACGCCATGCCCGAACGCGTAGAGGACGAGATCATAGACCTGCTCGGTTGCAAGCGTGAGGAGATACTTCGCTGCTCGGCTAAGACGGGCGAAGGCGTAGAGGCTATACTGGATGCTATTATTGAACGCGTGCCCGCCCCCGTGGGCGACCCCGACGCGCCACTTCAGTGTCTGGTGTTTGACTCGGTCTTCAATTCGTTCCGAGGCATCATCGCTTACTTCAAGGTCGTCAACGGCACGATGCATAGCGGCGACCGCGTACGCTTCGTCAATACCGGCAAGGAGTACAACGCCGACGAGATAGGCGTGCTGAAGCTCGACATGCAGCCTCGCCAGACCATCTCGGCCGGCAATGTGGGATATATCATCTCGGGTATCAAGAACAGTACGGAGGTCAAGGTGGGCGATACGATCACCCACGTAGCGCGTCCGTGCGATCGGGCGATCGATGGCTTCGAGGAAGCTAAGTCGATGGTCTTTGCGGGCGTCTATCCTATTGAGGCGGAGGACTATGAGGACCTGCGTGCCTCGCTCGAGAAACTCCAGTTGAACGATGCGAGCCTAACCTTCCAACCCGAATCGTCGATGGCCCTGGGCTTCGGCTTCCGCTGCGGATTCTTGGGATTGCTACATATGGAGATCGTGCAGGAGCGACTGGATCGTGAGTTCGACATGGATGTCATCACGACGGTGCCTAACGTGTCGTACAATGTCTATACCAAGGATGGCGGCATGAAGGAGGTGCATAATCCCGCCGGCATGCCCGACCTCACGGAGATCGACCGCATCGAGGAACCGTATATCCGTGCTTCGGTCATCACCACCTCGGCCTATATCGGCCCGATCATGACGCTCTGCCTCGGCAAGCGTGGTGAACTGGTGAAGCAGGAATATATCTCCGGCGACCGCATGGAGATCCTCTTCGACATGCCACTTGGCGAGATCGTGATCGACTTCTACGACAAGCTCAAATCCATCAGTAAGGGCTATGCGTCCTTCGATTGGCATATGAATGGTTTCCGGCCGTCCAACCTCGTGAAGTTGGATATCTTGCTCAACGGCGAGCAGGTAGACGCGCTCTCTACCTTGACACATAGGGATAATGCGGTGGACTTCGGACGCCGGATGTGTGAGAAGTTGAAAGAACTCCTCCCGCGTCAACAGTTCGATATCGCTATTCAGGCGGCGATCGGCGCCAAGATCATAGCCCGTGAGACGGTCAAGCAGGTACGTAAGGACGTGCTCGCCAAGTGTTATGGTGGCGACGTGAGCCGCAAGCGCAAGCTTCTGGAGAAGCAAAAGCGCGGCAAGAAGCGCATGAAACAGATAGGAAATGTAGAGGTGCCGCAAAAGGCCTTCCTTGCCGTCCTCAAGTTAGATTAAGCAAAGAAATATAATATTCATTTTCATTAATTCAAATGCTATGGAACAATTTGTACATTCTGCATGGTCGCTGATTCCGTTCGGCATCATGTTATTGATGATCGCCATCGGTCCGCTGGTGGCGGAGCATTGGTGGGAAAAGAATGCTAACAAACTCATTGTTTCCCTCTTTTTAGGTGTGCCCGTGGCGGTGTGCCTCATCATGGGAGGAATGATGCACGAGTTGGAGCATCAGATCTTTTTCGACTACGTACCCTTTATTATCTTGCTGTTAGCGTTGTTTGTCATCACTGGCGGCATTCATTTCTCTGGTGACCTGAAAGCCAAACCGTGGGTCAACACCGCTTTCCTTGGTTTAGGTTGGATTTTAGCCTCGTTCATGGGTACTACCGGCGCTGCCATGTTGCTTATCCGTCCGCTGATCGAGACCAACAAACAGCGTGACCACAAGGTACACACTATCTTGTTTTTCATTGCCTTGGTGGCTAACTGCGGTGGATTGTTAACGCCGCTCGGCGATCCTCCTTTGTTCATGCTCTTCCTCCGCGGAGCGCATTTCTCCTGGTTTCTGCACTTGGCACCTGAATGGGCCGTAACAGGAATTATCCTGCTTGCTATTTATTACGCAATGGATACCTATTACTACAAGAAAGAGCACTGGACTTCCCTTTCTGCCGATGCACGTGAGGCTACCCCGTTGGTTATGAAAGGTACGATTAACTTCATCTATCTCTTGGGAGTTGTGCTTGCAGTGGCTTTCGTCAATGAAGGAACCATCAAAGCGATGGGCGAACAAGACGCTCCCTTGTGGCTCAAGTACCTGCGCGAGATCGTATTGCTGTCACTCACAGGACTTTCGCTCTACACAACAAAGAAAGAAGTGCGTTATAACGATAATAAATTCAGTTGGACTCCGATTGTGGAGGTAGCCGTTCTTTTCTTGGGTATCTTCACCACAATGACCCCTGCCCTGGCTTATCTCAAAGCGCACGCAGCAGACCTCGGCTTCACGCATCCTTGGCAGTTCTACTATGCTACCGGTGCCCTGTCCGCCTTCTTGGATAACACGCCGACAGCCGTTGCTTTCCATGGTGTAGCTACTGGTCTGCCGGAGAGTTTGGCAGCTGCTGATGCCGGTGTTGTAACTGGCATGTTCGAGGGAATGAGCTATGTAGCCGGTATTCCTGAGCTCCTGCTCAAAGCAATCTCCATTGCTGCGGTAATGTTCGGTTCGCTGACCTATATCGGTAACGGACCTAACTTCATGGTCAAAGCAATCGCGGAAGAAAGCGGTATTAAGATGCCTTCCTTCTTCGGCTATATGATTAAGTTCAGTTTGGTCATCCTCCTGCCGGTATATATCATCGTGCAGCTGATATTCATCTGATCCTAAAATAGAAAGAAGAGAGTCGACCTTGTGGTCGACTCTCTTTTTGTTGTTTGAGGTGATATGGATTACATATCATCGTGAGCGTGCAGCGACTGAACGTACTTGGCATGAGCCATCTTGATGCGCTTCAACTCGCTGGGCTTGTCGAATTGCTGA
The DNA here is from genome assembly GCA_017509715.1 of Paludibacteraceae bacterium. Taxonomy (GTDB): domain Bacteria; phylum Bacteroidota; class Bacteroidia; order Bacteroidales; family Paludibacteraceae; genus Colicola. Next base: position 45,177 of record JAFWOU010000016.1, on the reverse strand, counting down.
CGACGACGGAGTTCCTTAACGACACCCGTCTTATCGAATTTGCGTTTGAATTTCTTAATCGCGCGCTCGATATTCTCACCTTCTTTTACTTGTACGATAATCATTCTGTTACACCTCCTTTCGTAGTACCCAGGGCCGGGATCGAACCGGCACGGTTTCCCATTGGTGTTTGAGACCAACGCGTCTACCAATTCCGCCACCTGGGCGGGCGCGCTTGCGCGCCCCCATCGTCCTTTCAGACGAAAAGCGGGTGCAAAAGTACTGCTTTTTTTTGATATACGCAAATATTTTTGCGATTTTTTGTGAAAAAATGGGATTTTTCAGCTGATCTCTCCCCAATTATGCGTCTCTATGCGCAGAATATCCAGTCGGCGGCGATAGATGCGGTTTCGCTCGTCCTCGAGCTGCGGATCCAGATCGATGATATCCATCGCGGCACGGCGTGCGAGTTCCAGCAGTTGTCCGTCGGTGCTCAAGTTGGCGATATGCAGATCAAAGGGCAGACCCGATTGTGCGGTGCCCTCCAGGTCGCCCGGCCCGCGTAACTGCAGGTCAGCCTCCGCGATACGGAAACCGTCGTTGGTAGCCACCATGATGTCCATGCGTTGGCGGGTCTCCTTGCTCAGTTCTACGCGCGTGATGAGAATACAGTAGCTCTGGTCCGCACCGCGGCCTACGCGGCCACGAAGCTGGTGGAGTTGGCTCAGACCGAAGCGCTCGGCATTCTCTATGATCATGACGCTTGCGTTGGGTACGTTGACGCCCACCTCGATGACGGTAGTAGCCACCAGTATCTGGGTCTCGCCCCGCTGGAAGCGTTGCATCTGTTCGTCCTTATCGCGTGCGCGCATACGCCCGTGTACCATAGATATATTATATTCCGGGAAGGTCTCGCAGAGCGTGTTGAAACCGTTCTGCAGATCCTGCAGGTCCAGTTTCTCATTCTCCTGGATGAGCGGATAGACCACGTATACCTGTCGGCCCGCATCGATCTGCTGACGGATAAACTGGTTGACCGATACGCGGCGAAGCAGGGTGTAATGGAAGGTCTGCACGGGTTTGCGTCCCGGAGGCAGTTCGTCGATGACGGATACCCGTAGATCGCCATATACGGTCATAGCAAGCGTACGCGGGATAGGCGTAGCCGTCATGACGAGAATATGGGGAGGTATTTGGTTTTTAGTCCATAGTTTGGCCCGTTGTGCCACGCCGAAGCGGTGCTGCTCGTCGATGACCACGAGCCCCAGGTTCTGCCACTGGACAGTGTCTTCCAGCAAGGCATGCGTACCGATGAGGATATTGATCGTGCCGTTCAGGAGTCCGTCGTGGATGGGTTGACGTTGCTTGGCAGTGGTCGAACCCGTCAAGAGAGCAATACGTACCGGCAACTGTCCGAGAAATTGCTTCAATGTCTCGTAGTGCTGGTTTGCCAGGATCTCAGTGGGCGCCATGATGCAGGCTTGGTAGCCGTTATCCACGGCCAGCAGACAACATAGCAGCGCCACGAGTGTTTTCCCGCTTCCTACGTCGCCCTGGAGCAGACGATTCATCTGGCGACCCGACTTGAGGTCGCCGTGTATCTCGCGTATGACGCGTTGCTGTGCTCCTGTGAGCGGGAAGGGCAAGCTGCGGTAGAGGCCGTGGAAGGTGCTGCCCACGATAGGCATGGCGAAACCCTGCTGGTCCTCACGGCGCTTCATCTGGCGCAGCAGTTGAAGCTGGATATAGAAGAGTTCCTCAAATTTCAGTCGTGCGCGCGCCCGTTGCATCTGCGTGCTATCCTTAGGGAAGTGAACGTTCAGCAGCGCGTCGGTGAGCGTCATCAATCGGTAGCGCTCGAGTACGTCGGCGCCGATGGTGTCCTGCACGCCCTGCTTGAGGTCGGGCAGCAGACCGGCGATGATCTGGCGCATGGCCTTGGAGTTAAGGCCCACCTTCTTCATGCGCTCCGTGGTGTTGTAGTGCGGCTCCAGGCCACTCGTCATCTCGGGCGTCACCTTGCGCCAAGGCGTCAGGTCTGGGTGAACGAAGTTGTAGGTGTGGTTGAAGACGGAGGGCTTGCCAAAGAGCAGGTACTTGACGCCCCGTTCCAGTTTGACGTACTGCACGCCCTGAAACCATACCAGTTCGACCGTGCTCTCGCCGTCAGTAAACTGGGCCGAGAGGCGCTGGGTACGACCTACGCCGATGGTATGCCACTCGGTGATCTCGCCCACGATCTGGACGTAGGTGTCCTCGTCCTCCAGCTCGCTGATGCGGTAGAAGCGGCTTCGGTCGATGTACTTATAGGGATACTGACGCAGCAGGTCGAGCGCGGTGCGCACACCGAGCTCCTGACGAAGAATGTCGGCCCGTTTGGCGCCGACATTCTTACAATACGTTATATCTTTATAAGCCAATTCCATGCCGCATGGCTTTTCGGGTGTCGAGACACTCGACTTATTGCAGACGGAAGTTGATAGGAATGGTGTAACTTACACGCACAGCCTTACCACGCTGCTTACCGGGGCTCCACTTAGGCATCGATTTGATGACGCGCTTAGCCTCTTTGTCCAGCGTCTCGTCGCCTGCGGAACGTACGATCTGGATATCGGTGATCGAACCGTCTTTCTCTACCGTAAACTGGCAGATAGCACGACCTTGGATACCGTTCTCCTGAGCAATAGCCGGATAGCGTACGTTGTCGGAGATGAACTTCATGAGCGCAGCGTCGCCACCGGGGAAGGACGGCATTGTCTCAACCACCTTGAAGACCACGTTCTCTTCCACCTCGTCACGCTTGTCTTCCTCAACCTTCACTTCTTCCTTAACCTCCTGCTGTACCTCGACGATCTCCACCGTGGTGTTGTTATCCTCGGACGAGAAGTCAACCGACTCTGTCTGAACATCGTCTTCCACAACGTTCAGTACCTCAACTTCCTGCACTACTTCGGGTGCTGGAGGTGGAGGGGGCGGAGGCGTCATTTCTTGCGTGGTTTGCTGGATTTCGATTTCCTCCTCAACCAGGAAGTCCTGGTCAGCCTGCTCGTACTTAGTGACCTGGTTGGTCCACTCAAGAGCTACGTAGCACAAACTGAGCACGAATACAAAACCCATCAAAGCATAGATGAGTTTGTCGCCTTCAAGGCTCGCTTTTTCTGATTTCTTGATCTGCATATCTTGTGTTTTTTAGGTTCTGTTGATTGAAATCGGCTACAAAGGTACGACTTTTTTTTTATTTATGCAAATAAAATGTAAAAAAAATGCCAAATATACCATAAAATTGCTTTATCGTACCGAAAATGGAAGTGTCCGGGGCACTTTTTATCCAGCCAATGCCACATTCGGAGTCGTTCTCTTCGGTAGTGCCACCGAGCGCGTCGAGAGGATGGCTGCGACACGGAAACATGGTCGCGCCAGACGGCTGTGGGCGTGCCGAGGTACGCAAACTCTGTGCGCTGCGCAAAGAGTCCGTAGAGCGGATAGTCCAGCACCGGAAAACCTTGCCGATCGATCTCGTCGAGTTCGTCCGTGCGGAGCAGATCGGTGCGGAAGAGCACCGTGCAGTTGGTCTGCCGAGCTCCTGCCAGGTCGTATCGGTCGCTTAGGTCTCCCGTAGGGATGGAGTCGTCGCTCTGCCCCTCCACGGCCGTGTGCACAAATCCTATCTGCGGATACATGCGCATGTAGTCCAACTGAGTTTGCAGTTTATGCGGGTCGGTCCAGTAGTCGTCACCATCAAGCATGGCGATGTAGTCGCATCTGTCAGCGAGGATACGCCGGTAGAGGTCAATGGTATTACGTACCAGACCCGTATTCTGCTCGCGGCGGATATAGACGATGCGCTCATCTTGCGCCGCCAGACGTTCGCATATAGCCTGCGTGCCATCAGCGGAGGCATCATCACCTATATAGATGCGGATGGGCAGATCGCATACCTGCGCGCGAACGCTCTCTACCGCTTGTGCGATAAAAGCCTCCTGATTATATGTCGCAATGCAAACAGCAATCATATGCTTCTTTTAGTGCCTTTCCCACAGCCTCCGACGTAAATCGATCGCTTTCGACTTTCGCCTTTCGACTTTCGACTCTAAACAATATGGTCTCTATGAACTCTGCAAAGGTGCCGGCTTTGTGCTGGGCTATCTCTTGGGGTACGATGAGGTCGGCCACCTCTTCGGCGATGCCGACGGGTGTAGAGAGAATTGGTAGACCTGCCGCAACCGCTTCGGCCAACACGACGCCGTATGTCTCGTAGCGGCTGGAGAGTACCAGCGCGTCAGCCCTGCGCATCTCTTCGGCCACCTGGCGCGGCGTCAGTTCACCGGTCCATCGCAGCAAGCTTTCCGGGATGTCGAGCGCGTCAGCGTAGGTGCGTACATCCTGATAATCAACGCCCGTACCAACGAGCACGAGTTGCCAATCTTGGCGTCGCTCGGAGAGCATCTTGGCGGCCCGTAGCAAGCCCTTGAGGTTCTTGGCCTGCTCGTCGAAGCAGGAGACATGAAGGAGCGCCTTCTGATTAATCTGATTATTCGGAATACTCTGAATCTTCTGATTCTCAAAGAAGAAGTCATCCACTACGTTGTGGATCTGTCCCCATTGGGCATTGCGGATGCCGCATTCGCGCATGGCTTGGCCCAGGCGTTCGCTCACCGTGAGGATCATACGTGCTTCACGGGCGATACGCCGGTAGAGACGTTGCTTCCAGGCCGGCATGCGAAGGAAGGCGCCGTTCTCAGGCAGGTAGCCGCTCCAGTGCTCCAGGATGATATATGGGATGTGCTCGTGCTGCCAGAGGGCAAGCGCCAAGAGGCCCTGCTTCTGAATGACGTTGAGTTGCACGATATCCGGTTTCCAACCTTCTTTCTGCAGCGCCCGGTATTGGCGGAAGGTGTCCATGTGGGTCTGGGAATGAATGACCCGCACATCCACACCCTGCGCACGAACAGCCTCTACGTGCTTCTGCACAAAGAGTCCGCTCATCGCGTCCTTGGGGGACGGATACCAAGGTGTCAAAAATAGAACTTTCACCTATATCCCGTAACCTGTAACCTGTAACCTGTAACCTGTAACCCGTAACCCGTAACCTCTCACCTCTCTCTAATCTTCTGCCACCACAGGGCAAGGCGGAAGAGCGGGTGATAACATTTCTCTACGCCATAGTAGCGCGTGGGGGTGGTGCCAAACTGGCTATAGTGCTTGGCTACGCCGCTATCCATCGAGCCCTCGAAGTCGAACGAGAGGTGCTTGCGGTGCGCCAACTTAATCGCCTCAAGTGCCAGCAGCGACGAGGCGCCGGAGTCCTTGTAAGCTGGATCGTAGCATGGGATGAGGTAGTACATCGTGGTGCGATCCCATACCAGGAAGGCGGCGGCATATACCTCACCTTCCAGGTTGCGGATCGATAGTATCTCGCATTGTCCCAGACGGCGCGCTTTGCGCTCAAGTACCAGCAAAAACTCGCGTGTATAACTGATGTGCTTGTGTTGCGCAGCGAGACAGTGTGTATGGAAGCGATAGAAGTCTTCAGCCGTCAGTTGGGTATCGGCCGTGAGCGAAGCGGCTTTCTGCAGTTGGCGTCGCTTGTTCTTGCTGAACGAACCGATGATCTGGTCAATGTCGTTGAGGAAGTCGATGCGGTAGGTGATGCGTTCGCGCAGACGAAATCCCAGCCCGCGCATAGCTTCCGCAGGCAGGCTACCGATAGGGTACTGCTGGTAGTAGTAGCTGAGGTGCATCTGCTTGAGTTGCGCCTCGATGGACTGGCATACTCGGGATATCTCCCATCGGTTGTCGGTGATGGATGGGTCGACCCATATACCGCCTACCTGCGTCTGCTGGGGCATCAGAATGTACTTCTGTCCCAGCCGCTTGCGAATCAGGTATGGCATCGCGCCCAGGATCTTGGGCTCGGCCTGGCTATCTGCATTTTCGACTCCAGAGGCACTCCGGCTTTCGTCTTTCGACTTTTGACTTTCGACTAATAGCACGTCCCACTCCTTGCCGGCGCATACGGCATCCATCCACCATGGTTGCATCATGAGCGGCACGTTGCCTATCTGCTCGCACCACGCGCTGTATCGCTCCTTGTTGGTCATTTAGAATATGTCGTTATAGTTCTCGTCTTCGGTGATGGCAGCCTGCTCGGGCAGTTCCTCATTCTCTACGGGTTTCTTCAGACTCTCTACGCCGTTACGGTACTGCTCTGGACGGTACAGGATCTGTACGTTCTCGGCAATGACTTCGGTCTTACGACGGATCTGGCCGTCCTTCTCCCAAGTGCGGGTCTGGAGCTTGCCTTCTACATATAGTTTCATGCTCTTGCGCACATAGCGCTCGGCCCATTCGGCCAAGTTGCGCCATAGCACGATAGCGTGCCAATCGGTGTGGTCAGGCACCTGGGTGCCGTTCTGCATGGTGTAGCCTCGTTCGGTAGTAGCCAGGTTGAAATTTGCAATACAAACGCCTCGGTCCAGATAACGTACTTCAGGGTCAGAACCTACGTTTCCAATCAGAATAACTTTGTTAACGCTTGACATAATAAAGAATAATGTTTAGTGAATAATGTTAATTTTGTTGTGTTTTTTCGTTAGCGAGTGCAAAGTTACAACAAAAATTGCAAATGTGCAAATTATTTCTAAAAATTATTTGCGTATGTGCGTTTTTTTTCGTACCTTTGCGGCGAATTTTGGGAAACAATGAATAAACTAATCAAATATCTTATGAAACGCACCATGATTTGGGTGGCAGCGGTGCTGCTGACCCTTACCGGCACGCTGAGTGCACAAGAGCAAGCGCAGCAACGCATCCGTTGCATCGCTTTCTACAACCTGGAGAACCTGTTTGATACGATCCATGACGAGGGTAAGAACGACTATGAGTACCTGCCCGATGGCGGTATGCACTGGACGAGCATGAAGTATGAGCATAAGATCCAGCGCATGGCGTATGCTGTCTCGCAGTTGGGTACGGACGAGGATCCGCGCGGTGCGGCCTGTGTAGGTGTAGCTGAGGTGGAGAATATCGGTTGTCTGTACGACCTCTGCGCTGAGACCAACAGCAAGTACGGCCGTGCCTACAAGCCCATCCTGATCGAGGGTCCGGACCGTCGTGGTGTGGACGTAGGTTTCCTGTATGATACCACGCTGTTCCGTCCGACCAAGGTGGCCGGCTATGAGCTGAAGGCCCACTATGCTGACGGCGGTGTGATCAAGACGCGTCTGCAATTGCTCGTTTCGGGCTATATGTACGACGACGACCGCAAGACGATCGTGAAGGACAAACTGCATATGATCGTCAACCACTGGCCCAGCCGTTATGGCGGCGAGTTGTCTTCCCGTCCGGGACGTGACACGGCTGCTATGCTCTGTCTGCATATCTGCGATTCGATATACCAGCGTGAGCCGAATGCAAAGATCATCATCATGGGTGACTTGAACGACGATCCGTACAACCACAGTTGTGCCGAGGTGCTCAACGCCAAGAAGAACCGTGAGGATGTAGGTCGTCAGGGACTGTTCAACACCATGTGGCAACGTCTGGAGAACGGTACCGGATCGTTGGCCTACAACGGTAGCTGGAACCTGTTTGACCAGATCATTATCTCCGAGCCCCTGCTGAGCGAAAATATCAATTCGGGCAAGTGGTACTACTGGAAGCCCCAGATATTCAACAAGCCCTTCCTGACCGTACAAGAGGGTAAGGACAAAGGTACTCCGCTGCGTACCCACAAGTCGGGCGTATGGCAGGACGGCTACGGCGACCACTATCCCACGATGATCTATCTGCTTCGTAAAAACTAAGGTATTATGACCATGCAATTAAATAGAAAGACGACGCCTATCAAGATGCGCAACTACGGTCGCATCATCCAGGACATGATTGAGTATGCATGTCGCATGGAGGATGCGCAGCAACGCGAGGCGCTGGTGAGTTACGTAGCGCAATGTATGCGCCAGAAGAATGCGGTATGGAACCGCGACCAGGACTCGGGTATCGCCCGCGTGGCTGAGGATATAGAGCGTCTGTCGGGTGGCGTGCTGCATTATGAGATGCCGCAGAGCACTGAACCCCAACCTGCGGAGGCTGCTGCGCCCGCTCAGCCTGCTCGCTCGAAGAAAAAGAAAAAACAAGCGAATAGCTAACTGCTAAAGTTCACAATACAATGGAAGCAAATCCGTATAAAGTGTTTGCCGGATCTCAGGGCGAAAAACTGGCTCAAGGGATCTGCGACTACTTGGGTTGTCCGATGGGAAAGGTCCGTATCGACCATTTCTCGGACGGCGAGTTCTCTGCATCGTTCGACGAATCGGTGCGCGGTATGTCGGTCTATCTGGTGCAGTCGACGCGCCCCAGTAGCGACAACCTGATGGAACTGCTGCTCATGATTGACGCAGCCAAGCGCGCAAGCGCCTACAAGGTGATCGCCGTCATCCCCTACTTCGGATGGGCGCGCCAGGACCGCAAGGACAAGCCGCGTGTGTCGATCGGTGCGAAACTGGTGGCTAACATGCTACAGGTGGCCGGTGCCGACCGCGTCATCACCGTGGATCTGCATGCCGACCAGATCCAGGGATTCTTTGATATCCCTGTGGACCACGTGTATGGATCCAACGTGCTGGCACCTTACGTAGCTGGGCTGAACCTGAAAAAACTCATCGTGGCGTCGCCCGATGTGGGTGGTTCGAAGCGAGCTGCAGCGTTTGCCAAGAAGCTGCATACGATGCTGGACAAGGAAGTGCCGATGGTGATCTGCTACAAGAACCGTCCGGACTTCAACAAGGTGTCGGAGATACGCGTGCTGGGTGACGTATACGGCAAGAACGTAGTCATCGTGGACGATATAGCCGATACGGCCGGAACGCTCTGCAAGGCCGCTGAGGTGATGAAGCGTGCGGGGGCTATCTCGGTACGGGCCGTCGTGACCCACGGCGTGATGTCGGGTTCGGCATGCCAACGTATCGACGAGAGCGAACTGGACGAACTGGTTTTCACCGACTCGCTTCCCTTTGATACGCAGCGCTGCGCCAAGGTGCACCAGGTGACGCTGGCCAAGGCGATCGGATCGGTGATACGAGCTATCCAGGAGCATCAGAGCATCAGCGAAGTGAACGAACGATAAGATATTCCCCATATATGCGTGCGCGTTACTATATTCTATTAGCCCTTGCCGCGTTGGCTATGCTGGGCTGCGGAGGCAAGACGACTCATACCACCACCGAGATGGCACGTCCGGCCTTCAGCGGCGACTCGGCGTATAGCTATGTAGTCAAGCAGCTCGACTTCGGTGCACGCGTGCCGGGCACAGAGGCGCATGACTCATGCGTACAGTGGCTCACCGCCCAGCTGGAGCGCTTTGGCGCCGAGGTGGAGGTGCAGGAGGGCGTGATGCTCGACTATGCCGGCGAGAAGCAGCGCGTACGCAATATAGTAGCCCGTATCGGGGAAGATAGCTTGGCAAAGCGCATCTTGCTATGTGCCCACTTCGATTCACGTCCATGGTGCGACGAGGATGAAGAGGCAGCTTGGTATCAACCCGTGCCTGCTGCTAACGATGGCGCAGGCGGCGTAGCCGTGCTGCTGGAGGTGGCCCGTCAGATCAGTCTAATGACTAACGACAAACGACGAACGACAGGTGTCGATATCGTGCTCTTCGATTGCGAAGATATGGGTACACCCAGTTTTCTCAAGGAGATCGACCGTCAGGATACCTGGTGCCTGGGTAGTCAACTATGGGCACGCGACGCCTCGCTGCGCGGACGCTACGAGTGGGGCATACTGCTGGATATGATTGGTGCACCGGGGGCTACGTTCTTCCGCGAGTACTACTCGGAGCAGATGGCTTCGCCCTACGTACAAAAAGTGTGGAAATCGGCTGCGGAACTGGGCTATGAGCATATATTCCGCAACGAGCAGGCCGGTGCTATCATTGACGACCACTACTACGTGGGCCAGGCGCTCAACCTGCCGATCATCGATATTATCCACCTGGACGAACATACCGGCACCTTCCCGCGCTGGTGGCATACCCAGCAGGATGATATCCAGCAGATCGACCGCGCGACGTTGCAGGCTGTGGGCGAAGTGGTGATGAGCCAATTGTAATGGCGAAAGGTTATAGGTTATTGTTTATAGTTATTTTAAGGTGAAAGAGTTATTACGAATCGTGGACCTGCATGCGTCTATTGCAGGCAAAGAAATACTCCGAGGTGTCAACCTCGTTATCAACGAGGGCGAAGTGCATGCCATCATGGGACCGAACGGGGCCGGCAAGTCGACCCTCTCGGCTGTGCTGACGGGTCATCCGGCGTATGAGGTGACCGGTGGCGAGGTGTGGCTCCGTGGCAAGAACCTGCTGGAGATGCCCGCCGAGCAGCGTGCCCGCGAGGGTGTGTTCCTGAGTTTTCAATACCCCGTAGAGATACCCGGCGTGAGCATGACCAACTTCATGCGTACGGCTGTGAACGAGAAACGTCAGTATGAGGGTAAAGAACCCTTGTCGGCACGTGATTTCCTCCGATTGATGAAGCAGAAACGCGCCATGTTGGAGATGGGTGACAAGTTGCAGAACCGTTCGGTGAACGAGGGTTTCTCGGGAGGCGAGAAGAAGAAAAACGAGATCTTCCAGATGGCAATGCTGGAGCCCTGCCTGGCTATACTGGACGAGACCGATTCGGGTCTGGATATTGATGCGTTGCGTATCGTAGCCGATGGCGTCAACCGACTGAAGACGCCGGAGAATGCTTCGATCGTTATTACCCACTATCAACGTCTGCTGGACTATATCGTGCCGGACTATGTGCACGTGCTGGCCGACGGACGCATTGTGAAGACGGGTGACAAAACATTAGCGCTGGAACTGGAAGAACGTGGCTATGAGGGTCTCTAAGGGTGACATATTCGAGCGCGTGTACGTGAACGAACCGGGCCTGGACCTGCATATTGAGCAGGAAGAGGGTTCGCAGGTACGGATCGTGGTGGTGAACCTGCCATCTAGTGGAACTAGTGATACTAGTCCTACTAGAAATGCTATCACTGTAGAGCAACTCGGCAAGGGTTGCCTGACCGAACTGTACGGTCTGGCTTACCTGCGAGGCAAGGACCATGTAGAGACCGAGACGCACGTGTTTCACCGCGTAGGTGGCGGCGAGAGCAAGCAACTCTTTAAGTTTGTGCTGGCCGATCAGGCCGAGGGCGCTTTCTATGGCGAACTGCAGATTGCTAAGGATGCGCAGCAGACGCGTACCGAGCAGGTGAACCGCAACTTGCTGCTGAGCCGAGAGGCGCAGATGCGTACCCGTCCGCAACTGGAGATATATGCCGACGATGTGCAGGCCTCGCATGGTGCTACTACGGGCCAACTGGATGAGTCGGCGCTCTTCTATATGCAGCAACGCGGTATAAGCCGTGAGGTGGCCTACCGTATGCTGGTGGCCGCGTTCCTGAAAGATGTACTGGAGAAAGTGCCGGACGACGATCAGCGCGAACGGCTAATGGACACGATTGATCGTGTAGTCGAGTAGGGCGAGCAGATCACGCCGCGCATCGCAGTCATGGAATACAGACAAGGCCTCTTCGGCCAGACGTTTGTGTTCCATCATTTTTTTATGTGCATATCCTATGCCGTCAAACCGAAGGACAAAGGCCTTGATGTCTTGTTCGGCTTCGGCGGGATCGATGGACTTGTCGTGGGCTACCAGGGCTTCGGTCAGTCGGCGTATCTCGGCAGCCTCGCTCTCCGGCGCACGCTGGAGCGAGATGATGAGCGGTAGGGTGGCCTTACCGTCACGGATATCGTTCATGGTAGGCTTGCCCAGGTCTTCTGAGTCGGAGTAGTCGAGCACGTCGTCCTGGATCTGGAAGCAGAGGCCGAGCTGATGTCCGAATTCGCGCAGGGCGCTGATCTGACGCTGCGTACCGGCTGCGGACTCGGCGCCTGCTTCGCAGCAGGCGGCAAAGAGTCGGGCGGTTTTCTGCTCGATGATACGCATATACTGCGCCTCGTCGATCCACATCGACTGATTGGTATGGAGCTGGAGTATCTCGCCCGAAGAGAGCGAACGTCCCAGGTCGGAGATGATGCCCAGTATCTTGGTATTCTTCACCTCAGCCACCAGACCGATCACCTTGGCTAGCATGTAGTCTCCGGCGAGTACCGCCACCTTGTTCGTCCAATGGACATGCACCGCCTCCTGCCCGCGACGGGTGGGGGAGTCGTCTACGACGTCGTCGTGCACCAAGCTGGCGGTATGCAGCAGCTCCAGGGCAACGGCGGTAGAGATCGTCTTGTCGGTAATGCAGTTGCACAGGCGCGCCGCCTCCATGACCATGATCGGGCGTAACTGCTTGCCGCGCTTCGCCGAAATATAGCGAAGTACGTCATGAAGCAGGGCTTGCTCGGCCGACAGGCTATCGGCGAACTTACGGTCGTAGGCGCGTAGCGCATCCTCCAAGCCGGAACGTATTTGACGAAACAAATCCATCGTTTTTTGCAAAATCGAGTGCAAAGGTACAACAAAAAAACGGAATGTGCAAGAAAAGTTTACTTTTTGTGTCAATTTTTCCACCTATATTTGCGAAAAATGTAGTAATTTTGCACGTGATAAAGTATGCAAACAAATAAACACTATAATTTTTAGAATATGAAAGCATTCATGGACAAAGATTTCCTGTTGCAAACAGCTACTGCGCAGGAGCTCTATCACGAGCATGCCGAGCACATGCCGATCATCGATTATCACTGTCACCTGATCCCGCAGATGGTGGCTGAGAACAAGCGTTTCGAGTCGATTGCACAGATCTGGCTCATGGGCGACCACTACAAGTGGCGTGCTATGCGTTCCAACGGTGTGGACGAGCGTTACTGCACCGGTAAGGATACGACCGACTGGGAGAAGTTCGAGAAATGGGCGGAGACCGTTCCGTACACCTTCCGCAATCCGCTGTACCACTGGACCCATCTGGAGCTCAAGACCGCTTTCGGTATAGAGGAGCGTCTGAATCCCGAGACCGCACGTGCTATCTATGACAAGTGCAACGACCTGATCGCTAACGATCCTAAGTTCTGTCCGCGTGGACTCATGAAGCACTACGGCGTAGAGCTCGTCTGTACGACCGACGATCCGGCTGACTCGCTGGAGTGGCATAAGATGGTGAAGGAAGATCCTACCGCAGAGGTGCGCATGCTCCCGACCTGGCGTCCGGACGCAGGCATGAATATCGAAGCGGCTACTTGGAAAGCGTATATCGAGAAACTCTCCGCAGTTAGCGGTGTTGCAATCGCCAAGTTTGGCGATTTGGTGGATGCATTGCAGAAACGCCATGACTTCTTCGAGTCGATGGGTTGCCGTCTCTCTGACCACGGAATCGAGGAGTTCTACGACGAGCCCTACACCGACGCAGAGATCAATGCCATCTTCGAGAAGGCCCTCGCAGGCAAGGCACTGAGCGCTTACGAGATTCGTCAGTATAAGCACGCTTATCTGCACGCACAGGCAGAGATGGACTACGCTTCGGGTTGGACCCAGCAGTACCACTACGGTGCAATCCGTAACAACAATAGCAAGATGTTTGCCCAGCTCGGTGCAGACACCGGTTTTGACTCCATCGGTGAGTTCACGACCGCCAAAGCGATGAGTCATTTCCTCGATGAGATGAACAGCGAAGGACATTTGGCTAAGACCATTCTTTATAACCTCAACCCGTGTGCGAATGAGGTAATCGCTACCATGCTCGGTAACTTCCAGGACGGCAGTGTACCGGGTAAGATTCAGTTCGGTTCAGGCTGGTGGTTCCTCGATCAGAAAGACGGTATGGAGAAGCAGATGATGGCATTGAGTAACCTCGGTCTCCTCTCTCGCATGGTCGGCATGTTGACCGACAGCCGTTCGTTCCTCTCGTATCCGCGCCACGAGTACTTCCGTCGTACGCTCTGTAACGTCCTCGGTAATGACATCGAGAACGGCATGATTCCGTACACCGGTTACGAGAAAGCCCGCGTGCAGCAGATGGTCGAAGACATCTGCTACAACAACGCGAAGAATTACTTCAAGTTCTAAATGACTACGCATCCCCGCTTGCCTCTCAAAACGAAGGTGAGCGGGGAGTGGTTTGAATTTGAATCAATCATAGTATATGGGCCAATTTATAGAAGTTTTTGGAGTATCTATTTCCTATATTTTTTGGATGCTTATTTGTTTTGTGGAAGTGGCACTTCCGTTATTTGTTGTTGCTCTGATAATCAATTTATTGAGCATGCCTAAGAAGCAAAACGAATGGAAAGATATGCCATGCGTGAAAGATAAGATTGTTTATTATATTGTACTCATCATCTTCCCTCCAGTCGCTTCTTATAAATATGGAACAGGAAAAGCATTGATAACATTATTGGTGCAATTCTTTGGATTTATAGCAACATTCTTATTGTTAATCTTAACGCACAAAAAATGCGGTGTGAATATTGATTTTATATTGGGGATTGTTTTGCTCATTATTCTTAGTTGGGGACTTGGCATTTTATGTGCAACTGTTCAAAAGAAAAATCAACAAAATTTTAGAATCTCTAAGTGAAAGCAATCGGCATCCGATGGAGACAGGAGGAAGATAGGTGGATGGAAGGGAGAGAGACCGACAGATCGAAATATCGATATATCGGGATATCGAAGGGGACTTGATAGAGGAAGCGGGATAGCGAAAGGGAAACAGGAGGGATGAGAAGAAACCGATATATCGAAATATCGAGAAATCGATAAATCGAACAGATAGCCGACATATCGACATATCGAAATATCGATATATCGAAGGGACAGAAACGCAAAGACAAAATAGAAATAGAAAGAAAATAATAAACAACATTATAAAACAATACTATGCTGAAGATACGGCGATTTGGATATTTCTGGTTGAATACTTGGGTGGTAGCGAATGTTATTCAGTTGGCAACACAGGAGTTTTGCAAGAAGTTCCTGAACCTGAAGAATGACCCGTGCGGAAGACAATTTGACCAAATGACACAAGCTGCACGTTCGGGTGTGGCAAATATCGCCGAGGGTAACTCGCGGCATTCGACCTCCAAAGAGACGGAGATGAAGTTGACCGATGTGGCGCGCGCGAGCATAGCAGAGTTGATGAGCGATTATGCCAATTGGTTGATGCACGCGGAACAGATACCATGGTCGGACAAATCGCAGGCATACAAGCGTGTGTATAATATTCCTTTTGATCCGCCGGAGTACACGGATGATGTGATGCACGAGAGTAGCGCGCATATATTGAAACAGAAACATAAGTTCGATGAGTGGTTAGAGACGGAGGATTCTGTAGTTGCGGCAAATTGTGTGCTCATCTTATGTAACAGGTTGATTATGATGATTCAGAAGCAGATAGAGATGCTATTAGGAGATTTTAAGGAAGAAGGAGGTTTTACGGAGGCACTTACGGCAGAGAGGCTACAGCATAGAGCAGAGAAGAGTGCCGAGGAGAACGCGCCTCTATGCCCCGAATGCGGGAAGCCGATGATCAAACGGGTTGCGAAGAAAGGGGTTAATTCCGGGAAAGAGTTCTGGAGTTGCAGCGGTTATCCGGAGTGTCGCGGGACAAGGAAGATATAAAAGACCGAGATATCGAGATATCGATAAATCGAAATATCGGAAGGAGGGCCGACATATCGAAATACCGAAATACCGAAATATCGAAATATCGAAAGAGAATAAAAAAGCAAAACAATAACTAACAACAATATAAATCATTTAATTTTTAGATCTATGGCTAAAATTATTACGTTGGGCGAGATTATGCTTCGCCTGAGTCCGGAAGGACAAGATCGTTTCATTCAGTCTGATCATTTCCGTATCATCCCCGGTGGTGGTGAGGCTAACGTAGCTATCTCGTGCGCTAACTATGGACACGAGGCGTATTTGGTAACGAAACTGCCGAAACATGAGATCGGTCAGATTGCCGTTAACTCGCTGCGCCGTTATGGCGTGAAGGACGATTATATCGTTCGTGGCGGTGACCGCGTAGGTCTGTACTACTGCGAGACAGGTGCTTCGATGCGTCCGTCGAAGGTCATCTACGACCGTGCTCACTCGGCTATCGCAGAGGCTGATCCGAAGGATTTTGACTTCGACAAGATCATGGAAGGTGCAGCTTGGTTCCACTGGAGCGGTATTACGCCGGCTATCTCGGACAAGGCTGCAGAGATCACCAAACTCGCTTGCGAGGCTGCTAAGCGTCACGGTGTAACCGTATCGGTTGACCTGAACTTCCGCAAGAAACTCTGGACCAGCGAGAAGGCTATCTCCATCATGCGTCCGTTGATGAAGTACGTAGATGTTTGTATCGGAAACGAGGAAGACGCAGAGCTTTGCCTCGGTTTCAAGCCCGATGCAGATGTAGAAGGCGGCGAGACCAATGCCGAAGGCTACAAGGGTATCTTCGAGCAGATGATGAAAGAGTTCGGTTTCAAGTATGTTGTTTCGACGCTTCGCGAGAGCTACAGCGCTACGTTCAACGGCTGGAAGGCGATGATCTACAACGGCAAGGAGTTCTATCAATCCAAACGCTACGAGATCAACCCGATCATCGACCGCGTAGGTGGTGGTGACTCGTTCTCCGGCGGTCTGATCCATGGTATGCTCAAGTATCCGGGTGACCAGGCATCAGCTCTTGAGTTTGCAGTTGCTGCTTCGGCACTGAAGCACACCATCAACGGCGACTATAACCTCGTCAGCGAGGATGAAGTCCTCTCGCTTGCCGGCGGCAACGCAAATGGACGTGTTCAGAGATAAATTGAAGTGACAAAGTGACAATGTACAATGTACAAAGGAAATGGACAAAGACGAACTGAAACAACGGCATAAAGCTTTCGCCATCCGTGTGGTACGGATGGTGGATGCCATGCCTAATACCATTTCGTCCGCTGCCATAGCACGCCAGGTAATAAGATCGGGCACATCTCCATCTGCCAATTACAGAGCAGCTTGTATTGCAAAGTCAGAAAAGGACTTTATCAATAAACTCAAGATGGTTGAAGAAGAGTTAGACGAGACGTTACATTGGTTGGAGCTAATTGTGGATTGCCAAATTCTACCGGAAGATAGAATGCGAGATATTATCCAGGAATGTTCCGAGTTACTGAGTATCACTGTCGCTGCAATAGTATCAACAAAAAAATCAATTAACAAAGAATAACCAGATGTACATCCAATGGCCATTGTACATTGTACATCGTAAAATTGTACATCCTTAGGCCTTTGTACATTGTACATCGTAAAATTGTACATTTATGAGGTTCGATAAATTCGCCGTTATGGCGAAAATAGCACAGGCTCCGATGGTTCCTGTGTTCTACCACAAAGATGTGGAAGTTTGCAAGAACGTGATTAAGGCATGTTACGAAGGCGGCGTACGCGCGTTCGAGTTCACCAACCGTGGCGATTTCGCCCACGAGGTGTTCGGCGAACTGAGCAAGTGGGTAGCTGTTGAGTGCCCGGAATTGGCACTCGGTATCGGTAGTGTAGTAGATGCTCCGACGGCTTCGCTGTACTTGCAGCTGGGCGCTAACTTTGTAGTAGGTCCGTTGTTCAACAAGGATATCGCAGTTGTCTGCAACCGTCGTTGCGTGACTTACTGTCCGGGTTGCCTCACACCGAGCGAGATCGGTCTGGCACAGGAAGTAGGTTGCGACTTTACCAAGGTCTTCCCGGGTGATGTAGTAGGTCCGAACCTGGTGAAGGGTCTCATGGCGCCGATGCCTTGGTCGAAAATCATGGTAACGGGTGGCGTAGCTCCGGAGAAAGAGAACCTGGAGAAATGGTTCGCCGCAGGTGTTTACTGTGTAGGTATGGGAAGCAAGCTCTTCCCGTCCGACAAGGTAAAAGCCGGTGACTGGAAATACGTGACCGACAAGTGCCGCGAGTGCTTTGAAATCATCGCGGCTTGCCGCAAGTAATAAATTGTACATTGTACTTTGTCACTTTGTACTTAAATTTGTTTTTTATGAGTAAAAAAGAAATTATGACCAACTGGCGTTGGGTCATGTGTGCGATGCTCTTCTTCGCCACTACGGTTAACTACATGGACCGTCAGGTGCTGTCGTTGACCTTCAAGGAGTTTATTCAACCCGAGTTCCACTGGACCGACTCCGACTACGGAACGATCACGGGTGTGTTCTCGATCGCGTATGCTATCTTCTGCCTCTTTGCCGGTAAGTTTATCGACTGGATGGGTACGAAGAAGGGCTACCTGTGGGCCATCGTGATCTGGTCGGTAGGTGCGGTAATGCACGCCGGCTGCGGATGGGTGACCGAGCATATCGTAGGTGTAGCCGACAAGGCTGCGCTGCTGAATGCCACGGGTGCTATTGCGGCTTCGATATCGATGATTAGTGTATGGCTGTTCCTGGCTTGCCGTCTGATCTTGGGACTTGGTGAGGCCGGTAACTTCCCCGCTGCTATCAAGGTGACGGCCGAGTACTTCCCGAAGAAGGACCGCGCGTTTGCAACGGCATTGTTCAACGCAGGTGCTTCGGTAGGTGCGTTGGCTGCTCCGGCTACTATACCTCTGCTGGCTAAGAGTCTTGGCTGGGAGTGGGCATTCATCATCATCGGTGCGCTGGGCTTTGTATGGGCCGGTATCTGGATCTTTGTGTATGACAAACCGACGGAGTCGAAGCACGTGAATGAGGCTGAGCTCGAGTATATCCACCAGGATGAGAAAGACGCTCCGAAGGAGGAGGCTAAGGAGGAGAAGCAGATGTCGTTTGCCGAGGCTTTCAAGCACAAACAGACTTGGTCGTTTGCGTTTGGTAAGTTCATGACGGACGGTGTATGGTGGTTCTTCCTCTTCTGGGCACCGGCTTATTTCCAGGATCAGTATGGTATCAAGGCCAGTGACCCGCAGGGTATCGCGCTGATCTTCACGCTGTATGCTATCGTGACGGTGGTATCGCTGTTTGGCGGCTACCTGCCTAAGATCTTTGTTGAGAAGCATGGTATGGAGCCGTACGCAGGCCGTATGCGTGCCATGTTGATCTTTGCGTTCTTCCCGCTGTTTGCATTGTTTGCACAGCCTCTGGGCGGTATGTATGGTCCGTGGGCAGTGGCTATCATTATCGGTATCGTAGGTGCAGCACACCAATCTTGGTCTGCTAACATCTTCTCCACCACGGGTGATATGTTCCCCAAATCGGCAGTAGCTACGATCACGGGTATCGGAGCGATGGCCGGTGGTGTAGGTTCGTTCCTGATCAACAAGGGTTCGGGTATGCTGTTCACGCATGCCGACAAGATGGGCGAAGCCTTCCAGTTTATGGGCTTCAGCGGTAAGCCCGCAGGCTACATGATCATCTTCTGTATCTGTGCAGTAGCTTACCTGATCGGTTGGACGGTGATGAAGATTTTAGTACCCAAGCACAAGGCAGTGGTACTAAAATAATCGTTCGAGGGTTTATCCCGAGATAAGAAGATTTTAGTACCCAAGCACAAGGCAGTGGTACTAAAATAATCGTTCGAGTGCAACGAGATAAGAAGAGTCTCGTTCCGAAATACGAGCCGGTTGTGGTTAAATAAGATTAACGAGTGCTAAAGCCGTCATGGCTTCTACGACAGGCACGGCGCGAGTGGCAACACACGCGTCGTGTCTTCCTTTGTACATCGTACCTTGTCCCTTTGTCACTTCCATCAGGGCTTTGGGCGTGGAGGGGGTGGGTTTGAAGACGCAGCGAAACGTGACGTCTGTTCCGTCTGCGATGCCTCCGGAGATACCGCCTGAGATATGATTGATGGCCGAGCCGGGCTCTGTAACCCCGCCGAAACCTGTGCCGTACTCAAAGCCCTTGCAGGCATTGATGCTCATGACGGCATAGGCGAGATGGGCTTGCAGTTTGTCGAAGATGGGTTCACCTGTGCCGACGGGGAGGCCCGTGATCCGGCACGCTACAATGCCACCTATCGAGTCGCCGTCTTGCTGGTAGCGGGCGATAGTGTCGGCGAAGCGGGTAGGGTCGGTCTCGGCGCCTACCTGCACGAGCGAGGCATGGATAGAGATACCTTTGGCGGCCAACTCCTGCTTAGCGATACAACCGGCTACGACGCGTGCTGCGGTCTCGCGAGCGGAGGCCCGTCCGCCGCCTCTCCAGTCACGAATGCCGTATTTCTGCTCATAGACGCGGTCGGCGTGTCCGGTGCGGTAGGTGTGACGCAAGTATTCGTAGTCCTCCGGTCGTGCGTCCTTATTCCGTATAATAAACGCGATCGGCGTACCGAGGGTCACCAACTCCTTTGTACATTGTACATTGTCACTTTGTACTTTGTCACTTTGTCCCTTATACTTTGTCCCTTGGTCCTTTGTACATTGTACATTGTCACTTTGTCCCTTATACTTTGTACATTGTACATTGTCACTTTGTCCCTTATACTTTGTACATTGTACATTGTCACTTTGTCCCTTTTCTATGACTCCTGATAGCCACTCGACTTCGTCGGGCTCACGCATTGCGCGCGGAGAAACTCCCTTTGTACATTGTACATCGTCACTTTGTACCTTTCCTGCTCGTCTCTCCAACTCGGAGCGAATCAGCGCAAGGTCGATATGCAGTCCTGCCGGCACACCGTCCAATACACCGCCAACGGCGAGTCCGTGTGACTCGCCGAAGCTGGTGAATGTCCATGTGTCTCCAAAGGAGTTCATTGTTTCGTTTACCTTTGACGCTGCAAAATTACAACAAATTTTTCAAATTTGCAAGATTTAGACGTAAAAAATCAAAAATGCTTGCATAATTTGTGTTTTACGGCTAAAGATTGGAGTTTGCACAACAGTGCGAAGATTTCGTGCCCTTGTGGCTAAGAAATAATCGTGCCCTCTGGGCTAAGAACTAAATTCGAGGTGGGACGCTTGCGTGTCGGTGCCCTCGAAGTTACAATATATTTGAAATATACAAGGCTTTTGCGGAAAATTTCAAATTATTTGAAAATTTTGCGCATTTCTAAAACCACACCAAAGGCAGCCGTGAAGCTGCCTTTGGATGTTTCGCCAGAGACGAACGCGACTATCTCGCGACCATCGCGTACGTCACTGTAGGGTGCAGGGTGATTAATTACCGGTGATCGGGTCACCGGTGCCGATGCTTCCTGTTCCGGAACCGCTATTTACGAGTGCACCGGGACTTGCAGCCTGCATTACAGATCCTCCCATGAGGTTGACCGTAGTAACAGTCGGTTGATTATAAATCTTTTTCATATCTGATATTATTTTGCTTCGTTGTTTTCTAGTATTCTAGTTGACTAGTAGACTAGTTGACTATCAAAATCCTCTCCTATCTTTCCGAGCGGCGAACATTCGCTCTTTCACTCCGCCTTCTTCCAAGAACTCCGCTTCCATCTTCTGCAACAACGTCATCAACCCTTTATCCGTCTGATGAATCAGCGTCAGCGCTGTGTTGCAGAATGTCTCCTTATCCCATTTCTCGTAGTAAGGTGCGTAGTCCTCTACCTCATTATGCGTTGCGCAGAACTGCAGCATCTTGCCAAATCGTTCGTGCTCACGTGTCCATAATTGGAGGCGGTTGGATCGCAACTGGTCTTCGTAGTCCTCGCGTAACTCTTGCAGACTTCCGCGGGCCACATTGACCAAATGTAACCCCGTATCGGTAGATGTCATCTTATCCTCTAATCCCTCAACGATATTCTGCTTTCCGGAACGCGCTGCTTGCTGCATTTGACCGTACGTCCGGTCCGAAGGCTGGAGGTACTTGTCTATGTAGTAGATCGTCATATCGTATAGTATAACGCTCTTCTTGTAGCAGACCAAGTTGCGATATCCTCCCGGATGAATTAGAAACCCGCCTGGATTAAGAGTAGTCATCTCTGTTGTGATTTTTCTAGTTTGCTAGTTCTCTATTCTTCTAGTTGACTAGTCTACCGGTTGACTATCTGCGCCTTTTCGCTCCAGTTTTCCAGTAGACTAGTTGACTAGTAGACTATCTTATTTCACCAATTTACCGGTTGCGTCGTACATCTTCTCACCGCGGAGGATATAGATGTTACCATCGATCAGCACCTTTGTACATTGTACATTGTCACCTTGTACATTCTCCATGCCGGTAGCTGTTTGCTCACCATGAACGGTCATAACTACGCGACGACGCGGAGCACCACTGCCTTGTTGCGGCTCATTACTATAAGCCGGAACCTTCGTCATGTCAATGTACGCACGATGAGCACCTACATATACATTATCCGTATTTACGTAGTACAACTCGTTGTTGTAAATAATGTAGTTGGTGTTAACATTCTCAATAAGAGCATGCGAGAACGAACCAACCAGACCATTGTTTTCTGCATCGTTAACCGGTCCGTTTACAGGATTGCCGGTGAACTGAACCTGCGGATTAGCGACTGTTGCAAAGAAGATATACGGACGACCTGCTACAGTAGTAGTTACTTCCTCAAGGATTACATCTTTGTCGTTCTGAGCCTTGCTGATTACTTTCCAGATCGAAGCGCCCTGTACTGCAGTTACAGCCTTATCCAGACACATCGTGTAGTATGCATTTGGTGCAACTTCCTCAGTACGAATGTTTTCCCATTCCGGCTCTACAGGAGTATCTTCTACTTTCTTGTAGAGTTGGATAGCCTTCTGACCGCTCTTGTAGTAACGGAAGCGTAATTGATCGCTTGCATAGTTATAGCGGAGCGTGCAACCTCCAACACCGGTAATCACTGCTTCGCCTTCTGCGATGGCAAACGTGTTCACATAAGCCTCAGTCGTGCTCTTATCCATTCCGTTATCATAATTGGTTCTACCAATATACAAGCCACTTGCAGATTGCAGCGAACCGGCTGTTACATCAATGGTAAATACCGCAGCATCCAATTCCGTATTTCCTGCGATTTCGTCGTTTTCGATTTCAACAGCAAGAACCTTCTTTGCTATGTCGATATTATCATTGTTAAGCGAGCCGTCAAATACAGCAGCATCGTGCGTAGCATCACCTTCATAAACAATCAGGTATTCGCCATCAGTAATGTCTTCTGTAGCTGTTACTTTGCGGTAAATGGTACTCGTCGGAGTCGGAGCTGGAGCATTTACGGTAATGGTATAAACTGCATCACCTTCGAAATACGAAGCATTACCAGCGAAGTGAGCGGTAATGTGAGCAGTACCGATACCTCCTGCGAGAGCAATTACTCCACCCTCAACAGTTGCTACAGACTCGTTGTCGGAAGCATAAGAAGTAATCGTTACCGTGTGTGGGTTAACAAGAGCTGGAGCAGACCAACTGCTCTCCTCGCCCTTGGTAATTTCGTCAGATGTAGGATTGTATGCTAATTCTGCACTAACTTTAGAAGTTACAATGATGTTCTCAGGATCAATTACGCGAACTTCTACAGCTGCATATTCAGCACTATTGCCAGTGATGTTAGAAATCTTGTAGTTTTTGAAGACGTTATATGTGCTGCCTCTATAGATGAAACTGCGCTCGCCAATAGCATAGCAGTGGTAAGTCGTTGTTTCGTCCCAAGTCCAATTGCATACTGCGTTGTTGAGCGTCAAGTCTCCACCATCAGAAGCTCCTTACAGATATTTATTATCTGCATCTTGGAAGGTGACATTATCTCCAGTAGTCGTCTTTGTCCATTGAATGGCAGCCTTAGCCTCTGCATTCGGGACAACGATATTAGCACCATCTTCCTCCACTTCTACAGGAACAAGTGATTTGTTGTCTGTACCAAGTGTGTTGGTCATGGCATAAAGAGTTGTGCCATAGGTTGCAAGAATAACTACATTGTCAGTTACCGGAGTCGGAGCAGCGCTAACGGTCAAACCGTTAACTACAACTGCATCGCTGGTGATCTCGCTTACAGTCGCCGTTACAGATACGGAAGTTGTTCCTGCTGTGAGCGGCGACGGATCAAATGCCCAAGTAATACCTTCTGTGATCTCTGCGTCTGAGTTGTCAGAATAGTGACCCATAACCTTCAAACCAGCAGGGTTGAAAGTTTGACCTTCTGTGTATTCCAATGCTGTTGCCTCGCCAGAGATAGCAATGCTCTCCAAAGTGGCAGGACCTGCAGCAACAATAATATCAAAGGTCGTTGTTGCGCCGGTGTAGTTACCAAGGTCATTCGGAATAGTTGCACTAATGGTTGCTGTACCCTCTGCAATTGCATGGAATGCAGCAGCCTTGCCTTCACCGACAATGCTCACATATTCGCTACCACTTTCAATCGCATAAGAAATAGCATTCTTGTTCGGGTTGGAAGTCGCAGCGATATCTAACAGTACGATATCGTCTTCTCCTACAGCCGTATTAATGTTGTCAATAGAAATGGAACCTACCAGTTTTGCTTTCTCAGACTCAGCGGTGTAGTAAACGGTAACAGCTGTTGCGCGGGTTTGCTTACTTGCTGCTACCTCTGCCGAGAAATCGCCAGAAGCGGAAGGAACGATGGTTACTTTTGTTCCATCTGCAGTTGCTGCTGCGTTAGTCCATGTAGCACTTACAAAGTTACTTGCATATGAGTTGGAAGTTGCAGTCCACTCTACCTTGGTAATCGTCACACCACTTGCCGGAGCGAATGTAATGATAGAACCCGGATAGAAACGGCTATCGGCACAATGTGTGTCACCATTATATCCTCCACCAATATAGTTATTGGCCTTAGTAGAAGATGTACCCTTGTCAACAGTCATCGTTACTACGCTACTGTTCCATACAACTTGTGCATCAGCAGCTGCGTCATAACTTGCACGGGTCATGTCGAACGACATAGAGTAGTCCGAAGCAGGAGGAGTCGGAGTACTATTTACCGTAATGTCGGATTGTTGCCAAACATTTAATTGTTTATCTGTGTTATAGTAACCAGGATAACCGATAATATCTACATTATCATTAGCCGTAAGAGTGATAATATTTTTACCTGCTGCTGCATAAACATCAACTGCTGCGCCATCATTAATAGCACCGTTGCGGTCATCGCTGCCGATAGCATCTGTTACGTTAGCGCCTACAATCTTAACACGGCGGCTCTCATAAGAATCAAAGCTTGCATTCAGCGTAGCAATCGAAACAGTAGTCAAAGGAATCTCAGCTGTGGTAGTTGCAGCACCTGCTTGCGGCTCGATAGCCGTAATCTCAAATTTACCTTGATAATCTTCAGTAGTAACTTGATAGTCTCCATTCAAGCAATTGCCTGCTTCGAAACTATGGCTATCCAAACGTACCAATACGCCAGTCGATCCTTCCTCGACAAAGACATTCTTGCCATTTACATAAGAAACAACTGCATTAGTGAGTGTCAGAATGTATGTGCCTCTTTCCGCAGCCTTTAAAGCAGCCAAGTTAGCTGCTGTAGGAATAACCACCGGACTTTGCGCCTTAACGTCATCAGACGTACGAGGAGCAATTTGTACTTTCTCTACATTTCCATTATTATAGTAAATCACAATACCTGTAACGTCATAGGTAGCGCCATCTACCAATGTGGGATTTGCACTAAACTGATCATAGAAGTAAATTAGGTGCTCACCATCAGAGAACGTTCCTGTACTTGATGCATATGTAGCATTCTTCAATGTTATCAGTCTCGATTGATTTGCGGCTAATACAGTAGAGAAATCGGTTACGTCAACAGGAGAAACTGTACCAGAAGTTGCAGTAATGTCTGTAGAAGTAAAACCGGATAGTTGTACACGTCCGCTTGCTAATTTAACGGAAGCCTCAACTAATTCGTCATTCAGTTCGTCTCCTGCTACATAACCATGACTTGCATTATTCAGAACAACACCCTCATTCGATGGATCTAAGAGATAAGCATTATTACCATTTACATGCGTAACCTTCCATCCGTCAAGTTGGATAAATGCATTTTGGTTACTGGAAGTTGCAAAAGCACGCAATGCAGCAGCCGTTGTCTTCGGGGTAACCTTCGTGAAATCCTTGCTTGCCACAGCACTAACATCGCTACCTTTGACAGCAATAGCCTTTACGGTAGTTGTACCATCCGCATCTACTGTGAACGGAGCTGTATACTCTGTCGAACTCGTTGTCGGATCAACACCATTCGTGGTGTAATAAATATGATCTGCATCAGCTTGAGTAAGCGTGACTGTAGTAGATGTAACAAAGTTTGCTTCGCCAGAAATTGTCGGAGCATCAACAGCTGCCGCCTCTCCAAAGTAAATCTTAATAGTCTTTATTTGGAGGTTCTTAGCATTAGTAACCTTAATTGCATGAGCCACATTAGCTTTTTGATTAGCCGGTGCTATATCGAAAGTATATACATCATTTTTGCATCCTGTTGCCTGTGTGCTAACAGCTGTTTCTCCTTGATAGATATTCCAAGCCACATCGCCTGAACCACTTCCATTACCTGCAACAACAATTTTCTCGATAGGAGATGTGAATACCGGCAGTTCCAAGTAAGCTCCTGTCTGTCCTAGCATGAAGTATGTACCATATGTTCTAAAGCCATTACCAGTGTTACCAGCAACTTTGATGGTATAACCTCCATAGGTATAGGCAGTTTCTTCCACTACTTTAGTCGTCGGGAATCCCCAGCCTTCATCAAGCAGGTTGATTGTTGCGTCTGGACCTTCTGTAATGGTATATGCAGCTTCAGCCACATCACTATCATCTAATTCACTTTTTACTGCATATGCCTTAATCGTCATATCTTCGTTAACAGAAATAGCAGATGTATAAGTTAACTTTGTTCCCGATGTTTTAGGATCTGAACCATCTATAGTGTAATAAATAGTTGCACCGTTTGTAGAGGAGATAGTTACATTTTGTGTGCCCTCGTACGCACCTTCTTCCGGCGAGAATGTAGGAGTTGCACATGCCGAAGCACTACCGGCGGTATAATAAACTTTGATTGAACTCCACCGTGACTGACTTGAAGCGGTATTTGTTATAGTTATTTCAGTACCACTTGTCTCATCAATTTTAGTTGTACCGCCTGAGGTCGTAGCCATAGTAACAGTACCAGAGGTAGAACTCAGCGTACCATAGTTCGTGCCACTATGAACAATTTCAATTTTATCAATCGAGACCACTCCGCTGCCAGCAGTTATCTTCACCGTATTCTTGTTATAAACACGCCAAGGAGAATAACTTGCAAAAGCAGAACCATCTCCTTTTGAATGAACAAAAGTGAAATGTTCGGAGTTGAAAGTCATGGTGTTGTTTGAGACAGTACCTGCTGAGCAGCTTAATGTCTCATCTGCACCCCACACTTGCCCGATGCTGAGGACGGCCATCAGCAAACAGGCGAAAAAGAGTTTTAATCTTTTCATAATGTTTTAGATGTTTAGTTAATAAATATGGTTAATTAAAAATAAAAAATCAGTAATACAACTTCGAATGAACTGCATCATAAATAGCGACATATTGCTCCCCATCCTCGTCCGTTTCTACCCGATAGGCAATATGGAAATCTTCTACAATGGTTTCTTTATATCCTGCTGCAATCCAACTCTGCTTCAGTCGTGCTTCGGCATAGATACCAGGATGCTTGCCCAAATCGAACATCGCACCAGTAAGCCGTTCCACTTTTGCCATTACTGTCTCTTCGTCAAGCGAAGGATGCAACCGCATAGAAACGGCATAGAACTCCAGAATCGACTGATGAACTTGCTCCTCAATGATTACTTTCATACAACTACACGTTGAGAATTGGTTTGCGCATAATAATTATGCACCATGTTTGTCAAGTCGTCATGCAATTGATCTACAGAAACAAAGTGCTCTGCGATTTCTGCTTTTGTGATTGTTTGCTTTTGTGCCATAACTTATAGTGTCTTTTATGAGTTCTTCAAACTATTCCTACTATCCGATGCTGAGGACGGCCATCAGCAAACAGGCGAAAAAGAGTTTTAATCTTTTCATAATGTTTTTGATTTTGGTTAATAAATATTGTTAATTAAAAAATGTTATTGCTTAAGCATCGTGGTTGTACTTTGCGTAGTTGCCTAAAATCTGTTCGATGTGGATCACTTCAGGGCATTCGTCCCAGGTGAAGCCCCCGCCCATGAGATACCAGTTCTTGCGTTTGCGTACCGGCACCTTCTTAATAGACGGGAACGCAGAAATCGGCATCGTGATCTGCCGACCATCCTTAAGCACTACTTGGAACTTTCCTCTTGCAGGGAATGCCAACTTGCTAATTGCGGGTTTAATATCCCAATATCCTTCTACTTGTGCCATATTACTTGTTGATTTTAATGAATTTCACATTTCCACCATTCTTGAATGTTTGCCACTGCTTGAGTAGCAGTTCCTTATTTTCCTCAATTATTTGCTCCAGCTGCTTTAGTTGTGCGTCTGTCAAATCCCCCTCTTTAGATAACTCAACTTGGGGCTCTAACCAAAACTTTGCAAAATGCTCTGTATCTTTCTTGCCGACATG
This sequence comes from Paludibacteraceae bacterium, assembly GCA_017509715.1. Taxonomy (GTDB): domain Bacteria; phylum Bacteroidota; class Bacteroidia; order Bacteroidales; family Paludibacteraceae; genus Colicola. Next base: position 16,786 of record JAFWOU010000016.1, on the reverse strand, counting down.
CACATGTGCCCGATTCTCATTAACGTCTCTGCCGAAGAACAAGAACGTCCATACAATCTTTGCTGTGGCATATAATAGTACTTTTGGCATAATCTTTATCGTGTGTTGACAATGTATATTTTCATGCTTGATAGTACGCACGTGCCTTTTCACGCAACTGATCCATGGCTTGGTGTAGCGGCATACCGTTCTTTTCAAGTTCCTCCGTCGTTATTCGCTCGCAAAGAGGGCGTATCTTGAGGCTCTCAATATACTCCAACACTTCATTAAGGCGCTGTTCATCTTCTACCATCGACCCCATCGCTCTCAAAAAACGTCTGCTTGCTATCGCTTGTGCTGCACTCATAATGTTTTTGAATTTGGTTAATAAATATGGTTAATTAAAAAATGTTATATCGCAATTCCTGTTCTCATGACATCCTCATACAGAGGCGAAGGATGAGAAGACTCCATCAATACCGGCTCTATCAACAGGCTAACTTTATCTACATCGCGCCACAAACTCTTGGTATAGTTAAACCAGTTATCTCCGGCAGAAGGTATCACCACCGCTACGTCAATGTCACTCTCCGGACGCTGATTGCCTTTGCTATAGGAGCCAAACATGTACACCTGCGCTTCGTTGTTGAAACGCGGCATGATGATTTCTTTGTACTGTTGTACTAATTTTATAGCTTGCTCTTGATCCATGATCGTAATTCTTTTGTAGTGTCAATTATGTAACGGCATTCCTTTTGATTCAATATCTGCGCTAACTGACTTTTATATTCCGGATAGCGTGCCTGGATGTTATAAGTCGAAATAGCATTGATAAAATCCTTTTGGTCTTCCGACATCTGCTCATATAGTCCGCATCCTTCGGCAAGGCGCTTGTGGTTGTGAATATAAGGCGGAATGTCCTCGCGTTTGGCTGACCAAAAAGCTTTTAGCGTCTTCTCTACAACCTGATGGCACATGAAAGCGACATACAACCATCGTTGGGTCTTGTACAGATCCTCTGCGACTTCTAAATCGCTATCCGCGATATCTAACCAATATTGTATATTCTCTTCTCGAGTCATATTGCTCTTTTTATTTTATCAATATTAATAGTACCTCTTTGAGTGTATGGCATCATAGAAAAGCAAAATGTTCGCGCACAAGACTAGTCAACTCGTCATGCAATTGATCTACAGAAACAAAGTGCTCTGCGATTTCTGCTTTTGTGATTGTTTGCTTTTGTGCCATAACTTATAGTGTCTTTTATGAGTTCTTCAAACTATTCCTACTATCCGATGCTGAGGACGGCCATCCTTCAACCTGTGCCATGCGGATGATCGGTTTATGCAGGAACACCGGCTTCGTATAAGTATTCCGGAGCAATATCCAAAGACCCGTTTTGCCATGAGACGGTCCAGCCGTCTAACGCAAAATGGCTAAAGGCGGACTTGTCTTCTAGTACGCGGAATGCAGGATACTTGGCTATATACTCTTTTGCATCAAAAATCTTCTCTGCACCGTCAGAAAAAGACAAAGCCAAACGGTAATCGCCCAAATACTTGGCATTATTTATCCAAATCAAATTCATAGCCGTAAAATCTACTAATCTCTGGCATATGTTTGAGATTTTTAGTTAGTAAATATGGTTAATTAAAAATTGTTATTGCTTTCTTCTCAACGGCTTGACAACAGTCCTCCGCTTGGCAGGATTCATGCTGCAATCCCAAATTGCTTGAATGGAGCAGATGTCGTTTTTGTACAAATAGTAAGCTCTATATGTGCGTTTGCTCCATTTTATTACTAAGTAGTAGTACTGTAAATCAGCTGTGGAGAACTCATCATCCTTAATCCCCATCGTTGGGAAGTTTCCCAACTGCTCTACATTCCCCATTATTGTATCTTGCAGGCCTAGTGCTACTGTATCTGAAGCATGTTTGCGATAATAGTCAAACAGCAACTTCATGTGCCGTTTGGCATGTGTTTGCCACTTTATCAGAGCCATGATGCCATCTCTCGTTTAAAGTCCTCGTGAGATGTACCAAGACCCTTGCATGCCTCAGCGGTAGATTCTGCCAGTATAGTTCGCATCTCATCCTTGGAGAACTGACACGGCGCTACACGGCTCGTCAAAGGTTGTAGCTTGATATCCAGCGTCCCTAAGTATGTCAGTAGGGCTTTTCCTTGCGCTGAACGCTCGTCTATTGTCATTGCGTATGTTGCCATTATAATGTTTGAGATTTTGGTTAATAAATATGGTTTGTTAGTTATATTGCTTATGTTTACTTCAAGGCGATAACTCGCTGACTTATTTTAACTTTCGGCTCTATAGTACCTATTGCCTCGCTCCCTTCTCTCGTTACTCGGTATATCGTATCTCCACGTACCACCGTCACTGGTATGTTTGCCCTGCGTGCCGAAACGTATGCAGCGGACTGCTTGGCTTTCAGCATATGCGCGATAGCGGCGTGCTCTTGTCTCTCAACCTCACTCATAATGTTTGAGATTTTTAGTTAATATTAGTGTTTGTTTTCCGTGTTTCTAAAAACGAAAAGAAACAAAACCGGCTGGCGGTTCTGTTTCTCTAAAGCGTATCACTCCCGTCTACGGCCGTGAGGCCGGAGGTAAAATGTTGATATGTTGTGGTTTGTTTCATACAAAAGTAGTGTCTTAACCGTTGGTACTTCTGCCTGTTTCCAAAATTCGCTGCAAAGGTACGAAAAAAAAATGACATATGCAAATAAAAAATAAAAAATTTATTTAAAGTTGAAAGTCGATAGTCGAAAGTCGATAGTCGAAAGTCGATAGTCGAAAGTCGAAAATCGAAAATCATCAGGAGACACACCCCCCTCACAAAGTGTTTAGAGTGTAATATGATATTAGTAGGTGATAAGTAGGTTATTAGTAGGTGATAAGTAGGTTATTAGTAGGTGATGAATAGGTTATAACATAGTCATAAGTATGTCATAAATATGTTATTAGTACGTAATTGCTATGTTATTAGGCAAATCATGACACCACCATCCTGCAACGTCACTACTCGGTCCTTATTTGTTGTATCTTCGAGGACACCGACACGCAAATATTTGGTGTACCTTCCACAACTACCCTAAGAGGGAACCCTTCGAAGCTACAGTCGCACACTTGTGCGAGTAACAAGGCTTTGAACCCCAAAATTCAAATAAATTTGCATTTTTTTGCTCAAATCCTTGTGTATTCCAAATATTTGTTGTACCTTTGCAGGCGCTTTTGAAAGGAAAGATGGCGGAGTGGTCGATCGCGGCGGTCTTGAAAACCGTTGACCCGAAAGGGTTCGGGGGTTCGAATCCCTCTCTTTCCGCAAGACTTTGACAAGTTTGCGAGTCCAAGCTTGTTTGAGTAAGCAAACACGGTCAAAGGATTGCACAGGATGCCCGCCGGGCAGGCTGTGGATTGTTAGGAACGGAGGGACGTAAGAATCCCTCTATTTCTTTTAAGAATATATCGTATGCAAGAACAGAAAACATATCGGATGATAGCCAAGACCCTGAAGGGCTTGGAGGAAGTGATGGCACAGGAACTGACGGAACTGGGTGCCGACGAGGTGCAGATACAGCGCCGCGCCGTCAGTTTTCGTGGCGATAAAGCTATGCTTTACACCGCAAACCTATGGCTCCGTACCGCTCTCCGTGTGCTGGTGCCGGTGAAGGTGTTTAGCCTTCAGCCGTCAGCCATCAGCCATCAGAAATCAGCCGTCAGCCGTCATCCGTCAGGCGCCTCCGGGCACTCCGACAAACAGCAGAAGCCGGAGGACCAGGTGTATGAGATGGTGAAGCGGATCGAGTGGGCCAAGTACATGACCGCCGAGACACGATTTGCCATCGATGCCACCGTCTACAGCGACACGCTTCGCAACAGCCGCTACGTGACCTACCGCGTCAAGGACGCGATAGCCGACTATTGGCAAGAACGCGAGGGACGACGCCCGAGCGTGCAGGTGACCGATCCGGACCTGCGCATCAATGTGCATGTGGCTCAGGATCAGGTGACTATATCGCTGGACAGTAGTGGTGAGAGTCTGCACAAACGCGGCTATCGCGTAGCCACTACCGAGGCCCCGCTGAGCGAAGTGCTGGCCGCCGGCATGCTGATGATGGCGGGCTGGAAAGGACAATGCGACCTCTACGACCCCATGTGCGGATCGGGTACCATACCCATCGAGGCGGCGCTGATGGCGCTCAACATCCCGCCCGGCATATTCCGCAAAGAGTTCGGGTTTGAACGTTGGCCGGATTTCGATGCCAATCTATGGGAAGAGATATATAATGATGATACGCGTGAGCGCGCGTTCGCGCATAAAATATATGGTTCGGACGCGAGCTTCTATGCTATCCGGCAAGCCGAGAAGAACGTGAAGTCAGCCGGAGTAGGGAAGTACGTGACGCTCCGCCAGATCCGCATGGAGGAACTGAGCCCCTTAACCCCTAATCCCCTAACCACTAACCCCTTAGTCATGATCAATCCGCCGTACGGCGAGCGTCTGGCGCAGCAGAAAGATATGCTGGAGCTGTACGGCAAGATAGGTACGGCGCTCAAGCACCAGTTCACCGGCGCAACAGCCTGGATCATCTCGTCGAACGAAGAGGCCATGAAGCAGATCGGACTGAAGCCGGGCAAAAAACTCAGATTGCTGAACGGCGAACTCGACTGCCGATTCAATAAATACGAACTTTTTCAAGGGAAACGCAATGAAGCCCATTTACATAGCTGATTATAATTACGATTTGCCGGACGAGCGCATCGCTAAGTATCCGCTGAAGGAGCGCGACCAGAGTAAGTTGCTGGTCTATCGCGACGGGGAGATACAGGAGGACCGATTTCAGAACGTGGGCGACTATATCGCACCGGGTTCACTCCTTGTATATAATAACACGCGCGTGATACAAGCGCGACTCGAGTTTGCGAAGGACACAGGCGCCCGGATAGAGGTCTTCTGTCTGGAGCCGCTCATGCCGTACGACTACCAGGAGTCGCTCAGCGGTACGGAGGGCTGCACCTGGAAATGTATGGTGGGAAATGCGAAGAAATGGCGCTTCGGAAGTCTGAACCTGAATGTGGCGTCATTGGGTATCACCCTGCGGGCGTACAAAGAGCAGGTCATGGGAAACACGTATGCCGTGAGGTTTGAGTGGGACGATAGAACGGTGGCGTTTGCAGAGATACTCGACGCCGTGGGCGAACTGCCGATACCTCCTTATCTGAACCGCAAGACCGAAGAGAGCGACAAGACGACCTACCAAACCGTGTACTCGCGTATCAAGGGCTCGGTGGCTGCACCTACGGCCGGTCTGCACTTCACCGAGCGCGTACTGGACGACCTGCACCAACGAGGCATACAAACCACCGAACTGACCCTGCATGTGGGCGCCGGTACGTTCCTGCCCGTGAAAACCGAAGATGCCAACGAGCACACGATGCATACCGAGATCATCGCCGTGCCGCGCGAAGCCATCGAGGCAATACGGGATAACTTAGGTAAGATAGTGGCCGTGGGAACGACCAGTATGCGAACGCTGGAGAGCCTTTACTTTATCGGGCGCCAACTGCGGCAAGTGGATTCACCGTTCGGGATTGGTTATAGCCCGAAGGTGGAGCAGTTTGAACCGTATGAGGAGCCGTCAGCTTTCAGCTCTCAGCCTTCGGCCAGAGAGGCGCTGGATGCCATCGTGATGTATCTGAGGGCCACCCGCCAGACGACCCTCCATGCCGAGACGCAAATCATGATCAAGCCCGGCTATACGTTCCACGTTGTAGATCAGCTGATTACCAACTTCCATCAACCCAAATCTACTCTGCTTCTGCTGGTTAGTGCCTTTGTGGGTGGCGACTGGAAACGGATCTACGACTATGCCTTATCGCATGACTTTAGGTTTCTCAGCTACGGCGATTCGAGTATATTGACGCGACATGATTGATACACATTGCCATATAGACGAAGAGGCCTTTCTGCCGGACCAGGAGGAGGTCATACAGCGCCAACGCGAGAGTGGGGTAGAGGCGATGATCGTGCCGGGCGTGAACGCAGCGTCGATACCGACGGTGCTGGACGTATGCCGACGCCATCCGGACTATTGCTATCCGGCCCTGGGACTGCATCCTGAAGACGTGAAAGCCGATTGGCAGACCCAACTGGACATCGTGGAACGGGCGATCCGCGCGCATCGCGATGAACTGGTCGCCATAGGCGAGATTGGACTGGATTACTACTGGGACAAGAACTACAAAGCCGAGCAACAAGAGGTGCTGCGGCGTCAACTAACGTTGGCACGAGAACTGGACCTGCCGGTCATCCTGCACAACAGAGAATCGACGGAAGATATTATTAACTGCGTTAAGGCCGTCAGCCTTCAGCCTTCAGCATTCAGCCCGCTACGCGGGGTGTTCCATTGCTTTAGCGGAAGCAAGGAGACGGCAGAACAGGTGCTGGGGATGGGCTTTCATCTGGGTATCGGCGGCGTGCTGACGTTCAAGAACAGTAAGTTAAGCGATCAGCTGGCGGCGATAGAAAAACAGCTTCGAGATACCGAAATATCGAAATGTCGGGATCTCGGCGAAACGCTGCTCAATCGAATTGTCTTGGAAACAGACGCCCCATACATGGCGCCCGTACCGCATCGCGGAGAACGCAACGAGAGCCGATGGATGATACATGTAGCGGAACGTCTGGCCGAGACGCTTGGAGTGACAAAAGAGACGATAATTGAGGCTACAAATCGAAATGCACGGCGTCTTTTTGGCATAAAATAACAAAAAAATGCAAAAAAATGCGCATTTTCTTGCATATATGAGAAAAAAGCAGTAATTTTGTAGCCGATATTGATATTTGTGCCTAAATAAATATCAAATCATTACATCGGGATGTGAACCAACGTAGTGTTCGCAGACCGAAGAGGAGCAACCGCGGCGACCTTTTTGTCGAAACGACAAATTTTGTCGCAAGCGAGTTGCGATGAGGAGAGATGCTCGAGTGGTTGAAGAGGCACGCCTGGAAAGCGTGTAAACTCCAAAAGGGTTTCCGGGGTTCGAATCCCCGTCTCTCCGCAAAGGATTTTGCTACGAGCCGGGGAAGAAAGCTCGCTTGCGGACACGGCTGAAGCAAAAGACTTGCACAGGATGCCTCCGGCAGGCTGTGGATTGTTAGGAGCAAGGCGACGTAAGAATCCCCGTCGCAAGATAAGAAGACACAAAATAGAATATTCACAAATACAAACAAATTAACAAAACATTTAATCACATGAAAAAAGTATTTGCCACCCTTACGGTGCTTGCAATGATTACTTTTGGTAACGTTGCAGTTATGGCGCAGGATGCCGCAGCTCCTGCTCAAGAAGAAGTTAAGCAAGAAGCTCCTGCTACGGACACAGCCGCTGTTGAGGCAGCTCCGGTAGCTGAGGAGGAGGCTCCGGTTGCTGAAGAAGCAGCTGAGACTGAGAAGGCTGAACCTCTGCACAAGGTGCTGAAAACCAAATTTATTGAAGGTGGTGCCGGCTTCATGGCAGCAACTCTTCTCTGCTTGGTATTCGGTTTGGCACTCTGTATCGAGCGTATCATCTATCTGTCGCTGAGCAAGACGAACACAAAGAAACTGTTGGCTGACATCGAAGCAGCTCTGAAGAAGGGTGGCATCGAGGCAGCTCTGGAGGTTTGCCGCAACACCCGTGGTCCGGTGGCATCGATCTTCTATCAGGGTCTGAGCCGCTACGACGAGGGTATCGAAGTAGTAGAGAAGACCGTTTCGAGCTACGGTGGCGTACAACTCGGTCTGCTCGAGAAGAACCTGAGCTGGATCTCGCTCTTCATCTCGATCGCTCCGTCTCTGGGATTCTTGGGTACCATCATCGGTATGATCGCTGCATTCGATAAGATCCAGCAAGTAGGTGATATCTCGGCTACCGTTGTTGCCGGTGGTATCAAGGTGGCTCTGTTGACCACGTTGCTCGGTTTGATCATCGCTATCGTTCTTCAGTTGTTCTACAACTACATTCTTAGCCTCATCGAGGGTCTGGTTAACGAGATGGAAGACAGCTCGATCAGCCTGCTGGATATCGTAGTAGAGTACGCAGAGAAGCAGAAGAAATAATCTGTTAGGACACGTCCTAAATGGGAAAAACAAAATTTATTAACCCCTAAAAAAGATTAATTCACTATGCAAAACTATAAGTTAATCGCCAAGATCTCCTTGATCTCGCTGATCGTAATCGGCGTCATCATAGCTGTGCTGTTCTACGTGGGCGGCAACTTGGAGGAGAAGCACTTGGTAGCCGGTGACGAGTTGGCTATCCCTCGCTTCACCGACCTGTTCCTCTTCTGGAACTATATCCTGCTGGGACTCGTATGCTTGATCACGCTCTGCTTCGTATGCAAGAACTATATCGAGCTCTGGAAGACCAACAGCAAGAAGGCTATCACCACTACCGCTGTGATTTGCGGCTTTGTAGTGCTGGCGCTGGTATGCTGGTTCATGGGCTCGCCGGAGAAAATCGATATCATCGGTTACGAGGGAACGGACAACCAGGGCGCATGGGCTCAGTTGAGCGACATGATGATCTATCTGTGCTACTTCCTGCTCGGCGGCACGCTGCTGACCGTACTGGGTGGCTGGATCTATACGAAAACCCTAAATAAGTAAAAATCCAATTTGTTATGGCAAAGAAAATCCCACAGATCAATGCCAGTTCAATGGCGGATATCTCTTTCCTGCTCTTGATCTTCTTCTTGGTGACGACCTCTATGGACGTTAACCAGGGTCTGGCACGCCGTCTGCCTGCGCCTATTCCGCCCGACCAGAAAGTGGAGGATACGGATATCAACAAGCGCAACCTGATGGTGGTAAAGATCAACTCCGAGAACCAGCTGATGGTTCAAGGTGAGTTGATGAATGTCAGAGACCTGAAGGGCAAAGCAAAAGAGTTTATCCTCAATGCTAACAACGAAGAGCATTTGCCGGCACTTGTGGAGGAGGATTTTGGTGCGCCTATCGGTAAGGTAAAATACACGAAAGACCACGTAATTTCCGTCCAAAACGATGTGGATACGCAGTATCAGGCTTATCTCGACGTGCAAAACGAATTGGTAGCTGCTTATAACGAGCTACGTGACGAGTGTGCGAAGAAATACTTCCACATGAGTTACAACGAACTCGACGAGGAGCAGCAGAAGCAAATTCAAAAGCTCTATCCGCAGAAGATCTCGGAGGCTGAACCTAAAAACTACGGAGGAAACTAATCATGGCAAAAATACGTAGAAATGAGAAGCGTGAGATGCCGGCGTTGAATACGTCGTCGCTCCCCGATATCATCTTCATGCTGTTGTTCTTCTTCATGTCGGTAACGTCGATGAAGGAGGTGACCTACAAGGTTAGTTTCACTACCCCGCAGGCTACCGAGCTGACCAAGCTGGAGAAGAAGTCGCTGGTGCGCTACATCTATGTAGGTACACCCACCAAGGACTTCCGCAAGCAGTATGGTACCGAGTCGCGTATTCAGCTGGACGATGCTTTTGCTGAGAAAACAGAGATCGGCGAGTACGTGCTCAACGAGAGTTCGAACATGAACGAGGAGGATCGTCCTAAGATGACCATCTCGATCAAGGCCGACAAGGAGACCCGCATGGGTATCATCAATGATATCAAGCAGGAGCTTCGTGCGGTATCGGCTCTGAAGATCAACTACGCTGCCACGCAGCGCACTTCGCTCTAATTCCGGAGCGAAAATAGACGAAAAGTGGGGTGTTCCAACCGGAATACCCCACTTTTTTTGAAGAAAATGCTATTTTTTGCATTTTTTTTGCAAAAATATTTGCGTATATCAAAAAAAAGCAGTACCTTTGCACTCGCTTTTCGAAAAACGATAAGCAAGTGATCTTGAAAATAGATTTTTGCGGCAATAGCTCAGTTGGTAGAGCACGACCTTGCCAAGGTCGGGGTCGCGAGTTCGAGTCTCGTTTGCCGCTCCCTTTTTTTTTGCCCAGATGGCGGAATTGGTAGACGCGTGCGTTTCAGGTGCGCATGCCGCGAGGTGTGCAGGTTCGAGTCCTGTTCTGGGCACAAAACTCCCGCAGGGATCCAGAGGGGTTCCCGCAAATTTTAATTTGTGGGGAGAGCGGAGGCCTCGAGGACTTTAATGAATCTTTGGATTCAGTCCGTGTCCGAGAGTGCCGAACGCGAGCGCAGGTGGTGAAATTGGTATACACGCTACTTTGAGGGGGTAGTGGTCGCAAGATCGTGTGAGTTCGAGTCTCATCCTGCGCACAGAGCCGTAAAGGCTCTTTTTTTGTATATAGACACATATGGAACGTACTCCGGAACAAATAGCCCTGATCCGCCTGGAACAGCGTATCACCCGCAGGTTTCACAAAGCTTGCGCTACCTATGGCTTGCTCGCTGATGGCGATCATGTGCTGGTAGGCCTGAGTGGTGGTAAGGATAGCTTGGCGCTGGTGGAACTGCTGGGCCGTCGCGCGCGTGTGCACGTTCCTAAATTTCGCGTGAGCGCCGTGCATGTGCGCGTACGCGAGCGAGACTACCAGACCGACACCAGCTATCTGGAGCAATTCTGCCGCGAGGCGGGTGTAGAACTGCATATCATAGATACCTCGATCGAGTCACGCGATACGGAGGAGCGCGCCGAGACTGTACGACGTCGCAAACTGGCCGACAATCCATGCTTCCTATGCTCCTGGTACCGCCGCAAGGCGATGTTTGATCTGGCGCAGCAACTGGGCTGCAACAAGATCGCCCTCGGCCATCATCGTGATGACCTGGAGGAGACCTTCCTGATGAACTTGATCTTCCAGGGCGCGGTAGCTACTATCCCGCCCCGTCTGAAAATGGAGAAGATGCCCCTGGAGATGATACGACCGCTTTGCCTCGTGAGCGAAGCCGACCTGGCCGAATATGCCAGGATGCGTGGCTATCAGAAGCAGGCAAAACTCTGTCCGCTGGAGCATGTGTCGAGCCGAGCAAAAGTGAAAAGCCTCCTGGCGCAACTGGAGCAACTTAATCCCGAGCTGCGGGATACGCTCTGGGCAGCGATGGAGAATATCAAGGGGGACTATCTGCCCCGACCGATCGAGAAGCAATAATCAGAACTATGAACGCTTTATACACTATTTTATTACTCCTGGCGTCGAATATCTTCATGACGCTCGCGTGGTACGGCCACCTGAAACTGCAACAGACGGGGTTCTTCACGAACGCCACCCCGCTGATCTTTGTCATTCTCCTGTCGTGGGGCATTGCCTTCTTTGAGTACTGTCTGCAGGTACCTGCCAACAGGATAGGATTTGCGGGTAACGGCGGTCCGTTTACGCTGATGCAGCTGAAGGTGATCCAGGAGGTGATTACCTTGCTGGTATTCGTGGTCTTCTCGATGGTTGCTTTTCACGTGCAGCTGCGATGGAACCACCTGCTGGCTGCCGCTTGTCTGGTAGCAGCGGTCTATTTTGTTTTCGGATTTAATTAATCAGGTATGGCAAAGATAGGTGTTTATCTGAAGTCGCTTCGGCTGCGGACGCTGCCGCTGTCGATGTCAGGCATTGTATTGGGTAGCGGTCTGGCTGCCAAGGAAGGAAATATGTCGTGGCCTGTATTTGCGTTGGCTATCGGTACGACGCTCAGTCTGCAAATACTGAGCAACTTGTCCAACGAGTTAGGCGATGCGCAGAAGGGTACCGATGCAGATCAGGCGGGTCGCGAGGCCTACGGGCTGCAGAGCGGTCAGCTGACGATGTCGGCTATCCGGCATATGATCGGGCTGTTTATCGCCCTCTCTGTAGTGCTGGGTACGGCGCTGGTATGGACGGCTTGCGGCGGTCTATGGAGCATAGAGGCCGGCGTGTTTCTGCTGCTTGGCCTGCTGGCGATCATCGGCGCGATGACCTATACGCTGGGTCGGCACAGTTACGGCTATATGGGCCTGGGCGATCTGGGCGTGTTCCTCTTCTTCGGCCTGCTGAGCACGATAGGCGGCTACTACCTGCAGACGCATCATCTGAGCGCAGAGGCCGCATGGCTGGGCGCCGCTATCGGCCTGCCGTGCGTGGGTGTGCTCAACCTGAATAATATCCGCGATATGCAGAACGATATCCGTCATGGCAAGCGTACCTTGGCGAGCCGTCTGGGTCAGACCGGCGGACGCCTGTATCACACCTTGCTGCTTGCCGTTTGCCTGTTGATCTTTGCGGCTTTTGGCCATTACTGGACGCTGTGCGTTACGCCCATCTGGGCTTGGCATCTCTGGTATGTCTGGACGCACGACGAGAAACTGGATCGCCAGATGCCAATACTAATGATGACCACGCTGGGCGTGGCCATCATCTCACTCGTATAATTTCTCTACACGTTTTTTAGTAGATCATTATCTTATGCGTATCTTCGTATCCGGACTCAGTCTGGGTACGGATGAACCATAGACCGTTGACGGCAGGCAGCGTGAGCTGCTGTTCGCCCGGACGGAACGTACCTGTCTGGACGAGCGTACCCGTGGACGAATAGATGCTGTATGCTCCGTCTTGCTCGGCGCGGAGCGTTACCACCGGTGCATAGCGCGGCGCCTGGGTAGGATAGACATCGAGCGTCGGGTAGGGCGTCGTAGGTACGGACTTGCGGATGACGATCGGACAGGTAGGTATACTGTAGTTGTCGCCCTCGCGGGTAGCGCGGAGCACTACTTCGTCACCCTCCTGCAGGTTGTCGTTGTGCAGGTAGCCGAGTCCGTGCATCGGAGCCAGTTCGTTGTTGACATACCACTCGTATTGTACGAAGTTGTATCCGCCGTTCAGCTCCGGACGCAGCGGTGCAACCACGTCGTCCCAGTTCTGCTGGATGATCCAACTCGGGTACTTGACGAGCAGAGTGAGGTCGGTGGACTGACTGATACCACATATGCCGTTGTCCAGGACGAGGCGCATGGTGTAGTAGTCAGGACGCACATAAGTAGAGTAGCTGATGGTATCGCTCTCGTAAGCTACCGTGGTATAGGTGGGCAGAGCAATATGGGCTATCATGTCCGAACCGAACTTGGCATTGATGACATCTCGGAAACCTTCTCGCTTAGCGAGCGCATCGAAGTAGACGTTGTAGTACTCCGGCTTAGCGCCATCGTACTCGAACTCGATGTCGAAGGCATCGTCGTCGGCGCATACCTCGCTGGTCCGGGCCGTCGTGATCGTGGTCGGGTAGGCCGTGATGAGGCGGAGCGAGTAGATGGCCGAGAAGTTGGTCTCTATAGAACGAACGGTATCGGAGTAGAAGCCATCTACGCTATAGGTCTTGCCTCGCCAGAAGTAGGAGTCGTCGGCACAGATCGTCTTGATAAGCGTATCACGCTGGGTAGGTATGACGGTGAGTTGCAGCGTGTAGGTACTATCGCAATCGTGGATAGTAGGCCACGAACGGTCGTAGACGCCACTCTCGTTGTAGGTCTTTCCACGCCATATGACGGACTCATAGTCGATGATCGTAGTGTCGGTGATGAAGTGGTAGGACGGGTTGACGGTCAGATCCAGATGGTAGATACTGTCGCATCCGTGGATGGTCTGGAGTGTGACGTCGTGGTGACCGCCACGCGTGAAGGCCTTGCCGCCGACGAAGCAAGTGTCGCCATCACAGATGGTACGCTGGATCGTCGGGAAGTCATAGTCGGGTGCGTCGAATACCTCTACGCGGTAGAGACTATCCAGTTCGCCGTTGTCCTTGTTACGACGAACGTAGGTATAGAGACCGGCCTCACGGATAGTGTCGGCATCGATTCGGATCTCATGACCCGGGCAGAGCGGTATCTGATCCCACTCGGATACGCGGTCGGTGACCACGATGATGAGTCGGAAGATACTATCGCAGTTGTAGCGGTTGCGATATATCTCGGTGAACTCGGAAGCACCCGGCGGCAAGTTGTTGTAGAGCTTGCTGTTGTAGATATAGTAGTTGGTGCCGTTCTTGTTGTTGGCAATGACTACTCGCTTCTCCGACATTGATATCGGCAGCACCTTGAGCGTCAGGGTGGTGACGGTGGTCTTGTCGTCGGATACGTGGACGTACTTACCGCTTTGCGTCAACTGCTTTCCGAAGAAGTCGTAGAAGTCGCCCTGACAGATCGAGTCGGTCAGCGTGATCTCCTTGACGCGCTTGAGGTTGACCACAATATGGTAGATACTGTCGCATCCGAAGATCGAAGTCAGCGTATCCTCGTATACACCCGGCTTGGTGATATCCTTGCCGTGGAGTCGCATCGTTTGCCCCTCGGCCAGTTCGTACTGCTCGTAGAGGTAGTACGACGGATGGATCCGGAGTACCAACTCGCAGACGCTGTCAAAGCCGTAGGAGGTGAGTGTCGTATCGCGGTAGGTACCCGACTTGATGATCTCGCGTCCTCGCCAACGATAAGGATACATCGATGTGTCGGACTGACATACATGGACGGTATCGGAGATGAAGTAGGACGGGTGGACGGTGAGGAGCAGGTGCTCGACACTATCACAACCCGAAACGGTCTTGCTAGTCCATTCGTAGGTACCGGTCTGGGTGAGGATACGACCGTGGAAGTCGTACGGCTGCTTGTCGGATATATGCTTCTCGAAGATATGATCAAACGTCGGATGGACGCTGACGATGTACTTGATGATCGAGTCGCATCCATGACCGGACGGTATGATATCCAGGAACTCGCCGTTCTCGGTATACGCATTACCCTTGAACTTGAACGTATCGCCTTGGCAGATCGATATGTTGCGTATGCCGTAGAATGCGGGGTTGACGGTCAGGTGGAGCGTCTTCACTACGCGCGACGAGTCGGTCCATGCAATAGGCAGGGTGTAGTCGCCCGACTCGTTGTACTCATAGCCGCGCCAGATGAACGGCAACTCGTTGTCGCAGACATATGCCGTGGTATCCAGGCGGAACTCCTTGAGCACGGTGAGGATCAGTTGTTCTGTATCGGTACAGCCGTACTCATTCTTGGTGCGGCGCTCGTATACGCCGGAGGTCTTGAGCCACTGCCCGTCGAACTGGATGGAGTCGCCCTCGAAGATGCGCTTGGTGATGGTCTGGTACTTAACCGGCATGACTTGCAGCGAGAGCATGACGATACTGTCGCAACCGTTCTGGGCTGTGAGCGTATCGTAGTAGGTGCCTTGCGTGGTCAGTATCCGGCCGTTGAAGCGATAGAAGTCACCCTCGCAGATGGTAGCTACGATAGGTTCGGGTGCATGCGTGATAGGCAGCACGTTGACCATGAGGCCGAGAACGGTCTGGCGACCATCGGTGTTGGTGACGGTGTCACGGTATACGCCCGACTCGTAGATGGTCTTGCCGCGCCAGATGTAAGGCACAGCGTTGGCGCAGATGGATATCGAGTCTTCGTAGACGCGGTTGACTGACAGGTGCAACTCCACGATACTGTCGCATCCGTACGATGAGGTGTAACGCACCGGATAGATGCCTGCGGTGGAGTATGTCTGACCCTCGAAGTGAACGGTGTCCCCCTCGAAGATCGAACGCTCTACGGTGTGGTAGTATTTCTTCAGCACGTTGAGGTGGAGAATGATAATACTGTCGCAACCTACGGCGTTCCGGAGCGTATCACGATACTCGCCTCCGGCGGTGAGCATACGACCGTTGAAGTTGTAGTTGTTGCCCTCGCATATCTCGCGGTAAACCGTCGAACTGCTCGGCTGGGTCACGAATAGCTGGATACCGTAGTAGAAGTGCTCACCGTTGATGGTGGTGTCGTTGCGGTAGGTACCGGCGCCGTAGTATTTCTCCTGGAGTCCGTTCCAGCGATTGGTCCATACATACGGCAGTTCGGACGAGCAGACGGTCACCACGGTGTCTACCAACTGGTGAACGGTCAACTCGAGTACGGTGGTGCTATCGCAACCATCCGGCGTACGGCCGCTATGCGATACGGTCATCGTCTGGCGGATGGTGTCACCGAAGAAGACGTAGTACTGACCCTCCAGCACCGTTTCGCGAATGATGTGATAGTACGGCTCGTTGACGGTCAGGATGAGCGTCAGGATACTGTCGCATCCGTTGGCTGCGGTGAGGGTATCGCGGTAGATACCCTGCTCATAGAGAGTGCGGCCACGGAAGTCATAGCTCGATCCCTCGCACATCGCATGACGGACAGTATCGAATACCTGCTCCAGGATGCGGACCTGAATGCCATAGAAGCGTTTCTCACCGCTGATGGTGGTATCGTTGCGATACAGACCCTCGGAGTAGAAGTGCTCTACCGAGCCGTTCCAACGGTTTTGCCAGATGACTGGCAGGTCGTTGCGGCAGACGGTGATGAGCGTATCTACGAGCGGATGTACGCTGAGTTGCAGCACGGTGGTACTATCGCATCCCTCGGGCGTACGTGCGTAATGCGTGTATGTGCCCGTAGTATTATAGGTCTGGCCATAGAACTCGTAGGTATGCCCCTCCAGAATGGTCTCGCGGATGACGTTGTAGTACGGCTGATTGACGGTCAGTATGAGCGTGACGATGCTATCGCATCCGTTGGTTGTGGATAGCGTGTCATGGTATACGCCAGGCTCGTAGTAGGTGTTGCCGTGGAAGTCATAACTCGATCCCTCGCACATTGCATGGCGTATGGTGTCGTGGATAACAGGAAGCACGCGGATATACCGTACGTAGGTGCTATCGTAACCGTCATGCGTCTGGAAGTGCTTGGTGTACTCGCCTGTCTCGTAGATGTCCTGACGATCGAACCATGTATAAGGCGTCTGGTCGGAACAGATGGTCACTGTATCGCGGAACAGGTAGGTG
>JAFWOU010000015.1 GCA_017509715.1 Paludibacteraceae bacterium | reverse complement strand
GACATAAAAAATGCGAAAATTTTCAATTTTTTCCGGTAAAAATTTGCTCATGTCAAAAATATTTACTAATTTTGCAGCAAAATTACAACAAAAATTTCATATATGCAAATATACGAGCGAAAAAACGCACTTATAAATGCACATTTTTTAGACGGAATTTTTGTAATATCAAAGATATTAAACTGAAAATTGAAAAAGCAATGTTTGACGGTCAAATTGTCAAAAACTTGCTCAAAGAGAGTGGAAGACCCACGGCAGATCTGAGTGAACTGCTATATGGCAACCGGAAGCGTTCCGTGTCAAATCTCTTGGGCGAGAATTCCAACCCGACAGCACACACGCTGGAGCAGATGGCCAAATTCTTTGGTGTGCCTATAGATTACTTCTTTGTAGAAGAGGAAGAGCAGAAACTTACCGAGAACACCCCGGTAACAGTTTACATGCGTACCATCATCGATACACAAAAGAAGCTCATCCAAGAGCAGGAAGAGCGTATCAAGAACTTAGAAAAGATAGTGGCTTTAAGAGAGGAAGAAATGAGCCTCTATAAAAGCAAGTAAATTGTGCAGCGGGCACTCGGAACTGCGTTCCCCAAAAGCGTTCCCCGAACTTTCCCCGCAAAACGTATAACTCTTTGAAATACTGATATTTAGAATAGGAAAAAATCTTTCCCCCGAATTTCGAAAAGTGTCCCAAAAATGTCCCGAGACGGGGGAAAAACGATATTAAATTGAATTGTTAAACGGCTGATATTCAGCAAGTTACGAAAACGGATTTGAGGTTCCGAGTGTCGTGGGTTCGAGCCCCACATTCCACCCGAAACAGCGGAAATACCATTTGGTATCGCCGCTGTTTTTTTTGTGTGAGTTATGAAGTAAGTTGTCTTGTCCTGAAATATTTATTCTATCCAATTACTAACTTCAATAAACTCATTGGTTCCATAAGGAATAAAAACATCTATACCGGAATTCCATGTATCACGTAAAAAGACCAATACACCATTGTTAAATATGCATAGCGCTTCTATGATAGGCATAGATTCAAAATGCCAATATCCTCCCCAATGACCATAGTTGACTTCAATATGTTGCTCCAAATCATGCACATTATCGTATATAATATCATCGCCCACATCAGAAGATATTCCACCCAGATATTCGGAAAGCGTTTTGTACTTATTATCAAAAAGATACAGAACGGGTTTATGAGTATCTAAATGCGGGATATAATTACCCTTTGATGCTAACATTAATTTATATTTTAAATCAGATAAGCTATACCTTCCTGTTGTATCATTGAAATTTCTGTTGTAAATATTTATCTCCACACTCATCGGAAGGACGAAATAGGTATATTTATTCGTATCCGGATAGTAATAATGCAAAAAGACTATTTGATAAAGGCTGTCAATAACTGCATTTTTATGCAATGAGCCATACTTTTCCGATTGTTCCTGCCACTCACTAAAGAAATTAGCCTTCAATGGAAAAACAAGCGTATCATTTGAAATAGATGCATTTATTTGTCGCAATTCATCAATTATTACAGAATCGTTCCAATTTGCATTTTCAAGCGAACTAGAATTACAGCACGAAGATAATGCCAGAATCACTATGCTCTCAAAGCAAAACATGTATAGAATGCGCTTCATAAGGAATGTATTCAAAATTGACTGCAAAGTTATAACAATTTTGCGAAATATGCAAGATTATTTTACTTTTTCACTTCAAAAAGTAGGAATTTGTATGAAAGATGAATAGTTGTCGCCAATTTCCAAACAAAACTCAGCCATCTTCCCAAATAACTTTCCGCCAAATGACCGAACAAAATAGCGCCAACTCGGTGATTAAAAATGCGCCAACTCGGTGATTGAAATTGCGCCAAATCTCAAATATCTCAAAGTTTCGTAATAAAACACGTCAAATCTTCACAATATAACACATCAAATCTTCATAATAAAAAACATCAATTTTTCATAACAAAGTGAAAAAACTTTCAAAAATATTTGCATATATCATTTATTTTTACTACCTTTGCCGCAAATTTTGAATTGGTATCACTATGGAGTATTTAGAACGAGTAGCAGACATTGAATTGAAGGAGCGTTTAGAAGCCATTGGAGCCGTGTATATTAAAGGACCTAAATGGTGTGGAAAGTCAACGACTGCAGGCCAACAAGCAAAGAGTACGATTTTTCTGCAAGATCCGGATAAGCGCGCTGAGTATTTGGCAACGGGAATGACTACTCCTAGCGTGCTCTTGCGCGGAGATACTCCTCGTTTGATTGATGAATGGCAGGACATACCTCTAATATGGGATGCTGTGCGAATGGAAGTAGATAGACGTTCTCTGCCCGGGCAATTTATCTTAACAGGTTCGAACGCTGTTGATTCATCTGAGATAATGCATACGGGTACAGGGCGCATCACTCGAATGAAGATGTTACCGATGAGTTTGTGGGAATCGAAAGAATCTACCGGTGAAGTCAGTTTGCAAGCTCTCTTTGATGACCCGAATCAGGACATAGAGGGAATATCCCGAATGAGTATAGCGGATATTATCTTTGCCGCATGTAGAGGAGGATGGCCTGCGACTCTACAAGCAAAGACCGATGTAGCTAAGTTATTGACAGCCAATGATTATGTTACTTCCGTTTGCGAATACGATATATCGAATGTAGATAAGGTATCGCGCGATCCTAAATTAACGCGCATGATTCTACGTTCGTACGCACGCAACATTTCCACGTTAGCCTTAAAGACATCCATATTGGCTGATGTCACCGCTTCGGATAACATTGAATGCTCACGAGGTACATTTGACGACTATATAAAGGCCATGGAGAAACTATATGTAATTGACGATCTAGACGCATGGTGTCCAGCCATCAGGAGTAAAACAGTAATACGTAGTACACCTAAGCGTTGTTTTTGTGATCCGTCTGTGGCTGTTGCTGCTTTAGAATTATCACCAGAGGCTCTACAGATGCAGTTGAAGACATTCGGTTTTATCTTTGAGCAATTATGTATTCGGGATCTGCGAGCGTTCACTCAGAATAACTTTTATTCTCATTTGTCGTACTACCATGATCGGTATGGCTTGGAGGCCGATATAGTCCTGCATATGAACGCTGACAAATATGCGTTGATTGAGTGTAAGTTAGGGAGCCGAGAGATTGATGATGGAGCAAAACATTTACTCGAACTGAAACGTTTAATCATTGCGCACAATCAAAAAGAAAAACAAATGCCAATCCGTGAGCCGGATGTGCTAATGATTTTAACGGGAGGACAATATGCCTATCGTCGCCCGGATGGTGTTTGTGTAGTGCCAATTGGGTGCTTAAAACCCTAAAAAATCATCCTAATCACGTCAAATCGTTGGCAAAAATGTGCGCAAAAAGTTGCTCAAAGAGGTAATCTAATTGATTGATATATAGATGATTATCTATTGGAAAAAGTTTGCGATTTTAGGTACGAAAAGTGTCCCAAAATTGTCCCAAATAGGGGCAAAAATGATAGTAAACTGATTTGTTAAACGGCTGAAATACAGCAAGTTACGAAAACGGATTTTAGGTGGTGCATGTCGTGGGTTCGAGCCCCACATTCCACCCACGGACATCCTTAACGGGATGTCTTTTTTTTTGTATAGTGGCCAGTACCTTGCGGTACGCATTAGCGGATAGTACTTTCGTATTAGTAAACAAGCTTCCTATACGTCCGTACTACCCGCTAATATCCTGACAGATTAGCCACTCTTCAAAAAAAACGGAGGATGTGAGGGCTCTTAAACCCAGGTTCTTATCTCGCTGCGCTCGAACGATCTGCTCACTTTGTTCGCCGTGCGAGCCAAGAAAAGTGCGCTGTATGCTTATCTCGCTGCGCTCGAACGATCTGTTCACTTTGTTCGCCGTGCGAGCCCCACATTCCACCAAAGCCCTGTAAATTATAGTTATTTTATCTCTTGTAATTCTCCTGTTACGGAGTCGATGATGAAACCGCGGACGGTCACATCTTTCGGAATGAGCGGATGGGTATGAATGGTCTTGACTGTCTTGCGGACGGATGTCTCGGTGTCGCGGAAGCCTTCGAGCCAATGGTTGAGGTCAATGCCGCACTCACGGATGGTATCCAGCGTTTCGTCTTTGATGCCACGCGCTTTCATGACGTGGTGGAAATGCGCATAACTCATGTGACACGCGCCGCATTGCGAGTGCGCAACCACCATGATTTCCTCTACTCCAAGTTCATAGATCGCCACTATTAGGCTGCGCATCGCCGAGTCAAAAGGCGTGATGATGAGTCCGCCTGCGTTCTTGATGATCTTGGCATCGCCGTTCTTGAGCCCCAGCGCTGCCGGAAGTAGTTCTGTGAGACGCGTGTCCATACAAGTTAGTACCGCCAGTTTCTTGTCCGGATACTTGTCGGTCACATACTTCTCATAGCCCTTCTGCGCCACGAATGTCTTGTTAAAATCAATAATCTGGTCTATCATATCAAATCTCTATTTAAGTTCTAGTGTCGTAGCCAATTGGTCGGAACTGTTGCTGGTCTTCGCTATACCTATTTTTCGGCGGGCTGATCGTTCTCAGTCATGTTCTTGATAAAGAGGTTCACCACATGTTTGGTGACAAACGTGTGTTCCAGTACTTTCTCCATCTTCGAGTCCTTGCTCTTCGTCGCCTTCTTCGCGGATCCGGCGCCCTTCTTCTGCTCCTGCTGCGCTACTTGCTCTTCGCGTGCATCGATCTTGCCCTTCAGCCTCGGCGAAGCATGGCTATATAGGAAGTTATAACACGGAATACACGTCTTCATGATGTACGGCGTGAGGAAGGTGGTCACCACCGAAGCTGCCACGATGATAGGATAGATCGCCGGATCGATCACGCCGAGTTTGTTACCCAGGGTAGCGATGATGAACGAGAACTCACCGATCTGCACGAACGAGAAACCGGTCAGCATGGAGTCCTTCATAGTCGATCCGCCCCACCAGCAGCCGAGCGTACCGAACACGATCATACCTACGATCACCACGATAGCCACCAGCAGGATACCCGGCCAGTAGGTTACCAGCGATCCGGGATTGATCATCATGCCGACCGATACGAAGAATATAGCGGCAAACACGTTCTTAAGCGGCGACATTAGTTTCTCAATACGGTGCGACTCCAGCGTCTCGGCCAGCACCATACCCATCACAAATGCACCCAGCGCACTGCTGAATCCGGCTTCTTCTGCGGTCAGCACCATACCCATACACAGACCCAGCGCCAGGATGATCAGCGTCTCGTCGTTCAGGTAGCTACGCGCCTTGCGGATGATGGTCGGAATCACCAATATACCTACCACAAACCATATGGCCAACGTTACGGCCAGCACACCCACCGTCTTAAGCATCACCAGCGCATCAAAGCTGTTGCTCGTCGCTATATTCGACAGCAGCACCATCAGCACTACGGCGATGATATCTTCCAATATCAAGATACTCGTCGCCCCTTGTACGAATCGTTCTTTGCTCCATCCGGCTTCGTCCACCGCCTTCATCACGATGGTCGTACTCGACATACACAGCATCGCGGCCAGGAACATCGCGTTCATGTTGTCCAAGCCCGAGATACGCCCTACGCCGTAGCCCAGCACCAGCATACCGACCACGATGGTCAATACGCCGATAAAGGCCGTTTTCCCGCTCTCCAACATCTTCTTCAGGCGGAACTCCAGACCGATGCAGAACAGCACGAATAGCACACCTATCTCACCCCACGCCTTGACGTTCTCGGGGTTCACCAGGTTTTCTCCTGCCAGGTTCGGACCTACCAACACTCCGGCTACAATGTAGCCTAATACCACAGGTTGCTTCAACCATTTGAACAGCAGACTCACTACGCCCGCCGTAATCATTAGAATATATAAATCATGTACCATAGTCGTCAATTTTTATAGCACGAAATACTTCTGTGTCGTATCGTCCGAGCGGAAGATTATGTGTTGTTTCTGAGTTTCGGTTGCAAAGGTACAAAAAAAATCCCACATACGCAAACGTACATGTAAAAAAAATAAAATATTGTATTTCGGTTTACCTCCGGTGCCCTTTGTCCATTGCCCAGGCATCCGATGCCGGTAGGTTTTATCTATTACCTGTCATCTTCATTCGCATCTCGTTCGCATCCTTGACGTCACAGACACATCACTTTACTAAATCACCCGAAAACACATAATGTCCGATATCCGGACATTTTAGTAGTAACGAGTACGAAATCCGTACACCACTGTCCGAAATCCGTGCATAATTATCCGAAATCCGTGCACAAATAATATAAATAAAATAAATAACATTTTTTTTTTCTAATATAAGGAAGTTCAAAACATGGACAAACTGAAAAACAGAAAAAATGAAAAAAATAATTTTTAATCGTTTTATTTGTTTATCTCCTGTTTACACTCACCTTTTGTCCTTTCATCTCCTCCATCATCACGGGACCATCTCCCAATAACATCCCAAGAAAGACCCAAGTAAGGCTTAAGTAAGGGTTAAGTAAGGGGCAAGTAAGGGTAATCCTAGACCATTGCCCATAGAACACCATAAGAAAAGGCTATCCAAAGGCACCCTAAAACTTTACAAAAAAAATCGCACTTTCGAGTGCGATTTTTTTTATTGAAAGAAGCTGAAATGGACGCTGCCGTAGCGGCGGGTCTCAACGTGGCGGGGATGGAGCGAGAAATCGCGGTCCTTGCCATGCTCCAGCACGAACCAGCCGCCCTCTTTCAGGCGAGGCAATACCAGGTCGGGCAGCTCCTCCAGACGATCCAGGGCATAGGGTGGGTCAGCATAGATGAAATCATAACTGATCCGACAGGCGTTCAGATAGCGAAACACATCGCCCCGGATGAGCGAGAGATTGCGGATGCCCAGTTGCTTGCAGGTCTGGATGATGAAGTTCTGCTGGGTATGCGCCAGCTCCACGGCCGTGACCTCGCGTGCACCACGACTGACAAACTCCAGCCCGATACCGCCCGTACCGGCAAAGAGATCGAGCATATCGATGCCCTCAAACTCCATGCGGTTCTGCAGCAGGTTGAACAGACTCTCCTTGGCGAAGTCGGTCGTAGGACGCGCTGTGATATTTTTAGGGGGCGACAAGCGCCGCCCCCCAAATGTTCCGGAAATTATTCTCATGACTGAAATAATTTGCTCGGCTTAAACCGGATTACTCCCAGTTGCCTGCGTAGTTGTTAGGCTCCTCTACATCGCCCACCTTCAATCCGGGATAGTGCTCCAGCGTCTTCTCCTGGTCGATGAGGTTGATCAGCTCCTGCTCATCCAGGTCGCTCAGATAGCTCTCAAACGGCGCATAGATAGCGAAGAGGGGTACGTTGGTACCGGAGGCGGTGGTGTACTCGTTGTTAACCTCCACCTTGAACTTCTGGCCGCCGGAGTGGGGGATCACGCAGATCTCAGCGATGGTCTCCTCGGTGTACTGGCCCTTGAAGATAGCCTCCAGCATGTTCAGACGGAGGGTATCACGAGCAAATCCCTGGAGTCCGGCATCGATCATCTGCTTGTCGGTAGCCCAGATATACGCAAACTTAGCCGAATCGGATTCGAATACGGTATCCATTTTCTCAACACGTGCTTTCGCAGCCTTGAAGATCTCGGTAGCTTTTTCCTCGGTCATACCGGCCTCCAGCTGCTTCTCAGTGAGGCTACCCATCTTCACGAGGTCCTTCTTCGGAGCAGTCTTGATGAAGAGGATGAGCGAGTCCAGATCCGCCGTGAAGCGGCCGTTCTGATTACGGAACTCGAGCTCGGCAGTACGCAGCGCCTTGAGGTTGGCTACTACTTCCTCCTCGCGTTGGATTTTAGTCTCATCAAACTTGATCGGAGTGATTACACTCATTACGCACATAACAGCAATTGCAATAGCACTTGCACCCAGCAGTACGCACGCAGTAATTTTTAATGGCTTCATATTTTTGGTATTAATTTAGATATATTTTCTATACAAAAAGTGCATATTCACAAAAATTCGCTGCAAAATTACAAATTTTTTTTCATATATGCAAAAAAAATCGTAACTTTGTGCCGTTTTTTTATGGAAGATAGCAATAAGGTACTATATAGCATACTGACGGAGCGCCTAAATTTGCTCCGTGAGTTGGATCAGGCGGGCGATTCGGATCGTCGTCGTCACGTGGCGCGAGAGACCCAAACGCTCCATGCTCCGATGGCGCATAAACTGGGTCTGTACCAGATCAAAACCGAGATGGAAGACCTGGCGCTCAAGTTTCTGGATTACGACACCTATAAATATATCGCGCACGCGCTCAACGCGAAGAAAGCCGAGCGCGAAGAATACATCGCCCGCTTCATCGCGCCGCTGGAGCAGAAGCTGCGTGAGGCTGGATTCCGGTTTACCATCAAGGGCCGCCCCAAGTCGATCCACTCCATCTACCATAAGATGCAGGCCCAGCATTGCGACGTAGACCGTATCTACGACCTCTTTGCCATCCGTATTATCCTCGACTCCGAGCCGGAGCGAGAGAAATCAGACTGCTGGATGGTCTACTCGATGATCACGGATATCTTCCGTCCCAACCCCAAGCGTCTGCGCGACTGGCTCAGCGTACCCAAGGAGAACGGCTACGAGAGTCTGCATACCACTGTACTGGGACCAGACAACCGCTGGGTGGAGGTCCAGATACGTACGCGCCGCATGGACGAGGTGGCCGAGCAGGGCGTAGCTGCCCACTGGGCCTACAAAGGCGTGAAGGGCAGCGTGCTGGAGCATGAGAAAGAGTATGTCTATGTCTTCACCCCCACAGGCGACCTCAAGCGACTGGCCGCCGGCTCCACGGTGCTGGACTTCGCCTACGCCATCCATAGCGACGTAGGTAGCCACTGTATGGGTGGGCGCATTCGCAACCAGCAGGTCTCCATACGCCAACCGCTGCAGAACGGCGACCAGGTGGAGATACTCACATCGCCTAACCAGCACCCCAATGCCGACTGGCTCAACTACGTAGCCAGCAGCAAGGCCAAGAACAAGATACGTCAGCAACTCAAGGAGATTGAGTATCGCAACGCCTCGGCCGGACGCGAACTGCTGGAACGACGCTTCAAGAACTGGAAGATAGAGTACAACGAGACGGACGTGGCACGCATGTCCGACAAATGCGGCTACAAGGCCGTATCGGATATGTACCAGTCGCTTGCGCTGGGCAAGGAGGATATCCTGCGCCTGCGCGATATATACATGGCACTGGACGAACAGCCCGTGGTAACGCATACCGAGCACCAGGAATACGTCGACCGAAGCGAACTCAAGGGACTGGCTATCGAGGTGGATATGAACGTTAAGAACGTCGACTTCAACCTCTCCAAGTGCTGCAACCCGCAACCCGGAGACCCGATATTCGCCTTCGTATCCGTAACTAAAGGTATCCGAATCCATCGGATCGACTGTCCGAACGCAGATAACATACGTGAGCACTATCCCTACCGGATGCTGCCCGCCAGATGGGCCAAGAAGGAGTGAAGGAGTTTATGAGTTGATGAGTTTATGAGTTGATGAGTTGATGAGTTTATGAGTGAATATCCGAGTATATTGCTGGAGAATGCGGTGAACCAGATGGCATCGCTACCGGGCGTGGGACGCAAGACCGCGCTCCGACATGTGCTCCACCTGCTGCGTTGCTCGGAGCAGGAGGTAGACCAGTTTGCGGAAGCTTTCACGCGCCTACGCAAAGAGGTGCACTACTGCCGCCGATGCCATAACATCACCGACCAGGACCTGTGCCCCATATGCCAGTCCCCGCGTCGTGACCAACGGACCATATGCGTCGTAGAGAATATCCAGGACGTGCTGTCGATCGAGAATACGGGCCAGTACAACGGTCTGTACCACGTACTGGGCGGCGTCATCTCACCCATGGACAGCATCGGACCCAAGGACATCGAGATCGACTCGCTCATAACCCGCCTCTCAGCGGAAGAGATAGAAGAAGTGATCCTGGCGCTACCCACCACCATGGAGGGCGATACCACCAACTTCTATATCTATCGGCGCATCCAGAATGCCGGCATCGACCGCCCGCCCCGCGTGAGCCAGATAGCCCGCGGCGTAGCCGTAGGCAACGAACTGGAATATACCGACGAGATCACACTCGGACGGTCGATCGTAAATCGAGTGGAGTTTAAGAGTTAGTTTATTGGTTTATTGGTTGATTAGTTGATTGGTTGATTAGTTTATTGGTTTATTAGTTTATAGGTTTATATGGAACAGATTGTAAAAAAACTGAACTGGTACTACTACGGCATCATGGTGCTCACGCTCATTGTGCTGAGCGTGTTCTACTACATGTTTTCTAAGCAGATGTACGAGCCCCTGGATCCGATGTCCACGCTGGGTACTACGCTGCAATATGCCGCTATCTTTATTACGTTGATCGCTATCCCGCTGGGATTGTACCTCGTGAAATGGACCAAACCGCAGACCGATGAAAAGTACCTGGAGGTAGCTACGCTGCGCATCCTGATGGTTGGCCTCACCATGCCGGTAGGTATCGCATTCTTCTACCTCATGGGCGGCCATCGTCCGATGATGTGGCTGGCCGCTATCGGTGCGATAGCCTGGTACTTCACCAAGCCCACAATCGGCAAGATGGAGAAAGAGATGACACCCGAAGATCCCAATATACCGACATATTAGTTTATTATGATTATAGCATGTGATTTTGACGGTACGATCGTTACCCACGAGTACCCCCGTATCGGTAAACCCATTCCGTTTGCCATCCAGACCCTGAAGAAACTGCAGGAGGAAGACCATCATCAGATCATCCTCTGGACCGTTCGTGAGGGCGCGTTGCTCCAGGAAGCCGTGGACTATTGCAAGAGTCGCGGACTCGAGTTCTATGCCGTTAACTCCAACTATCCCGAGGAAGAACCTGCCCATCGTCCTGCCCGTAAACTGGTGGCCGACCTCTGGATCGACGACCGCAACCTGGGTGGTCTGCCCGACTGGGGAATCATCTACAACATGATCCATACCGGCAATATGTACAAACCGGTTCCCCAGGGCAATATGGAGGACCTGCATCCGTATAAGAAGAAGAGTTTCTGGCAGCGCCTGTTCGGCTGATACCGTTATGACGAAACTGAGAAAACTGGAACCCACCGACCTGCCGTTTCTCTATCAATGGGAGAACGATGCCCGGGCCTGGGCGGATGGTGACACCCACAACCCGCTCTCGCAGCAGGATATGCGCGATTACATCGAGCAAACCACGGGTGATCTGTATCGCGACGGCCAGCTTCGACTGATCGTCGACGAGGATGGCGTCACTGTCGGTTGCGTCGACCTCTTCGACCTCGACATCCGCAATCGCCGTGCCGCCACAGGTCTGTATATCGCCTCCGAGTGGCGTGGCAAGGGAATCGGACGTCGTGCCATAGAGCAACTGGAGCAGTATGCCTTCGGTTTTCTCCATCTGCGTATGCTCTATAGCATCGTCTCGGTCAACAATACCGCCAGCAGCAACCTCTATTGCGCCTTGGGCTATACACCTACCGCATCCCTGATAGCATGGACCCTCGAGGGTGATGCTATCGTATGGCAAAAACTAAATCCAGCAGAATAAAACCACCTATGACTTTCGACGAATCCATCGCTCGTGCAGAGCAAATCATCAGCAGTCTGGAGCAGAGCGAAGCTCTCAGCATGACCGAATACAAAAAACAGGCGGCAGAAGCCACCCGTCTACTCAAGAATTGTCGTGAGGAACTGCTCCGAATGGAGAAAGACTTAGCCTAAGCGGCGACGATTGACCGGACGTACGCGATAACCTGCCTCTCGCAACTGCTGCAGCAGGCCCTTATCGCCCCCAAGATAGATGGCGTTGAGCGTGATGAATGCTCCGCCATCTTTTAGGTATGGACGCAGCCGTTTCACCCATTCGCGGTTACGACGCGCATAGATCTGATAATCCGAATAGGATAGGGAGGTGCGGTTGTCCGGTCCCTCCACCTGAAAAGCTATGTCTGTCAAATGACCCATCCTGTACATACCCAGCAACATACGCTCTTGCGCCACCTCTTTCTCCGGGTATTGCACCACTTTCTTCAGTTCCTCGCATTGCCAATGAAACGGCTCGCGGTCAAAGAGCATATACATCGTCTCGCCGATATCATCCAGTCCGTATACCGGACGTCCCTCCTCGGCTGCCACGCGCTCAAAGAAGGTCTCCATCGAGCGGTCCTCGTCATAACCCAACCAATGTTTGAACAGTTCGGCACGCAGCATCTCGGTCAGATACGCCGGTTTCATCCGGCATAGCTTATCCAGTCCCATACCCAGATTGATGGTCAGCATATTGTCGATGGCCTTGTATTCCTCGTCGGTATAGAAATTCGAAAGCTTGATGCTATCTGGCAAAAGAGCCGCCTGACGCAGCGCCGAGAGGGCCTCATAGTCCTGCATCGCAAACTCGGTCACCACCTTGTTAGATCGGCCGTAGCAGCGGAACACATTCGGGATGGTATCCAGAAAACTGATATCTACCAGCCGGTTGGTAGCCAGCAGGTACGACTTTCCCTTACACGAATTACCCGATATCTCATACAGCACCTGCCCCTGCATCGGATTCAGCACCATGCAGAGAACCGCCACCATCCATATTTTCCATTTTCCGTTATCCATTGTCCATTCTCCGTTTTCCATTATCTGAATCTTGAGATGAGATGATAAGCCTGGTATATACCGCGTTCGCCGGCGTTGCTCAGGTCCTGCAAACCCTCTTTCACTTTATCCACGTAGATATAGGTCAGTCCGCGATTCAGGTAGGCTTCTGCCAAGTCCGGATCGGCCTGCAGCGCCTTGGTATAGAGCTGTATAGCCCCCTCGTAGTCATGGTTGTCAAAGAGCAGGTTGGCCTTGTTGTAATACGCAAAACTGAGCGAGGGATCACGCCGGATCACTTCGTCATAGTCACGCAGGGCGATCTCGATATCCTTCTTCTGCTTAGCCCGTAGGTTGGCACGTATGAGGTAGATGAGCGCCAGGGTAGGCGATTCGTCTGTAGCCGCCCGGATAGCGCGTGTACAGTCGTCCACGGCCGAAGCATAATCCCGCACCTGTGCCTCCTCGATAGCTCGGCTCAAGAAGAGCAACATGGCCTGCTCGCCGGTCGTAGCGGCAAGGCGGTTGATCTGGTCGGTCTGCTGCGTGATGGTCTGGAAATGCTGATCCAGTATTTCGGGGGTCAACTGCACCTCCTTGGGCGTGAAGCGAAGCGGCGCACGCAAAACACCGGATCGGTTGAGTTCCTCCAGCGCCGGGTGGGTATAGTTGGTCTGGCGTAGTTCTTTGCTACCGGCATAGTAGCCCAACTCGATATTAGGCTCCAGTTGCACGTCCTGATACCTTTTCTGCACCGATCCGCGCCAAGCTGTCTCATACTTATTATCGCTCTCCGTATCCTCGCTATTCTGCGCCTGCCGAACCGAGAACTCACGGCGGCGGTCGCGTTCCTTAGGCGTCTGCTTGGCTATATCTACATCCGTACGCGGTTGCGGATAGATCTGATTCGTGGTCTTCTTCCTATCCAATTGATAAGCCCGATCGCGATATTGTTGCGCACCGCGATAGTCACCCATCTGTATCTTAGCCTGCGATGCCAGGTAATAAGCCGGCATGAAGTAGGGATAGTGCTTGATGGTCACATCCAAGTCCTGTAGCGCTTTCTGCCATTGCATGAGTTGCATGCATACCAAGCCGCGGTTGTAGTACATCTCATAGGATTGCGGACTGAGCGAGATGACGCGGTTGTACTCCTCCAGCGCATGGTTGTAGTCGCCCACTTCCTGCAGGAGCAAGGCGCGATTGTAATGGCATTGTATATCTTTCGGCGCGATACGTACAGCTCGGTCGTAATCAGCCAGAGCCGTCTTATAGTCATGCCGCTTATAGCATACGATACCTCGGTTCACGTAGTCGCCCGCCCAGGTAGAGCCATGCTCTATCGCCTGATTCAGGCATCGCAAAGCCTCTATCTCGTTGCCGCTCATCAGGTAGAGCGAACCCAACATCGACCAGTTATCCGGTTCCTCCGGACGTTTCTCTACCACGCGTTCCAGGTAGTGAATGGCCTGCAAGGTGTCCTGCTGACGAATACACAGCACGGCTTTGTCGTGCAGCAGATCCAGTTGATCGGGCGAGAGCTCAAGCAGCCGATCCAGATCGGCCTGTGCCCCCGCCAAACTATCCATACGCATGCGTACGTCCGCGCGCAATGCTATATAGGTGCGGTTCTGAGGTGCACTCTGTAGAGCCGACGTAAAATCCTGTTCGGCCGCCGGCCAGTTCTCCAGTTGACGGTAAATAAAGCCGCGTGTATAGTACAAGCTGGCAATAAATGGATTGATCTCTATCGCACGGTTGCAATCCTCCAGCGCACCTTCCCAGTCCTCCAGTTGCACCTTGGCTATGGCGCGCAGTTGGTACGGTTCTACCAGATAGGGCTTCAGGCGGATCACCTGGTTGAAATACTGGATAGAGAGCACATAGTCCTCAAAGTACAAGGCATTGCGCCCGATAGCCGTCAGGCGGTCGGTATTCAGCTGCGCCTGCGCCACCAGCGGGCATAGCAGGCTCAGCAATATGAGGACAGTATGTTTAATCGTCGTCGTCAAGTACTACCTCGGTGTTCTCAAACTGTTGATACTCCAGACAAGCGTTCTTCATATTCTCCATGAAGTCCTCGTCCAGGTCAAACTGCTCCTTCGGATCGTAACCCAGCGTCGGGTCGGCGTAGCACTTGTTGGTGAACTTACCTACGATAGGCAGCGCCATCGAAGCTCCCTGACCCAGACCGGTATAGTCGAAGTGGATCGATCGGTCTTCTCCGCCAACCCATGCGCCGCTCACCAGCGAAGGCGAGTAACCGACGAACCAACCGTCGGAGTTATTATTCGTCGTACCGGTCTTTCCGGCCATCGGTACCGACGTGATACCGTTCATACGACGACCCGTACCCGAGCGAACTACCTCACGCATCATGTACACCATCTTCTTGGCACTCAGTTCGTCCAGCACCTCATGCGACTGTTGCGAGAAGGTAGCTATCACGTTGCCCGTATTATCCTCGATACGCGTCACGTACATCGGATCGATACGTATACCGCCGTTAATAAACGTCGTATAGGCATTCACCATCTCCTCTACCGACACCTCGCACGAACCCATACATATCGTCACATTGGGATCTATATCGCCCTTCAGACCGAACGATTTCATCAGCTTCACAATCGGATCCGGACCGTATAGCGACATGAAGTAGGCCGACATCCAGTTCGACGAGATAGCCAGGGCATGCGCAAGCGTCATCGGACCACCTCCGTGACCGTCACGCGGCGTCCACGTACCGCCACCGGGGTTCTTGAACGTCACATCCTGACGATGAACCGTCACTTTCTCGCAGGGCCACATACCCTCCGACATACCGTATGCATAGAGGTAGGGCTTCACGGTAGATCCCACCTGACGGCGACCCAACGTTGCCATGTCGTACTTGAAATAGTCGAAGTCGTTACCTCCCACATACGCCTTCACGTGTCCGCTATGCGGATCCATCGCCATGAAGCCGCAACGCAAGAAATACTTGGTCCATATGATCGAATCCATCGGCGAGAGGAAGGTATCTTTCTTATGCGTATCGGTATAGGCAAACACCTGCATTTGGCAGGGTGTGTTGAAGATCTCCATGATCTCTTCCTCGCTCTTGCCATCGGCCTTGAGCGAACGATAACGGTCGGTCTGACGCATAGAGCGCTCCAAGATACGACGCATATCGTCCTCGGTGATCTTGTTGGTGAACGGACCGTTCTTATTGCCCCTCTTGGACTGGAAGAACAAGCCCTGCAAGTAACGCATATGCTCCTCTACAGCCTCTTCCGCATAGCGTTGCATACGCGTGTCAAGCGTCGTGTAGATACGCAGACCGTCGGTATAGATATTATAGTGTTCGCCGTTCTGCTTCTTGTTCTTATAGCAGAAGCCGTACAGCGGATCATGCTCCCAGAGGTACTTATCCACGCGGTACTGCTGCTTGTTCCACTCCGGATAGTCGCGTTCTACGGGCTCCTGAGCCATCATGAACTTACGGATATGCTCGCGGAAATAGGGTGCCACACCGTTGGTATGGTCTATCACGTGGTAGTCGCACACCAGCGGCAGACGTTGCAACGAGTCGCACTGGGCCTGCGTAATATAGCCGTATTTGCACATCTGGCTGAAGACTACGTTACGGCGTTCCCGCGAACGAGTGGGGTAGCGCAGCGGGTTGTAGAGCGACGGGTTCTTACACATACCCACCAGCGTTGCCGCCTCCTCTATCGTGAGGTCGATCGGCTTCTTGTTGAAATACACATGACTGGCGGTCTCGATACCTACGGCATTGTACAGAAAATCAAACTGATTCAGATACATCGTGATGATCTGCTCCTTAGAGTACAGACGCTCCAACTTGATGGCGATGACCCACTCAATCGGTTTCTGTACCACACGTTGCATACCGCGTGCACCGCCCTGCGACCAGATCTGCTTGGCCAGCTGCTGGGTGAGGGTAGAACCACCACCGGCCTTACCCATCTTCAATATCGCACGCATCAAGGCCTTCGGATCCACACCCATATGCTCGTAGAAGCGGGCATCCTCGGTAGCTACCAACGCATCCACCATGTACGGACTGATGTCGTTGTAGTTGACGCTGATACGGTTGGCCGTCTTGTAGTAACGACCAATGGTCTTGTTGTCGGCCGAGAAGATCTCACTCGCATTGCGGTTCTGCGGGTTTTCCAGTTCCTCCAACGGCGGCATGTAGCCCAGCCATCCTACGCTGATCAGGCAGAAAATCAGGATAACCAGCACCGTTCCTCCGGCAAAGATACCCCAAAACCATTTCAAAAAAGTCTCACGTTTGGAGACATTAATCTTTTCCTCACTCATATCATTAATGTTTCAATTATGCTATTTAGTATGTGTAGCCCCTGTCGGGTAGCTACCACCTGTGTGCCTTCTTCGCGTAGCAGGCCGCGTTGTATCAGTCGCTCTACCGCTTGCCGGTCGCGTATCTCCATGCGGGCTATGCCGCGCGCTGTACGCAATCCGAGCATGATGCGTTCGTTGTAGCGGTCGTCCGCTGTCAGCACTTCCTCTTCTCGTGCCGCGCCGGCTATATATTGCTGTATATCCGCCGGATTGCTGCTCCGTACCTGTCCGTCGTAGCTATGTGCTGCAGCACCTATTCCAATATAGGGCGTATCGTTCCAATAACTGCTGTTATGCCGCGACGCATACCCGGGTCGTGCAAAGTTGCTCACCTCATAGTGCTCATATCCGGCCTCCTGCAAGCGCTCCATCAGGTAGTCGTACATCGCCATCTCCGTCTCATCATCCGTCATCGCCACCTCACCTCGTTCCAACATCGCTGTCAACGCCGTGCCTTCCTCCCATTGCAGGCAGTAGGCCGAGATATGTTCCGGACGCAACGCCAACAGCTGCTCCACATCTTCCTGCCACTCCGCCATCGTCTGACCCGGCAAACCGTATATCAGATCCAGCGATAGGTTCTCAAATCCGGCCTTGCGTGCCATGCTGACCGCCTCACGGGCTTGCGCCGAGGTATGACGGCGTCCGATCAACTTCAAACGCTCATCATGCATCGACTGTACACCCATCGACAACCGGTTCACGCCCGCATGGCGCAGCATTTCCAAGTATCGCGCATCCGCATCCCCGGGATTCATCTCCACCGTGATCTCCTCTGCCGCTTCCGTTCCGATCGCCTCTATCAATCTCCCAATATCCTCGGCCGCCAACTGGCTCGGTGTTCCTCCGCCAAAATAGATCGTACGGATAGGTTCCTTCAACTCCTCTTTACGACTACTTATCTCACGCAACAAGGCCGCCACATAGGCCTCACGCAGGTGCAGATCCGTCGTGCTATAGAAGTCACAATAGCGGCATCGCGTCTGGCAAAACGGTATATGTACATACAGGCCGGCCATTCCTTTCTAATCTTTCTTCCAGAACGTCGTTCCCTTCAATCCGTCCGGCAAGTACTGCTGTTCCACCCAATGGCCCGGATAGTCGTGCGGATACTTATAGCCATCGGCATACCCCAAGTCCTTCATCAGGCTGGTCGGCGCGTTACGTAGATGCAATGGAACGGGTAGGTTACCGGTTTCTCGCACCTTCGCCAAAGCCGCATCTATCGCCAGATAAGCCGAGTTGTCCTTCTTGCACGTAGCCAGATAGACCGTCGTCTCGGCCAACGGGATGCGCGCTTCCGGCCAGCCGATCTTGTTCACCACGTCAAAGCAGGTATTGGCCAGCAACATCGCATTTGGATTCGCCAACCCGATATCCTCGCTGGCCGAGATCACCAGTCTTCGCGCGATGAACTTCGGATCTTCGCCACCTTCTATCATGCGTGCCAACCAATATATGGCTGCCTGCGGATCACTTCCGCGAATCGACTTGATAAAGGCCGAGATGATGTCATAGTGCATCTCGCCATCCTTGTCATAAGCCACCGGATTCTGCTGCAACTGACGCGTCACGGTCTCATTGTCTATCACGCGCACGCCGCTATTGCTCACCAGCTCTATTATATTCAGCAACTTCCGGGCATCCCCTCCGCTATAGCGTAGCAAGGCTTCTTTGTCTTTCACCACCAGGCCCAGACTACGGATATACTCATCTTGCGTCAGAGCCCGATCCAGCAATTCCTCCAGATCCTCCTTCTCCAACGACTTCAGCACATACACCTGGCATCTACTCAAGAGTGGGGTAATCACCTCAAAACTCGGATTCTCCGTCGTGGCACCCACCAGCGTCACTACGCCCTCTTCCACAGCGCCCAGCAGGCTGTCCTGCTGCGACTTGGAGAACCTATGTATTTCGTCGATAAACAATATCGGACTACGCTGATCCGTCTGCGAAGCAAAGATGCCGCTATTCATCACGGCGGTTCGTTTGGCCTTGTCGATCACGTCGCGCACCTCCTTCACGCCACTCGTCACGGCACTCAACGTATAAAACGGACGTTGCAACTCGTGCGCTATGATACGCGCAAGCGTCGTCTTGCCTACGCCCGGAGGCCCCCACAAGATGAAACTCGACAGATTACCACTCTCGATCATCTGTCTCAGTACGGCCCCTTCGCCCACCAGGTGCTTCTGGCCTATGTATTCGTTCAGCGTCTTCGGACGCAAGCGTTCTGCTAACGGTAACATAAAATCATTTCCTCATTTAGTCATTTACCATTTACCATTTCTTTGGCCGTACTGATCGCAGCCTCAGTCACGTTCTTGCCGCTCAACATTGAAGCAATCTCCGTCACGCGCTCTTCGTCGTTCAACCGACTGATATGGGTCTCGGTACGGGTCGCCGTATCCGCCTTATATACCTTATAATGATGCGTGCCCTGTGCCGCAATCTGCGGCAGGTGGGTAATGGCTATGATCTGACGATGCTCGGCCATCTCACGCATGATAGCGGCCATCTGACCTGCTATATCGCCACTCACGCCCGTATCTATCTCGTCAAAGATAATCGTCGGCAGGCCCTTCGTGCTGGCTATCATAGCCTTCACACATAGCATCAGTCGACTGATCTCTCCGCCGGAAGCTACCTCACTCACAGCCCTGAGGCTCTGATTCAGGTTGGCGGCAAACAATATCTGCACCTCGTCCCGTCCGCGTGGCGTGAAGTCCGGCGTAGGGGTCAACTCAATAGCCACCTTGGCATGGGCCACGCCCAAGCGCTTCAGGTCGGTCTCCAGACGCTGACAGATAGGTTTCACCACCGCCTTCCTGCTCTTCGTCAAGCGGTCAGCAAGAGCTTGCAAAGCCTGCTTCTCGGCCTCCACTTTCTTCTGCGCTTGCTGGATATCAAAATCAAAACTGTCCATCCGGTTGACTTGCTCGGCCAGTTCATCACGCGTAGCAATCAGTTGCTCCACGCTATCTACGCCGAACTTATGCAACAAACCGTTCAGCGTATCTATCCGTTCTTCCACCCATTGTAGACGCAGCGGATCCATCTCAATACCGTTCATCCGTCGCTCTGCCTCCTCGACGATATCCTGCAGCTCAATACGGGCACTATCTATCCGCTCTTGCAATTCGCTCGCAGCCTCCGTTAACCGGCATACCCGCAAGGCCTCTATCGCACTACCTTGCTCGCCACCAATAGCCTCTACGGCCAGTTGCAACGCAGCCCGTATCTCTTCCGCATGACTTAGCTGATAGTGCTCCTGCTCCAGTTGCTCCATCTCGCCGGCTTCCAATCCGGCTTCGTCCAATAGCTGATAGCGGTACTGTATATAGTCCGCATCCTGCCGGCTCTTCTTCGCCAGATTTTGCAAAGCTTCCAGCGCTTGTACCGCCTCTATATACCGCGCATATTGCGCCTCATAGTCGGCCAATAGCTTCGCATTCGAGGCCACCGCATCCACCACTTCCAACTGAAAATCAGCATTCTCTATCAGCAGATTGGCATGCTGCGAATGAATATCTATCAGCCTGTTAGCCAGCGCTTTCAGTTCCTGCAAGGTCACGACGCCATCATCCACAAACGAACGACTTTTGCCATTCCTGTACAATTCTCTTCGTATAATCCCCTCGTCAAACTCCGCCTCGATGATGCATTTGTCCTCGCCATCCGTGATCGACTTACTGTCCGCACGCGCACCCAGCACCAAGGCAAGGGCACCGAGTATGATACTCTTGCCGGCACCCGTCTCACCGGTCATGACCGAGAAACCCGCACCGAAATCGATATCCAGCCGACTGATCAAGGCATAATTCTGTATGTGTAAGTGTCGTAACATCAGTTTACTTGTTCAGTTTGTCGTACGTATTCTGACGAGTAGGATCGATATCCATCAGCAATTCATAGACGGTCTTCTTCTCCTGAGCCGTACCTTGTTCAAAGATCGACACCAGTTCATCAGCTTTCGCATCCAGAAAGGCATTGATTACAAACGTGGCCGGACGGGCCCTATTGGCTTCCTTGAGCACAGGCATACCTTCGGCGATACGCGCACGACCGTTGGCTACATTATCCGCCATGATGTCCAATCCCATGCGATGATACTCGTAAAAATACTGGCGGAAAGGCTTAAAAGCCTCATCCATCAGGTTATTCACCAGCGCATAACGGTTGCGGTTGCTATCAAACGCCAGCCATCCCTTCTGCTCCAATCCGCCCATCGATACCGACTGACACGCATTCACAATCTCTTCACACACCTGGAAGAAGGGCGTTCCGCCCAAGCGCTGGAACGAATCGAAATCATAGCCCAGCATCAGGTAGCAATAGTAGGCCAACATGGCCGTCAGATTGGTCGTGAACTGGTTCTGCTGATACACGATCTGGTCATACTCCTGGTACGTAAAATTGAAATTCCGATCTTGGAAATTCACCAACGGCGTCTTGTAGTTGCTCCCATATACCGGTCGGCGACTTTGGAGCGTCATCTCGCAGGTATACAGATTATCCTCCACAGCCTTCACCACAATCATCATCTGACAATCGATCTTCTCGTGCTCCATAAACTGCAGGTTGGTCCATTTGTTCTGGTTGATATACTCTTCGATACTCAACCGCAAAGTCTCAAACACCTGCTTGTTACTTCCCTCGATCTGATCGGAGTTGATTGTCACGCTGCATTGAAACTCCTGAGCCGACACCATGCCTGCCAGGCAGAGTAGTGCTATGATAAAACGTTTTCTCATTCTTAATGACGAATAGATAGTATATTTCCTGTATTCACGTCAAAACGTATGCGTACCCGCTCTGCCGGATTGTTGAACAACTCCTGTGCCAGAGGTATGCTCACACCCAGTTGGGCCACCGGT
Source organism: Paludibacteraceae bacterium (assembly GCA_017509715.1). Classification (GTDB taxonomy): domain Bacteria; phylum Bacteroidota; class Bacteroidia; order Bacteroidales; family Paludibacteraceae; genus Colicola. Next base: position 32,393 of record JAFWOU010000015.1, on the reverse strand, counting down.
AACACCTCATGAATCAACTCGCCACGTGCCGACGAACTTACCGTGATCTCGGCCGTTCCCGGCAGGTTATAGTATATCTGCGAAGGAGTAGGGGCTCCTTTCTGCTTCTTGGCTTTCTTATCCACCACGGGTGCTGCCTCTTGCTGAGCGGTCGGTACGATGCTCACGCGAATCGTATCCCCACCCATACAGATCATTACCGAGTCGGCCATCGCCTGCGCCGGATCCAGTCGCCATTCCTGATAATGCGTACGACGTATCTTGCGACCCATAAACAGTTCTACCAAGGCCTTCTCCTGGCGGTCAATCTCCTCCAATATAGCTTTCATCGACACGCCATCCGCCGGCTGATTCTCTGCGTCACCCGAGAGCAGGTAGATCCGGTTGTCACGCAACTGATAAATCTGCTTGGCCACACTCATGGCCTGCTTCGGCAGACTATCACTCTTCACCGTCTCCTCCAGGGTCGAGACGGGATACGCCGTCTTGACCTCGGTCTTCTCCTTGGTTTTCTTTGCCTCCTTGGTTCTCGGACCGTTGTACTGCACGTTATAGCCGTACAGCAATCCCTCCGGTGTCATCGACAATAGTTGTACTTGCGCACCAGCCTCCGGACGCACCGTATACATACGCGACGTGTCCGCCTTGGCATGCATCACCAGCTTCATATCCTCTATCGAATACGCGGTCGAATCCTCCTGGATCGCATAATCCACGCCTAAGAGCTGTTGCGCCCATGCGGCATATTTACCGGGTACGTACGTGGTCTCCACATACTCCAACTGCAGTACCACTTCCGTCTTAGGCATATAGTAACGCATCGCCATCTCATCCGGCTTTACCGTCTCTGCCCACATACTTGTGCCGCATACCATCGCGGCCACCAAATAAAACAATCGTTTCATATATCTCTTAAAAATAACATTAACCATTCAACCTTCGCCATTCGCCGACCATATTCGCCATGCCTCTTCGGCCTGACCGTATAGCATCCCTATGCCGTTCATCGTACGCGCACCACGCCGTTTTCCTTCGGCCAGGAACTGCGTTGTCTCCGGATTATACACGCAATCAAACAGCAGATGGTTCTCGCCGATCCATGCATACGGTATAGGTGCCTTCCCGTCCACGTGGGGATACATGCCCAGCGGCGTTGTATTCACTATCACCTGCACATCGCGCATCACGTCCTCCGTCAACTCGTCATAGCCCAACATCCCTTCCCCGGGCGTACGGCTCACCAGCGTCCATTCTATGCCCAATTGGCTCAAGCCGTATTGTACCGCCTTCGATGCGCCTCCTGTACCAAGTATCAACGCCCGCTTATCTTCCTCGCGCAGAATCTCGCGAATCGATCGCATGAATCCCAAGCAATCGGTATTATAACCGATCTTCCTGTGGATCACATTCACAGCACCCACCTGCTTGGCCGTCTGGTCCAGACCGTCCAACCGATCGATCACCTCTTGTTTATAGGGCATCGTTACGTTCATGCCATCCAGCCGGTCCAACAAGGGTGCTACGTCCTCGATGCTGTCCAACGGATAGAGCGAGTACTCGGCATCAATCCCCTCCCGCTGAAATTTCTCATTGAAATAGCGGGCGGAAAACGATTGCACCAACGGCTTACCTATGATTCCAAAATGTCTCATTATTTCTTATCTATATATAAGGTGTGCTTTCTGAGCACCACCACATGCGTCTCACTTTCCCAACGTTTGCCTCCCTCGTCCTGCTGCATGGCATCGTAGATCTTATCCACCTCCAGGCTTCCGCAGTCTTTCAACTTCTCATATAGCTGGCATATACCTGCCGCACGACTCTCTCTGCCATCCAGCATATCGGCATACCCCTGCATCCTGTAGGCTGTTTCCGCCATATGTTCTATCTCTGCCTTCGTATAGCCGGCCAACTCCTGACGAATAGCATTTCTTCGAATCGAGGTATCTGTATTGCTCGAGTCTTCCACCCATGCCATCTTGCGTATATCACGCAGATAGTGCCGTATATATTCCCGTGTAGTGCAGAGTAGGGGACGTATGACGGGTATCTCGCTCTCCGTTTCCGGATTCGTGCTCAACGCACGCATACCTACCATTCCTCTTAGTCCCGCTCCGCGACGCAGATTCATCAGCACCGTCTCAGCCTGGTCATTCTGATGATGGGCTACGGCCACAGCCTTGCAGTCATGCGCTCTCGCCACCTCGTCAAACCATCGGTAGCGCAACCTGCGGGCTGCCATCTCGATGCTCAGCTGATGCGCTTTCGCATAATCCTCTGTGTCAAATCTTGTCACGCACACTTCCACACCCATCTGCTCCGCCAGACTGCGAACAAACCGTTCATCCCGTTCCGATTCCTCGCCACGAAGCTGAAAGTTGCAATGGGCCACTATGCATTCGTAGCCGCCACGCACCATCACATCCAGAAGCGCCACACTATCCGCACCTCCGCTCACGCATACCAGCACACGGTCGCCCGCGCGTAATAAACGCTCATCCCGGATGTATTTTTTGACTCTTCGCAGCATTTTTCTTTTGTATATGATACAAAAACCGCGCAAAATTACAAAAAAATTTTGATATATGCAAATTTTGTTGTATCTTTGCATGCGATTTCCGAATGATAAGCCTATTTGGAGTCGATTATTATGCCACGTACAGCTCGAATTAAATCTACTACCGGAACGTACCACGTTCTGCTCCGCGCACAGAAGAAGCGCGGCATCTTCCGTAAAGAAGAAGACTATGATGCCTTCATCCGAATCATGAATGAGGTGCAGCACACGCCCGATCAAGCCGCACCCACGTTCCAAGTATTGGCCTATTGCCTCATGCCCGGCTATGTGCATATGCTCGTCCGGGAAGGTAGCGACGATATAGCGGCTGCTATGCGGCGACTCATGGTTCACTATGCGCCGTACTACAACGAGCAGTACAATACCTCCGGACGCGTCTTCTACGATCGCTTCCGCTCCGAGCCCTGCGATACGCCCGAATATACCCAAGCCGTCATCGGCTATATTCATAACGTTCCCGTCAAGCACGGACGTTGCCTTACGCCGGCCGGCTACCCTTGGTCCAGCTTCCAACAGCTTCAAGACAGTTGCCCGGAACCCGCCGAGGAGCAAATCCTCTCCGTTCGACTCACCGAAGACCGTCGTCGCGTCTTTACCGACTATATGGTGGCTAAGCATATCAAACGTCTATGTAGCATCGATTCCATCGAGCAATTCGGCGACCTGGATAAGAAAATCCGCCGTACCGCGCTCGCTATGATGCGCAAGCGTGGCGTATCTTACGGACAACTTGCTCGCGTCACAGGCGTCACTATCAACGTCGTTCGCAAAGCACGCATCTTTGTCAAACTCCCGATTCGCAAAGGCTAATCTCCTACCAATCGTTAGTTATTCGTTAGTTATTCGTTAGTTATTCCTTAGTGATTCAACATAGAACAAGCCGACGAGACAACGACATGTATCCTACAATAAGAAACAGAGGCCCGTGAGCCTCTGTTTTTGTTTTACATATGTATGTTTTTTAACCGATGCTTAGAGCACGTAGCGAACAGCCAGCCCCAACTTCCAGTCGAACATGCTATAATGCGGATAGTTGCTATCCTCGAATCCCAAACCGTAACCCGGACGGAAATCCAATGCAATCACCATAGGCACACCCGTGAAATGATAAGCAGCACCAACCAAAGCGTTGGCACCAAACTTACCCATTACGCTACTGCCGCCAAAGCCGCCCATCAAACCGATTCCAACACCACCACCGACATACAGCTTGAAGTTAGCCGGCAACTGGAAGTGATAAGCCAGATTCGGGTTCAGCATGAAATCGAAATGATCCATCTGTCCTTCTGCAATCTTCGTACCTTTAAAATACACACCGGTATAAGCAGCTGTCAGACCAACAGCGAGATCCGTTTGGATAGCCAGATCATTAGAAAGCCAATACTTGTAACTGGCACCGTTCAGGCCACCAACTATCGCACCAATCTCATGTTGAGCCATAACGCCCATGCTAAACAAAGCCACAAGGGCCAAAGTAAAAATCTTCTTCATTCTACAAAACTCCTTTTAAATTATTAATAGGTTTTACTAAATAGCGCAATTCTTTGGGCAACAACTGCTGCACCCGCTCCACATGCTCTGCCGGCACATAGATCGACTTCAGTTCCGGACAACTGCTGAATGCATCGGCTCCAATCACACATACCGAAGCGGGTAGGGTGATCTCCTCCAGTCCGATACACCATGCGAAACAGCCCTTACCCAGCGTCGTCACACAGTCCGGCAATTCCACATGTTTCAGTTGCCAGCAACCGCCAAAGGCGCCGTCACCGATGATCATCACCTTGTAACGACGTCCTTTGTGCCAAATTCGTTTGGGAATAACAGCCTCTTTCAGCACAGCACTCTCCTGCTGCTCCAGCGCCGCCACACCGGCTACGCGATACTTATCGCTAACTATCGTATATGCCAAACCGTTCTTGGTAAAGCCTACATAGCCATCCGCCTGCGCACATAGCGCCAACGCCAACAAAAGAAATACTGTTAACTGTCTTCTCATTTAATATCGTCGTAATATTCTATCTTACGCGTCAGAACCAATTCCGGCTCAATCTCGCAATTCTTCGTCACGATCAGTTTGGTCCAGTTGCCATGCTCGTCAATCTCCGGATACTTGTACAACTCTACGGCATGCAATTCCTTCTTTCCCTTCTGGTAGTCGAAGTTACCCGTGCGTACGTTGCCCAGACGATCCAACTCATAGCGATGATAGTGACTACCGTCTGCCATGAAACGTGCCTCATACTCCAGGAAGCCTCGCTGATCATAGCCGTACTCAAAGATCACCACATCCTCCGTGTTCGCGGTCTCCAGATTGGTCAACTTGATAATCTGACCTTCTTGATTACGCGTCAGGTTGTCCAGCGACAAGCCGTGCAACTTCAAATACGTCAACTTACCGTCGCGATCCAATTCAAAACGGGAGCGACCGTTCATTTCCATCGCTTTCACATGACCACGCAAACTCAACCAGTTCAAATCCGGCGTCGTATAGGTATCAGGATTCTCTCCCCATTGCTCGTCCCACGGATCCTGCATAGCTTCCGAACCTCCTTGCTTGCCGTTCGCACAGCCGATAAACAACATTGCTGCAAATACAATGCTCAAAAAAGTAAATGTGTTTTTCATACTTCTTATAAGTTTAAATTAAGGTGTTTTTCGTTTTCGCTTGCAAAATTACACATTTTTTTTGATATATGCAAACAAAAAATGCAAAATATGTTGTAAAACATATATTTCTTTGTGAATCATGCCTTTTTTGGCCTCTCTCAGGCCACTCTCGCGCCACTTTTCCTAAATTTATTTGCCAATTTATCCCAGCGAGAATCGAATATTCACGATTTTATCGGCAATTACCCGTATTTTTCCCATTCTGATCCACTTATTTTTTGCCAAAACACCCCATTTTCCACTATTCCGATGAAATCGTACGAATTTATGCTCACTTAATCTGCTACTTGAAATAAATCGGCTAAACTTCAGTACTTTTCGGTGCGAACGGACTTGTCTGCAATTAAACTACCGAATTCGTATTTTCTTTATAAGAAAATCAAAAATCGCAATTTTCAGAAAATGACAAAAAAATGCTCAGGTAAAAGATAGCAATTATGGCTACTTGGAATTTCGTGAAAAATAGGCATAGTTAAAGTAGCACTTTAGATAAAAAGTGCGTTAAAATCGGCAAAATTCAAGCCTTGTTCAAAACCACGAAGATTTTACAGAAAAATGCATCCTGGCACCCGTTACAGGATGCGAAAAACAGATATCTGCGGCATGCAAATACAATCTGTCAGCAGCCGTTCCGTACAGCGGATCACCCACTATCGCAGCATCCAAACCATCCTGATGGGCACAATGTACACGCAGTTGATGCGTTCGTCCTGTCTCCGGATACAGATTCAGACCTACACGACCATCTTCCCAGCGTTTCACTACCTCATAGCGCGTCTTGGCTGCCTTACCATACTGATAATCCACCATCTGACGGGGTCTATCCAGCGGATTAGGTAGCAGAGGCAGATCCACAACACCCTGATCAGGAATCGGTTTCTCACCCGTCATACACACCGCCTCATAGCGCTTACTTACCTGACGCGTTGCAAAGCTGCGTTGCAGGGTAACGTATATCGCTTCCGTCTTGGCCATCACCACGATGCCTGACGTGTCCCTATCCAACCTATGTACCGCACGCAGAGACTCGATACCGGTACGTAGACGCAGACTGGTCTCCAGATCAATCTGCTCTTCCTTTCCGGGTACTGTCAACAGGCCTTCAGGTTTTAGCGCAACCAGCACATAATCATCCTGATACAAAATGCGTATCTGTTTTTGTAAGGCACTATAATCAATCTCCGGAATCGGTTCTTCCATCGCTATACCACGCAACATATGCCGCAAGATAGGCTTGCATTTCCCCTGGCATGCACCGTAGAAACAGCCCTCTTGCCGCAGTTCGCGAGGATCGGCTTTGCCTACCCAGAATTCGGCCATCGCCAAGGGCACATACCCCATAGCAAAAGCATACTGCAGCAACTTAGGCCCACAGCATTCTCCGGCACCCGCAGGCGGCAGATGTTCCGCCTCTTTCCTATTGCTCGAGAAGTAATCTTCTGCCGATAAAATCGGCTTTTCATGCTGAAAAATGTCCAACAAATCCCGGCTCTCTCCGTCTGCTGCCAGCATCTTATACTGTGCGAAAAGCCAACGTTGTAACATTCGGCTCCGTTCTCTTCGCTCCTCCGGATGGTCGGTCATGGCCGAAATTTCGGCTTCCTCCTGACGGAAATAGCCGTTTTCAACGGCAAAATCAAATACCGGCGGTACATATCCCGCCATCTCATGCCTGCCGTCAAGCAACGATGAAAACGCTTTCAGATAACCGTATTCCTCGCCATGCCGCACTACCAGCACGCCGAACATCTTTCCCTGCCTGTGCAATTCCGACTCCGGATGACAGGCCATATAGGCATGCACCTTTCTGATCACCTCTTCGGCAGCTGCTCGTGCCCAAGGGTGGGGCATACTGCTAAAGGGCGATGCCATGCATCGTGGCGGCGGACCAGCTACTTCAGGCGGTAATATGTGATATTTTTCGGACAATTGAAGAAACTCATTTTGTGCGACTTAGGCGGACGACGTCCCGCATGGTAGATCTGCTTCAGACGCTCGCAATCCGAGAAACACATATCCGGCCAACGCTTCACACGCTTACCTACATACACCGTCTCCAGACTCGCACATCCGTAAAAAGCCATATCGTCTATCCAGCGCAATGTGCCAGGCAAGCGAATCTCCCGTAGTTGCGTACAATTCATAAAAGCCTGAAAACCCATCTCGCGCAAGCCTTCCGGCAGCGATACCTCCTTTAGAAAATGGCAGTACCGAAAAGCCTGGTCGTCCAGACGAGTGACTTGATAGTCGCGCCCTTCGTATCGAACCGTCTCCGGCACAACGACCTCTGTATATGCCCGATACACCGAATCCGTAGGATCCGAGATGACCTGCGCCGTACGTTTGCCGGTCAGTTCATACCACAAGCCGTTCGACTCAAACTGCTGCGCCGGCATTCCCAATGCCACGCAACATACTGCCAAGATCAGAAAATAACGTTTCATACTGCAAAAATACTACAAATTTTCCATATATGCAAATATCCTTGCAATATTTGTGCCAAAAAAAACAAATGCTACTCTCACGAGCAGCATTTGCCGAGTATGAAAAAATTCCTTTTGTTATAAACGTCACCTTTGCAACGCTTATCTTGTTGGGTTCTTTCGATACCCTGAATTTTTTAACTCATTTATTATTTATTAACCTAACTAAAATAAAGTGTCTTATTTATACAGATAGCGCTTGATCGAACGCTTCGGAGTCTTCTCAAACTCCTCGGTAACCAATTCGATAGCAGTCAGTTGACTGTACTGCGGCAATTCTTTGTTCAGCTCAGCACGGTTCTGCTCCATCAGTTGGGTCATGGTCTGTTCGCCCAGCACTTTCTTGCCTTCCGGCGAGTTGTCAGGGTAAACGAGTGCTACCAGTTTACCTTCGCGCTCCAGCACAATCGACTCAACGACGCAAGGCATGTTATTCAGTTTATCCTCAATCTCCTCCGGGTAGATATTCTGACCGGAAGGACCCAGAATCATGTTCTTCGAGCGGCCGTGGATGAAGATGTTACCCTCTTTGTCCAGTACGCCCAGGTCACCCGTACGCATCCAGCCATCTTCGGTGAATACGGCCTTGGTAGCCTCTTCGTTCTTGTAGTAACCTACCATCACGTTGATACCCTTCACCTGGATCTCACCGTCCTTGCTGTACGGATCTTCGGAGTCGATACGCACGTGGCATTGCGGAATCTCCTTACCGCAACTGTGGAAGCGGAAGTTGTACCAGTCTTCGTAGGAGATCAGCGGACCGCACTCGGTCATACCGTAACCTACACAGTACTGATAATTAATATCTTTCAGTACGCGTTCTACTTCGCCGTTCAGGGCTGCACCACCGATGATGAGGTGACGAAGCTGGTTGCCGAAGGCCTTGTCCAGACCTTGTTTTACCTTGCCTCGAATGACGTTCTTGATTCCCGGCACTTTCCAGAGGAACTTCATCATCGGGCTGCTGATCTGCGGCAACACTTTCTTCTTGATGATCTTCTCGATCACCAGAGGCACCGTCAGAATCATGAACGGACGCACCTCGGCAAAGGCCTTCATAAGCGCCGATGGAGTAGGAGCCTTGGTCAGGAAATATACCTGCGAACCATCGCAAACCTGATACAGGAACTCAAACATCAGTCCGAACATATGGGCTATAGGCAACATACTCAGTACGCGATCGCCTTTCTTATGAGGAATACGTATACATGCAAACTCTACATTACCGCTCAGGTTCAGATTTGTCAGCATCACGCCCTTCGGATTACCCGTCGAACCGGATGTGTAGTTGATCAATGCCAACTCATCAAAGTTGTCGGTCGGATAGCTCACATGCTCCGGCTTTACGCCCTCCGGGAACTTCTTTGCAAACAGCGCATCTACCTCATCATAAGCTTTTTGAGCCTTGTCGGTAGCAGCGATGATGCTGAAGTCGTCCATGAAGATAGTTGCCTTGAGCTTCGGCATCTGCGTAGCATCGATCTTCTTGCGTACGTTCGGACCTACATAGAGCAGATCAGCCTCCGAGTGATTCACCAAGCCATGTATATCTTCTCCGGTGAAATCGGGCAAAATGCTGACTACTACCGCGCGATAGGATTCTATCGCTAAGAAGAGCAGACCCCAGTTGGCACAGTTTCTTCCGGCCAGAGCGATCTTATCACCAGGTTTAATACCCAAGGCTTCAAAGGTGACGTGCAGTTTCTCAATCTGAGTTGCCAAATCACCATAGGTGTACGAATTATCGCTATCTATGTCCTTGAGTGCCAACATATCCCATTGCAACTTGATGGTCTCCTGGAGATATGCTAAATAATGTTTTGTTGCCATATGAATAGGACTTATTTTTTCTAAATTTCTGTTTCTTTTATGCGGTCTTTTTCAAAACCGGATGCAAAATTACTGCTTTATATTCGAACTATCGTTCAAAAACGACAATAATCTTAATTTTGACCCGATTTTATCAATTTATACAAGCCGTGATACGTGCGTTTGAGCAGGTCGAAGTCCATTTTCGCCCCGGTCAGTCCGCTATCATAGCTATTCTTGATGTGGGCAAACATGATAGCTGTCAGTTCGGCATCGATGTCACGACGTATATCGCCCGTACGTTGTCCGTAGTTGATGGCGCGTCGCCAAAGGTCCAGTTCCTTCAGAGCCAGCCGTTGTGCCTTGCGGCGCAGCGAAGGAAAACGAGTATAGGCGTCAAACATCAGGTTGTTGACGTTGCTCGTGTTCACGCGCTTGTCCTCAAACTGCAGCAGGGCAGCTTGCAGGCTGTCCAGATAGCGTTCCATGGCGCCGATCATCTCGTCCATCGTGACGTTTTCCGGTAACTGTAGCGCAGCCTGCTTGGGTTGCAAAAAATAGCGTTCCATGCAGGTCTGGAAGAGTTCCTCCTGATCCGAGAAGTAGTAGTAGAGCGTACCGCGCCCCATGTCCAGCGCGTTCTGCAGGTCGGTGATGCTCGTCTGGCCAAAGCCCTGCAACGCATACAGCTCCATGGCCTTGCTGATGATATATTCGCGTCGGTCCTTCATGCTTTATCCCTTCTCGGCTTGCGCTTGTTCATAGCGGTTCAGCGCATCGCGCATCAGTAGTCGTCCCTGGTCGATGATCTCTTCGGCCTTGTCGAAGTCAAAGGTATTGAAGGCGTACTGCGGCATGACAGCATGTACATCGGGTGGGGTAAGACGCAGGCTGAGCAAGGTATTCTGCTGAATCTGCATATCGCTCATGCGGTCGAGCAATCCGAAGAAACTGACGTTACGGCGCAGGTCGCGCGCGCGCTTGCGTCTAATAACGTTCACGCGCGTACTCAGTTCCCGCAGTTTGTCCTCTACGCTCTCCGGCACGTCGATACCTTTGCTCTCTATGAAATCCAGCGGCTTACGCAGGTTCACCATCTCGGGGTCCTCCTGCGGAACGACCATCTTATCCTTGCCCGATATGTCCATCGCCACCAGGATGTCACCCTTCTGACGTTTCACCACGTCCAGCGGAAGCGGATTCAGTATTCCGCCGTCCACCAGCAGTCGTCGGCCGCGTTGTACGGGTTCGAAGAAGAGGGGAATACTGATCGAGGCACGCACGGCTTCAAACAGACTTCCCTTGGTGAACACCACCTGATCCGTGGCAATCATGTCGGCCGCCACCAGCGAACAGGGGATCCGGAGACTCTCCAGCGGCTGATCGGGCACGATGGTCTGCAGCTCCTCGATGATACGACTCCCCTTGACGATTGAGTTCGTGCTCAGCAGGTTGATGTCCATCATCTTCAGAATCAGCTGCTTATCCACCTGCAAGAACCACTCCTTAGCTTCTTTCAGTCGTCCGGCAGCATACATGCCGGCTATAATCGAACCCATCGAGCAACCGGCTATCGACGTGATCTTGTAACCCCGTTCTTCCAGTTCCTCAATGGCCCCGATATGTGCCAGTCCGCGTGCACCGCCGGATCCTAACACCAAAGCAACATGTTTACCCATTGCTTTCGACTTTCGACTTTTGACTTTCGACTATACTATCTTAGCCGGCTGCAGTTTCTCGCGAATCTTGATATAGATGATAGTTTCCTTCTTGGCAAAGGCGGTCTTCACGTAACCCATACCGATACCTACCTTGGTATTCGGCAGCATAATACCGCTCGTCACGTTTCCGATCACGTTGCCTTCTGCATCGCATATCTCGTAACCGTTACGCGGGATAGCACGCTCCAGACACTCAAAGTGCACCAGTTTGCGCTGTACGCCTTCGGCTTTCTGCTTCTGCAGGAACTCCTTGTCGATAAAGTCCTTAGCATCCAATTTGGTGATCCATCCCAAGCCGGCTTCCAGCGGCGACGTGGTGTCGTCGATATCGTGACCGTATAGGCAGTACCATTTCTCCAGACGCAGACTATCGCGTGCACCAAGTCCGATAGGAGCCAGTCCGAAGGGTTTGCCTACTTCGAACAGCGCATCCCAGATCTGTTTGCCCTTCTCAGCCGGGAAATAGAGCTCAAAGCCGCCGGCTCCCGTATAACCCGTATTGCTCAGTATTACGCCCTGCACGCCAGCGAAGTTCCACTCGCGGAAGCTGTAGTACGGAATCGCACTCAGGTCAGCATCGGTCAGCAGTTGCAGCAGTTCGGTAGCTTTCGGACCCTGAACGGCCAACTGACCATAACGCGCCGAAGCGTTCTCTAGTTTCAGATCGGCATCCTTGAATTTCAGCTCCAGAATATGGTTCACCCAATTCCAGTCTTTGTCAATATTGCCGGCATTCACTACCATGAGATACTTGGTCGTCGAGTACTTGTAGATGATCAGGTCGTCCACGATACCTCCCTTACCATTCGGCATGCAGGTGTACTGCGCCTTACCGGCATCCAGTTTGCTCACGTCGTTGGTGGTGATATACTGCAGGAAGTCAAGCGCTTTCTCGCCTTTTACCCAGAACTCACCCATATGGCTCACGTCAAACACGCCTACGCCTTCGCGTACGATCATATGTTCCTGGTTGATACCGGTCGGATACTGGATCGGCATGTTAAATCCGGCAAATTCTGCCATCTTGGCACCGAGTGCGATATGCACGTCGGTAAACGGTGTGGTTTTCAACATATTATTTTGCTCTTTTAATGATTTCCAGAATGACTTCCGATGCTTTTTCCAGCGATGGAATCGGCAGATACTCATAGCGGCTGTGGAAGTTCTCGCCGCCTGCAAAGATGTTGGGGCAGGGTAGTCCCTCAAAGCTCAATCGAGCGCCATCCGTTCCGCCACGTATCGGTTTCACTTCGGGCGTCACACCTACAGCCTTCATCGCTTCTTCGGCCAGATCGATGATATGCATCACGGGTTCGATCTTCTCGCGCATATTGTAGTACTGGTCACGAAGTTCTATCTCTGCCGTTCCCTCACCGTATTCGCGATTTACTTTGCGTACCAGGTGCTCCATCTCGCGCTTGCGACTCTCGAAGCGATGGCGGTCGTGGTCACGAATGATGTAGCTCAGCGTGGTCTCCTCTACCGTACCCGACATACCGATCAGGTGGTAGAATCCCTCGTATCCCTGTGTATGCTCCGGCGTCTCCCAACGCGGCAACATGACGGCCAGCTGGTAGGCGATACGCATCGAGTTTTGCATCTTATGATACGCACTACCCGGATGCACGTTCACGCCGTGAACGCGGATCTTGCAACTGGCGGCATTGAAGTTCTCGTACTCCAGTTCACCTATCGCGCCACCGTCCATCGTGTACGCAAAGTCAGCTCCGAAGGCTTTCACGTCGAAGTGATCGGCACCCTGACCAATCTCCTCGTCGGGCGTGAAGCCCACGCGTATCTTGCCGTGCTTGATTTCCGGATGCTGTACCAGATACTCCATGGCCGTCACGATCTCGGCAATGCCGGCTTTGTCATCCGCACCCAGCAGGGTCTTACCGTTCGTCACGATGATGTCCTGGCCCTGATAACGCAGTATCTCGGGATACTTAGCCGTCTCCAGCACGATATTCTCCTCATCGTTCAGCACGATGTCCTGACCGTCGTAAGCCTTCACGATGCGCGGCTTCACGTTGCGTCCGCTGGCATCCGGCGCCGTGTCCATATGGGCAATAAAGCCGATAACGGGACTTTCGCCATTCGCCATTCGACATTCGCCATTATTGGCCGGCAAGGTCGCCATAATATAGCCGTTCTTATCCAGTGTCACCTCCGTCAGGCCGATCTGTTTCAGTTCGTCGGTCAGGTACTGAGCAAACTCCATCTGACCCGGTGTAGACGGCGTCATGTTGGTGTTCTCGTCGCTGGTGGTGCAGAACGACACGTATTTCAAAAATCTATCTACGATATTCATATCACTTTCCTCCAAATGCTCCCAGGAGTGTGCTCAGCGCACTTGCATACTGCGAAGCCGTATTGGCATAACCGGCAGCGGTATTAGCGGTATTCTGCACGCTGGTCGTAGCGTTCTGAACAGTCTCGCTGTTCTTAACCATGTCCACCAGGCTGTTGGTCACCGTCGTCACGTTTTGCTGGGTTACCAGTCCCATCGAGCTGGCAATCAATCCCTTACCGAAGTTGGTCAGGTAGGTCTTGTCCTTATACTGCGTCTTCAGGTTCTCGCAGTTGGCAATCAGGGTCACCGTGTTCAGGATGTTCTGGGTGTTCTTGTAGTTGAACTTGTTGCCGTCGGCTTTATACTGAGTATAAAGCGCATGCAGCGCATTACCTGCACCTTGTCCGGCCACCATCGGATCGGTCGGCGTCGTGGTCTGTGCCTGCGTCGTGGTGGTTTCACTACTGGTGGTGTTCTTCAGAAAACCGCAACCGGCCATCAGCATGGCGGCTGCTACAAAAAGCATGATTTTTTTCATAATACGATATTCATTTTAATTGGTTCATTATCAGCAAAAGCCAGTATATTGTCGGTCACTTCCTCGCACATGGCCAGTCGGCCTTCCCATGTGCCGGTACCCGTATGCGGCGACACCACCACATTCGGCATGCGAAGTAGTTCATCCGCTATCTGCGGTTCGTGTTCATACACATCCATGGCAGCACCCGCTATTTGTCCCGCTTTCAACGCACGAATCAGGGCTTCTTCGTCCACGTGCGCGCCACGCGCGGTGTTAACAAGGTATGCCGTCGAACGCATGAGCGTCAGTTGCGGCGCACCTATCAGGTGATGACTCTCGGGCGTGTAGGGTAGGTTGAGCGACACAAAATCAGCCTGTTGCAGCAGCACATCCTGCGGCAGGTAGTGTGCTTCATAGCGCCGTTCGATCTCCTCCGGCAGGCGATGACGGTTGTGATAGACGATCTTCATGCCGCTGGCCAGCGCACGGCGTGCCAAGGCTTGACCGATACGTCCCATACCGATGATACCGAGCGTTTTTCCATATAGCCCGTGACTCAGATTGTTCATCACGGCCATCGGTTCACACTGTCCCTCACGTAGCTGACGGTCACGCAGACATACATTGCGTGCCACGGACAGCATAAGCGCAAAGGCCAACTCGGCCGTAGGTTCTACCACCGACATCGGGGTGTTGGTCACCCGAATACCACGCTCGCGGCAGGCTTCCAGGTCGATATTGTTGTATCCCGCACCAAAATTGGCTATCAGACGCAGACGTGGCATCTGGCTGATCATCTCGCGATCCACACGTTTGTCAAACGTCGAAACCAGCACCTCGGCTATCTCGGGATCCGCATAAAGCTGATAGCCTCGCAAGCGGCTAAATCCTTCAGCTGGGAGTGGGGTAGTAAATGCAATATTCATAACTGCGGTCACACAATAGTCCAAAATCGCTGCAAAGTTACAAAATTTAATTAAAAATTAAAAATGGAATCCTGCAATTCCCGCAGATTTCTAAAAAAAAAGACATTTTTCCTTAATAAATATATCGAAATACTTGCACATATCTATTTTTTTTAGTAACTTTGCACCCAAATTTGGATTTTTGAACATGAAAGCATTTGTTTTTCCAGGTCAAGGCTCTCAGTATGAGGGCATGTGCAAAGATTTGTATGACATGTATCCCGTCGCTCGCGAGATATGCGAACGGGCTAACGAGGTACTCGGATTCCGACTCACCGACGTGATGTTCTCCGGTACGGCAGAGCAACTCAAGCAGACAGATATCACGCAACCTGCTGTTTTTCTGCACTCTGTGGTGGCTAACAACGTACTGACCGTAGAGCATCCGGACATGGTAGCCGGTCATAGTTTGGGCGAATATAGTGCGCTCGTAGCATGCGGCGCGCTCAGTTTTGAGGATGCACTTCGTCTTGTCCATAAGCGTGCACAAGCCATGCAGAAAGCCTGCGAGATGCAGGAATCTACCATGGCAGCCGTGCTCGGTATGCAGGACGACCGCGTGGAGGAAATATGCCAGCATATCTCGGGCGAAGTGGTCGTAGCGGCCAATTTCAACTGTCCCGGGCAGGTGGTCATCTCCGGCACCGTAGCCGGTATCGACAAGGCCTGCGAAGTGCTGCGCGAGAATGGCGCCAAACGTGCGCTCCGTCTCCAGGTTGGCGGCGCCTTCCATTCGCCGCTCATGCAGCCTGCGGCCGAGGAACTCAAATCGGCCATCATGGCTACCGAGTTCCACGAGCCTAAGTGTCCGATCTATCAGAATACCAACGCATATCCTCAAACCGATCCCGAAGCTATCCGCCAGAATCTCGTGCTCCAACTCACGTCTCCCGTACGCTGGACACAAACGATCAAGAATATGATCATAGATGGCGCGGACCATTTCTATGAATTCGGACCGGGTGATGTGCTCAAAGGACTCATCAAAAAGATCAATTCCGAAGTCTTTGTCGGCTAATATGCCCAAAGATGCGCTAATTGAGATTATGTTAAATACTATATTTTGATTACTGTAGATGTTCGACAACTATAGCATAGATTATACTGCCCTTACGCCTGAGGATGATGAGAACGAAAAACGATCCGTTCTCTCTGACCTGCAGACGGATGACGATGATGTCTTCCAGATCAAGCAATCGCCCAGACTGAAAGAAGGCGATTTGCTGCCCATCTTGCCGCTTCGTGGCCAGGTGCTCTTTCCCGGCGTACTGATGCCAATCACTATCGGACGCAAGAAGAACAAAGAACTGGCATTGCGTTGCAAGGAAGAAAACCGCCTGGTGGGCGTATTCTGCCAACTCCATCGAGAGACGCAAGATCCCGGACCGAACGACCTCTATGAGATCGGAACGGCCGCTGAGATACGCCAGATTATCGAGTTGCCTAACGACAACCTGCTGGTGCTCCTCAGGGGCGATGAACGCGTGAAAGCCCATGATTATGAGCAGCGTGACAATATTTGGCACGCTCGGATGGAGATCTATCCTGAGCAATTCCCGCCGCGCGGCGATCGCGAATTTCTGGCATTGGCCAGCGTGATCAAGAAGCTGGCCCAGAATATCCTGGACGCCGCTGATAATGTGCCGGATGAGGCGAAGACCACGCTCAGTTCGATCGACAATCCCCCTACCCTCGTCAACTATATCTGCGTCAATTTCGGCCTGAGAACAGAAGATAAATACCATCTGCTCACTACCGATTCGCTCATGGAACGCGGCAAGAAGCTGCAGGATATTCTCAGCCACGAAGTGGAGAACCTCAAGATGCACGAGGAGATCCAGGCTAAGACCCAGGAGGAGATCGATCGCCAGCAACGCGAGTACTACCTCAACCACCAGATGGAGGTCATCCAGAAGGAGCTGGGCGACACCTCCGCCGAGGTGGTCAAGGACATGCAGCGCCGAGCCAAGGAGAAGAACTGGCCCGACAAGATACGCCATAGCTTCGAAGAAGAACTCAAGAAGTTTCAGCGGCTCTCCAATCGCTCCTCCGACTATTCTACCCAGCAGGAGTACCTCGAGACGCTGCTCTCGCTGCCATGGAACGACCGAACCGACGACAACTACGACATCCATAACGCGAAGGCCGTGCTCGACCACGACCACTACGGCATGGAGAAAGTCAAGGAGCGTATCCTGGAGTACCTGGCCGTTCAGCGCCAGCTCTCGCTGCGCTCGGACGAGGAGAAACAGGCGCATCCTGTCCACTCCCCCATCCTGTGCCTCTATGGCCCTCCGGGCGTGGGCAAGACCAGCCTCGGACGCTCTATAGCCGATGCTCTCGGACGCCAGTATGCACGCGTCTCGCTCGGCGGACTCCACGACGAAGCCGAGATACGCGGCCATCGCCGCACCTACGTAGGCGCTATGCCCGGACGTATTATCCAGAATATTCGCAAAGTACGTAGTTCCAACCCCGTCTTTGTACTCGATGAAATCGATAAGATCGGCAACGACTACAAGGGCGATCCTACGTCCGCACTCCTGGAAGTGCTCGACCCGGAGCAGAACAACACCTTCCACGACAACTACCTGGATCTGCCGTACGACCTGAGCAACGTGCTCTTTATCGCTACGGCCAATACGCTCGATACCATCCCGCGTCCGCTTCTGGACCGCATGGAACTCATCGAGATGACCGGTTATCTGCGTGAGGAGAAGCAGGAGATTGCTAAGCGCCACCTGATTCCCAAGCAGCTCGCCGATCATGCGCTCAGGCCTTCGCAACTCAAGTTCCCGAAGGCCATTCTGGAGCAAATCATCAGCGACTATACCCGCGAGTCGGGCGTACGTTCGCTCAATCGCCAGATAGCTACTGTCTGCCGCAAGGTAGATGCGCGTATCGCGATGGACGAACCCTACAACCAGACCATCACCCGCGAGGATATCATCGACTATCTCGGTCAACCGCGTTTCTCCAACGAGACCTACGAGACCAATCGCTATATAGGCGTTGTCACCGGACTGGCTTGGACCCAGGTAGGCGGCGAGATACTCTTTATCGAGACTTCGCTATCCCCGGCGAAAAATCCGACCCTCACCATCACCGGCAACCTGGGTGACGTTATGAAGGAATCGGCCACCATCGCACTCGGCTATATCAAGGCCCACGCTGCCCAGTTCGGCATCCGACCCAAGGACCTGGAGACGCAATCCGTACATATCCATGTGCCCGAAGGCGCTATACCTAAGGACGGTCCTTCGGCCGGTATCACTATGACCACCGCTCTCGTCTCTGCCTTTACTAAACGTAAGGTACGCGCGCGTATAGCCATGACCGGCGAGATGACGCTCCGCGGCAAGGTGCTGCCTATCGGTGGCGTCAAAGAGAAGATACTCGCCGCCAAACGTGCCGGCATCACCGACCTCGTCCTCTGCGAGGAAAACCGTAAGGACGTCACAGCCATTCCGGAGAAGTACCTTAGCGGTCTTCGTTTCCATTACGTGAAGGATATTCAGGAAGTAATCGATTTTGCGCTACTCAAACACTAAGCGCTGATACATTATACCAATAGCGACTGATATCGCAGCAGAATCAATATTCAACGATATACAGTCGCTATTTTTTAAACCAACCTGGATTTGGCCGGATATGCAATAAAGTACTGCTTTATATACATGCACTAACACGCTCATTTATAGCTATATACACAAATATACAACCATATTTATATACATAAATATACACTATAAATCCATTATACCGCTTTTGCTTAATGTATCACTTTAAGTAATATACCTATCTGCTGATATTCAGCGATATACAATAAAATATACAATGTGTAAAATACGTATTTTGTATATGCATTTATAGGAGCGGTGAAATCGGGCTTTTTGCCCTACCCTACACCGCTATATACATCGCATACCAAAAACTATGCCAAACGCATCAGATCCAAATATGCCACTCGGACAGCAGAAGCATTGTCCACGTTGCGGAACCGCATTTACGTGCATGCACGACGCGCCTGCCCTGTGCCAATGTGCCGGTATAGCGCTCAGTCCTCAGACCCGAGCCTATCTGCGTGCCACCTACTCCGACTGTCTGTGTGCTGCATGCTTGAGAGCAATAAACGAACAAATACAATAAACACATGAAAAGACTATCCTCCTTATTCATCGCGCTCGTGTGCGTCATGAGCCTGATGGCGGAGATCGTCAAGATCGACGGACTCTATTATTCCCTGGGCAGCACCACGGCTACCGTAGTACAAGACCAGACTACCGACAAGTCGGTGTACGTCAACTACATCACGGTCACCATTCCGGCTTCCTTGACCTACAACAACTACACCTATCCTGTCGTCACGATCGGCTCGAACGCGTTCTCCGGATTGAAGAATCTGCAATCCGTCACGCTGCCTAATTCGATAACGGCTATCAATACCGATGCCTTCTACGGTTGCAACAAACTCGGTAGCATCAACCTGCCGGAAGGACTGCAGACCATCGGCATGGACGCCTTGCGTTATTGCAAACTGGATTCCATCACCATCCCCAGCACCGTAACCTCGATCAGCTCCCGTGCGTTCCAGAACAACCCGACGACCTCCGTCACCTGGCTTCCTAAGACCTGCTCTATCGGTACAGATGAAAGCGCGCCGTTCTATAGCCAGAACTCCACCATCACCTCCTTCACCTTCGGTCCGAACGTGCAGACCGTTCCGTCGTATATCTGCTACAAGATGAGCCAGATCGATACCATCGTCCTGCCGCCATCGGTGAACTCCTTAGGTTCGTACGCCTTTGCGTATTGCTCTAATCTGAAGTCCATCAACCTCCCAACAACCCAGAAGACCATCCCGCAGAGTTTCCTGGCAGGCTGCAGTTCGCTCGAATCCATCGAGCTGCCGGCTACGCTGACCACCATCAGTACCGACGCCTTCTACTACTGCTCCAAGCTCCGCCATATCAACCTGCCGGAAGGCTTGCAGACCATCGGCATGGACGCCTTGCGTTATTGCAAGCTGGATTCCATCACCATCCCCAGCACCGTAACCTCGATCAGCTCCCGTGCGTTCCAGAACAACCCGACGACCTCCGTCACCTGGCTTCCTAAGACCTGCTCTATCGGTACAGACGAAAGCGCGCCGTTCTACAACCAGTACTCCACCATCACCTCCTTCACCTTTGGTGACCAGGTAGAGATCATCCCGAACTACCTGTGCTATAAGATGTCGCAACTCGATACCATCGTCCTGCCGCCCGCCCTGCAGACCATCGGCAATTATGCCTTCGCTTTCTGTTCGGCCCTCCGAGGAGTGGAGATCCCGACATCGGTGACCCTGGTGGCACGCAACTCCTTCGAGTACTGCACGTCGCTCCGGCATTTCGTCTTCCCGGAAGGCATCACGACGGTAGCAACGGATGTGCTCGACGGTTGTACGGCACTGGAAGAAGTGGTTATCCCGTCGTCCGTGACCACGATCAACTCGGAGGCGTTCTACAACTGTTCCGGCCTCAAGGCTATTCGCAACTACGCCATCACGCCGCAGACCATCAATGAGAATACGGTCAAGAACGTCAACAAACATACCTGCATCCTCTACGTGCCTATCGACTATATCGACCTCTACCGTACGAAGGCTGTCTGGTGCGATTTCGACAACATCATCGGCGTACAAACCGACCTGCAGATGGAGGACCAACTGGTCAGCATCACCTATCTCCG
This sequence comes from Paludibacteraceae bacterium, assembly GCA_017509715.1. Lineage (GTDB taxonomy): Bacteria > Bacteroidota > Bacteroidia > Bacteroidales > Paludibacteraceae > Colicola. The sequence continues at coordinate 11,624 of JAFWOU010000015.1, read as the reverse complement.
TGCCGATAGTACGATCCACTATATGGAGTCCCAGACCTGGGCCGTACCCCACGAACCCCATATCGAAGGTTTCACCTTCGTCGGTTGGCGCGTGAAGCCGGGCATGCTGTCCGACGGCATCGTGCTGGAGGCGGTTTATCAGTCGGTCAATCCTACCAACACCTCCGATGTCATCGTCAATCCCGCCAATCCTGCGCAGAAGCTCATCCGTGACGGGCAGGTCTATATTCTCCGCGACGACACCCTCTATACCATCCACGGTCAGGTCCTCAAACGCTGAGTATGAACCGCACGATAGTTTTTGATCTGGGCGGCGTCATCATCGATCTGGATGTACAGCGTTGCGTAGCCGCTTTTCGTCGGCTGATGCCCGACGAGGCCATCCGTACCGTTCTGGGTATCGATGACGAGGGCGAAGCCGTGGTGGCCATTAGCGCAGCCACGCGGCAGTTGATGCACGACTATGAGTACGGCAATATCTCGTCCCCGGCCTTCGTCTCGTCGCTGCTCGAGTACTGCCATCCGGGCGTCACGGAGGCGCAGGTGCGCGAGGCATGGATGAGTATGCTGGGCGACCTGCCGGAGGAGCGGCTCCGGTATATCCGTTCGCTCCGGCAGCAAGGCTATCAGACGGTGCTGCTCTCCAACTCCAACGACCTGCACTGGCAGTACATCTTCGATCGGTATCATTTGGCCGACTGTTTCGACTTTATCTTTGCCTCCCACTTGCTGCATATGGCCAAGCCGAATCCCGACATCTTCCGCCATGTAGCCGAGGCCGTCCGCATGGATCCTGCCTCCACGATCTATATCGACGACTTGGAGAAGAATCGCCTTGCCGGCCACCGCTACGCCGGCTGGCAAACCCTCCCCTCTCTCGCCGACCTCCGAGCAACGATTGAGTAGTATAAAAAAAAATCGCCCGTGAGCGATTTTTTTTGTCAGCCTCGTATCTTCAGCTGCACACGCGTACCGCGTTGCCAGGCTTTCTTGAGGCGTTCGTACAGTCGGTCGTAGGTCTGTTGCGACCGGGTGACCACTCCGGGTAGCAGATGTTGCCCCACGATGATCTCGCCGCGATAACTCGCCAGGGCCCCATCGCCATGCCGGAAGGGATTGGTATCCAGATCCACCTCATACTCCCCTTGCGGTCTACGACAGGTAGGATGCTCTACGGTATCGCAGATACGCTTACGGTTGATGTAGAGGTGACCATCTATTCCCCACTTCGTGGAATGATTCCGAACTAATAGGATTTCCATAGCCATTCGCCATTAGTCCTTAATATTCCCCAGCATGAGGCAGGCATATTCCTGGAGCACGGCATCCTGGTAGTACCTTACCTCCGACTCACCGCCATCCTTAGGCGCAAACACGCCCTCGTTGACGCGCATACGGACGGATGCTGCGATACACATACCTTGCGTTACCCGTACGGGTTCGTTTCCCAGCCACGTCACCAGATACGCATCTTCGTACTGTCCGCCTTGTTCGCGGATGACGAGTTGCTGTTTGATCATCTGCGTACCATCGTTCTTGGTGATAGTCTGCGGTTCGCAGACGTTCACTATGCGAAATATATTTTTCATAATTCGATACTTTTAACAATTAACATTTTAACATTTTAACATCCAGTTTCCGATAGGTGCCTTTTTCCACCTCTTCTATCACGCGAAGTCGCTTCCATTGGCAGATAAAGACTCTCTCCGGCGTGGTCATACCTTGTTCTTCCAAGACAGCACGTAGTTGCGCACGATTGAATGTCTCGCTCAGTTGGTCGAAAAGGCTGGGCTTTGAGTTGGGTCTGTTCTGCATATCACGCTTGCTATTCAGTTCTTCAAAGCGCGTTCCCCATCGGTCCATCATCCCTTGCAGGATATACTCGGCCATAAACAAGTAAATTTGTTTTACAAATTTACGGACCACTTTCGTTGTTAGACCGTCCTTCGGACTGTTAGACCGCTTCGCTGATAGACCGCCTTCGGCTGATAGACTAGGCTCCATACCATAGAGGTATTGACATAGCGCCGCCACACGGAAAGCCGATACGGAGCTACGTTTCCGAAACACATCCAGCGCACGGTTGCCACTCAGACTGGCCTCTTTCGCCTTCTGGCGCACCCATTGGCAGACTGTCTTGTCGAGCCACGACATATCCAGGTCCACGGTGGGCTGCAGGCCGCCATCCGGATTGTAGGTCTCCTGCATCAGTCGCTCCAGTAGCGCGTCGATACGTGCCCGTTGCTCCGGCGTGTAGGGCTGGAAGATAGCTCCGTCCTCACCCAGGTCGTCCTCCAGACGGCATAAGATGGTGCGGGTGATATTACCGCCCTCGATAGCTTTCTTGTCGAAGTAGTCGTCTATGGCCGAAGGCGTAGCGCAGAACATGGAGCAGATATTGATATCTACGATGGCGCTATAGCTGTTGTCCGACGCAAAGTCGATACCGAACTGGCTACCCAGGTCGTAGGCCGTACGCATGATGGTTCGTAGGTTGGAATACCCGTTCTTGCCGGCATCCGTCACTTGCGCGAGCTCCTCGGCAAACATCCAGAACGTGAGCGTATCGCCAAACACCCGTTCGTACATATCCGCTCGCTTCGTGAGCACGGTCTTAGAGATCGTAGGCGGTACGACGCGGATGGTTGTCTCCGGCTCTTCCTCCAGTTTCTCGTTGGCCTTACGGCGCTTGCGTTTGTCGCGGTACTCCTGTTCGATCCGTCGCATCGCCTTGTCACGCGCTTTGAGCGTCTTGTCCATGATGAGGCTCTCGATATCGGCTGCGAACGACTTACCGGAACTCTGCGCACCCTCTATCAGCACCTGCAGCAGCAGGGCACTCGGACGCGAGTCGTAATGATAATGTAGTCGCACCCGCGGACACATCGCGCATAGGGGCGATAGGCTGGCTACAAAGGCTGCCAGTTTGCGGTTCTTCGGCGCATTACCGACTATGTCCCGAATCACAGGCGGCAGGTCCTTGTCCTTTGGCAGCGCCAGGCGGGCCAGAGGGGAGAGCGCATGGCTCTCCTCCTCGAAATTCAATACTTGCTGTTTCATAGTCCTAAGAATTTAGCGGCGGTTAGTAATTCGGTCTTGATCGCTTCACCATCGCGAACCGCCATCTTGCGGTTGTACAGTTCGGTACGACGCAAGGTGACTACGAGGGCTCCAAACTTATCCAGATGGACGTTGATGTACTCGCCCTGGAAGACCTTCGGATTGCGGGTCCAATGCTCATGGGCTTGTGCCCGGAACTCAAACTCCTCCTGATCCTTCACCATCGTGAGTCGTCCCGATAGCGTCTCGCCTTCCTGCATATGCCGCTCGGGCGAGAACACCTTCAGCTGGGTCATGTTGTACACCTGGCTTTTCAGCCCTTCCTGTAGAGCGGATACTGCATCTAATCGTTTCTCGCTCATACCAGTACCTCCTTGCTTAAAAAGAACCACATACCAATACCCTCATGTTCGGGTACCTTGCATAACGTAATAGGCAGGAGTGTTTCGCAGAGGTCGATTCGCTCTTCCTCGCGCATAGCGTAATACTCCTCAATAAATAGTGCGTGAACCGAGTTCACTTCAAAGAGGTCTTTGATCTGTCTTACCAGCACCTCTTCTTGGGTTTGCTCCGGTCTCCGTATAGGGACGAGAGCGTTAGATAGATTTGCCATTTTAATAATGTTGTAATGGTTACTAAAATGGCTGGGCCCAGCCGTTAGCTGTGAAATTTCGCTGCAAAATTACTGCTTTTCCCAAACATAGATTGGATACTATGCGCATAGTATCCTCATTTTTTTTGATTTTTTTCGAAAATGGGCAAAAAAAAAGCGATCGCTCTCACAATCGCTTAATCGTTCTTATCTCTCTCTGTAATCGCTACAGAACGGAGATCATCAAAAATCTCTTCGTATTTTTGTGTATTTTTTATCTTATGTAACTGACCGCTATAGTCTGCTATTTTGGGACAACCTAAGGCATCGGCCATGCGTTGCATCAGTTCTTTTTTCGAACAAGTGACCATCCCTCTGGCATATATAGCATTAAGGACTGCTATCAACTCGTTCTGCATACCGTCTGCCACCACATTCATTACTTCCCTTGCCGGAGTCTCGGCTATTTGGCGGTAATGTTCTTTCTCCGCTGCACAACCGACATACTCCTCTTGGACAGCTGCCAGGAGGTCACTCATTCCACCAAGGGCACGCGCAAAAGACGCATCCTTTGGGGCAAGCGATTCGATATGTGCAAGAGCCGATTGCATCAATTCTTATCTTCCGTCGTTCGTGGGTTTTTACGCATCTGCATCTTATAACACTCACATCCCATCAACTCATCGCCCTCTTTGAAGCGCGACAGGTCGAACATAACGGTCCATCTCTCCGAATAGTCGATACCCATATCATCAAAGAGCTGTTTGGTGTTGAGATAGAGATACACACCCGAACTCATAACAGCAAATGCATCTTCGCGTTTCTCGCGCAGCACCCCCATGTAATATATCTCCTCATTATCATCATCCGGTCCTAGGAGAATACTGCACTCCGGAGTCAGTCCGAGCGTCTTGATCGTCTCGGCAGTAAAACCAAGCTTTCCGGTTGCTTGGATGGTTGCTTTTAGGCGGAGTGTGTACTCCTTTGCGTTGAACGTTCTTGTCAGCATAATTTCTATTGATTTGAATTTGGCTGCAAAATTACAAAAATATTTTTATATACGCAAATTATTTGCAGAAAAAAATTCTCAAAATTTATCTTTTTCCCGCACATGATTTATTTCTTTGCAAATTCTCTTGTTATTTTCTTGCATTTTTCTTTGCCATTTTCTTTTGCTGTTATATCAAAATAAGACCCGCAACCCAAACGGTCGCAGGTCCTATATCTCTTTTTCCTGTGCGCCGGACGTCAGGCCGGCGTTATTATTCGCCTTCCCTATCATTTCGTCAATTCTTGGTACATCTTAAACAGTTCTGCTACGCACTCCGATTCGGACATTTTAGTACTAAAGCCATATGCAGCCATAACCGCACGGTCGTTTTCCTGATGCGCCTTGCGTAACTCCGGCGGCATAGTAACCTCATCATACAGATCCGCAAGCGAGCAATCCGGATATTTGGCACGTGCATCCAAAATAGTTTGTGCTGTTTGCTCTATACGGGCTTTTTGTTCGTCTGTCGGATTGGGCCACGGGAAGTTGTTATAGACGACGCTTCCGGAATAACGGTAGTCGGATTTGAGGCGACCGCAAACAACACGCATCCAAGCCATGTGGACGTTAGAGGTAAGCACTCCAAAATGGTAGAGAGTGGCGTTGGGGATGATAGAAAGAGAATCAGCCGCTATAATTTCAGGGGGCATAAACCCAACAGGAATATACCTACGTCGTTCAGAACTAACGCGCGGGATAACCATGTAAGTATTTTCAGTTTGGGGCATTGAGAAGAAAAGCGCAGGTTTGTTTGCTGCTTGTCTTGTCGGAGCGGCTGTACTTGCTGCACGCATCTCTCTTACAGCCTCTAAGCGTTGGTAAATGTCTTTGTTTTTAACATAAACACTCAATGGAATATTTCTCAACCACAAACAATAACGAATTTCATTATTATTGAGATAATCTTTTGCACCAACGTATCTGCGGATACAGCATTCTATACTTGGATCATTCTTTATAAATGCCGCTCGCTCTTCCTCTGATAAGATAAGGTTTCCTCCGTCAGAGGGTTGATTACCTTTTGTTAATTTTGGAACATTGCATAATGGTGTTGAACGGCTTTCTATAAACACATCCGGCGCATCAATTAAATATGGGTTGATATTAGCTGCCGGTAAGGATTGAAGGTCTGAAATATAGATGCGCTTTGTATTATTCCCTGAAATCGAAAAACCTATAATAACACAATGGACATGAGCCTTTATGTCCGCTTCTGAATCCCAACGGAAAGTACGATAAGCGAAATCTATATGAACTCCATAGCGATCAAAAAGGGGTTGCCAAAGTGCAGCAACTTGTTCGCCTTGGGTAATCGAATTTGTAGAAACGAGAGCTGCCCTAATAGCAGGATTCGCTTGCATCATTTTAGAAGCCAAGTGATACCAAGCACCAACAAAGTCGATACTATTGGATAACTTTACTTTACCAAAGATAGCCACAGCATCCTCTTTTTGTTCCGTAGACATCATACTTGCACCCACAAACGGCGGATTACCCATAATAAAATCCAACTTCTCCGGCGCAATCACCTCTCCCCAATCAATCCGTAGCGCGTTACCTTCTTTGATATTATGGTATGCCTTGAGCGGTAACGGTTCGATATTGAACTGAACCAACTTGGCTGTCTCTTGGAGCATCTGCTGCTCGGCAATCCATAGAGCCGTAGTGGCTACCGAGACCGCAAAATCGTTAATCTCGATACCGTAGAACTGATGAATATCCACCTTAATAGGGTCAGCAAATTCGCCAATAACGGCTTGACCTTTATTGCGCAATTGGATAATCTCGTTCTCCAATCGGCGCAAACTCACATAACTCTCCGTCAAGAAATTACCACTACCACAAGCCGGATCAAAGAAAGTAAGACCCGCTATCTTGTCTTGGAACGCATCTAATTTCTGCCGTTGCTGCTTCTCTTGCGGGATAGCCTTAATAGCTTCCAACTCGTCTTTGAGGTCGTCCAAGAAAAGCGGGTCGATCACCTTGTGGATATTAGCGATACTCGTATAGTGCATACCGCCCGAACGACGCGTGTCGGGGTTCAAGGTACTCTCGAAAATCGCGCCGAAGATAGTCGGGCTAATATCATTCCAATCGAAATCATCGGAAGCTTTGGCAAGAATCAGTTCCTTGAGTTCCTCGGTAAACTGCGGAATGATAAGCCGCGCGTCATGGCTGAACAATCCTCCATTCACATAGGGGAATTTCTTGAGGGACTCATCCATATACGGGTCGCGCGCCTCTGTCGGAGTGTCCAGCACCTCAAACAGATCTATCAAAGCCCGACGCATGTCTTTCGCCGGATATTGCGCCAAATAATCATGGAAAGCCGTTTTCGACCCAAACAAATGGGCGTCCTCCGCATACAGACAGAACACAAACCGCACACACAAGATATTGAGGCTTCGTAGCGTCTCCGGCGCATCGGGTTCGATATACTGCTTCAACAACCCATCATATATCTCTCCCACCAATTTGCCCGCCTCTTTGGATACTTTCTCCTCTTGTTTGATATGCTCGTTACCTTGATCCACGAGGAAACGCAAACGGTCGTACTCGTTCTCCAAATGAGCGAGTTGTATCTTCTGCGGTTCGTCATTCGGGTGCTCCAAGTCATACACCCACCATTCCGCAAAATTGCAGGTCACAATCCATCGCGGACGCTGGCTGTTAGGCAACGAATCGGCATAGCGTTTGGCTTGCTGAAAAGGATTGAGAAGAGATCCATCAGACTGCTTGATACCTTCGCCAAGGTTCTTGCCTAACGATTTCTGCTCAATCATCACTTTTGTCTCCGGGATACGGGCGTCCACAAAAGAAGTGTGATCCAACTGTACCTGCTGCTCAAACTGAATGAACTGCTCCGGGTGCTCGATCCCGAAAACCTGATTCAACAGGGTTAACCAATAGGTCTGGCTCTCGCCTTTCTCATAGCCTTTGCCTTGCCAGAATTCTGAAAATTCCTTAGCGGCTTTTTGTTGTTGTATAGGTGTCATATGATATTATTTTTCGTGGTTTTTCAATTTTGCCTGCAAAATTACACAAATTTTCTGATATACGCAAATAAATCGGTAGAAAAAGACTGCTCGAATACAATGCCAGACTAATAGACAAAGGATAATTCGGCATCCAATACAGGGCTAATGAACAAAGGATATTGGAGGAGCTAAAAGCCTCTTCTCTATATACCGCAGATCTCCTCTGCCATTTTGTTCATCTCTATGCACTCAGCCCGCGTCACACCCTTCTTCTTGGGGTCATACGTCCACGGGCTCAAAATCAGCATCCTGCCATCAGCTACCGCCTCAAACAACCCCGCCGATGGCTTATAGTACTTTCCAAAACCATTGTCGGCAATATAGATAATAGGCAACTTCTCATGCAGCAAATACTCCAATACCGCCTTCTCATGCTCACTTATAAACGGCGATACCATTACCGCACCCTCTTTCGCCGCTTGTGCACAGCCGTTTTTATAACCCCGTAATGCCGTATCAGCGCCATGTTCCTCTGCATCTTTCACCCATATACTCCGCACATGCACCGGCTCCATGCGAGCCGCCTGCAAGAGTTTTGCATTGCCAACCGCTTGATACATCCGCCCACCGATCTCCACATGCTCCTGCACATAGAAAAATCCCGGTTTCAACTTCTTCGTCGCTAAGCGTTGTGGATTCATACGGATATAATCATACATCGTCTGTAGCTGTCCCCTCCTTGACATCGGCCGCACAAACGGCCGCTCTGTAAAGATAGGGTCTGCTTCTATCCATCCTTTGTCTGTTAGTCCCGAATTCAATTCGGGGTTAATTAACAAAGGTTTTATCGTATGGGTACGTCCTATCTTTTTTGCGCCTTGCCAAAAGCCACGGATCAGCGAATTAAACGTCTTGTCCATCGGACGCCACACATGCAAAATGAAATGAATATGATCCGGCATAAGACTATACTGCAGCACCCGCGTCTCCGGATAGTAATTATGAATCCCCAATACCTCATCCACTATTCTATTCCCAAACTCTGTCCGCTCCACATATGCCTTCACAGGATCATCGTCCGGTATAATTAACCTTCCCAACAAAGGCTCCCTACTCGGCACAGTCATCGTAACATGGTATATTCCCATGCCTTTCCAAGCCTTGCCTGGCTCTTGCCAATGCCATCTATTGCCTTCCATGGTCCTTTGTCCGTTAGCCCCGAATTTGATTCGTGGTCGTGGGTAAATCAATTTTGCCTGCAAAATTACAAAAAATATCTCATATATGCAAACATAATAGGAAGAAAAATGTTAAATGTTAAAATGTTAACTGTTAAAAGCGATGGGATTTGAAAAGTACACATCCCGAATGTTAACTGCCTATTTCTATATGTAGATTTCGCGCGTGCGCGATGTAAATTACAAATTCGATACGAATTAACAATTAACAATTAACATCGCGTTCAGCAATAAGATCGCAAAGGTCTATACCACTCTGCTTAATAGACAGGCGACTTATGCTTCCGCTCTCCCCACCGGGTGCACTCCGTTAGCGCCCGTCGGGGGCCCCGATGGATTTCTTTCGGGACCATGTTACGAGGTGGGGGACAAATGGCGCGAACCAGGGGACAAAGTATTGCCTATGTCAAAAAAAAGCAGTACCTTTGCATAGTTTTTAGAAAAGACCTAAAATAACGTGACAGGGACGTACGCGATGCGAACGTAATGCTAATGAAAATGAACCGTAACAACCCAAACTATGAAAGCAGAATTGATCATACCGATAGAGAGCCTAAAAGGGACATTACGGAAGGATGGATACTACTTCCGGATGTATAAAGGGCAACAGATCGTACAGAGGTGTCCGAGGAAATGGACGGATACGCCGGCACGAAAAGCAGCACGGGAGCGATTCATCGAACGGTATGCTCGCCGGAATAGCGGCGAGGAGTAAACAGCCACGGACAACCTCCGCGCTTACTCGCGGAGAAGAGGACGTACTAAAAATCCGGCATCAAATGCCGGGCTAATGAACAAAGGACAAGCCCGCATAGAATGCGGGGAAATTAACATACATTATTAACCCATCCGCCATGCATAGGCGGATACAAACCTAAACTTTAACTATTATGGCAGAGATTAAACCCATGGCGCTCATTGAAAGTATGAGCAAGAAAGTGTGCGAGCACAGCGATGTGTACTTCCGCACGAACAAGAAGACCGGTAAGGTGTACACCGGGAAGTTGTGTAACCCGTCAACGAAGGAGCCGAGCGAGAACCAGACGAAGGCAAAAGCCCGTTTCACGAAGGTGCAAGCGGCTGTGCGAGCCATCCTGGCTGGATCGAGCGAGCAGAAGACTCAGTTGGTAGCCGAGTACAAGGCACAGAACAAGATCGGAACGCTCTTCGGCTATGCGATGCACAAGTTGAACGGGAACTACGACGCGAACGGAGATTTAATCAGCGATTAAACTCCAGACCGGCCTAAAGGCCTGTAGAACCGCCCTGCGGGCTATAAGACAAACATTATTAACCAAAATCCGCCATATATAGGCGGATACAAACGAAAAACAAACCTTAACTATTATGGCAAATGTAATTTTCAGTGCCGGTATCGATAGCGTATCCGGCGCACTTTCGAAGCCGAGCAAGAGCGGTCAGCACTCTTGCAACAAGATGCTGTTGGCAACCCACCGTACGGCACCTACCGAGAACAACCATTGTAACCGTCTGTACCTGCGGAAGAAGGTAGAGCGCAGTACCACGCCTTCGTCCTACGAGCTGCAGCTCCGCTCGCGCTTCGGACAGGCAGCCACCGCCGCTCAGGCTCGTATGAAGAACCTGAGCACCTTGGAGGCCGACCGCGCTGCCTTCAACGAGCAGAAGGATCTGGCCGGTGGCAAGAAAACCTTCTACGCCTACCTCTTCAACCTGGAGTACGACAAGCTCCGTAGCTAAAGAAGGGAGGTAAACGATGACGAACGACAAAATCTACAAGATCATCGAGACCATCGTCCTGGCGCTACTCACCTGCTGCGCAGTAGCGCTGGGCATGACCTCCTGCAAGGCGTGGCGAACCATCAACACCACCGCCACCTACACCCAGGCGCAAGACAGCGCCAAGACGGTCACCACTATTCAGACCAAGACCGTGGAAGAGTACCAGGGTAAGCGCAAACAATGACTTCTGCGACTACGGGCACAGCCCTTGTATAGCACTACGTCATATTCACGCTTCGTCTCCCCACGAAGTATCACTATGTTAGCACTTCGTGAGGACCCCATTCAAAGAGAAGCAACCCCGATATTCGAGGTTGCTTCGTTTGTTCTCATTTACGATGATGGGCCTTGCGATGATGACGCTTTTGGGGCGGACAGGGACGGAGCTCATGACGCGGACGGAAATGGGGGTCGCGGAAGCGCGGGTCCAGGTGTCGGCATCGCTCGCAACAACGCATGTCGGCTCGCCTCTTCGGACCGGCCTTGAAGCGGAAATCTGCCTCGCGGCCTTGCGGACAACGCTTATCCTGGAAACGTATCTCTTTGCGAACATCGCCCTTCTTCTTTACTACTACTTCTGCCTTACGGCCTTTTGCACTTGCGCCAACCGAGGCGCTTAACATGGCGGCTACGAGGAGCGCCAGACTCAAAAATCGTTTCATAACTCTTCGTTTTTTAGTGGTTTATACTGGTCGACTGGCCTACTGGTCGACTGGTTTACTGGTAGTGATACAAAAAGTGTGCCAAAGTGAGAATCGTAACTTCGGCACGCCCCTTTTGTAGTAATTTCGGACGCCGCCTTGTGATGTGACCCCAAAAAGTTAGACAAATTATTAACCGATTGAATTTTGATGTTGCATTCGGTATTGAGTTGGACTCATCCCTAAACGCAATTTTATTCGTTTTGTATTATAGTAATCTATGTATTCTTTTAGTTGTTTCTT
>JAFWOU010000014.1 GCA_017509715.1 Paludibacteraceae bacterium | reverse complement strand
TTGCATCCTCGTCCCCAATAAAGTGATTGAGGGCTCCCTCACCGCCGAACTCCTCCGCCAACAGCAAGCCCGCGAGGAAATCCGTTTAGAGATTTTTAACCCAAAGTAAATGCATCGTTTATTGTGCCGAATGCTATTCGGCCTGAAAAATAGTCCTTTGTCAATTAGCGCCGGATTTTATCCGGCAAGTCATTTTGCATCTTTATTTTATATTTAAAATAACACACCTTATGAAACGTTTCTATCTTACTTTGATGTTTAGTGGCATCTTGGCTATCGCTCTCTGTACCTCCTGCAAGGCCTGGCGAACCATCTCAACCACCAGCACCTACACACAGGCGCAAGACTCCACCAAGGTCTCCACTACCATCTCCACCAAAACGGTCGAGGAATACCAAGGCCGTCGTAAAAACTGAATGTTTAACCCTTTAAATCCATTGTTAATCTTATGGGAAAAGTAACTTACTCGCCCGGTATTCAGTATGTACAGGGCGCTATGTCCAAGCCTAAGAAGGTAGACGGACACAGCCACGGCGATTACCTCATCGGTACCCACCGTACGGCACCGACCGAGAACCCGAACTGTACGCGTCTGTACATCCGCAAGGCTGACACCTACGACCGCACCTCTGCGCCTTCAGCCCACGAGCTGCAGCTCCGCTCGCGCTTCGGACAGGCATCTACCGCCGCTCAGGCTCGTATGAAGAACCTCTCTACCTTGGAGGCCGACCGCGCTGCTTTTAACGAGCAGAAGGATCTGGCCGGAGGCAAGAAGACCTTCTACGCCTACCTCTTCAAGCTGGAGTATGACAAGCTCCGCGGCTAAAAATGGCTGATGGTTGAGGCCTAAAAAGAATCGACATCCCTAGATAATGGGGTGTCGATTTTTCATGTGTATTTGGTATTGTAACTTCGGCACGCCCCTTCCCTAAATAAATTTAGGGTGGGTTCCCTCCGAATTTACGTTCGCATCTTTGTGCGAACAACAATTTTTTGACCGAAAAATACTGCTTATGCGAGCATAGACGATATTTTTTCGGCCAAAATCTTGTATATTCCAAATTTTTGTAGTACCTTTGCAGCGATTTTTAAGAAGTATGAAAAATGCATTTCAAGACGGAATGGAACTATTCATGGCAATTTGTCAAACAATAATTGAATGAAATTATGAAAAAAATTATTTCTCTGGCAGTAGTATGCTGCCTCGCCCTTGTGGGCATCGTTTTCAGCTCCTGTGAGCCGGAGCAGAAGAGTAGTTACCAGTACACCGTACAGCTGGCTGCCGTAGAGCAGGATCCGGCGCTGTGTATGCAGTTCGAACTGAACGGTCTGCCCATTATCATGGAGGAGATGCAGAAGGCTTCCGACCAAGCCGGTTCGATCATCTTCAAGGACACGCGTGCCAATGCCGACAAGCGTGCTAAAGCTGCTTTTGCCAACGGCGTAGCCAGAGTGCGCACTGAGACCAACAACTCGTACGAGGGCCTGATTGTCGACCTGAATCTCGATGATCCGAAAACCCAAATCGAACGCGTGACGTTGTGATATAACCCGATAACGTGGCGAAGCCACCTTCTTAACTCTTTAACAAGAAAAATCGCACATAAATTTGCATATGTGCGATTTTTTTTGTACCTTTGCAGCCGAATTTTAAGAACAACGATATTATGATTCTGATTGCAGACAGTGGTTCGACCAAGGTGCACTGGTGCCTCATGGCCGCCAACGGACAGAGTACGGAGGTGATGACCGATGGCATCAACCCGTTTTTTCAGACCAGCGACGCGATGCGTAACTCCATTAGCAACCAGCTGCTTCCGCAGATTGGACACCTGCTCTGGGCGGGCAAGGTGACCCACGTATTCTTCTACGGAGCGGGTTGCACGCCGGAGAAAATACCCTTTGTGGAGAAAGCTATCCGCGGCGTATTCAAGAGCGCCGAGATATTCGTGACCACCGACATGCTCGGTGCAGCACGCGGCCTGCTGGGCGACCAGAAAGGCGTAGCCTGCATCCTGGGTACCGGTAGCGGTAGTTGCTTGTACGAGGGTGGACAGATCAAGTGGGCGGTGCCCTCGCTGGGCTATATCCTGGGTGATGAGGGTTCGGCAGCCGTGATGGGTAAAAGGCTGGTGGGCGACCTGCTGAAGAACCAGCTGGGCGAAGACCTGAAGCAGGAGTTTCTGGAGATCAACCACCTGACCATGGCCGACATCATCGAGCATGTCTATCGTCAGCCCTTCCCCAACCGTTGGCTGGCAGGACTGGCACGCTTCTGCTCCGACCATATTGACGACCAACGCATCCACGACCTGGTATACGACCACCTGCAGCAGTTTGTGCGCCGCAACGTACAGCAGTACTACGAGGTGGACGGCATGGAGAACCCCGAGACCTGCCAAATGCCCGTGGGCTTCGTGGGCTCGGTGGCCTACTACTACCGCCCCGTGCTCCAAGAGGTGATGGACGACTACGGCTTCACGCTGGGCAAGATCATGCAAGACCCCATCGAGGGCCTGAAGCTGTACCACCAGAAAGACGTCGTGCCTACTATGTAGTCGAAAGTCGAAAGACCGCTTCGCTCAAAGTCGAAAGCTGACGCAGGTCTGACCTGGCTGATGGCTGATGGCTGACGCAGGTCTGACCTGGCCGATGGCCGTCAGACTTTTCTGCGAAGCTGGACGGGCGAGAGGCCCGTGTGCTTCTTGACATACTGACAGAAGAAACTGCTATTGGGGAAATTGAGCCGATAGGCGATCTCCTTGATCGACATGTTGGTCGTGGTGAGCATATGCGTGATCTCGTTGACCGTCACCTCCGCGATCCACTCGGATGCCGACTTGCCGCTGCGCTGCTTGCAGACCTCCGACAGGTACTTGGGCGACAGACCGATCTTCTCGGCAAAGAACTGCACCTCACGCTCCTGCTTATACTCCTGCAGCAATTGCAAGAACTGGCGGAACACAAAGTCACCCTGGCTGACCGGATCCTCGCGCACCTCGTCCTGCGGACCCAGTACCTCCTCCATATAGTTGAGCACCTCCAGCACCGCCGCACGGGCAATGGCCTGCAGAATATGACGGCGATAGACGCTCATCGTGCTGATCAGGTTGACACTCAGAAACTGATAGTACGACTCCACCAACTGCTGCTGATACTTACCCAGGTGCATGACCGGGTTGGTTTGCACGAAGTTCTGCTTCTCCCACCAACGCGGCTCCATGCGGAAGCACTCCATGAAGATGTCGTCGAAGATCTGACTCTTCACGCGCAACATGTAGAACTTCAGATCCGACGACGCACGCAACGAACGTATCAACGTACGCGGCATACATATCATCATGTCGCTCGCTTCCAGCTTCACGGTGCGCTGCTCCAACTCAATGGTCAGGCTGCCATGCTTGCAATAAATCAAACTGGTGGTGTCACCCAGACGATAGTTGTCCTTGACCGGGAGATCCTCAATAAGATTTGTCAGAAAGACATTATCCGTTTTTTGTGCCATAGTGAATGTGTGTTTTTCCGTTAGCGAATGCAAAAATACAACATTTTTTTAAATTATGCAAGTAAAAGTGTGCGATTTTTACGCAAAGTTGAGAAATTTTAATGATTTTTACGTTCTGAACTTTTTTTTGTAAAAATGGAACATACAATATTCCGACAGTTGGCACATGATTTGTTGCAAGATATAGGGTTGTCAGCCGTCAGCTATCAGCTGTCAGATGGCAGAAAATAGGAAAATAAGAAAAATAGCACAATACGAAAATGAAAAAATCGATTTATCTTCTGATGGGCGCCTGCATCATCCTGCTCAGCGCCTGCAAAGACACCGCCGAGGTGCGTCAAGCCGAAGGAGGCTACACCTACAAGACCAGCGGCGTAGTACGCGTACAACATGGCGACACGATCGACAATGTCCACCTCGCCCCCGAGACCGGCACGATGGTGCTCGCCTCTGACAAAAATGGCGAACGTGCCACGCTCAACTTCAACCATAGCGGCGGTGACGGCTACGACATGCACGTCTCCATCCGCCGCGACAGTCTCTTCCTCGACCCCACGGAGCGCACCATCGACGTAGAGGTGGCGCAAGATACCCTGGCCTTCGGTACGGTGCTCCACCAGCGCGAAGCCTTCGCTATCCGCGTGAACGGCGACGGCAAACTGCTGAGCAACGGTGACGTATGCCTTACGCTCACCTATACGGGTCATTCCATCAACGGTAACTACACCCTCACGGGTACCGACATCCACGTCCACTGCAAACGCAATGCCCACTAATCTGCCAAGATGACATGAAAAAGCGAATTCTCATACCCTGTTTGCTGCTCATGGGCTTGCCGCTATGGAGCCGGACGCTGACGCTCACCGAGTGTCACGACCTGGCCCGACAAGCTGTAGGTTCGCAGAGCGCCGAGGAACTCAAGGCCGCGGCCGAAGCCAATCGCAAGGCATCGCTTGCCGCTATGTTCCCGCGCGTCTCGGCCAATGCCGCCTATACCTACAGCTCCATGAATATGACCCTGCTGCCCTCCGAGATGGACCTGGGTTTCGGTACGGCCTATGTCTCGGCCGACGGATCCAGCCAGTTCTTCTGGGACGAGGGATCGGCCGTGGGACAGATGGTGCAGAACACCCGCGACATGGCCTACGTGGGCGATGCCATGCAGCAACTCTCATCGGCCTCCGGACAGATGGTGGCCGATGCCTATAAGCAACTCTACGACCGCCTCAACCTGGACGCACACCACGTCTTTGTGGCCCAAGTGGGCGTCACGCAACCCATCTACGTGGGCGGGCGCCTGCGCGAACTCTATAAAATATCCCAACTGGCCGAGCAGACCGTCTCGCTCGAGGCCGACAAACGTGAGGCCGACCTGATCGTCTCGGTAGACGAGGCCTACTGGCGCGTCATCTCCGTAGCCCATAAACGCGAACTGGCGGAGCAGTACTACAACCTCCTCCTGAAGCTGGAGGGCGACGTAGAGACCCTCGTCGCTTCCGGACTGGCTACCCAGAGCGACCTGCTCAAGGTACGCCAGAAGCGCGGCGAGGCTGAACTCAAGCGCCTGCAGGCCACCAACGGACTGCAGCTGAGCAAGATGGCCCTCTGCCAACTGTGCGGACTCCCGCTGGACGAACAGATCGATCTGGACGAGAGCGGACTGGAGGAAGCTGTGCTCCACGACACCGTCAGCGACTATCGCGCCACGGTCGGCAACCGCGCCGAACTGCGTATGCTGGAGAACGCGACGCAGATAGCAGAGTCCAATGCCAAGATCGTAGCCGCAGGGCTGCAACCCAACGTGGTCGCTACCGCCAACTATATCTATTCCAACCTCAGTGCCGACAATGGCCTCTCCAGCGACTGGCGCGGCCGCGGCTTCTTCACGGCCGGCGTGGTGGTCAATATCCCCATCGCCCATGCCGATGATATCTACCGCCTCAAGGCCGCCAAGCATACCGCCCGTGCCGCCCGCATGAAGGTGGACGAGACGCGCGAACTGCTCGAGCTGCAGGTCACCCAGGCCAATCAGCGCGTACTGGAAGCCCAGCAGAAAGTGGCCATGTGCCGACTGGCGGTTAAGAATGCCGACGAGGTGGTACGCATGGCCCAGGAGTCGTTCCAGACCGGCATGATACCCGTAGGCGACCTCATGCAGGCCCAGACGGCCTGGCTCGCCGCCTCAACCGACCTGGTAGATGCCGAGATAGAAGAAAAAGTAACGGAGAGCTATTTCGTGCGGTACACGAAATAGTTGAAAGTCGAAAGTCAAAAGTCGAAAGTCAAAAGTAGAAAGTCGAAAGACAAAAGGTGCCTTCGGGCACTCCGATAAAATAGTTGAATATGAAGAAGGAGAAGAAAGGCAGTTTGCTGCTCGGACTGGCAGCAATGCTGATTGTGGTTGTTATTGTGGCCCTCGTGGGCGTGTTTGCCCTGCAGGACGAACCGGAACTGATTACCGGTGAGGCAGAGGCCACGGAGTATCGCGTATCGGGTAAGGTGCCCGGACGCATTGAGGAGTTTCGCTTTGAGGAAGGCGACCAGGTCAAGAAAGGAGATACCGTGGTCGTCATCTACAGTCCGGAAGTGGAGGCTAAGATGGCCCAGGCTTCGGCTGCTCGCCGTGCCGCCAACGCCATCAACAAGAAAGCTAAGCACGGTGCCCGTTCCCAACAGATAGAGGGTGCCTACGAACTATGGCAGAAAGCCCAGGTGGCCGAAGAGATCTATCGCAAGAGTTACGAACGCGTACAGGGCCTCTATGAGAAAGGCGTCGTGTCCGAACAGAAACGCGACGAAGTGGAGGCGCAGTACCAGGCTGCTTTAGCTACGACAAAAGCCGCTAAGAGTCAGTACGATATGGCGTTGGAGGGTGCGCGCTCGGAAGATAAGGAAGCTGCTGCGGCTCAGGTAGCCCGCGTGGATGGTATTATCGAGGAGATCAATCTGGCCCGCGACGAACGTTACCTGCTCTCGCCCGTAGACGGCGAGGTGGCCGAACGTTTCCCCAAGACCGGCGAACTGGTGGGGCAGGGTAGTCCCATCATGTCGATCGTGGATATGAAGGATATGTGGTTCACCTTCGCCGTACGCGAAGACATGCTCCGTGACATCCAGGTAGGCAACGAGTTTCAGGTACGTATCCCCGCCCTGGGCGACGAGCTCTATCCCGTCAAGGTGACGTATATCCGCGCCATGGGCACCTACGCCACCTGGCGCAGCACCAAGCAGAACGGCGGCTACGACGTACGTACCTTCGACGTGAAGTGCAAACCCCTGCAACCCATCAAGAACCTGCGTCCGGGAATGACGGCGATTTTAGTCGAAAGTCAAAAGTCGAAAGCAATTAGTCGTTAGTCGTTAGTCCATTGTGAAAAGTAATTTCTTTTCCACATTATATCGGGTGATTAAGCGGGAACTGCGTCGTATGACCATGCGGCCGCTCTACCTCTTCGCGTCCGTTGGCGTGATGGTGCTCTGTACGGTGTTCTTCCTGAGCATCATGCGGGGCGGCTCGCCGGAACGGATGCCTGTGGCGGTGGTGGATCATGATCATACCTCCATCTCGCGCCGTCTATGCCACGAGATGCAGGCGACCCCTTCGGTGGATATCGTACTCATCACGAGCGAATACCCCGAAGCCCGTCGTGCCATGCAGCGCGGTGAGGTGTATGGCATCCTGGAGATACCCGACGGCTTCTACAGCGACCTGGTGGCCTTTAAGCGGCCGGAGATACATTTCTACGTCAACAATGCCTACACCGTAGGTGCCAACGTGGCCTACAAGCAGTTTCTGACCATGTGCAACCTCACGTCCGGCGCTTTCCAGCGTGAGGTGCTGCGCAAGAAGGGATTGCCCGACTACCTCATTATGAAGCGCATCCAGCCCGTGGCTATCCAGGCCCATATGATCGCCAATCCGTGGTCCAACTACGCCATCTATCTGGTTTCGACCATCCTGCCCGGTATTCTGGGACTGGTGGTACTGATGCTGACGATCTTTGCTATCGGCTTCGAACTCAAGAGCCGCAGTTCGCGACGTTGGCTCGAGGTGGCCGGCGGCAACTACACCATCGCCATGATCGGCAAACTGATCCCGTATACCATCCTCTACCTCGTGATGGGTATCGGCTGCGGCGTGATCCTGTTCCGCTTCATGCATTTTCCCGTATACGGTTCTACCTGGCGACTCATCCTGGGCATCATCCTGCTCGTCTTCGCCATGGAGAGTATGGCTATCACCATCATCGGCCTGCTGCCTACGCTGCGTGACGCCATCTCCATCGGTGCGCTCTACGGTATGCTGGGTTTCTCGCTCTCCGGCTTCACGTACCCCGTGATGAATATGCTGCCGGCGATCCAGGCATGGGCCAATCTCGAACCCCTGCGCCACTACTACCTCATCTATGTCAACGAGGCACTCATGGCCGCTCCGGCGATCAACTCGCTGCCCCATATGCTGGCGCTATGTGCGTTCTTTATTCCGGCGCTGCTCGTCTCACGACGACTGCATAACGCCCTTGTCTACCAGAATTATCCCTTGAAGTGATGCGACTCGAACGAATACTATATACTTGGTGGCTCAAGCTCAAAGAGAGTACGTGGGTGTTCACCAACGAACTCCAACGCGTCTTTCGTGATCCGGGCGTGATGGTCATCTTTGTGGTGGCGACGATCGCTTACCCGATCCTCTACAACTGCATCTACTGGAAAGACAACGTGGAGAATATCCCCGTTGCCGTGGTGGATCTGTCGTGCTCACCCGAGAGCCGCGATTTCCTGCATCGCTGGAATGCCTGTCCGGACGTGACAATCACGCATACCTGCGCCTCCATGGCCGAGGCCGAACGCCTGCTGCGTGACCAGAAGGTGCATGGCATCATCTATTTCCCCACCGACTTCGCCAAGGCCCTCAACTCGGGCCTGGAAACCGCCCATATATCGCTCTACTGCGATATGTCGAGTTTTCTCTATATGAAGGGCATCTACCTGAGTTGCAACAAGGTGATGCTCGAGTCGATGAACGGCATCCAGATAGACCGCTACGAGGCGATGGGTATGAACGAGGAGTTCGCCTGGTCGCTCGTGCAGGAAGCGCCGTACACGGAGACGGCCCTGTTCTGTCCCAGCGGAGGCTATGCCGCCTTCCTCATTCCGGCCGTACTGATGCTCATTCTCCATCAGACGCTCTTCTTCGGTATCTGTATGCTGGGCGGTACGGCACGTGAGGAGAACGAGGAACTGTTCCGCCTGCCCGGTGCACGTCGTGCCAGCGTACTGCGCATCGTGATTGGTCGTGCGGCTGCCTACTTTGTGATATACGCCGCACTCAGCGCGTTCGCCCTGCTGCTCGTGCCCCGTCTGTTCGGTCTGCCGCATATCGGTAACCCGCTGGACATCATGCGATTTACGGTGCCATACCTGCTGTCGGTGATCTTCTTCTCGATGCTTGTCAGCACCTTTATCCGCAACCGTGAGAGCGGTATTGTACTGCTGATCTCCACCTCGCTGATCTTTCTCTTCATCGCCGGCGTCAGTTGGCCGCAAGAGATGCTACCAAAACCATGGCTCTGGCTCAGCTATACCTTCCCCTATACATGGGGCGTACACGGCTTCCTGCATATCAACTCCATGGGCGCCACCCTGGCCGGTACGGCTAAGGAATATATCGCGCTGTGGATCATGGCGGCCGTCTATTTCGTGCTCACCTGCGGCATGATGACCCTGCTGGGCTGGTGGTCGGAACGCGAGGGCAATAACTGGCGAGCCAAGAGTAGCGGAATGTATGAGTGAAGGAGTAAAGGAGTAAAGGAATGAAGGATTTTTTTGTTTTTATATTGCTCTGTGTGGCGTTGCCGGTGATGGCAGCGAATGAAGGTGTGTCGGACAGTGTGCCTACGCGAGAACGGACGTTGGACCAGATCGAGGTGGTGGGTGAACAGATGACGATGGAAGGTGCGCAGTACCGTCCCGTTGCCGTACTCACGGCCGAAGATATCCGATTGCTACCCGTTCAGACCGTTGCCGACCTGCTGCAGTACCTGCCCGGTATCGATATACGCGAACGCGGAGCGAGTGGGGTACAGGCCGACCTGGCCATGCGAGGCGGTACGGCCAAGCAGGTCAAAGTGCTACTCAATGGCATCGACATGACGGATCCCCAGACCGAACATTATACGATGGACCTGCCCCTGGATGCGCTCCTCATCGAGCGCGTCGAAATGCTGCAAGGTACCAACTACGCCGTAGATGCCTTCTCGGGCGCCGTGAACATTATTACAAAGCCATCAGCCTTCAGCCTTCAGCCGTCAGCCCCAATGCCTCAGGAGTCGAAAAACGCATCTAATACACTTTTCTTGGGCAGTCTGACCGCGGGAGAGTACGGCCTGATCCATCCGGCCCTAGCGGTTCGGACGCAGCGGGGCGACTGGTATCTGAATGCCTCTGCCTCCTACAACCGGTCCTCCGGCTATGCCGCGAACACCGACTACCGCATCACCAACGCATATCTCCAGACCGGCTATCGCGGACTGGATATTCAGTTGGGTGCCCAGATGAAGGATGCAGGGGCCAACGCCTTCTACTCCGTCAAGTACCCGAATCAGTTTGACGCTACGCGTACCGCCTTTCTCACAGCCGCCTACGACCATCAATGGCAGAACGGTTGGGCCGTTCGTACCAACGCCTACTATCGGGCCCACTACGACCGCTTCGAACTCTTTCGCGACAGCATGGATGCTGACGGTCTGCCGGCGCCGGCATGGTACACCCCAAATCGCCATTGGACCCATACCGCCGGTCTGCATGCCGAAGCCGGATGGTCGAACAGCTGGAGCAAGACGACAGCCGGCGTTGAGTTGCGCGATGAGTATATCCGCAGTTCGAATATGGGGGTGCATAATCGTCTGCAACTCCGTTACTTTGCCGAACAGCGTTTCTACTGGCGCGGACTGAGTGCTTCGCTGGGTGCGTCGGGCGTATGGAACTCACAGTTCGGACATGACTGGTCGGCAGGTCTCAACCTGGCCTATCAGCCTATCCGCGATCTGCACCTATACCTCAACGTCAACCGCGCCATCCGCGTACCGACCTTCACCGACCTTTACTACCAGTCGGCCACCCAGATGGCGGACTCCACGGCTCGCCCGGAACGGGCCCTGCAGGTGGAACTCTCGGCACAATATACGCACGACCATTGGTACGCTTCCGTAGCCGGCTACTACCGCTGGGGACGTGACATCATCGATTGGATAAAACCGGCTGACCCCACCGTCATTCAATGGCGCAGTACCAACAACACCCGCGTAGATGCTGCGGGTGCGGAAGCCACGATAGGTGTGCAGGGCTACTACTGGTTGCAACGCCTGGAACTGAGTTATGCTTTCTGCGACGTACGTGCCAACGCCGGCGGGATGATGTCGATGTATGCGCTCGACTACCTGCGGCACAAGGCGACCTTGCGTCTGGAGCATCGTATCTATCGCGGTTTTGGAGCCTCATGGAGTCTCAGCTTCCGGCAACGCCAAGGCGAATACACCGCCCTGGACGGGACGATACAAAACTACCGCCCGGTATTTCTACTGGACGGCAGCCTCTATTGGAAGAACGATCGCCTGAAAGTGAGCATCGATGCCCACAACATGGCCGATCAGCTGTACTACGATTTCTCGGGCGTCATACAACCCCGTCATTGGGTGACAGCCGGTATCTCGTTCGGCATTTGAAGCGTATAGAGTATCGACTCGGCCTGGCGCATCGCGTTGCGCTTCTTCTGTCCCGGTGCAAAGAGCATCGACTCCACGGTCACAACGCGGGCATTCACCTGATCCAGACGCGTGTGACTTACGTACGGACCACCCATCGCCTCGCCGTCATACAGTTTCCATAGACCCCGCATCTCAACGGCATAGAAGCCGCCATCGTCCTCCCGGAGCGGACGCAGCGAACGGCTCTGGGGCGGCATGACCTTATACTCGGTACCTACGTGCGAACCCTCGGTCTGACCCGTGATAATACGGCCGATGACGCTGTCGCGCATTGCCATGAGACTGTCCGGCTCAAACTGCGCCTGACTGGTGTAGGGATAGGAATAGAGGGTCAGGTAGCGACGCATGGGTCCCTTGTCGTTGCAGCAGAGGAAGACGCGAATGTCGCCTGCCAACGTGGTATCTTTCACAAAGACATACTCCTCGGGGATGGTTAGTCCGTAGCCGTAGTCGTGACGAAGCTGTTGCATAGCGTCCGGATTCGGTTGACGGCGGTAGAACGTAGCCTGGCGCAGCATTTCCTGGCCTACAAACCACTCGCGTACCTGGTCGCCGTAACGCAACCACCAGCTCACAAGAGCCGTATCGTTAGGTGCCTGGATGCGATAGACGGCCTGCGGCGTGGACCATACGTCGGTCGAGGTCTTGGCCTTGACGACGGTGTATTTATCGGGATTGATATCGACGATGAGAATGTTGCGCGTCGGCTTCAGGAAATCATCAAAAGCGGCCGGCGCTACCTGCGCTAACTTAAAGCAGGGCTCCACCTGCGGCATACAGGGCATGTCCGTTCCCATCGCAGCGGCTACGAGTTTGTAGGTGCTGGTGATGTTCTCGGCATAGGCACTGCCGTTGTCGGCCTGCCAGGGATCGGCCATGGCTTGCTCCAGCGGATGGTCCGGGATGACTACCAGACACTCGTATATACTGCCAGTCGCACTACCCAGGGTACGACCTCCGTCACCGCAAGCGGTGAACGTTACACTCAGCACAGCGGCTAAAGCGATAAAAAAAACTGTCTTTTTCATGTTTCGTTTTGTTTTGCTCGGCAAAATTACTACAAAAATTGCATATTTGCAAATAAAATTTGTAGGAATGCGTTTTTTTTTGTAATTTTGTGCCCGATTTAGAAAGAAAGACAACCCGATGCGTGATTTTACGCCCGACATATACCGCCAATTGGTGGTCTCGCTCCGCGAGGCGGGGTACGCGTTTATGACCATGGAGGAGTACTGCACAGCAGCCCGGAAACCCGAGAGACTGGTGGTGCTGCGCCACGACGTGGACCTGCGTGCCCGGCGTAGCCAGGCGATCGCCGAACTGGAGGCGCAGGAGGGTGCTCGGGCCAGTTATTATTTCCGCGTCATACCGGAGAGCAACCAGCCGGACGTGATCCGTCGCATTGCTGAGTTGGGACACGAGATAGGCTATCATTACGAGGATATGTCGTTGGCGGGAGGTGATACGAAAGCAGCTATACGCCATTTTGAGGAGTGGCTGAACTATTTCCGCCAGTTCTACCCCGTGCGGACGATCTGCATGCACGGTGCGCCTACGAGCAAGTACGACGGGCGTGACCTATGGAAGGAGTACAACTACCGCGACTATGGTATCGTGGGGGAGCCCTATTTTGATGTGGACTTTGCGGATATGTTCTACCTGACGGATACGGGGCGATGCTGGGACGGCTACAAGGTGTCGGTACGCGACAAGATAGAGGGTCATCAGGACGAATGGATACGTCGAGGACTGGTCTATCACGCGACGGAGGATATCCTGCGGGCTATCCGGGAAGACCGTCTGCCGCGGCGACTGATGATCACCACGCATCCTCAGCGCTGGGTGAAGGGCTACGGGGCATGGCTCCGGGAACTCGTGCTGCAGGGGCTGAAGAATGGGGTGAAGAGAGTTATTATTAGGAGTAAAGGAGTGAAGGAGTAAAGAAGTGAAGGAGTAAAGGAGTAAAGGAGATTAGGAGTAAAGGAGTTATGCAGATGACCAAACGAATCGGAATAGATATTTTGCTGTGGATTATATCGCTGGTATGTTGCCTCGTATGGCGCTTCGCAGCGGATAAGTCGGAGGTGTGGGCGTATATCGTACTGGCCGCTATATTGATGGCATCGTGGATCGCAGTGGGATTGCTGGTGCAACTCTACCGTAACTACCGTAAGGCCTGGTACTGGCAGTCGATGCTATCGCTGGCCGTGACGACGACCGTACTGATGCTGGGTGCTCACTACCTGCTGCCTAAGACCCCGCTTCCCGTGTCGGTCAACGTAGCCACATGGTTGATAGGTATTGTAGCGGGAATCGACGTACTGGTGATCCTAATGGAGCACTACTGGAAGTACGCTACCAACATGACCGTTCCTGTGATGCAGATCGAGGAACGCGCCAATGCTGCTGTGACGCACAAAGACGCACCCCGTAGCGAGAAGTCGATGGAGACCGTCCATAGGGCCATCACTTCGCTCACGACCGAAGAAGACTACTGCATGCTGCTCGAGAGGGCGGGGCTCGGTAGTCGTCTGACCAAGGTGGTGGCCGACCGCGATAGGTTTGCTATCCTGCAATTGCCGGAGTATGAGTACAACTGCATCGTAGATATGACCTTGCTCAACGATGCGCGTGGTATCAACAAGCGTTTCTGCCTGGTCAATAAGAAGCTGCCGGACAACGGTCGCTACGTTTGTTGCTACCGACCCCAGGAATATATCAAGCAGAAAATGCTGCGTAAATATCCTGCCGGACTGAACTGGTGCGTCTATTCGCTCTATTTCTTCTGGAAACGCGTCGTGCCGCGACTGATGCTCACCTCGCGTCTCTACTACGATACCACCAAGGGCCGTAAGCGCATGCTGAGCAAGACCGAGGTGCTGGGACGCTTGTACTACTGCGGTTTTGAGGTGGACGAGATCGTGCCGATGGGGCATATCGAGTACGTCTTCTGTCACCGCCATATGCAGCCTTATCCCCAGCAGCAACTCAAGGTATACGGACCGCTGATCAAGTTGCGCCGCGTAGGTAAGAACAAGAAATTCGTCTATTTCTACAAGGTGCGCACCATGCACCCCTATGCCGAATATATCCAGAAATACGTCTTCGACCAACGTGGCGGTATGAATATCGCCGACAAGAGTGACGACGACTGGCGTATCACGTCCTGGGGTAAGATCATGCGCAAGTACTGGCTCGACGAACTGCCGATGCTCATCAACTGGGTCAAGCGCGACGTCAAACTCGTGGGTGTACGTCCGCTGTCGAAGACCATGTTTGAGACCTATCCCAAGTGGTTGCAAGACAAGCGAACGAAGACCAAACCGGGCCTCATCCCGCCCTTCTATATCGATCATCCTAAGACCTTCGAGGAACTCTATGCCTCGGAGGATAAGTACCTCACGGAGTATCTGAAGCACCCCGTCTGGACCGATATTAAGTATTTCTTCATGACCATGCATTCCATCCTGTTCCGACGGATGCATAGCGCGTAAAAGCTATCAGCCGTCAGCTTTCAGATGTCAGATTTTCGTTTACATACCGATGCCCTACATAGAATAGCCTATGCCACCGATGCCAGCGCGTATCGCGAGATGCCGATGGCCGTGGCCTATCCGGAGACGGAGGACGATATACGTACTTTGCTCTCGGAAGCCATGCGGCGTGGCACCCACCTCATTCCCCGTGCCGGCGGAACGAGTATAGCCGGTCAGGTGGTGGGATCGGGTATCGTGATGGATGTGAGTCGCCATATGAACCGTATCCTGGAGATCGATCCGGAGCGGCGACTGGTACGGGTGCAGCCCGGCGTGGTGCGGGACGAGCTCAACTTGGCACTCCAGCCGTATGGCCTTTTCTTCTCACCCGAGACGAGTACCAGCAACCGCTGTTGTATCGGCGGTATGGTGGGCAATAACTCCTGCGGAACGCATAGCCTGATCTACGGCTCTACGCGTCATCATGTGGTAGGCTTACGCGTGATGCTCACAGACGGTACGGTGCATGAGTTGCCTGTCAACCGCCTTCCCGACAGCCATTCGCCTGTGCTGGATGCCTTACTCAAGCAACTCGCGGCATGGCAGACCGATAAGACGCTGCTGGCTCAGCTGCGCGAGGCTTTTCCCGATCAGCAGATACAGCGCCGTAGTTGCGGCTACGCCCTGGACGAGTGTCTGGACGCAGCGCATGACGGTGTGCTGCCGCTGAACTTGCCGGCCTTGATTACCGGTAGCGAGGGTACGCTGTGTATCGTGACGGAGATCACCTTGTCGCTGGATCCTTTGCCGGGCAAAGAACAGATGGTGGTATGTGCCCACTTGAACGATATGGACAGCAGTTGGGAGGCTAACTTGATGGCCCTCCGGCACGAGCCTACGGCCGTGGAACTGCTGGACGGCAAGATCATCGATCTGGCCCGCACCAATCCCGAAGCCAGCCGCAACCTGTTCTTTGTTGAAGGTCATCCGGCCTCTGTGGTCATAGCCGAGTTCCGAGGAGATAGCCGCGAGGAGATCGAAAAGCAAGCTGCGGCTTTTGAAATGGAAGTAGGTGCGCTCGCTTATCAATGTACGCGTGTATATGGTGCGGATGTAAGCCGTGTATGGGCGCTACGTAAAGCCGGGCTGGGTGTACTGGCCAATACGGAGGGGGATAGCAAGCCCGTAGGCGTGGTAGAAGATACGGCGGTAGCACCTGAACGCATGGCGGCCTATATGCACGACTTCCGTGAGATGATGGCGGAGATGGGACTGGATTGCGTCTATTATGGTCATATCTCCACGGGTGAACTCCACCTCAGACCTGTGCTGGACCTGAAGCGGCAACGGGATAGGGAACTGTTCCGGCGCGTAGCGGAACGAACGGCCGCGCTCGTGAAGAAGCACCGCGGATGTCTGAGCGGTGAACACGGTGACGGACGTCTGCGCGGAGAGTTCATCCCGCTCATGTACGGCGAAGAAGTCTATGAATTGATGCGTACGGTAAAGCGTACGTTCGACCCGCACGGCCTGCTCAATATGGGTAAGATCGTGGATACACCGCCTATGGATAGCGGGTTGCGTTACGAAGCGGGACAAGGCTATGCCGCCCTCCAGGATACGCCGGCCATGCGCGAACTGATGCAACGTATCGAGCGTTGCAACGGGGCAGGCGTCTGCCGTAAGTCGAGCCGCATGGGGGGCACGATGTGTCCGGCCTTTAAGGCTACCGGTGAAGAGCTGTATGCTACGCGTGCCCGTGCGAATGTGCTGCGTGAGAAGTTGACGCATGACCCGCAGGCGCTGCGGAGTGAGGAGATACGCCGCGTACTGGATACCTGCCTGGCCTGCAAGGCTTGCCGCACCGAGTGCCCGAGCAATGTGGACATGACGCGCCTCAGAAGCGAGGTGCTGCAACTCATATATGATCAGTCGCATACGCCCGTTCGAACCTGGCTCATAGCGCATATGGCGCAGGTGGAGAGCCTGGGCGGCAGGGTGGCACCCATCTATAATTTCTTTGCCCGAAACCGCTGGACCTCGGCCGTGATAAAAGGCCTGGTGGGTTTTGCTGCCGAGCGACATATACCGACCTTGAGTCGTCATTCGATGCGCTGGTACGTTGAACATACCGTCGTGCAGCCTACCACTCCGAAAGGCAAGGTCTATCTGTTTGCCGATGAGTTTACCGACCGTGAGTCAGCCGAATTGGGATTGCAGTTCGCCGAATTGCTGACAGGCTTGGGGTATGCGGTAGAAGTGCCGAAGCATGTGGAGAGCGGTCGTGCCGCCATCAGCAAGGGATGCCTGCGCCAGGCGGCTAAGATAGCGACCCGGAATGTGACCTTGCTCCGGGATATTGTGACCGACGAGAGGCCGCTGATAGGCATCGAACCCTCGTGTATATTGAGTTTCCGAGACGAGTACCCGCGGCTGGTGTCGCCGTCGCTGGCGGAGGATGCTAAGCGGCTGGGAAAGAACTGCTTGCTATACGATGAATGGCTGGCTGCGGAGATCGCAGCGGGACGTATCACGTCGGCCGATTTTGGGCGACTGGATGCTGAATTGTGGCTACATGGTCATTGTCATCAGAAAGCCCTGGTAGGGGTAGAGAAGACGGCCGAAGTGCTGCGGCAGATAGAGGGCTTGACTGTACATATCATCCCTTCCGGTTGCTGCGGTATGGCGGGTTCGTTCGGCTATGAGAAACGTCATTACTTGGACTCGAAACGCATCGCAGAGATGGTGCTGGTGCCAGTGGTGAGGGAGGCCGTCAGCCAGGTCAGACCTGCGTCAGCCATCGTATGTGCACCGGGTACCTCGTGCCGCACTCAGATAAAAGATATGACAGGCGTCGTGGCTTTGCACCCGATAGAGGTACTTTCGCGTGTTTTTCTTAAGAAAAAACGCTAATTATTTGCATATATCAAAAATTTTTTGTACCTTTGCACGCTCATTTGATTTTGAGCGCGCGCATGATGCGTGTATATACGTGATAAATAGTGAAATAAAATAGATGAAGAACTTTGCGTTAATTGGAGCTGCCGGTTATATTGCGCCGCGTCATATCAAGGCCATTGCCGATACGGGCAACAACCTGATGGTAGCGTATGATAAGTTTGACTCGGTAGGTAGACTGGATAGCAGTTTTCCGGAGTGTTCGTTCTTTACGGAGAACGAGCAGTTCGACCGTTTCTGTTCGAAACAAATGCGTACCGCTAATCCCCTGGAGTGGGT
The DNA here is from genome assembly GCA_017509715.1 of Paludibacteraceae bacterium. GTDB lineage: Bacteria > Bacteroidota > Bacteroidia > Bacteroidales > Paludibacteraceae > Colicola. The sequence goes on along the minus strand of JAFWOU010000014.1, from coordinate 117,424 downwards.
GTCGATCTGTACGCCGAACTATACCCACGATGCGTTTATCCGTTACGGTCTGCGTCTGGGATGCGACGTGATATGCGAGAAGCCGCTGGTGCTCAATCCGTACAATATCGACAACTTGGTGGAGCTGGAGCAGGAAACGGGCCATAAGGCCTATACCATCCTGCAGCTTCGTCTGCACGACAAGATTCGCGAACTGAAGCGGAAAGTGGAGCGCGAGACGGCCGAGGATCCGAAGAAAGTATATGATGTGGATTTGACGTATATCACCAGTCGTGGCAAATGGTACTACTCCAGCTGGAAAGGCGATGTGCACAAGTCGGGCGGTATTGCTACGAATATCGGTGTGCATTTCTACGATATGCTGCAGTGGGTATTCGGTCGTGTACAGAAGAACGTGGTACATGTCATGTCGTTCGACCGCGTAGCCGGTTACCTGGAACTGGAGCATGCCCGTGTACGTTATTTCCTGTCGATCAACGCCGAGTGTCTGCCGGCGAATGCGGTACAGGGCGAGAAGCGTACGTACCGTACGTTGTCGATCGATGGCGAGGAGTTTGAATTCAGCGCCGGTTTTACGGAGTTGCATACCGAGAGCTACAAGCAGATATTGGCAGGCAACGGTTTTCGTATCAGCGAAGCACGTCCGTGCATAGAGACCGTAAGCGAGATACGTCATTCGGAGCCTATCGGACTGGTGGGTGACTATCATCCGCTGGCTAAGTTGCCGCTTAGCAAACACCCCTTTGGATGGGATGAAAGAAGATGACCGGTTTATTGGTTGATAAGTTTATAGGTTTATTGGTTTATAGTTGAAAGTTCGTGAGTAAGATTCGATATATATGGATTTTTGCGTTAGGTTTGCTCTTGGCGTCATGCGTGACGTCGAAGAAGGTGAACTATATGCAGGAGCCCGGCAAGAGCATTCCTGCATACGCCGATACCTTGTCGTTCGAGGATTATAAGCTGCGAATAGGTGACCGATTATATATCTATGTCTATTCGGTAGACGAGCGCATCACGCAGATGTACAACTCGGGCAGCAATGCCTCTCAAATGCGTCAGCAGATGGGGCAGGGAGGTGCGTACGGTTCGTACGACCTATATACCTATCTGGTTGATGATGAGGGAAATATCGACTTCCCGACGATCGGTAAGTTGCCGGTACGTGGACTGACGACGCGCGAGGTGAAGCTGCTCTTGGAAGATGAGCTGTCGACCCTGATGCGCGAGATGCCAGGCTATAAGACCGTGTCGTGCGAGGTGAATATCGTGCAGCGCTCGTTCTCGGTAGTGGGTATTCAGAGCGGACGTTACACGATCAACAAGGAGAAGATGACTATCTTCGAGGCCTTGGCTATGATAGGTGATATTCAGGAGTTTGGTAGCCGCCATGAAGTGAAGTTAATTCGAGAGATCGAGGGCCAGACCAAGATCATGACCTTTGACGTGCGTTCGAAGGATATTGTCAATTCGGAGTACTACTACATAGAGCCGAACGATATTATCTATATCCGCTATATGCCGGGCTATGCCTTTGGTATCAATTCGGCAGCCACGACGCTGGGTATTGTGTCTTCGACCATCTCGTTCGGTGTGTTTATCTACTCGATCGTGCAAACCGGTATCAATCATGTTAACAAACATTATGGAGGAAAGTAGCGATGAAGAGACTGATTTACATCATATTGTTAGCATGCTTGAGCATGACATTCACGGGTTGCTATACTCATCGTGCGATAGGTTTTCTGCAGGATTCGACCAAGTATCATCCCCTGCCGGTTTATGATTCGGTGGCGTATGAACCCTACCGTATTCGCGTGAACGACGAAATCATCTATCGACTGATCACCATGGACGAGACCTACAGCAAGACGATAGGCAACAACAATGCCAACGTTAGCGGTCAGTACGCCAACTCGTATCGCGTCTATTCGGACGGTACGATAGACTTGCCGTTCCTGGATCCGGTGAAGGTGCAGGGCCTGACGGTAGAGGAGGCGCAGGTGGCGCTCCGCGATGCGTTCCGCGAGATTATTCCGGATGCAGATGTGAAACTGGCATTGTACAACAAGTATTTCTCCGTGATAGGAGATATCCGTTCCGGACAGTACTATATCTACAAGGAGAAGATGAATATCTTCCAGGCCCTGGCTATGACGGGCGACTTGATGAACTCGGGTGACCGCAAGCACGTACGCATCATCCGTCCGCGGGATAACGGTGAGGAGCCGGAGGTGCTGGAATTTGATATACGAACCAATACGATCATAGATTCTAAATATTACTATGTCTATCCCAACGACGTGATCTACGTGGCGCGAACCAAAGACAGCTTCTATAAGGTGCCGACCTATACCGGCTTCTTGGGACTGATAACCAGTTCGATGTCGCTACTCATTTCGGTGCTGACGTATGTAGGACAATTATATTAATACGATATGGATTCAAACAACGATTATACGCATTCCGGTAATAGCAACTACCTGTATGGTAGTGGCCACCCCTATGGGAATGGGGCCTATGGCAATGCCTATGGTGCTTATGGTAATGGGCAGTATGCCTATGGAAACGGTCAATACGGCAATGGTCAATACGGCAATGGCCAGTACGGCAATAGCCAGTATTACGGTAATGGTCAGTACACCAACAACGACCAGGATGGCGACCCGCAGGAGCAGGCAACGTCGTTCAACCCGATAGAGTGGGTGTTCACGTTCCTGCACTATTGGTATCTGTTTGTCATCTTCCTGGTGATCGCGTTGGGACTGGCGATGCTCAAGAACCGCAAGTGGATACCTACGTACATGTCGCAGGGCTCGGTGATCATCAATGAGAACCGTGGCTACGGCGGTGCCAACTCGCTGCTGATGCAGGGATACGGACTGGACGGCGGCTATACCAACGTCAACAACCAAGTTATTATGTTAGGTTCGTACGACCTGATGTGCCGTGTTGTAGACTCGCTGCCGTTTTTGCAGACTGAGTATATCACGCAGGGTAGATTCAAGACCCGAAACCTGTATCGCGATTCGCCTATCCTGATCGAGCAGCATCGCATCGATCCGAGTGCCTATAGCGACCTATATGAGATAGAGTTTGCGGAGGACGGTTCGATGCATATCCGTTCTACGTCGGATGAACACGGCGTGGACGTGGTAGCCCATTACGGTAAGCCCGTAGATGCAGGCATCTTTGAGATCACGGTATGGCCTACCGAGTTGATGGTCAACAAGGGTAAGATCTACGTGCGTTTCCGTTCGCGCGAGTCGCTGGTGGATGAGTTTATGAACCGCCTGTCGTTCAACTTTGTGAGCGAGGGTAGTTCGGTGCTGGGTATCTCGCTTACCAGCGAGACGCCGCAACGCGACTGTGAGTTTATCGATAAGTTGGCCGAGATATACCTGCTCAAATCGCTGGAGCAAAAAAACGAGGTGGCTGAGAAGTCAATCTACTTTATCAACGAGCAGTTGAATCACCTGCAGGGCGCTCTGGAGCAGAGCGAGAGTGCGATGACCAATTTCCGTCAAGCTAACAAGTTTGTGGATGTCAACTCGTATGCCGGTCAGTTGATGGGACGCGTAGCGGGCTACGACGAGCAAGCCTTGGCGCTGCGTCTGCGCGAGACCTACTTCGACTATCTGACCAACTACCTTTCTACCAATATAGAGAATGGTGCGGTCATTGCCCCGGCTACCTTGGGACTGAATGACCCGATGCTGATGACTCTGGTGCAGCAGCTGAACGATCTGCGTGTGCAGCGCGGTGAGTTGACCGAGAAGAACGTGTACTATGCCAAGTATACCAACGACATAGAGAATGTCAAGGAGGCCATCAACGAGGTCGTTTCCACGATGCGTGCATCGCTCAAGATCGAGAAAGCCGACTTGGAGCGTCGCTACGAGGAGGTGGAGACCGAGATCAAAGGCCTGCCGGAGAAGGAACTGCAGATGGTAGCTATCGAGCGTAACTACCGTATCGATGACAACTACTACACCTTCTTCCTGCAGAAGCGTGCCGAGGCCGAGATCCAGAAAGCGTCGAACACGCCGGATAACTCCATCATGGATAAAGCGCGTACGGTATCCGTAATGAACGCAGGCGCGAAGAAGAAGACGATGACGACCTATCTGCTCATCGGTCTGCTCATCCCGCTGGTGCTGATCATCCTGAGCGAGTTGCTTAACAACAAGATCCGTTCGCCGAAGGATGTATACAAGTTGCGTCTGTTCCATATGATCGGATCGGTACGTCACGCCCGCAACCAAAACCCGACGCTCGTACGTGCTCGACCGAAGTCCAGTTACTCGGAGATGCTGCGCTCGATACGTACGCGTATGGAGTTTGTGGTGAAGCGCAAGGAGAACCTCTTGATCTCCGTCTCTTCGACCGAGTCGGGTGATGGTAAGACCTTCCTGTGCACCAACTTAGCTGCGCTCTATTCGATGAGCGGCAAGAAGACGCTGCTCATCGACTGCGACATTCGTAAGCCGAATATCCACACCAAGTTGGGACTGGAAGAAGGTCTGGGTCTGACCAACTACCTGATTGGTGACTGCGAACTGGATGACATCATCATATCGGATACGCCGTTTGGTTTCGACCTGATGCGTGCCGGTACGGTGCCGCCTAATCCGGGCGAGTTGATTCACTCGGATAAGATGCGTGATATGTTGACTACGTTGCGCGAACGCTATCCGTATATTGTCATCGATACGTCGCCTATCGGACTGGTGCCGGATGCTTATCCGCTCATCGAGCAATCGGATATCTGTCTGTTCGTGATTCGCTGTATGCAGACCGACAAGGGTCTTTGCCGCTTGACGCTGGAGCAGGTGGCCGAGGTGGTTGAGAATCCGGATAAGGTACAGATCGTGCTGTCGGATATCCCGACAGAAGGTCGCTTCGCATACGGTGGTTATGGTTACGGTTATGGCTATGGTTACGGTGGGTACGGTTACGGCTACGGAGGTTATGGCTATGGTGGCTATGGCTATGGAAAGCGTCGTAAGTCACGCTTCACCAAGCGCCAAAACGACGCCGCCAAGCAGTATTACTACTACCACGACGATGAGGAGGAAGAAGATGAGTCTCAGGAGAATGGTACAACCACGCAAAACTAAGGGAATATGAAGAGAACACTATTGATACTATTGGCAAGTTCGCTGTTTGCAGTGAATAGTTTTGCCCAAGTGCTACATGCCTATGATGGCAATAAGAATACATATAACTACATGATCTATCTGCCGGAAAACTATCAGGATGAAAAGGCAGAACTGCCTCTTGTAGTCTTTCTGCACGGAAAGAGCCTGAGTGGTACGGATCTAAGTCGTGTACGCAGGTACGGACCGTTGAGTGCGTTGCAGTACGGACGTAGAATCAATGCGCTCGTGCTGGCTCCTCAGAGTCCGGGTGAGGCATGGAAGCCTAAGAAGGTGAACGACCTGATCGACTGGACGATCAAGAACTACTCGGTAGATACCACGCGTATCTACGTGATCGGTATGTCGATGGGAGGCTATGGTACTTTGGACTATGTAGGTACGTATCCCAAACGTGTGGCTGCGGCTATCGCTATGTGCGGCGGTACGACGCTGACCGACTTCTCGAAGATGAAGGATGTGCCGCTGTGGATCATACACGGTACGGACGATGCGGCAGTGCCGGTGGAGAACTCAGACAAGGTGAACCAGGGTATTCTCGCTGCCGGCGGATCGGAGCGTCTGACCAAATACGACCGTCTGGATTCGGTGAACCATGCGATGTTGGCCCGTATGTTCTATTTGAATGATACGTACGACTGGCTCTTCAAGCATACCAGCAAGTCGAAGCAACGTGTACGTCATGAGACCTTTGATGTACGTGCGTTGCTGCCTTCGGCCTACAAGGGCTTGAAATCCGGTTCGGGAAAAATCGAGCAGATCAATATCAAGGATGGTCAACGTCCGGATACCAAGAAGGAACAGCCGATTCCGGCTGTGACGCCCGAAGCTAAGGATACGCTGAAGCCTACAGCTAAAGCAGAGACAGCTCCGCAAGAAAAACCTGCGCAAGACAACAAGGCGGAGGCTGAACGTTTAGCCCAGGAGAAAGCTGCTCAGGAAAAGGCTGCACAGGAGAAGGCCGAGGCCGAGCGTTTGGCTCAAGAGAAAGCGGCTAAGGAAAAGGCTGAACGTGAATTAGCGGCCAAGAAGAAAGCAGAGGCTGCGGCTAAGAAGAAGGCCGAAGCTGAAGCTGCCGCTAAGAAAAAACAGCAGGAGGAGTTGGCACGCAAGAAGGCTGAGGAAGCCAAGAAGAAAGCCGAAGCCGCCAGATGGTATACGGTGAAGAACGGCGATAGTCAATGGTCGATCGCCAAGAAGAATAACATCACCGTGGATCAACTCCGTAAGTTGAACAAACTGACCGACAAGTCGGTGATCCATCCGGGACAAAAACTGCGTGTAAAACCTTAGAGCTGTTTTAGTCCGACCAGGCGGTCGTAGCGGCTACCGAACGGACGATAATAGACGTAGATCGTATAGCTGTTCTGCGTTTCCCAATGGCTGCCCTCGCTCATCTGCGTAGTGGCAGCCTGATTTTTTGAGACGAACCAATACTGGTAGTCGTAGCCTCCTTGTTTGAGTAACGCGGTGAGGTAATAGCACTCATTTTCGCTGTCATAGCTCATCATGTTGCTTCGGTCGATTCTATTCTCAAAGAGGTCTCCACCTACATAGAATGTGCCGTCCATACGGAACTTCATAGGTAGCCTCCAATGTACCCACATATATTCGGCTTCGGTATCCACGTCCTGGGTGCGCTCGGCATTGACGATGAATTGTCCGTCGGAGTCGAATTCATGGATATAGAGTTGGTTATTGGTGCGCAGCTCATCGGGAAAGAGCAGAGCATGGTAGGCGCCGTTCATATAGGCAATACGGTCGATATTAGCGCCGGCCAGATAGGTGGAGAAGCAATCGAGGTGGCGATACTCGTTGCCACCCTCAAAGATAAGCGCTTGCTGGTTTTGATAGCGGAGCACATCGCCCTGAATGAATGTGGGCTGACGGAGTGTGACGCTATTGTCAAGGCGGTTGTTCTGCTCTACGACCAGGATGTATTCGTTGGGATCACGCACGCCCAGTTGTGACAGATTGACATCGATGTCCAGCTGCTGGTAGCGTCCGTTGATCTCGATCTGTGTGTTATAACGTAGGGTAGGACGGATCTCTGCAAGGGGTTCTACAACCACGAAATCCACCATGCCCACTTCGCGTGACGGGTCGTTGTCCTCGTAGATGCTTAGTCGGTAGCGTCCGCCTGCTGTGAGCTGCATGTCCGCGTTTGGGAAATCGAACTGATAGTGGGTATATTCGATGGCGGTATTGATAGAATGCATGTAGTCGGTAATATCGGCTGTGGTAAAGCCGCGTAGGTACTCCGTGCTATTTATATTGCTGGGTTGACCGTCGTGATCAAGGTGACGGACGGTGTAGGAGTACATGTGTACATCGTGGCTGAGTTCGTCGAATGAGATATGGAGCGTGTTCTCCGGATCGGATCCGTCGACCTGGCCGTCTTGTAGCACCAGGAACGGACGCTCCAGGGTAGGGGAACTCACGCGCTTGGCTTTCAGGGTCTTGATTTTCGGATGAAATGTGCCGGTATGCACTTGGGCATGGAGCCCGAGTGCAAGCATAAGACAGTATAAAAAGAGCAGCTTTCGACGCATAATTTCCTGTTTTCGACTGCAAAGGTACAAAAATTATACCATATATACAAAAAAAATGCAAAAATATTTGCGTATGTCAAAAAAAAGCAGTAATTTTGCACTCGCTTTTGGCTCGAGAGAGTAATGTTGCCACTGTGGCTCAGTTGGTAGAGCAACGCATTCGTAATGCGTGGGTCGGCGGTTCGAGTCCGCCCAGTGGCTCAAAAGGAGGAAGGTGAATGCCTTCCTCTTTTTTATGCCGCGGACTCTCCCGCCTCGGGGGAGAGGCATCTTTACAAATAAATTTGCCGATACCTATATATAGAAAAAAGAACATCTTACGATGTCCTTTTCTCAAATGTTGTGGGCGTTTACGGATTCGAACCGCAGACCCTCTGCTTGTAAGGCAGATGCTCTAAACCAGCTGAGCTAAACGCCCGAGAGTTGCCTCAAATGTGCCTTGTTTTTCAAAAGCGAGTGCAAAGGTACAGCTTTTTTTTGACATGTGCAAATTTTTTTGCAAAAAAATGCACTTTACCCCTCATTTTTTTTGAAAAATGCGATAATTGTACCATTTTTTGTCCTGAAAACGGTAAAAAATGGCGTAAGAAGCGAGTGTGGAGAGTATGCCGACGAGTAGACCGGCAAATACGTCCATTGCAAAATGCTGGCTCAGATAGATGCGGCTGTAGGCACCTAATGTTGCTGCAAAGAATAGCAGCAACTGGACCGCTATCGCTGTAAGACCGCTGACGCTATAGGACCGCTTTGCTATATGACCGCTTCGCTGATAGACCGCTGACGCTGATAGACGCTCTGTCAGAAGTATGCAGACGGCTAAGGTCATGGCGAAGAAGGACGTGGTATGTCCGGACGGGAAGGAGTACCATAGATTCATACGTACACCGTCTACAAGAGGCAGTTGGATATCGGGGAATTGCTCGGTAAACCAGGTGACGGGACGTGGGGCATTGACGATATGCTTGCATACCTGCGTGAGAAGGGTGGATAGGAGCATAGCCGTAGAGGCAAAAATGCCTTCGCCAAGCTTGGCGAAAAGCAACAGGGCCACGCAGATGACGTAGGGTAGCCACTCGGCGAGGGTGGTATAATACCTATAAAATATATCGCGCGCGTGCGTATGGCGGTCGCAGAGCAGCAGATGGAGTTCGCCCTTAGGGATATAGATAAGCGCTAAGCCTAAGCTCAGTGCGAGCAATAGGCTTAGCGTTAGAAAGACAGCATTTTGCCGGAATAGCGATCTCATGAATTCACTAATTCGTTATTTTATGCGTTGACCATGCGAGTCGTAAATACGATCGTCGATGTAGATATACATACGTTGGTTGATGATCTCCTTGCGAGCGGGAGCCGCGTTGGTATGCTCGTCGTAGTCGGGTACGTTGCTGATGGTCTGCGGGCAGGAAGGCAGCGTAAGGCCGTCAGCGCGTGTGAGCATCACGAAGTAGATGTCACCTAGCGTGAATGTAGAGTCTACATGGTAAACCGACGAGGTAGCACCCTCGATAGGCATTCCGTTGCGATACCATTGATAAGCGGTGAATTCGTAGCCACCGTTGTTCTGCTTGTTGTAAACAGCCAGTACGTTGTTGAATTTGTACTTGAATATATCGCTGGGGTAGTAAACGGTCAGGTCGATGGGGTACTCGAGTGTACGATCGCAGATAGTGTCCTGGACGGTGATACGTGCCTTGTAGACACCCGGCTTGAGATCCTGGGTGGGCAGTACGACTGATCCGTTGGACAGCGTAACGATCTTGTCGATCTGTCCGCAGATGAAATGGGCTTCGCCAATATCACCCTTGTAGTAGGTATAGGGCAGGTCGTATGCTTCGCCCGGACAGATATGTTGCTGTTCAGGACGGTTCGGGATATCCAGATCGAGGCAGTGGAGTACACGCAGATTGCAGGTGACGGTAGAGTCGCAGCGTTGTGCGTTCTTGCGCGGTGCAATCCAGGTGACTTCTTGTGACATTTCGTACCACTGACCATTGAGGGTGCAGCCATCTTGTACGGTGAGGTCGTAGCTATAGCTGGACTCACGTCCGTACTCCACACCGGTGATGACGATGGAGTCGCAGTCGAAGGTGGTGGTATCGGTGCGTCCCATGTCGCCGCTATAATCTTCGGCTACGCACTCGTAGCGCTGATGGCGTACGGTGTCGGGGCGTACGATGCGGAAGGAGAACTTTACCTTGCCCAGGAACTTATTGTCTTCTTCGGTGCAGACCTGGTGACCATACAGGTCAGCTTCTACGTCGTACCAGCCGGGAACGGTGTAGGGGTGGTTGATGGTCGGGGTGGAGTTGTATGACGTGATGCCATCGCCGAAGTTCCAATCTACGCGGGTGATCTCGTCGGTACCCACCTTAGCATCGAAAAGCATTTCGGAGCCGATACAGAAGCGGGAGTCGCTAATATGGCCATTGGTGAAGGTCTCACCATTGACGTTGACACCCTGTTCTACGGCTGCCGAACCGGCAGAGTAGGCGTACGATTCATCTTCTCCGTTACCATATACGGTGGCCGTGAAGCCCTTGCTATTCTCCAGGCGGAAGACGTTGAAGTTCTTACTTCCATCATTGCCAATTTGTGTGCGCGCGTAAGAGTAGGTTGGATTTCCGGGAACGGGCGTCCAAACGAGCAAACTGGTCTTGTCCAATTGGGTGGCACCATAGAGCGCAATGAGTTTAGTGTTCTGGCACGTAGCTGTTTCGGTCACGACATTGAGGAAGTGATCCTTGGTCTTGTCGGTATAACACGTACCGAAAGTGATCTTGTTAATCTTCTGCTGGATAGGTGATACCCATACCGAGGACGGGTCGCCCTTGCCGCCTACGATCTCATCGGTGGTCTTACCCTTATAGGAGTTACCGGTATCGTAGTTATACACGGCACACGGACAACTGGTCTCGATATAAGCGGCATCGGCTGTTACGACCAGGTCGATGGGGCTATCGCCGGGTTTGTTGCCGTTAGGATCACCGGCGCTCTGGAGCATGATGTAGTAGGTCTCTCCTTCATTAATATAGGCTTGAGTGTAGCCATCTACCTTGATCTCTGTGCCGCGTTGGGTAGCGGTGATGCCGATGAGGTTTCCATTCTTCTCCAGCGAGCGCGTAACGATAAACTGGGTACCCCAATACTCCACGGGCATAGGCTGCTCGAACAGACAGTCACGGGCTGCGATACCGGTAGGTATGTTGGTGATAGGTACACCGCAGTAAACGGCTATCTTCTTGCCATTACGCGCTGTGATATGGGTACCGGCCAGACGATCGCCCGTCTTGGTGACCATATAGTAGGTCTCTCCCTGGTTGAGAGTGATGGTGTAGAGTTGTCCACTCAGGTGTCCATCGAAGGTGTCGCCATTCGGGATGATGTCGATGGTGGTGTTGTCCTCCGTACCAAGGATGGTGGTCAGACCGACAGCATCGTTGAAGTCGCTCTTCACCTTTGACCAGTAGTCCTGGGTGTAGTACTCACTACCGAGGGCGGTAAGAGGCAGGATGTTGCTGGCGTCCATTGAGTGGAGAGAACTAAGGATGACATAGACAGATATATTCTCGGTAGCCGTGATGTGGAGTCCGTACATGTTTTTCTGCCCGGCCAGGGTGGACACATTGTTGGCATTGCTCATCGAGGTAGGATACCACTTGCTGGCATCCATTGGCACTTTTATCATACCTTGGTTAGGATTCGTCTGAGACGTAGTACCATTGCCGAACTCGTTCCATGAGCCGGCTGCCACCTGCTGGGTGATATTGATGGCATTGTTCAGTCCACCCTGGATGTTGACCGTACATGCTTTCTCAGCCGAGATAGCGATGTAGGGCGCAGGGGTAGCCTTGTCAGGCGAGCATACCAGGGTAGAACTAACCCAGAACTCCTTGCCTTGCGTAGATGCTTGTCCCCATGCCGGGATAAAAGTTCCCAGCATGAAGGCTACAAGCAATAATGACTTAACAAAACGTTTCATATTTTGGATTCTCAAAAGTTTACTGTTTTTAATTTCAAAGTTCTCTTCTCGGGAGATGGTCCCGTGATGGTCCCGTTAAAAGTTGTACTTTTATTAAGATTTGAGAGAACTCTGACAGGACTCATACGTTACAGGATATGTATCTCTACACGACGGTTGTTCTGACGACCTTCCTCGGTATCGTTAGTGTCGATCGGTTCGGTCTCACCGCGTCCTTCTGCTTCGAGTCGTGACGGGTCAATACCGCGACGGATGAGGTCTTTCATAACAGCCTCGGCACGTCCTTCGGAGAGTTTCTGGTTTGCTTCGTCCTTACCTACGCTATCGGTATGGCCGACGATCTTGATGCGGATCTCGGGATGACGATCGAGGTAGTTGAACAGACCGTTGAGTTCTTCCTCGGAGCTGGGCAGGATACGTGTTTTGTTGGTAGCGAAGAACATGTTCTTGAGGATGAATACCTCCTGCTTGATCGGCTTGAGGTCGATGTGCATGCTATCGCCGAGGTTGGTAATGATGCCATTGTAGGGCTCGTATCCGAACTGCTCAATATGGATAGTGTAGGAGACGGTGTCGGCCAGCAGCTGGCTGCTACCGCCGCTTGCAGAGTCGGTATTGAGGCTGTAGCGGTTCTCCGTGGTACCCCGTTTGCGAATCTGGACGGTCGCCATAAGCGGCTGATGGCTCTCAGCGTCGGCCACGGTAACGCGGAAGACGGGCTTCGGCGTGAGTCGCAGGTCGACAGGCATATGACCGATCGAGTCGATGGTGTAGATCGTGGTGTTGGGGAAGTAGTTCTCGGCGTTAGCCATGACGGAGTAGCTTCCGAATTTCGACTTCTGGCTGATGGTTCCCTTAGCCAGTTTCTTGTTGCGCAGCACGGTCTTCTCGGTTTGAACATCGGAGATATTGACCACGGCATTGGGGATAGGCTCGCCTGTCTCAGCGTTGATGACGCGAATGTCGGCATACGACGACGGCATCTCGGGTTCACGTCCCGGCACCTGGAACTGGATGGCAAAGCGTGCACCCACGAAGAGGGTGTTGAGGCGGGTATTGCCGTTCATCGCCAGCATGGTGTTGGTCTGCTGTACAGCGGTGCTATTGGTAGCGAACTCTACAGGACGTGCAGCGGGGGTGGCGTTTGTGTTGAGTACACCGTATTCAGCGAAGAGGCCCAACTTGTAGTGGATATACTCTTTTCCGAATGGCTGACGCTCACCTTCTTTCACTTTATGACGCTTCTTGTCCTTAGGATCGGCATCCTGGTGAAGCCACTCGTCTAGGTCGATACCTATTTCTACGCATGCGCGTACGTCGGGCGTGCTGAATTTAATAGGAGCCTGTGCGTTGCTGGCAGCGGGCAGGTCGTGGATACCCATACCGTAGGGTTCGAGCAGCGAGGGATCGTTGACCGTGATATCGTATTGACCCTTCTGGCTGTAGTTGCCGAGCGTGAATCCGTAGCATACCTTCGGACCGATGAGGAAATAGAACTTGTCGAACTGTGCACCAAACATGATGGGAATACCTACGTAGCCGGCGTTGCGCGTCTCGCGCATGTTGTCGAACAGGTAGTTGTATGTCGTTCCAGGGTATTTCAGGTCCTGGCGCGTAGCCGAGAATCCGTATCGGGAGGTAGAATTGAAATAGTCGAAGTCGATACCAGTCTCGAAGCGGAATTTCTTGTATTCCAATTCGTAGCCCAGACGGAGTCCGGCACCGGGGCCACCGATGAGTTGCTGGAGGGCATTGTCCTTGTTGAGCGTTGCGGCACCCCAGAGCGTACCGTCGGCGGTAGGATCGATTTTGTCCATTAGGGCAGCGTAGCCGGCACGGAGGCTGAGGTTGAACAGGTGCTTGGGCTGCTCGCGTTGGCTGCGTTCCCAGCGGCGGCGTACGGCCTCATCGTGTGCCTGCTCAGCAGCTTCTCGCTTCTGGATCTCCTTATTACGCTCGTCGATGACGCGCTGTCTTTCAGCCTCTTTCTTCTCTGCTTCTTTCTGGCGAGCCTCGGCTTGCTTGTTGCGAGCTTTTTCAGCGTCCTGACGCTTCTTCTCGGCTTCTTGACGCTTTTTCTCTTGCTGTTTGGCCTTCTCTGCTTGCTGTTTCGCTTTCTCTTTGGCCTTTTTGGCTTTCTCTTTCTCCTTTTGTGCTTGCTGTTTTGCTTTCTGGGCTTGCTGTTTTGCTTTGGCTTTGTCCTTATCGGACGGAGCGGCAGCTACAGCGGCTGTAGCGCTTGTAGAAGCAGCCACTACCGGCATAGTAAGACTCAGCAGAAAAGCGGCTAATACGAAAATATGAATGTACTTTTTCATTGTGTTAATCTCCTATGCTACGGGTTATTGAATCAGAATCTTAAAGCTGCGGCTCTTGCCGTCGGTGCTGACACGCAACAGGTAGAGTCCGGTCTCCTTGGGCGTATCGATCGTGCAACCGCCATCGGGGATGGTGAATTGCTGGTCTTGGTATATCTTGCCGTTCGGCGTGATCCATTGTGCGTAGCACTCGATATCTTTCTTTCCATTGTAGTCGGCGTTGACAAATACCTTGTCGCCGGCCAGGATAGAGTATGTAGCCGTGATGGTGAGTCCGCTGACTGAGTCGGGTGCGAACTGATGATCATCGGCGTTGGTGTTGAATGCCTTGGCGCATGCGCAGGTCTTGACTTCGGATGCTTGTCCCTTGTTGATAGTGAAGCATACGTAGTAGGTGTCGTTGATGTCGCCTCCGTAGGGAATTTCGTAGAAGTTGAGCACGGCAGAAACCTGGCCCTCGATGGCGGTGCTATCCGAACCGCGGTACCACTGAAAATCGCTCAGCGTCTTGCCGGTGAAGGAAGCGGTCTGCAGACCCAGCACGTTGTCGTAACGTTGCGCGATGACGTCGTTGTCGTAGCTGACCATGAAATGCATGGTGGTGTCGGCACCGCCACAGTCGGAGGTGATGACCAGATGGATGCCATAGTAGGTGTCGGGCACGGCACCGGAGGGGATGGTGATCTGGAAATAGGTGTCCTTGATGACCAACTCCGAATCCTTGAAGCCGGCTGCTTTAGCGGCTGCGTCAAACTCGATAGTCACGTTGTCACCGTGGAGGTTCACCTTGCCTTCGTTGCTATAGTATACCTTACCGATATAGGCCTTGCCGTCTTCAGGGCAGGGGATCTCGATGTCGTCGATCGAGAACTGGTAGCGTCCGATGGTGACCTTGATAGGAATACTGTCGATGGCGTTTTGTCCGGCGCAGCGGTTGCTACTCTCACGATAGATGAGTACGTATGCGTTATAGACACCGGAATTGGCATAGTAGTGGGGCACGGAGTCCTTGTTGGTCAGGTCGCTCTGGCCGTCGCCGAAATACCATTCGATCTTATTGTATTCATAGTCCGGATGGCAAGCAAACTTGATGGTATCCTCGCCGCAGAGGGTGTTCTCCGTATCGGGCGAGAAGACTTGTCCGTTGATGGTGATATACTGGGTGAGCGGCTTGGTAGCACCTCCGGCAGAGTAGCCGTAGGACTCCTTGTCGCCGTAGCCGTAAACATGGGCAATGAAGCCGGTGTTACCGGTCAGACGGTGAGTAGCATAACTGATATTCTTGCGTGCGAAGTACCAAGCGTTGTTACTACCGCTTACGGGCTGGAAGTCGGCCGAGATGTCCACGCCGTCGAGCTTCATGGAAGCCACGCCGGCTTGGTCGGTCACTACGTTGAAGTAGTGGGTGTTGGACGAGCCATAGGTGGCAAACGTAATATCGTTGATACGTTGCTCGATCGGGTTGACCCATACCATAGCGGGGTCACCCTTGCCGGTAGACTCTACGTCGTTGATCTTGCTATCGTAGGTGTTACTTACCATGAAGAGGTGGGTAGCCGCAGGGCAGGAAGTGGTGATATAGCAGCTATTATCGGCTACCAGCGGAGCAGACAGGTTGCCTTTGTGGTTCTTGTCGGAGCAGTATACATTCGATTCTCCGATTTCGAACTCGAACGTACGTTTCGGGTTGCTGGAGAAATTGAAAGTATGCTTCAGTTCACCGTTTATGAACACCTCGGTGCCATCCTCGCGGGCCATGACGCGGATGATGTCGCGTCCGCGCGTAAGCGACGAGGTGATGACGAAGGTGTTGCCCCAGTACTGCACAGGCATAGCCTGCGAGAAGAGGTGGTCGCGGTCGCGCACCTGGTCGGGTAGGTTGGTATGGGGAGCACCCTGGAAGACGGCGATCTTCTTATTAGCGCGCGCCTTGAGCCACGTACCGCTGAGGTCGGCTGATGCACCGCTATAGTTGCCGGTCCAGATGTAATATACCTGGCCCTTGTTCAGGACCGGTGTATGTAGTGTGTCGCCTACTTGCCAGTTGGCCAAAGCGATCTGCTCCGGAGTTAGTCCAACGCCGCCTGTAAAGTCATATGCGCTCTTGGCATCTTTGATGCATTGCAATTCTACCGTGGGGCAGTAGTCAACTACTGTATTGTCTTCCGTGGCGATGATGCAGAAATGCGTACCCTGGGGTGAACCGCTATGGTCAGACGGTGCGATGGTCTGGATCAGGTACTCGTCGAGTAGCGAAGCGGTAGGCAGCACGTTGGTGGCGTCGAATGATTTCGAACGACGGTTGCTGGCGAACAGCGAGATAGGTGCCGTGGCCTCTACGTGGATGGCGCAGTTGTCGACCGAGTCGGGGTAGTAGGTGTAGCAGGTGATGGATGCTTTCTGGGCATCGGTACGTGTTCTGGCGGTCTGGCCTGCATCACCGGTGTAGAATGCGACCTCCTTGATCTCGCCGGCGGTGAGGTGCTCGTTTTGTGTCTCGTTGGTGTTGGGATTGGTGAACGTGACGTCGCATTCTTCTTTCGCGGAAACGGTCAGTGCCAACGTGACAGCTTTGTCGCTGGCATCGCTGTGATCGTTTTGATCGGCTCGCATAAACGTTACCCAGAAGTCTTTGCCTTCCGTTGATTGTCCTTCCACGACGGTGTCTGCTTTCGCCCCAACGGAGAGGGTCGTCAGCATTCCGAGGAGAAGCAAATTAAGTAGTTGTTTTTTCATATTGGTTAAAAAAAGTTATGTGTATTTGCAGTATTACCAATTACGACTGCAAAATTACAAATTTTCTCTCACGCGCGCGTGCACATTCTCGCGAAAAATGTGTAAAAATTGACGTTTTCAGCGGATTTGTTGCCCTAAAGGGGTATAAACGGCCTGATTTCGGCGGATTATAATACGCCCGTTGTGCAGTTCTTTGCTTACATCGGAGAGTTGGGTAGGGGGTAGAGTTAGGGCAGTCGTGTTCTGCTTGGGCGTGAGCAGATACAGTTCCTGCATGCATGCACGCTTGGACGTGCCACCTCCCACGGACAGGATACGAATACTCGTAGTTTCGGCCGGAACGGGGATGCGATAGCGCACCTCATGACGTGTCTCTTGTTGTACGTTTACCAGGATGGTTGTATCCAGCGTCTCATTCAGATAGATCTCCAGTTGCATGCTGGTCGCACTATTGTAGGGCGAGGCACGGAAAGCCAAGATGGCGGAGTCGGTCAACTGCAAGCCGCTGAAACTGATCTCGCCATCGGTCGAGGATTTGCCCATGGTGATGGACGCGTTGCCGTTGGATTGAATACCGCTGTTGGCGCTTCCTCCCGGTATGGCGTTGACCAGCGCCGCGGTGATGGCCGGCAGGTTGATCAGCGTATCATAGATCTGGGGCTCGGGTTCGCCCATGTCGTCCGGACAGAAGCCGGTAGCAAAAGCGCAAGTGAGGGTATTGAGGTCCACCGCCTGTCCTTTTTGGTCGCCCCAGATATATTCCACGAGTTCCGGGTAGTCGATGTAGGGGTTGCGGTTGCCCTGAATAGAAGATATCTGGTCGGCACGGCACAGCTCTTTCTCGCTGACGGGATCGGCGCGATGCCAGTCGAGCAGTACCTGCTGAATCGAGTCGGAGAACATGAGGTAGGTCGAGTTGCTTATAAACTGCGGATAGGCGGTCCATTTGAGGTACTCGTAGGCCGTAGCCATATAGAAATAGGTGCGTGCAAAGTCGCCTCGGTATTCCGGCGCGGGTTCCCAACAGATATATCCATAGCCGGAGGTGTTGGCCTTGGCGATGCGGAACGAACCATTGTCGAACTTATCAGCGTTTTTCACATGGCCGGGCGGGTAGTTGCTCTTTTGGCTATTGGCGCGTTGGTCGGAGGGATTGAGGTTGTAGAGGTCCTTGTAGGCTTCGTTGACTGTTCCTCCCCACCAACTCTTAGGCAGGCAGTGCTCGATATTGAGCGAACAGCCGGAGTCGCCGAGTTTGTTCGGATAGTAGCGTACGCAGTTGGAGTACATATCCCACACGACGCCTCCCGCTTTGCGATCGGTGAAGGGCAAGGCCTGCCAGGTGCCATAGGCTTTCAGGTCGCCGGCTACCCATTCTGGCGGGTTGTTGGTGCTATGGTACTGGTTGATACCATATTCGTATCGGGTGCCGCCACGAACGATGAGGCTAAGCGTCGATTTCAGGACGGAGTCTTGTGTGCCTTGGATGGCATCGTAGT
The DNA here is from genome assembly GCA_017509715.1 of Paludibacteraceae bacterium. Lineage (GTDB taxonomy): Bacteria > Bacteroidota > Bacteroidia > Bacteroidales > Paludibacteraceae > Colicola. Next base: position 99,181 of record JAFWOU010000014.1, on the reverse strand, counting down.
AGCCGACAGGTATCTCGTCCGCCAGCAGCGAGACGGATAGACAAAGGGCTATGAATAGGGTGCGTGTTCTCATGGGGTAGCGGGATAGATGGTTAGTTCCTCTTCGGCATGCAAAGCATGAGCAGGTTGAGGGCAACATACCATATGATGCAGGCTGCGCCGGCGAAGAACGCAAACTCAATATGATGTGCCAAGCAGGCCTTGAGTACGCAGAAACCGATCAGGATGAGGCATCCGCAAAGGAAGAGGATGATGGTCAGACGATCCTTGCGGAAACTCTTGAAGCTGAAGAAGGGTATCTCTGCGTTGAGCAAATAGCAACTCACGAGCGACAGACCGAGCAGTACCCAAGCCATCCAGTCGTGGGCCAGCATCGCATAGGGCATGGCACATACACCACCCCAGAAGATGGCGTTGGCCGGCGTAGCGAGTCCGATGAAGGAGTCGTGCTGGCGTTCATCGACATTGAATTTGGCCAGTCGCAGCGCCGAGAAAGCGGCCATGAGCAGCGCTATAGCGGCCCACCAGCCGAGTAGGGGCTTGAGGTAGCAGAAGAGCAACATTGAGGGGGCAAGACCAAACGTGATATCGTCGGCCAGCGAGTCGAGTTGGATACCTATCGGGCTGGGTGCCTTCAAGAGACGTGCCGAGAGACCGTCGAAGAAATCAAAGACGGCACCGGCCAGGATCAAGCCAAAAGCCCATAGAAATTCATACTGCGTCGCCATATAGACAGCCATGCTACCGCACAGCAGGTTGCAACTGGTAATTGCGTCGGGAATGATTCGCTTGTTCATAGTATTTACTTTTTTATCTAATTTACTAGTCTACTAGTTTTCTAGTCTACTAGTTCTCTAATCTTTTCCACACAAAGTACGTGACCGCGAACGTGGTAATACTGCAACTATTGGCGATCCAGAAGAAGGCGGTGTAGCCCACTTGCTCCTGGATATATCCGGCTATAAATCCGGGGATCATCATGCTCAGGGCCATGAAAGCCGTGCAGATAGCATAGTGCGCTGTCTTGTATTTGCCCTCGGAGAAATGCATCATATAGAGCATATAGGCCGTGAAACCGAATCCGTATCCGAACTGCTCGAAGCTGACGGCCGTGCCGATGACCCAGAGCGATTCGGGTTGCGCCATACTCAGATAACAATAGACAAAACTGGGTAGGGTCAGTGCGGCGGCCATGAGCCAAATGGAGCGTTTCAGGCCTCGTTGGGCGATATAGATACCGCCGAGAATGCCACCTAAAAGCAGGAAGATGACTCCGATGGTGCCATAGAGCAGACCGACCGTATCGGTGTTCAATGCCAGTCCGCCGCCCAGGAAGATCCCATCGCGTACGGAGGCTACACGCGTATCCACCAGGAAGGGTTGCGACAGTTTGACCAGGAAGCCTTCGCTCAGACGGTAGAGCAGCATGAAGGCGATAGCCAGACCTACCCCCGGTTTGGTAAAGAAGGTGGCAAACGACTCGCCCAATTCGTGCATCGCGCCGCGATAGTCGGTCACTTCACGCGGACTATCCGCATCGGTGCGCGGCAAGAAGAAGGAGTGGTAGAGCGTGACGAGCAGCATGATGACGCTCGTGACGCCCAGCGTGACTTGCCAGGAGAGCGGTATATTACCGGTTTTGTTTTCAATGTATCCGGCTATATAGACGAGTACACCCTGCGAGAAGACGGCCGCAATGCGGTAGAACGTAGAGCGGATGCCGACAAAGGCGGCTTGGCTCTTTTGGTCATGCGCCAGCATATAGAAGCCGTCGGCTGCTATATCGTGCGTAGCCGATGCAAAGGCGGCTATGATAAACAGGATGAGCGTAAAACGGAACGTGCCGGCCGTGGTCGCCTTGGCTGCAATAGTGTCAGCTGCCGGTTGGGGAAGCGTGATAGTCAGCAGGATACATAGTGCGGTCAGCAATGCCTGCATGGCAATGATCCACCAGCGTTTGGTGCGCAGGATATCTACGAACGGACTCCATAGTCCCTTCAAGAACCACGGAAAATAGAGCAGGGTGGTGAAAAAAGCCAACTGACCGTTGGGCACGCCCATCTTGGCAAAGAGCATCACGGAGATGCTATTGACCAGAAAATAAGGGATGCCTTCCGTAAAATAGAGTGTCGGCACCCACAGCCAAGGAGACACAAAGGAGAGCCCCCTCTGCGGGGAACTCTCCTTATTATATTCGCGCGGGCGTGTATGCATCGTGTGCGCGATTAATAGAACATGCCACGATTGTCCTTGATGTCAGCTTTGCGCTCAAGGATGTTCAGCGCCTGATAAGCAGCGTACATATAACGTTGTTGCAGGCTCTGCTTCTCAGCCTTGGCATCGAATTTCTCAGCACCCGGAGCTTTCATCTTAGCGGTGGTCTTGATGACGAAGACGCCTTGGTTGCCCTCTACGGGAGCGCTAACGGTGTTGGCTGCTTGTGCCAGAGCGGTACCCAGCGCAGCAGGTTCTACACCGGCAGCGCCGAACATATAACTTGCCAGGGTCACGCTGTCAGCGTTAGCCACCTCGGTCTTAGCAATCTTAGCAGCCTCGGCCAGCGACTTACCGGCAAGTTGCTCGGTGAGTTGTGCAGCCTTCTTGCGGTTGATGAGTTCCGGACGGAGCTGCGGAGCTACCTTCTCGAGCGAAGCATAGTCGCCATCGTTGATCTCTACCAGTACGGCTACCACGAACTGATCGCCACACTCAAAGACATCACTTACTGCGCCCTCTTCCTCGGCTTGGAAGGCCCAGCGAACTACCTCGCGGCTCTGCTGGAGTTGACCGATATTGTGGGCCGACGAGAGCAAGTTAGCCTGCGGCAGAACGGTCAGACCGTCCTTCTCGGCTGCAGCGCGGAACTCCTCCTCGGTCTTGCTATTGACAGCAAACTGCTTAGCTACGTTGTAGTTAGCGTTGTGCGACTTGCTCGACGGACGTACGTCTACCTTGAGCACAGCCAGCTCTACCTTGCGGGTCGGTGTGGTGAGCGAGTCAACCTGGTAAGCTACCTCACGACCTTGGTTCTGGAGCGTGAAGAACTGACCTACCGGAGTCTTGTTGACGCTATCCTTGATGAAGTCGGGTAGCTCCTCCATGCGTACCCACTGCTCCTGTGCCGGAACGGTGGTGTCGCCAACGAGGCTGAGCTTGAACTTCACAGAGTCGGGGGTGAAATAGTTGCAACGAACGATACGCGCCATAGCGTAAGTGTCGTCGGCAAACTCAATGTCGGTGTAAGCGCCCTGTTGAACGGCTGCACCGAACGCAAACTCCTTGTATTGCTCGGGAACGGTAACAGAAGAGTATTCAGCCTGCTCGTACATCAGACCGGTTTTGGGGTCGATGTCACGCTTGATATACTCCAGCGTATCCAGACCATTGTTCTGGAAAGCGGGCTGTGCAGCCTTCATGGCAGCCTCGGCATCCGCAAAGTCCTCCTTGGAAGGAGCGTCTGCAAAGCAAACGTATGCGATCTCGCGATTCGGTTTCTGCTTGAAGAGGTGCTTACGCTCCTTGTACAGGGCCTTCAGCTCGCTGTCGCTCACCTCGATGGTGCTGTCAGCGATAGCGGAGTAGGGCGCCATGACATATTGTGCGTTGGCCATGTTGGTGCGTGCCTCGTATGCAAACTCAGCATCCAGCGAGTTCGGACGAATCAGGCTTTGTACCAACATTTGGTACTTGCGTTGGAGGTTCTCTACGTAGATGCTCATACGGAAAGCACGGCTCTCGATGAACTCCTCGGGCAGGTTGCTCTTGTTCTTCTCGATCATCTGGTCGATCTCCTCGTCGGTAACGGCCAGACCGATTTCCTCTGCCTGTGCGGTGAGCAACTCGTTGAGCAACATCTGTTGCCATACCTGCTCACGAATCTGCACGGTGGTCTCTTCGTCGAAGTTGTTGCGGTTGTACTGAATCTCCAGCAGCTTGGTCGTCTCGTCGATCATAGCCTGATAGTCTTCCGGCGTGATGTCCTGACCGTTGATGACCGCTACCTTGCGGTTCTTGAGGTTGAGGAAGCTACTACCGGAATTGATGGCATCTCCCAGGATGAATGCCAACATAGCGAGTCCCACAATGATCAGCAGGAGTGCGCCATGATTTCTAATTTTTTGTAGTGTTGCCATTTTTGTATTTTATTTATATTTTATACAGTATAATCGGCGCTTTTCGGGGCATGGTATTCCCATTTCACCATAAAAAGCGTGCAAAGTTACTACAAAATTTTGACATACACAAATTTTCGGCCCTCTTTTTTGTAAAAAAAGTGTAATTTTGTGCAAAAAAGAGGTCGCACCTGTGGCACGACCTCTATGAAATAGTATTTTCCGCGACTTAGAAGTTCGGATTGGTGGACTCTTCTACGTATGCACGATAGGGCTCGCAGGTACCATTATAATTTTGAATCTTACCGTTGACGAGTACCGTGTCACCAACTGCTACTTGGTTGAGGTTGGTGAACTTGCCTGAAGCCGTCTTGCAGTAGGTCTGATAGCATGTAGCATAAGACAAACCATCGGAGATGTTGAAGGTGATGTTGCCATACGAACCCAGGCTGGTTGTCTCTACGCTGGTTACAACACCGCGCACCTTGTAGGTCTCTGTCGAGGTGGCTTTGCTTGCCAGCGTCAAGGCAACACGCTCGGCTTCGGTCACGCTGATCTCTCCCTCTTTGGGTTCGGGGCATCCGGGGAAGGCCGGGAAGACCTCGTTGAAGTGGGCGTTGTTGCTCAGGTATGCAAAGCATGCTCCGCTGGATTCATAGACGCCGCCGTAGTTGGTCAGATAGCAACTGATTACGATGAAGTCGCCCTCCTTAACGCAGTCCAAATCAGGCAGTTTGGCACCAAACTTACCCAACAGACGATAGGCGTAGAACTGCTTCTTGCTCTGCACCTCTGCATCGGGTGCTGTAGCCGAAATATAGACGAAGTCGTTACCGTATTTCGGGAAGTCTTCGCTAAATTTATCGCCTCGGTTGAAACCAGTCACATAGCCCTTGATGAAGTATTTCTCCGCACTCTTCTCGCTGCCATGCAGCTTCTTGGCAATAGCGATGGCTTCGTATACGTTGAGCGTTCCTTCCGGCACCACAAATCCCTCAGGATCAGGGGTGGGAGTAGGATCTTTTGCCGTAGGCATGGTGTCGGGGATCAATTCACTGTCCGTACCCGGCGCGTCAATGTAGGGTTTCTCCTTGCAGCCGACAAACAGAAGTGCCAGCGCGAATGTGGAAAGAATGAAATACTTCTTCATGGTATGTTAAATTAAAGCGTTATTTACCGTTTTTATCCAATTTGGGTGCAAAGTTACAAAAAATACTTCACGCGTGCAAATAAAACACAGAAAAAATTACTTTTTTTTGCAAAAATGCACAAAATATTTGTGTATTTCAGAAAAATGTTGTACCTTTGTGCGATTTTTCTATGCGCGGGCGTATAGGCGCTTGGTATAGAAGGAGAATATTAACCAATTTTAGGAGGAAAAAACTATAGGAACAATCCCCAACAGACCGCGTCCGCGTGGTGGTCGCGTGATCAAAGAAATGCCCAACCGTATCAATGAGAAGATCGTGGGCGTTCGTGAAGTTCGTCTTGTAGGCGAGAACGTAGAGCAAGGTGTCTATTCGTATCAGGAAGCTATCCGTATAGCCGATGATCAGAATCTGGACCTGGTAGAGATATCTCCCAACGCGGAGCCGCCTGTTTGTCGTATTGTTGACTATCAGAAGTTCCTCTACGCCAAGAAAAAGAAAGAGAAGGAAGCCAAAGCCAATCAGAAGAAGATGGAGGTCAAGGAGATTCGTTTCGGACCGCAAACCGACGATCATGACTACAACTTTAAGCTCAAGCATGCGCAGGGTTTCCTCAAGGAGGGCAACAAGGTCAAGGCCTATGTCTTCTTCCGCGGCCGCTCTATTGTGTTCAAGGAGCAGGGCGAGTTGCTCTTGGCGCGCTTTGCCGAGGATCTGGCCGAGTTCGGCCGTCCGGAGGCAGTGCCTAAGTTGGAGGGAAAGCGAATGATTTTGTTCCTTTCGCCTAAGAAGTAAAAAATAAAAACCCCTATCGGGCCTACCTTACAGAATCGGCTGCCCGAGGGGATAGTATTAACAATTATAATTATTTTAAAAAAATGCCAAAGGTAAAGACTAATTCCGGTGCTAAAAAAAGATTTACTCTTACCGGAACCGGTAAAATCAAGCGTAAGCACGCTTTCAAGAGTCACATTCTGACCAAGAAAACAAAGAAACAAAAACGTAACCTGACCCACGTAGCCATCGTTGATAAGGCTAACGTTCGCTCGGTACGCGAAATGCTTCTGCTCCGCTAATTGTCTAACCACCAAAAATTAAGTATTAACTATGCCAAGATCAGTAAATCACGTTGCTTCGCGCAACCGTCGTAAGAAGATCATGAGCCTCACCAGAGGCAATTTTGGTGGACGCGCAAATGTGTGGACAGTTGCCAAAAACACTTGGGAGAAGGGTCTCCAGTATGCTTATCGCGATCGTAAGAACAAAAAGCGCACTTTCCGTGCTCTCTGGATCCAGCGTATCAACGCTGCCGCTCGCCTCGAGGGTCTGAGCTACAGCCAGTTGATGGGTGGTCTGAAGAAGGCAGGTGTAGTCATCAACCGCAAGGTGCTGGCCGACCTCGCTATGAATCAGCCCGCTGCTTTTAAGGCTATCGTTAAGAAAGCTAAGATCTGATTCTTACACCGAATCAATAAATAGGCTGTCCGTGAGGACAGCCTATTTTAGTATATCTCCAACTCCTTTACTCCTTTTCTCCTTTACTCCTTTTCTCCTTCACTCCTCAACTCCTTTACTCCTCAACTAATAAACCAGTCTTATATTATCCACCCACAGCGTATTCCCCACGCATCCGGTGAAGGGCGGTAGGCAACCAGAGGAAATCATGATGATGATATGCGTCGGTTCTACATCTGCGCGGAAACCTTTCTCCTCCACAAACACCATTCGGCCGTTCTTGTTGCGGGCTTTGTGGGTCTTGCGGCTCAGCGCCTCCCAGGGCTTGTAGTCCGGCGTGGTTGTAATGTCGCCGTACCGCACATCCAGACGATGGTTGTTCACCCAGTTCGGTGTACTCTTGTTGATACGTTCGGTTGCGGTGCCGACGCGGTAGGCAAATATACGTCCGTTCTCTTCCCATCGATGCTGAAGCAGCAGGATGATTTGTGCGGCGTCGTGCTCGTTCGGACGTTTGGTGACGGTCGTACCGTTGGCGTAGGTCACCTCGCCGTTCAGTATCTTGGCCTTGTAGTCGAGCATCAGAGCTACGGGCCGTTTGCGGAACGGTACACCCATATTGATCGCCGCACGAGGATCGGTGGTGAACTCGGAGGTCATGGGGTCTGCAGCGACGCCTGTGAAGACGCTACCCGTGGCTACGGCGTTGAAATTGATGCCAATAGCACCTATCTGATGCAGTTTGGTCTCCATTCGGCAACAGTAGCCATTCCCGCGTTTCTCCGGCGTGACCGGTACGGTGACCGTCTCCACGCCAAGCACCTTGGCATACGCATTGCTCGTGCCCCAGGGCGAGTTACCGCGTTTGGGAAGCGGGGTAGGACCCTGAATGGTCTCGCGCGGACCAATCGAGTAGTGCGCCTTAGTCTCACCACCCAGGATGAACGACTCCTTGATATAACGTGTGGCCCACGAATCGAAATTGCCGAAGGGCATCGTCTCTATCTTCTCCTCTGCGTGCGCGAGCGCATACGTGCATGCGCATGCGAACATTATAATATATAGCTTCTTGCGAAATATCATTTACTCAGTCGAATCAATTCTTCTTGTATCTCATTTTGTACAGCTACGCTATTCGGCACAAGCGGCAGGCGCAAGACATTCGCGATCACACCCTGTTTTGCCAGTACGGTCTTGATGCCAGACGGATTGCCCTCGCAGAAGAGCAGGCGGATCATATTGGCATAACGGGCTTGCAGCGCGGCGTCTTTCTCGTGAACGATCCGGTGGAAGTCGGCTTCAAAGGCATTGCTGGCTACGGAAATCAGACCTGCCGCTCCAGCTTCCATCAGTTCGCAAGCGATTCCGTCATCACCGCTGATGACGAGCAAATCAGCATTCGCCTTTCGCCCTTCGTCCATTAGCCTTTTTATTTGCTCTACGTTTCCGCTGGCTTCTTTGATACCCATGATCTTGTCGGGATGCGCCTCGTAGATACGCATGACGGTCTCGGGCAGCAGGTTAACGCCGGTACGTCCGGGCACGTTGTACAGGATCACCGGCACAGGTGATGCCTCGGCCACGGCGCAGAAATGACGGAAGAGTCCCTCTTGTGAGGGCTTGTTGTAGTACGGACAAACAGAGAGGATAGCCGCATAGTTCTCAAGCAACTCGTCGTGCATGGCATGCAACTTCTCACATACCGTAGCGGTGCAGTTACCACCCACGCCCAGCACGAGTGGAATTTGATTATTTGTGCGGCGAACAACATGATTTCTCACTTGCTCGTGCTCTTCGCTGGATAGCGTCACCGCCTCACCCGTTGTACCTAGTACAACGATATAGTCGATCTGTCCGCTCAACTGACGGTCCAGCAGGCGGTCGAGTGCCTCATAATCCACCTTACCTTCCGGCGTGAAAGGGGTGATCAGGGCGGTACCAAGTCCGTATAATTTAGTCATTGCTTTTGATGTGCTTTAAGAAATAAATAATCTGTTCGAACAAGAAGAGCGGATTGTCTTGCGGTTCGGTTTGTATCATGAAGTCCAGCAAACCGTTGTTGCGCTGCATGCCGGTCTTGAAGTCGGCACGGGCATACATAGTCATATATTCCATTGGCAGCGAAGGCGTCTGGGTCAGGTTGATGAGCAAGTCGTACTGACGACGCTGCAGCGACTCGATCAATTCGCTATGCGGTATGCCGAAGAAGTTATGATCCTTCTGCCCCATGATCCGGCTCTGGGGCAGGATGGGGGATTGTATATCCTTTTTGGGTGCATAGCCCAGCAGCACAACGTCTTTATCGTCGGCCAGCAGACGCTTGCGAATAGTGTCGGTCACTACGCGATTGTCTTCCATGAAATCGCTCTCATAGATGACCAGCACGCTTCGCACTTGGTTGTAGTGCGGGAAGCGCACATTTCGCGCCGGTTGACGACGTTGAAAAAAACGAAAAATAAATGCTCTGATCTTGTTCATATCTTGGCTTTTATAATGTTATTCTTTCCAAAAACTCCTCCTCGCTCATGAGCGGTATACCCAGCGATTCGGCTTTCTTGCGTTTCTCTGGACCCATATTCTCGCCGGCCAGCACAAACGATGTCTTCTTGGATATACTGCCGGCATTCTTGCCGCCGTTTGCCTCAATGAGAGCCTTGTATTCATCGCGGCTGTGCTGGCTGAACGTACCGGAAATCACAACGGTTTGTCCGGCCAACGCATCGCTGGTGGGTTCGGGAGCTGCCTCACCTTCCATCTGCAGGCCGGCACGGCGCAGGCGATCCAGGATCTCCATATTGCTCATGTCGCTAAAGTAGGCTACGATATTGTCGGCTATCTGTGGTCCTACATCTTCTATGCTACACAGCTGTTCCGTGGTGGCCCACTGCAACGAATCTATCGTATTGTAGCGTCGTGCAATCTTCTTGGCCGTCGTCTCGCCTACCATACGGATGCCTAACGCAAACAGCACTCGTGCCCATGGAACGCTCTTCGAAGCCTCAATGCCGTCCAGGATATTCTGCGCACTCTTCTCGCCCAGGCGTTCTTGTGCCGCGATATCTTCTAACTTCAGATCGTAGATATCCGCAATGTTATGCAACAATCCCTTTTGGTAGAATAGGTCTATCGTCTCAGCCCCCAGACCGTCAATGTTCATGGCCTTCCGACTCACGAAATGTTCGATCTTGCCTTTTATCTGCGGCGGACATCCGGCCTCATTCGGGCAGCGCCAAGCGGCCTCACCGGGGATTCTTACCAATTCCGCGCCACACTCGGGGCACTTGTTGGTAAAGTTGAAAGTTGAGAGTTTAGAGTTGAGAGAAGTTGGAGAGTTTAAAGTTGAAAGTTCTTCTTCTCTCTTTTCTCTTCCTGTGATTTTCGGGATGATTTCTCCCCCTTTCTCTACCCACACCATGTCTCCCGGACGGATGTCCAGCGACTTGATAAAATCCTCGTTATGCAGCGTGGCGCGTTGCACCATCGTGCCGCTCAACTGCACCGGCTCCAAGTTCGCTACCGGCGTTACAACGCCCGTTCGACCTACCTGATAGGTGATCTCGCGGAGTAGGGTAAGTTGTTTCTCGGCAGGAAACTTATACGCAATGGCCCAACGGGGTGTCTTGGCTGTATAACCCAGTTCCTCTTGTTGCGCCAAGTTGTTCACTTTCAGTACGATACCATCCGTTGCCACGGGCAGGTTCTTACGCTCGGTATCCCAGTACGCGATATACGCCATCACCTCATCCACAGAGTGGCACACCTTGATCGCGTCCGAGATATGGAAACCCCATTCTCTGGCGGTATTGAGTCGTTCGAAATGCGTCTTACCCGGCAGGTTCTCGCCCAACATATAATAGAGATACGCATCCAGTCCGCGCCGTGCGACCTCTCTTGGGTCTTGCAGTTTTAGCGTACCGCTTGCCGCATTTCTCGGATTCGCAAACAGCGGTTCTTCCTGTTCCTCGCGTTCTTTGTTCAGCGCCTCAAATCGCTCCCAAGGGAGCAGCACCTCGCCGCGGAGCTCAAACCAATCCGGTACGTCCTCGCGCTCAATCTTCCACGGAACAGACGGTATGGTCTTGATATTGTCCACCACATTATCCCCTTGTTGGCCATCGCCGCGCGTAAGCGCTTTCACCAGTACGCCCTTTTCGTACCAAAGCGAGATACTCAGTCCGTCGTATTTCAGTTCGCATACGATCTCCACACCCGCCGGCAACTTACGTACCCATTCTTCGATCTCCTCCCGCGAATAACTATTGGCCAGCGAGAGCATCGGATATTTATGCTTGACGGTCTCAAAGCCTTTACCCGTAACCGATAACCCGTAACCCTTAACCGCTAAGTCCGAACCCACGTGTTGGGTAGGGGACTTCGGATCAAACATATCGGGGAACTGCGCCTCCAAGGCTTGCAGGCGATGCATCTTCTCGTCGAACTCGCGGTCCGACATCGTAGGTGCATTCAGAACGTAGTATTTGTAGTTCTGCTCCTCCAGTTCGCGGCGTAAGGCACGTAGTTCCTCACGTTCAGGGTTTTCTATTTCAGAGAAAAGATCCATCAGGGCACAATAAATTTGCTTTGATATACTTGTCCGTTAAAGTAGATATAGAACACGTACATACCGGATGTCTGCGGCAATTGCACTTCTTGGAAACTGCTGGTGATGGCTTGCATCTCCACCCGGTCACCATGCATCGTGTAGATGGCGTAGTAGCTCGGACTCTCGGTGATATACGCATTGCGGATGGTCATGGTGTGCAGGTTATGCTCCAGTATTTCTACACTGTTGATCGACGGGCTAGGGTCGTACACGAGCGTACTATCCAGTTTCAGTCCTACCAGCACCGGGTCGTGGTCCGAGCAGCGGAACATACTCAGGTCGCTCGATTTCTGGTAGTTGTAGCGGTCGTCCTCGTCCGAATTGATGTGATAGCCGGCCATACCGGTCACCTGGCGATACATCGTTTCGTTGGTGATGGCATGGTCGATATAGCTGGCCAGACCGCCAAACATATAGCTGTAGCTGCTGTCGGCATGGAAGGCACGGTGCAGGTCGATCAGTCCTTTCTCCATGAAGAGCTTGATCGGGGCGGTGTAAGCGTAGCAGTTCAGGTCACCCATGATAAGCAGGTCTTTGTCCTGCACGCTCTTGCTACCGCTGTACGAGTTGTATAGTTCCACGACGGCTCTCGCTTCGTTCACGCGACGCGCCTCATCGCCGGTATTCATGGCCTTGAAGTGGTTGATCGAGTAGTTGAAACGTTCGCCGGTGGCCAACTCACGGAAGCATACGATTTTCTTGCGATTCTGCACCTCTACATCCGTCTTGGACGGTTGACCGATAGGCTCCACTTTGTTGGCATCATACACGTAGTCCACTTTCTGGAATGTACCCGTGGCTGCGTCGTGGAAGTACTTGTACTGGCGTCCGGGCAGGTTCTTATTCAGGTCGCTCACGATCTCCGCCACCGCTTCATCGCCTTGCTGCAATTCCACCAATCCATACACGTCTGCATTGATCTGCTTGAGCGCCTTGCTGATCTTGGCGCGTTGGTCTTGGTGCTCCGAATAGCTGCTGGCACCCATCGAACCCCAGGTCATGTAGTAGTTCTCCAGGTTGAATCCGCATATGAGCAGGCGGTAGTCGCCCAGGTCGGGTATACCTTTCTCCAGGTCGGCACGCGTGTTGCCGCTCCAGGTACCGCCTTGCCAGGTCAGGTTACTCGTGCTGTTCACCTTCACTTTCAGTCCGATAATCTTCTCGCCGCAACGGTGGTAACCGCTGATACCCGAGATGGAGAACATGCAGTTGTTGTTCACCCGCACCGTCGCATTGTAGTCGGCCGTACCGATATAGCCGTGACTCTCTGGCTGAAACTTACGCCAGGGCGAGACGGTGTAGTTGCCGTTGGCATTGCCGCATACAATCATCGGCACGTCAAACACCACGGTCTGGTTGATATACGGACGCAGGGCCTCGCCGGTCCAGCTACTCGGATTGTCCACGCTGATATGCGTCTGCGCCAGCGCGCATGCGCAAACCGAAATTAGGATAAAAGAGAGTATATATCGTCTCATGGCACGAGAATTTACACTTTTTTTATTCATTTAGCGTGCAAAGTTACAAAAAAGTTTGCACACTTCCAAATTTTTGCGTAACTTTGCACTCGAAAATCGCAAAACAATGTCAGAAAACAAGATTAATTGGGCTCGAGTGTGGGAAATTACCCGCAAATATATACTTAACAAGTATATCATTGTGCTGCTCATCTTCGGCATAGTGATGGTTTTTGTGGGCAACCAGAGTGCTGTGCAACGTCTGCAGCGCGCCAAGGTCATTGATAGTCTGCGTACCGAGCGTGATCTCTATCGCGATCGTACCGCCCAGCTCGACGAGCGTATGCGCCAGTTGCGTGCCAACAAGGATAGCCTCGAGCGCTTTGCCCGCGAGCACTACCTGATGCATTGCGATGAGGAAGATGTCTATATTGTGAAGGACGATACTATCGATTGATATGAAACAATTACGTAAATCCGACTATTGGCTTATCGCCGGCATGCTGGTGCTGCTGGCGGGTGCTGTGATGAGTCTGCGCGACATGCAACCGGAGGCTAACTACGTGCTCATCGCCGGTGCGGTGCTGGTCTTCATCCGCGGACTGATCCGTACCCGCGAACGCGATGAACAAACGCCTGACAACCAGCCGGAAAAACCCGATGCAGAATAAACTGGTTCACCATCATCGCATCCTCGGTATCGACCCCGGTACGCTCTTTATGGGCTGGGCGATACTGGACACGGAGGGACAACAAGTCTCTATCGTCGATTTCGATGTGCTGGATGTGCATAAACTGGAGGGGCAGTACCCGCGTCTGCAGCGTGAGTTCTTCTTCCTGTGCGACCTCATCGACCGCTATAAACCTACCACTCTGGCTATCGAGACCCAGTTTGTGGATAAGAACCCGCAGACCATGATCAAGATCGTCCACGCACAGGGCGTTGCCATCGCTGCAGCACTCAGCCGGGATATCCCCGTCAACGAGTACTCGCCCATGAAGATCAAGATGGCCATTACCGGCAACGGTCATAGCTCCAAGCAGCAGGTGGCCGGCATGCTCCAACGCTTCCTGCACATCCCTGACGAACAAATGCCTAAGAAATTGGATGCCACAGATGCCTTGGCCATCGCCTACTGCCATTTTCTCCAACTCGGACTCCCCATAAATAGGGAGAGTGGCGCCAAGGATTGGACCACCTTCGCCAAGCGCAAAGGACTGACCGACAAATCCCTCACCGGTCCCGCCGCCCAGTTGGCTGCCGCGTTGGCAACGGTGAAGAAAAAGAAGTGACACTTCGGCATTTTTCGGAGTGCCCGTAGGCACCTTTCGACTTTCGACTTTCGACTTTTGACTAAAATTTTTAATTTTTTATCCCTAAAATTTGGTAGTGTCAATTTTTTGTTGTATCTTTGCACCGGAAATTGAAAAGACCGGCTGCGCCTTCAGCGAAGCGGTCTAATAGTGAAACGGTCTTTAATCTAAAATTTATATATTATGGCTTACAAAATTTCTGATGATTGTATCGCTTGCGGTACGTGTATTGACGAATGTCCGATGGGTGCTATCTCTGAGGGCGAGAAGTATTCGATTGATCCGGATGTGTGCACCGAGTGTGGCACATGCGCTGATGTTTGCCCGAGTGGTGCTATCTCCTTGTAAGCATCCCCGCCGGGTATTACAACTGAGGGAACTGCCTTTGGCGGTTCCTTTTTTTGTGCAAAAATGTGGAATAATTGACGAAAAATGGGTATAATCGCATTTTTTTTGTAAAAAATGCAAACTACATATTGCAAAATCCAGTATTTTTTTGTAATTTTGCAGCGTGAAACAAATGAAACGACATACCAACCATGTTAGAAGCCTTTTTTAAGATTCACGACTACCTCATCGAGCGGGCGCAAATGCCGATGCATCGTAAGGTGATGGATGACATCGACTGGAGCGATCGCCTCATTGCCATCAAGGGAGGTCGCGGAGTGGGGAAGACCGATTTCCTGCTTTGGCATGCCAAACAATTGCGTGAGAAAGAGCTGGCTGAGGAAGCCCAGCGCCATCAGCGCCGAGGTTCGCAGCCCAAGCGCCGTAGTCTCTACGTCAACTTCAACAATTTCTATTTCACCGAGCACTCCCTCGTGGAGTTTGCCCGCGAGTTCTACCGGAGCGGTGGACGTGTACTGCTGCTTGACCAGATGTTCAAGTACCCCAACTGGTCGCGCGAACTGCGCCGCTGCCACGACCGCTTCTCTGATCTGCAGATCATCTTCTCCGCCTCGCCCGTCATGCGACTCGTCGAGGATAACAAGGATATCGCATCGATCGTTAAGATGTACAACCTCCGCGGATTCTCGTTCCGCGAGTATATCAACCAGCAGACCGGACTCAACCTGCCCGTCTATACCCTGGAGCAGGTGCTTAAAAACCATGCGTCTATCACGCGCGAGCTATGCGAACGCGTACACCCGCTGAAATATCTTCGCGACTATATGGAGCATGGCTACTATCCCGTCTACCTTGAGCAAGGCAACTTTGAGGAGGCGCTCAACCGCACGATGAACATGATGCTGGAGGTGGACGTACTCATGATCAAACAGATCGACGTTGCCTGCCTACACAAGCTGCGCAAGCTGCTCTATATCATGCTCAAGGAAACGCCTTGCGCACTCAATATCAGTAATATC
This sequence comes from Paludibacteraceae bacterium, assembly GCA_017509715.1. Taxonomy (GTDB): domain Bacteria; phylum Bacteroidota; class Bacteroidia; order Bacteroidales; family Paludibacteraceae; genus Colicola. The sequence goes on along the minus strand of JAFWOU010000014.1, from coordinate 83,725 downwards.
TCCGACGAGATCGAACTCAGCCGTGCTACCACGATGAACTATATCAAGTACCTCAAGGATGCACGCCTGCTCAACCTGCTCTATATGCAGGGCAAGCAGTTCCCGTCCAAGCCCGTGAAGGTCTATATGCAGAACACCAACCTGGCGCACATGATCCATACGCGCCAACTGGACGACCAGTCGCTGTACGAGACCTTCTTCTATATGTGCTTGCACGGTGCGCACAAGGTGAACGCTACCGAACGTAGCGCCATGTTCGTGGTGGACAACAAGTACTACTTCGACGTGCGTTGCGAGAACGACCAGCGCGACTATATCCGTCCGACCATGATCGGCAATATAGAGCTCGGCCTGGGCAACGCCATCCCCCTGTGGCTTCTGGGCTTTATATACTAGGCATACCTAGGACGACCTAGGATGACCTAGGACTACTTAGAAACTAAACAACAACCAACCATATTTTTTAAAACTCAACAACAATGGCAAAAGAGAAAAAATTCTTAACATTGGATGGTAACGCAGCTGCGGCACATGTGGCTTACATGTTCACCGAGGTAGCTGCTATCTATCCTATCACGCCGTCGTCTCCGATGGCGGAGAACGTGGACGAGTGGGCTGCCGCAGGTCGCAAGAACCTGTTCGGCGAGACCGTACTCGTGCAGGAGATGCAGTCTGAGGCCGGTGCAGCAGGTGCCGTTCACGGTTCGCTGAACGCAGGTGCGCTGACCACCACTTTCACGGCTTCGCAGGGTCTGCTCCTTATGATTCCGAACATGTACAAGATTGCCGGTGAGTTGATCCCGACCGTCTTCCATGTATCGGCTCGTACGCTCGCTTCGCACGTGCTCTGTATCTTCGGTGACCACCAGGATGTCATGGCGTGCCGCCAGACCGGTTTCGCTATGCTCGCTGAGGCTTCCGTACAAGAGGTGATGGACCTCGCCGGAGTAGCACACCTCGCTACTATCAAGAGCCGCGTGCCGTTCCTCAACTTCTTCGACGGTTTCCGTACTTCTCACGAGTACCAGAAAGTGGAGGCGATGGATATGGAGGATCTCCGTCCGCTCGTTGACTACAAGGCTCTCCAGGAGTTCCGTGAGCGTGCTCTGAGCCCGATGCGTCCTGAGATGCGCGGTATGGCGGAGAACCCCGATGTCTTCTTCGCTCACCGCGAGAGCTGCAACCGTTTCTACGACGCAGTGCCGGATATCGTTTCCGACTACATGAAGGAGATCTCCAAGATCACCGGCCGCGAGTATCGTCCGTTCAACTACTACGGCGCTGCTGACGCAGAGAACATCATCATCTGTATGGGTTCGGCTTGCGAGGCTATCCGCGAAGTGATTGATTATGAGGCTGCTAAAGGTAACAAGAAACTCGGTCTCATCAACGTACACCTCTATCGTCCGTTCAGCCTCAAGTATCTGCAGGAGGCACTGCCGAAGAGCGTGAAACGTATCTGCGTGCTCGACCGTACCAAAGAGCCGGGCGCTAACGGCGAACCGCTGTACCTCGATGTAAAAGACGCACTCGACGAACTCGGTCTGAAAGACCTGCTCGTTGTGGGTGGTCGTTACGGTCTGGGTTCGAACGACACCACTCCGGCGCAGATGTTGGCTGTCTTCGAGAACCTCGCGCTGCCGCAACCGAAGAACCACTTCACCGTAGGTATCAACGATGACCTTACCTTCACTTCTCTGCCGGTTGGCGAAGAGATCGCTATGGGTGACGCTTCGCTCTTCCAGGCTAAGTTCTACGGCCTCGGTGCAGACGGTACCGTCGGTGCTAACAAGAACTCGGTTAAGATCATCGGTGACACCACCGACAAATACTGCCAGGCTTACTTCTCTTACGATAGTAAGAAATCCGGTGGATTCACCTGCTCGCACCTCCGTTTCGGCGACGAGCCTATCCACTCGACCTATCTCGTTACCACGCCTAACTTCGTGGCTTGCCACGTTCAGGCGTACCTCCACATGTACGATGTGACCCGCGGTCTGCAGGACGGCGGTACGTTCTTGCTGAACACCATCTGGGAGGGTGACGAACTGGTTAAGAACCTGCCGAATAAAGTGAAGAAATACTTCGCTGACCATAAGATTAAAGTTTATTACATCAACGCTACCAAGATCGCACAGGAGATCGGTCTGGGCAACCGTACCAACACCATCCTCCAGTCTGCATTCTTCCGTATCACCGAGGTGATCCCGGTTGAGAAAGCCGTTGAGGAGATGAAGCACTTCATCGTGAAGTCTTACGGCAAGAAGGGTGAGGACGTGGTGAACAAGAACTACGCTGCTGTTGACCGCGGTGGTGAGTATCAAGAGCTCGCTATCGATCCCGCATGGTCGAAACTGCCTGCTGATCCTGCTAAGGATTACGGAGATGAGCCGGAGTTCATCACCAAGGTTGTTCGTCCGATCAACGGTCAGGACGGTGACCTCCTCCCGGTTAGCTCGTTCAAGGGCATCGAGGATGGTACATGGCCTGCAGGAACTGCTAAGTTCGAGAAACGTGGTGTGTCTGCGTTCGTTCCGGTTTGGACCGCTGACAACTGTATCGAGTGTAACAAGTGTGCGTATGTTTGTCCTCACGCTTGTATCCGTCCGTTCGTACTCGACGAGAAAGAGCTCGCAGGCCTCAACGGCGCTGCTACCCGCGAGATGAAAGCTCCGGCTGCTATGAAGGGTATGCACTTCCGTATGCAGGTCGGCGTTATGGACTGCCTCGGTTGCGGTAACTGTGTTGACGTTTGTCCGGGCAATCCGAAGACAGGCAAGGCACTCGCTATGGTGGATCTCGAGAGCCAACTCGGCGAAGCAGCTAACTGGGACTACTGCGTAGAGAAAGTCGCTACCAAGCAGCACCTCATCGACATCGCTTCGAATGTCAAGAACAGCCAGTTCGCAACTCCGCTCTTCGAGTTCTCCGGCGCTTGCTCCGGTTGCGGTGAGACTCCGTATCTGAAGCTCATTAGCCAACTCGTCGGCGACCGCGAGATCATCGCTAACGCTACCGGTTGTACCTCTATCTACTCCGGTTCTGTGCCTTCTACTCCTTATACCAAGAACGAGAAGGGTCACGGTCCGGCTTGGTCCAACTCCCTCTTCGAGGACTTCTGCGAGTACGGTCTCGGTATGCAGATCGCACACCGCAAACTGCGTGAGCGCATCGCTGCTCTCATGCAGAAAGGTCTCGAGTGCGCTGACTGCTCCGACGAACTCAAGGCGATGTTCAAAGAGTGGCTGGAGAACAAGCAGTCTGCAGAGGTTACCAACCGTCTCTACGAGCCGATGGTAGCTGCTATGGAGAAATGCGGTTGCGACACCTGCAAGGCTATCCTCGCTGAGAAAGACCATATCGTTAAACGCAGCCAGTGGATCGTTGGTGGTGACGGTGCTTCCTATGATATCGGTTACGGCGGACTCGACCACGTCATCGCTTCCGGCGAAGATGTCAACATCCTCGTGCTCGATACCGAGGTATATTCCAACACCGGTGGTCAGGCATCCAAGGCAACGCCGCTCGGCGCTATCGCTAAGTTCGCTGCGATGGGTAAGCGCGTTCGTAAGAAAGACCTCGGTATGATTGCTACCACCTACGGATATGTTTATGTAGCACAAATCGCCATGGGTGCTGACCAGGCTCAGACCCTCAAGGCTATCCGTGAGGCAGAGGCTTATCCCGGACCGTCGCTCATCATCGCTTACGCTCCGTGTATCAACCACGGTCTGAAAGCCGGTATGGGCAAGAGCCAGGCTGAGGAAGCGAAGGCTGTTGAGTGCGGTTACTGGCACCTCTGGCGCTATAATCCGGAACTTGAGGCCGAGGGCAAGAACCCGTTCCAGCTCGACTCCAAAGAGCCGCAGTGGGATAAGTTCCAGGACTACCTCAAGGGTGAGGTTCGCTTCGCTTCTGTAGCAAAACAATTCCCGAAAGAGGCAGACGAGCTCTTCGCCGCCGCTCAGGAGAACGCTCAGTGGCGTTATAAGAGCTACCTCCGCATGCTCGGCACGCAATGGTAAGTCGAGCGGCTCGACACCCGTATATCCATGCGGGTGTGCGTGCGTAATAATAAGGAGAGGCGACCTTTGCGGGTCGCCTCTTGCGTTGCATTACTTCTTTGTACCATCGTAGGACTCGACGGTGCGGGTCTGGATGACTACGGTGGTGTCGCCGCGCTGGAAATACTCAGACGAGGTGGTGACGGTGCGGGTCACGTTGCAAGAAGTGAGGACGAGACTCGTCGCTATCACGACGAGCAGACAACGAACTAAATGCTTCATAAAGATAAATAGTTAGCTACGGAGTTTGTCGTACTCGAGGTTGAAGATGTAGGAGTAGAAGGTCTTCTTGCCACCCGGGGTGTCCTTTTGGGCGTTGAAAGCAGCGCGATCGGCCTCCAAGGTGGAGAGGTTCTTCATACGGACTGCGGTGGCCTGAGAGGCCTGTGACAGACGGGAGCGTGCCTGGAGTTCGTTAGCCGAAGGAGCGGTGGTGCGGGTGTACGCATCGGCGTTCTTGGCGTAAACACGCTGACAGTTGGGGTTGGTGGTGGGAGCGGTACGGTGGGTCATGATGAGATAACTACCGTGCTTGTGACCATCTTTCTTGACGGGTTTCTTCATTGCGCCCTGGATATACTCGATACCAGCGACGCCTACGGTTGCATGTGCCATACAATGCCGGCCATGTTTTGCCTCCGGTCGGCGTAGAGGGGTTAAAGGGTTAAAAATTGCATTGCGGCTTCGGCGGATGGTACTCGGAGGCTTTGCGGTCTCGGCGAATGCTACTCATCAGAAAACGTACTGCCCCGTACTCATACTTTTGCGTTCCCAATCCGCAAAAGAATGTTTCTGATTGAGTACATTCAGCCTCGTCCGAGTGAGTGCCCAAAGAGAGTACAGACAATCCTCGAATTAATTGACTGAGTACATTCCGCCTCGGCCGAGTGGAGGGGTTTAAAACCATGGGAAAACCATGGATTGACCATGGGTTGATAGTGGGTTGATAGTGGGATGATTTTTGAATCACGGTGCAAAGATAATACGAAAATGATTTTAGTGTTCCTCGGAAAGTGAAAATTTTGTCAAAAAATCGTATTTTCGGCGTTTTTGTGCTTCGTGAAAGAACCAAGTGAGGATGTTGAGTACTCGTTGGGGTGTCAACTGATGTTTCTCGGCCATTTGCTTTCGGGCTTCGCGGGCAGGGAGTCCTTGGGCACGGGCGAGGAAGTAGTCGTCGACGACGGCTTGGTTGCGGAGTTCGAGGGCATGCCGTCTCTTCGACATCCGAAACTCATTCGGATCGCGTACCAAATACGGCACGTCATATAATGGGAAATTTGTCATTTGTCATTTGATATTTGTTAATTCTTGATGTAGATTGTTTTTTGTTTTTCCGGGATGAATACGCGCCGCCAACCATTCTGTTCTTCAGTGGTGCCGAAGCGGGTGTAATAGTCGTTGAAGGAAAGTGTCTGCGGCTGAGGAGGTTGACTAAACCGCCTGATGGCAAATAGGGGGTTATAATCGACAAAGAGAGATTGATTCTTTCTTTCTCGGATAGTGCGATATATACGTCGCTGTTGCTCCAGCGGGAAACTTTCCCAAAGTCGCAGACACCTATTCCTTACCGGTTCGTATTCTTTCTTTGGTTCTAATAACGCCCAGAGATAGTCAAAGGAAGTCATATAGAAAGAAAGAATTATTTTTTCTTTTACTTTTGCTTCTTTTCTTTTTCTTTAGCCCATCGCCCGATCCGCCAATCATGGCGGATACATAGGGCGGGCGATGGGAAAGATTAGTCAACGACCTTGACGGTGAGTTTGATCTCGTCCGGTTCTTTGTCGGGATAGAGTTCGACGAATGTCTTGACGCAGCCGGCCATGGTGGCAGTACGGGATTTGACGATGTTTTGCTCTTTGATTTTCTCGCGGGCGTTCTCGCGCCACATGACGGCTTCGGGCTGCTGGTACTTGTGGTAATCGGGGAAGTTGAAAATCTCGGTGCGTTGGAGCTGGAAAGTTCCGACATCGGGGATGGTGAACTCGCCTTTCTCGAGGCCTTTTTCGGCAAGGATGGCCACGGCTTCAGAGGTGGCATCGTCAGAGATGGCATTGATACGTGCCTTAATGTCTTTTTCTTGGATGCGCAATTCGCGCAGAAGGATTAAATTATTTGTTTGCATGATTAGTCGATGTTTTGGGGGTTAACGAAATAGTACTTGTTGAAGATTTCGAGCAGGTGTTCACGACTCATTTTGCGTGGATCGCGTCCGGCAGAACGGAGGAGACGCAGGAGACGGGCTCGTTTGCGGTTCTCAGCGGGGGTGACGTACTGCAGATTGTCGGCAGACCAGTCGAAGATGTCGCCGTTGAGGTGATCAATGACCATGCCCTCCGGACGCGGACCAAGCCAAGCCGCTGCCACAAGGAAATGACAGTGTTTGTTTTGAAAATTGCGCATGAAGGGGTAATGCGTACCCGTGCCATTGGTGAAGGTGCATCTGCGTGTGCCGGACTGCTTGAGCACCGGTTTAATCTCACGTAGCACCCAACCGTCATCCGTCAGAATGGCGTTGTGTACGCTGTAGAATTTGCCTGCTCTTGAACAATAGAGCGGCTTGATTGTGGGGCATTTTCGTACAATAGTGCCGTCCACTAATCGTAATTGTTCTGATACCATTTTAATAATGTTTTAATAGTTACTAAAATGGCTGGGCCCAGCCGTTAGCTGTGAAATTTCGGTGCAAAGGTACGGGTTTTTCCGGACATGTGCAAGTTTTTAAAATAATCGTAAAATGCTGTATTTCAGCACTTTCTAAAACAAAAATAGCCCGTGCTAAAACGGACGTAAATCGCAAAATGCAAATTTTGAAACAACCCCGCTTTTCGTTTTAACTGATTGCAAATTTTAAAACGAACGATGCAGATTTTAAAACGGAAAATTGAAACGAGTGGACAAAATTGTTTTAGAATTGGTATTTTGGGGCACAAAAAAAGCGCCGAAATCAATTGATTTCAACGCATTCCCATTGTGCTATGAGTTGTTCGAACTCAGAAATGCCCTTCCAAGAGCTTCTTTTCTTTACATTGACTGCCGAATTGGAAGGCGGCTTGTACTGGCCGTTTGCTTTCTTGTAGGTCTCTGCGAAGTATGTTACAAATGCTAAGTTTTTCTTCAGCGGAATCTTACACCACGACATCAGACATGCCACATAATCGGCAGGGACTGTCTTACGTCTTGGATTCTCGGGCAGATACTCGTCAAAATTCGAGATAATATGCCGAATGACCAATATCTGTTCACGCTCTTCTGCGAACAACTGCAATTCCTCTACAGTATAGATGCCCCGCTGCTCTTCCTCCACCAGTTCCTTTGTGGCAAGCGTACATACATCATCAAACTCCAGATTGTGAAAACCCTTCTGCGAGAATTCTTCCTCGGTATCGCTGGCTTGCCGCAGGTCAATCGCGGGATTGTTGTATGGACTAAACTCGCTGGTATTAAGTCGGAGGCTATGGATATTCTTCTTGATACGGAGATAGTGTTCTTCCTTGAAATCGTGATATAGTTCCGTGCACTGATAGGGGTCGCGGCGGATGTATTGCTCTTGGCGTATTACCTCAAGGCATACCAATAGTGAATCGCGCAGCACTTCGAAGAACCGCGCCATATCGTACCACAACCGTTGTACCTCGGGCGGATAATCATTGAGGTCAAATAGCGTTCGTGTATATGGGGCAATACTGAGAGAGGAGCGTTCGTAGATGGATGGTGCGGTATAGTCTTGCGCCATAATCGGACGCACCGCAACGGAGCTGTTCGGAGTGAACTGCTTGTATATACTTTTCATCTGCGTCACTCCGCTATGTATCTTGCGTAGCAGTTGATGAGCCGAACTGAAATAGTGATTGTTCTTTGTGACAAACTGCGAGTTGAAAGTGGTCGAGAAATCCACCAGTTGCGCGTGCTGTGTTTGCAGGCTGGCAATAGCATTCAACACTTGGGCATCGATATTGGCGATATGCGTTAGATTGCGGGAGTTGCGCAGGTGCAACGACGCCAGAAAGCGCTCCTGTGAGAAGCCCTCTATCGCTTGAACGACGGTCTCAAGACCCTCGAACGAATCGAATTGTGTCCGGTATCGTTGTGCCATGGTCGGGTTTATTATTCTTCTGATGTAAATCGAAAAGCGTGCAAAGGTACTGCTTTTTTTTGAATTATGCAAATAAATCTTCCGGAAATTCAAATAAATAATAAGATTTATTTGTTTATATCCAATCTTTTTCGTATCTTTGCACGCAGTTTGCGTGCAGAAAGAAACCACGCAGCAGCCTAATTAGTACAAATTAACATAAAACAAAAATACTATGACAGATTTATTGATTCTATTTGCGGTGGCTATGGCGGTTTCCGCAGTGGGGTGGAAATACTTCGTGTATTTCTTCAGTCTCGGTTACGGGTACGGCATTGCCGCTCTGGCGGTGGCAATGTGTGTGATGTACCATGCGAATCTCACGGTGCCGACGATGGCTATGTTAGTGCTGCTGTTCATCTTCGGCGTGCGGTTAGGAACCTACCTGCTGGTGCGCGAACGCAAGGCGGTTGGGTACCGTAAGATTCTGTACGGCGAGGGTCATTCTGACAAGAAGCCTGCCGGCGTGATGATCATGATATGGCTGTTCTGCGCGCTGCTGTATGTGGCGCAGGTGAGCCCTGTGGCTTTCCGGCTGGCGAACGGACCGCATGATAGCGAGTTATGGGCATGGATTGGTGCTGCGGTTGTGGCTTGCGGCATATTGCTGGAGAGCATCAGCGACGCGCAGAAGAGTGCCGCCAAGAAAAAGGACCCGAAGCGGTTTGTGGATACCGGTCTGTACCGTATCGTCCGCTGCCCGAACTACCTGGGCGAAGTGACCATCTGGTCGGGTGCATTGCTCAGCGCGATTGGCGCAGGGTTGAACTGGTGGCAGTGGCTGATTGTGGCTATCGGATACTCAGGCATTGTGTTTGTGATGTTCAGCGGCGCGCGCCGGCTGGAGTTGCGTCAGAACGCCGCCTATGGCAATGACCCCGAATATCAGGCATACGTGAAGAAGACTCCGATTCTGATTCCGTTCCTGCCCATCTATTCCGTAGCCAAATATGAATGGCTGAAGGCGTGATTGTTCGGCCTGATGAAAATGGACACGCTCATCTGTACGCCCTACGTTATTTTGTACCACTCAAGATACCATTTTCTTTGTCTTCGTTGTTGATTCGCTTGCCGGAATCGCGGCGCTGCGTACCGAAATCGAGGTTGCAATGGAAGTTGAGAATGAGCATCTGGCGGAAGTCGCGCATCTCCGCGTGCTGCGTGTTCGGCGCAAGGGCAGAGAGATCTTTGACATCAGAGCTATAGCCCTTAACCGAGAAGGGGTTCATCAGCATGGCACGGAAGCCCCATGATGACACCCCATGCGAAACAGTGCCTTGGTTTCTGTGGGGACCCCGTATGTCGGCATTGTAACCGACACCGATATGGTGGTAGAACTCGCCGTACTCCAGCGTCTCGCCCCATAGGTTATTGCTGCGCGTGGTCACCTCGCCGAAGAACTGCCAACCGTTGTACATGCCCATGATACTTGCACGAACGCCCGGATTAAAATGCTTGTGCGTGTAGGAATTGCCAAGGCTCACATAGTAATTGGCGAACGGCGCAACGGTGAAGATCAGGCTGTTATTGAGCACGCGCACCTGCACACTCGGAGCCACTTGCAGACGATGGAAGCCGCGGTGGTTGGCGTAGGTGCGGACGGCGTATGATTGACCGTCAATAAGTTGCTCAAAGGTCTCATCCATAATCGGTTTGTGGTCGTATGAGTAGTTCGCCCAGAGGCTCAGATTGACATTTGTACCGCTCCCCGCGGACGGGGTGGACTGCCACGACAGCTGCATCTCATTGGCGACAAACATAACCGGCTTCAAGTTCGGATTACCTTGCCGGATCTGGTATTTGTCAATCTGTTGCACCACGTCCGACATCGCCGAAAGAGACGGTTGGTAACCGGACACGTAGCCTTTGTATTTCCAGAACACGCCCTTGCCGAAGTCATAGCTCATCGTCAGTTGCGGCCGGGCAATCCAGTTCGACTGTTTCTGTCCGGCTTGCTCGATATACGTGTGCATGGCACCGATACCCACCGCGTACGAGAACTGCTTGACGCGTTGCTGCACTTCCGCAAAAGCGTAGGTCTCGGCGGTGGTCATCGAGACCGTGCTTTCGACTTTCGACTTTTGACTTTCGACTAAATATTGGTTTTCCATCCATTGCTGGTTGTGGCGTACGCCGACCGTCAGGGCGATGTTCTCCCAGTCTTTCTCGTAGATGGCTTCACCGATGAGCGAGTATTTGTTACCCTTTACGCGAGAGGTTACGTCGGTCGTGTCAGCGACTGTTGCGCCGAGCGGCAACTGCTCAAAACGGCGGTCGTTGCTGCTATTGATATACGTTCCCACAAGGTCGAAATACAGATGGTTGTCGTCCGGCAGGTTGTGCTCGTAGTAGATGTCCAACGACGGCGAAATGGATTGGGTGCTTTCGTGGTCATGGATAGCAAAACTGTCCGTGCCCTGATACAGATACGAATCGCGGTTGGTCTTCGATTGCGGCGTGAACTTCATGAAATCGCGCAAAGTGATATTGAGCATGTTTTTCTCGCCGTTCGTCCAGTTGTAAGTCAAACCGATGTTCACCGGATTCATCTTGAATCGTGTCGGTTCACCCACTTCGCGGTTCTCGATCGTGCCCGTACTGAAATTGTACGTCTCGGCGTTCGTGCGCGTCCAATAAACGTCACGCGGCGAGTAGTGCGTCATAAGGCTGAACGACGATTTGCCGAAGTTCACCTTGCCCGCCAGATGATATTCGCCCCAACCGGGCATGGTCACGCCGTTAGAAGCGTTGAGCATCAGATTGCCGCCCGTGTCGCGGTGACGGACGATGTAGTTGATGACCGCCGCCGTGCCGTTATAGCGCACACCCGGCTGGTCGTGGTACTCGATGCGGATGACATCTTTCGGGTTGATTGCCATGACCTCAGAATTGCTCGCTTCGATGCCGTTGATACGCAACTGTACGTCTTGGTTGGCGAGGGTCTTGACCGTGTTGTCCGCAGGGTTCACCACAATACGCGGAATCTGCAGGTTCTGGAGCAGCGACATACCGTCCGAAGAAGCGCCCAACTGCTCTTTGTTCGGCAGAAGAATCTGGCGATCCACTTTCTGAATCACCGCGTCACCTTCCACCACCACTTCGCTCAGTTCCGTCGAAACTTCGTTCATCTCAATCGTGCCGAGGTGGATGTTGCCGTTCACTGCCAAACTCATGCCGATTGGTTCGTAACCGATGTACGAACACTCTAACACGAACTCACCCGTTTCGGCTTCCAAACTGAACTTTCCGTGCGCGTCTGTGACCGTACCGGAAACTTGTTGGTCGCCTTGTTTCAAACTGACATTGACACCAATGAGCGCAGTCTTGTCCGCTGCGTCCTTGATTACTCCGCTAACTTTGTTGTTAGCTGCCATTGACACGGCGCAAATCATCGCCGCTGCCAATACGAAAATTCTTGCTTGCATATTATTTATATTTATAAGGTGATACATTACCGTTCGCCGCCGAAGACACCATGCGGGAAGATGTCTCGCAGTATAAGCAGATCATCGTCTTTGACCCATTCCGCCTTGCCGTCGTAACTGCAATCGATGATGCTGTCGCAATGTTCGGTCATCAGCAGATGAATGATACGTTGGTCCAGATTTCCGTTTGCCTTGCGGAAAGTGTACTTGACCGCCACATACTTGCACGTTTGCCCCTGCCATTCACGCAAGCACTTGCGCTGGATACCATTGACAAAAATCAGTTTCTCTCCCTCTTGCAGTCCACCGCCTTTGATGTAGCAATGCGCTGCAATACGGATGTTCCATTGTTCACTTCCGGGCATACACCCGCTCATCGAAAGTACTGCTGCGAGTACCAGTCCGATAATAAAAATTTTCTTTGTCATAAAAGTGTTTTTTGAGTTGTTAAACGTTTCAAATTTTGCTGCAAAGTTACAACAAAAAGTATATTATATCCAAATTTTTTGGTTTATGTTTGATGTGTGTAAAATGCTGAAATATAATACTTTGAGAAAATAAAAATTTATATACAACCCTTGTGGATTTATATGATTTACCATCTGCATTACTTTTTTGCCCATTTTGGACTGTTTTATGCGTTTCTTGTCCTTGTTTATACCCTCCCATTCTTTGCCTCTTTCCCACCGCGAGATGACCGAGAGACAAAAAACGCACAAAATTGCCCTCTCTCTTGCATATTTCAAAAAAGTTAAATATTTGGTGTAACGTCGAGGGCACCGACACGGCATAGCCGTCCCACCTCGAAATTACATCCGCACATTTGTGCAAATAACAAGGCTTTGCAGCACAAAATACAAATGAATTTGCATTTTCCTGCTGAAATCCTTGTGTATTTCAAATATTTTCAGTAACTTTGCAGCCGATTACTGACGAAATTTGTAAAAACAAGTGATTTTCGTCAGTAGAAATGAATGGCACTATGATAAATCGAGAATCCTATCTGTCGCAACTCATTAAATTGCGCGATCAAGACCTGATAAAGGTTGTAACCGGTATCCGTCGTTGCGGAAAATCCACATTGCTGATGGCATTCAGGCACTATTTGTATGCTAATGGTGTACAGAATGATGCTGTGTTGTCTCTCAATTTTGAGGAACGTGAGAGTGCACGTTTTGCAACATGGGAAGAAGTATATGACTACATCATTGCTCACTTGCCCAACATTCCAAAGCGATATGTGTTTTTGGATGAAGTGCAAATCTTACCACATTTCGAGAAACTGGTGGATGCGCTTTATGTCAAGAAAGATGTGGATTTATATATCACCGGTTCGAATGCTTATATGCTCTCCAGCGATTTGAGTACCTTGCTTTCCGGACGATATATCAATATCCATTTGCATCCATTCTCTTTTGCCGAATATGTGGCGTCTTTTCCTGATGAGCATGATTCCGGCAGGATGTTCCGCCAGTATATGAATACCTCCTGTTTCCCAGAAGCGGTTAACTTATCCCGCACAGCCCCGGAGATGGTCAATGCATACCTGCAATCAGTGTATGACACAGTGGTGATCAAAGATATTGTGCAGCGGAATAAATTGCGTAAGTTTGATACTTTGCAACGTGTGATCAATTTTCTGTATGACAGTATAGGCAGCGTGGTGTCGCCGAACAATATCGCAGACACGCTGAACCGCAATTCAGGACAACAGATGTCGCACAATACTGTGTTGAAATATCTTCGTTACTTTACGGAATCGTACCTGATTTATCCTGTCCGTCTGTACAATATCAAGGGCAAACGGTTGTTGGCAAGTAATTACAAGTATTATGCAGTGGATCTCGGTTTCCGCAATCTCCTGCAAACGAATGCTCCGACCATTGATTTAGGGCACAAGTTAGAGAATGTGGTGTATTTTGAACTACTGAGACGAGGAGGAGAGGTCTATGCTGGCAGAACAGATGCAGGTGAAGTGGATTTTGTGGTTATGAAACACAACGGAGAGCGTGAGTATTACCAAGTAGCATACACCGTTAATGACGAAAAAACACTAAATCGCGAACTTTCGTCATTAAGAAAGATAAAAGACACTTATCCTAAATATCTTTTGACAACTGACTTTGATAGCGCAAACATTGACGGAATACGCAAAATCAATGTGATAGATTGGCTGTTAGGAAAAGAATAGATAAAACGGCAACTCACAACCGTGAAGCGATTGGCGCACCGTGAATGTCCGCGGAAATTCGAAGGAGTAAGTGCGCTGCGCGAGTTTGCAAAGCAAACATAGGAATAATCGTTTGAACGTAGTGAAATAAGAACTCCTTAAAGCCGAGATGACCGAGAGACAAAAACGCACAAATAGCCTAAAATACTTGCACAATTCAAAAAAAAAGTTGTAACTTTGCAGCCGAAAGTTGCAAAGGTTAGCAAATATGAGTAATATCAAACCACATATTCGCATTTCTGCTACGGCTGTCAGTTCAACTTTTGTGGATGATATCCGTGCTATTATTGAGCAGGGCAAACAACAGGCCTATATGTCTGTTAACGCGTCGATGATAGAGACCTACTGGCATATCGGAGAACGTATTGTAGAAGAAGAACAGCAAGGCTCAAAACGTGCTGAATATGGCGCACAAATAATTGATTTCCTTGCTGAAAAATTGGCAGATGAGTATGGAGAAAGTTACTCTCCGCGTTACCTTCGCTCTTTCCGGCAGTTCTATGCGCTTTTCCCCGATTTTGACATTTGGAAATCGCGGTTTCCAAATTTGACGTGGACGCATATCTATCGTACTTTGCGTGTCGGAGATATTAGTGCCTTTCGGGGCACTTTTTTGTAAAAAACGCATAGGATGGTGTAACCTTTTGGCAATTTCTGTATCATATAGGTAAACATGGCATTTCGTCCGACAGACATAGAACTGATACGCGAGGTGTTGCAGGATGGCAATGCACGTGCGTTTGAGACACTGATGAAGAGGTACACCTCTTCTGTTTATGGCGTCGCTATGCGGCTGATGAAAGATGAAGACGAGGCGCAGGAAGTGACGCAAATGGCTTTCATTCAGGCGTACCGGCAGTTGGATAGCTGGCGCGGTGAAAACTTCGGCGCGTGGGTAACCATCATTGCTAATCATATCGCGTTGCGGATGTTGGAGAAAGAGAAACGACGAGGGGAAGTACGATTTGACGATGTACGATGTACAACGGATTTGGCGGATGTAGCGGATGAGACATACAACGAGCAGAAAGAACAACAACTCCAAGCCTTGGAGCAAGCGATAGCCCAACTGCCGGAACAAGAGCAACAAATCATCCAATGGCATTATTACGAGGGAGTGACGCTGCAAACTATCGCACAACGCCTCGGACAAACGGAAAACAATATTAAGGTACGTATCTTCCGCATTCGGGAGAGACTAAAAAGGAGAATAGAAGATGAATACACAAATGACAGATAAGGATTTGGACATGCTCTTTGCAGAGAGCGCCAAGCGGCAACCGGATGTAGCACAGATCAACGCTACCGTTATGCGCACCGTGCGTCGTGACTTGCGGCTAAAAAAGCTGCGCAAATGGGCGAAGCTTTTAGGCATTTGTTTCGGTCTGCCAGCAGCGGTAGTGGTGTATATCTATGCACTTTTCGTCTTTATGCCCGAAATGCCGGAACAGTTACGGATACTGAGTATCGCCCTGCCGATTGCCACCATCCTTTTTCTGGCTGCGCAAAAAATCCGATATTTCTCGCCGGAAGTGTAACCTTTTCGCACTCCGCGTATCATACAAATAGAGGAGCATACTAGTCAACTCCCTAAAATAACATTGATAAACAATTTAAATTTATAACACTATGGGAATAATATCTGATAATTTCCTTGGTTTAGTAGCCATAATTTTTATTTTCGGCTTGCCTGTGATAGCCGTTGTGATGGTTTTCTGGTCTTCTATGCACAAGAAGTCAAAAGACAAAGAAATCCGTCAACTTATCATTGAGAACCACACCGATCCGGAGACCGCCAAACTGCTCATTGACGAACCGAAGAAGCAACCGCGCAAGATGGGACCTTTCAATCTGGACACGCTTCGCGCAGCATGTATCTTACTCGGTATCAGTTTGGGTGCATGTATCGACTGGCTGACGGGCACAGCAACCAAGAGCATCTATTTCTGGCTCATCATTGCTTTTGGAGTCGGCATAGGAATGTTATGTTCTTTCTTAGTTGAAATGCATTTGGCAAAGAAACAACATCCTACCGAGGATAATTGGAAAGATGAGTAAAGTCCATTTTGTAAATGTGAAGATGATCATGCAAGCCCGCACAAACGGGCTTGCTTCTTTTACAATAGATTTATATTTGCTACTCCTAAACCATTGATATACAGCATAGTTGCCAAAGAAAAGTTTATATGCGGAGGTTTTGCTTTGCATAATTCGTAAAAAAGCAGTATCTTTGCAGAAAATTTCGAGCAAACAAATGAAAAGCAAGTTCATAATAGGATTGATAGGAGCGATGGCTCTTTGCCTTATGAGTGCGTGCGCTAACGGAGACGTGCAGCGTGTGCAGAAAGCGGAAGAGTTACTGACCGTGAACAGGGATTCGGCAATGGCGATATTGCGCGAAGTGGTACGTCCTGACCAGTTGCCGGAAGAATCAAAAGCGCTGTATTGGTTCTGCGTGGCAGACATACGCGCCAATACCATGCAATCACTATCCGAAGACTCCATGATCTGTTGGGCGGCGCAGTATTTCCGCGACAGGTGGCTGCAAGACGGAGCGTACGAGGATTATATGATGAAAGCGGGCATGGAGGAGGCTTTCTATTGGTGGTGGAATGATGATAAAGAAAAGGCACAACAAGTTCTGCAACGCCAGCAGCGATATGCCAAGGAGATAGCAGAAAAGAAAGGTGAACATATCTGGGAAGTGATTTTGCTGCGTATATCTGCCGAACTGGCCATGCGTGATTATGATTATGAGCACGTGCGCGATTACACGGAAGCCCTCATCCGTCTCGGTGACGAGAAAGCAATCCATCTGGACGAAGTGGCGCGTGTCTATAACGGCATGGCAATTACGTACTTCTATTTGGGCGAATACGACAAAATGGAAGAGAGCTTTGAGAAAGCGATTGCACATACTTCGGATTCCGCGTTTGTTGTCAATGTGGTACGTCGTAATTATGCCGATCTGTTAGGTGAAATCGGGCAAACCGACCGCGCTATCCGAATGCACGAGGAACTGGCTACCGTCTATAGAGAAGGGAAGAGTTGGCTATTGGTGGAAAGCCTTTATTCATTGTCGCGTTTGTGGCTTAATAAGGGCGACAAGCAGCGTGCAGACAGATATATGCGTGAGGCGGAAGAACTATTTGAAAACTACCGTGCAACTATTTCTTCGCCATCCGCAGAAGCGGGTTTGCTGGCTCACCGGCAAGTGCTGAATTATGCACTGCACGGCAACTATCAGATGATGCCTTTAGCCACGTATAACAACCAATGGCAGGAAAATGATTATATCCGTTACCGTGTGGCAGAAGCCAAAGAGCGTTCCATGAGTGATTTGCGCGAACAGGTGTTGCGACAGAAGTTGGCAAAGCAACGGCAAACGGTACTCATTATTGGACTTGTCGGCGTAGTATTGGGCTTGTGCCTGTTGTTGGTCTATTTGTACCGCCGCCGTCAACGGATGCTTTTGGAGAAAGAGGAAGAGATTGAAACCCTGAAAGGACTGCTTAAAGTACAAAGTGACGATGTACGATGTACGAAGGAAGCAGATGTGCGCAAACTGATGTTGCAGCAATTGGGTGTCATCAAAACGATTGCCGGAACACCCACCGAAGCCAACCAACAGCTGCTTGCGCGTCTCATGGCATTGAACGAGACAACAGCCAATGCCCTCATCGACTGGCCAAGCATTTACCAAACCATCGATTTGGTTTATGATGGCTTCTACACTCGTCTTAGGGACAAATACGGGAATGTACAAGGGAGCAATGTACAAAGTACAAAGGAACAGAGACCAGTATTAAACGAAAAGGAGATCCAGTTGTGTTGTCTGCTCAAAGCCGATTTCTCCACCAAGGAGATCAACATGCTCACTCGTCAAAGTCTCCAAACCATCTACCAGCGCAAGACCCAAGTCCGTCAGAAACTCTCCCTTGCCGAAGCCGAAGACATCACAACGGCTATCGTATAACAAGATACAATAATTCGTCTTAGCCACGAGGGCACGATTGCTGCGAGATAAGCAAATAATGTTTTGATTTTGCCCAAGTGTCCTTATTGCAACTGGCGAATGGTTTTGGCGACGTTGATGAGGTGGTCGGCAACACGTTCGGAGTTCTGGGCAAGGGAGATATACTCGGTGCCGGCTTGAACCTTTAGTCATCGATGCGGACGAATTCGTATTGGCGGTTGAACTTCAGGTCGAGACCGTTATTCAGTTCGGCTTTGTAGCCGCGGTCATCTTTGCCCCACTCGGTGATGAATGCGTTGGGGAAATTGGCTTTGACGTAGGAAAGTACGGGTTCGGGAACCAGCGCAGCGGGTACTTCCGTCTGTTTGCAATCCACTTTCAGCAACTCGCCCGCCTTGTTGAACTCGATGGTGCGACCGTCGTTGAAGCGAATTTCGTATTCATCGTCCAGAAGCCCTTTATCCAGCATGACATACGCGATTTGCGCAGCATCGAAGTGGGCAGCCACGATGGCTTTGGCCGGTTCGGGGACTTGGTCATAAGTGATCACTTGCTCATTAGCACAAGCTGTGAAGGAGCATGTCAGCGCAAGCAGCGCTACGAATAAATTCTTCTTCATAATAGTTCGTTTTGTTTGTTAAAATGTTATCAATCAAAACACTACAAAAATTATGCCATAGATCAATTTGTGCAAAAAATAATGTCGTATCCGACACGCTGAAATGGGAGGACGGTAAGTTGATGAACAAATAAGTTTATTTATTTTCAGCAAAAAACTTCCACAGCGGCGCGGCATGCAGGGCCTGGATGATCTCGCCATCCCGCAACATCTCCAACACCTGTTCCGGCTCGAGGACATCCACATGAATATCTTCCGTAGGCTCTTGGTGCTGCTCGCGGACTTTCTCTACGCCGGTGGCGAGGAAGGTATAGGACAGGTTGTTATGATTCGTCGGGTTGGGGGAGAGGGTCATGAAGAGCTGCCACTCGCCGCCCTCGTAGCCGGTCTCTTCGCTCAGTTCGCGTTGCGCGGCCTGCAGCGGCGTCTCGCCCGGGTCGATGACGCCGGCCACGAGTTCGTAGTGGGTCTCGCCCAGCGCATGGCGGTACTGGTCCTCCATGACCATCTTGCCGTCTTTGGTGATAGCGATGACGTTGATCCAGTCGGGAAACTCCAGTACGAACCACGTCGGTATCTGCTTGCCGCTGGGCAACTCGACACACTCCTGACGCACGGACAACCATGGTCCGAGGCGCAGGATATTCTCGGATTTGACCACCCGCCACGGGCGGTTGTTTAGTTTGGGATAACTCATTCTATTCCAGGGTATTGATGTCCACCAGCTTGTTGACAATGGCATAGATGGTCAAGCCGGCGGTGGAGTGAATATTCAGTTTGCGGGCGATGTTCTTGCGGTGGGAGATGACGGTGTGCGTCGAGATGCAGAGCACGTCGGCTATCTCCTTGTTGCTCAGGCCGCGTACGACCTGCACCAGTACGTCTTTCTCGCGCTCCGACAGTTCCTCGGTCTCGGGCAACTGGTGACGACTGACGGTAGAAGTCCGATGGCTGATAGCCGGCCGGAGGATGTCATCCTCGATGGCGCAATGGTCCTCAAAGTCCTGCTGGGTGTGCCATAGGTCGGACATGACACTTATCAAGAGATAAGTGATGGGTGATGGGTTACGGGTTACGGGTGACGGGTTACCGGTTACGGGGGACGGATAGTACTTGATGATGAGGTTCTTGATCTCGGTCAGTTTGTCGGTGATACGCTGGTCGTCGTGTTCGTGTTCGTCCAACAGACCCTCGTTCTCGTGCTCGATATGGATACGGATCTCCTCGGCAAACTCATCGTAGCAACGCAGGATGAGTCCCGGTATCTTGGTCGTAGGATCGGCCGGGATGATGGCCTCGATGAGTGCCCGGCGCAGACGCGGCAAGCGGAAATCGAGGAAGTAGGTATGCGCATTCTGCAGGTACTGCTGCAGGGTAGGGACATCAATATCTTTTGGGATGGCCCGCTGATGAAACACCTTGTAGTTCACCACGGCCAGGAACGTAGGCGTATGTACGCCATGCGCCTCGCAGACCTGCTCGATGGTCTGCTCTCCAACACCCATCTCCAGCCCGAAGCGGCTGATGATCTGGATGGCATCCTCCTCGTGCGACATGAGGTCGCATATCTTATCCGTTGACTTGTACATATATTTACGGGTTACGGGTTACGGGTTACGGGTTACGGGTTACGGGTTACGGGTTACGGGTTACGGGTTACCGGTTTCAAAATTTGCTGCAAAATTACAAAAAAATATCGATATGAGCAAATCCGCAAGCCATTTTCCCCATTTTTAGGTATTGAACGTATGGAAAAAAAGCGGTAATTTTGCACTGTGAAACGAGAAAGATGAAAAGTGAAAGGTGAAAGGAATATGAGAAAACAACTGATTGTAGTTATTTCATTGATTTTTTGCACGTTAAGTGTGTATGCCGACGATAGTATCAAGGTGAGTGCTGCCGAACTGCAGCAGCTCATCCAGCGCATCGAGCGTCTGGAGCAAAAAACGGACCATCCCAATAAATTGGGAGTGGATGCCGTGTCGGGCGCCACGAGGCAAGTACCGAAAGATACCACCGCTACCGATACCGCCCATAAAGTCGAAAGCCAAAACCGGAGTGGCTCCGGAGCCGAGAAAGCATCGAATGACCGGAAAGGACGCTTCACCATCGGCGGTTACGGCGAGGTGACGGCCAAGCACTGCTTCTACTCCAACAACTATCTGCGTTACGGAAAGAACCCCGAGAAATATGCCAACGACCACTATGGCGAGTTCGACCTGCCGCACGTGGTTGTGTATATGGGTTACGACTTCGGCAAGGGCTGGAGTGTAGGTACCGAGATTGAGTTCGAGCATGGCGGCACGGAATCGGCCATCGAGATTGAGGAAGAAGAGGGTGGTGAGTACGAAGGCGAGATAGAACGCGGCGGTGAAGTAGCGCTGGAGCAGTTCTGGTTGCAGAAGGAGTTCAACCGCTACGCCATCCTACGTGCCGGTATGCAGGTCATCCCCGTAGGAGGACTGAACGCCCACCACGAACCGACAGAGTACTTTAGCGTCTATCGCAACGAGGGTGAGTTCACCATCATCCCCAGCACCTGGCACGAAGTGGCCCTCACCTTCATGGGCTCGACGCCCAACGGCTGGCACTACCAGGCCATGTTTCTGCCCGGACTGGATAGCGACCGCTTCAACCGCAAGAACTGGATCAAACCGGGTGCCGGTAGCCCCTACGAGTTCAAACTCGCCAACGTCTTTGCCGGTGCTGCCCGCGTGGATTATACGGGCGTCAAGGGCCTGCGGTTGTCGCTCTCAGGCTATTGCGGCAATTCGTTCCGCAACACGCTGAGCAAGAGCAACAGCGAACTGGATGCCAGCGCCTACAAGGACGTGAAAGGTACCGTCTCGATCGGTTCGTTCGACTTTGCGTATAAGGATTATGGCCTGGTGCTCCGCGGTGGTATCACCTACGGCCACCTGAGCGATGCAGCGGCTATTACTCAATATAATATCGCGATGCGCAAGGGTTCGGTGAGCAGCAAGCAGTGGGTGGCATCGGATGCGTTGGCAGCAGGAATCGAGGCAGGTTATGATTTCTTTAGCCTTAGTCGAAAGTCGAAAGTCCAAAGTCAAAAGCTTTATTTATTCGGCCGCTACGACTACTACGACTCCATGTTCCGCTACGACAACAAGCCGACCGACATGTACGCCTGGTGCGGACGTCACCGTGCGGCGGTGGGTATCAACTATTTCCCCATTCCGCAGATAGGTGTCAAGGCCGAGTTCTCGTACGGCATCCTCAAGCCCGGCACACTGGCCGATGGCACCAAGGGCAAACTCTATAACGACGAACCTCAGATAGCCGTAGGCATCGTTTATGCAGGATTCTATGATTTCTAAACAAAATTCTTAATGATAATCAATATGAAAAAGCAAATCTTACTAAAATCCCTAGTTGTCCTAGGATGCCTAGGATGCCTAGTCAGTTGCGAAAGCAACACAACAGTTACTACCGACAAGGAGGCTGCGCTGCAGAAAGCAGTAGCACCTTATGTAAACAACACCGTTGTAGCTACCTACAGCCAGATGGCCGATGCCGGCATGACGCTGCTCGGTAAGACTGAGGCTATCTTGGCCAAAGTGGAAGCCGGTCAGGACTATGCTGACCTGATGGTAGAAGCTGATGCGGCTTGGCGACTGATGCGTAAGCATTGGGAGCAGAGCGAGGCCTTCCTCTACGGACCGGCCGGTGCGCACAACATTGACCCGCACATCGACTCGTGGCCGCTCGACTTCAACGCTATGAATGCCCTGCTGCACAACGATGCACAGATGGCTCAGATCGAAGAAGAGGGTGGTGCATACGTAGGTGACAAACTGGGCTATGCGCTCAAGGGTTTCCACGCTGCTGAGTACCTGCTCTTTGAGTCGGTAATTCAGAACGGCCGTGCTGTCGGTACGGGTAATCCGCATGCCGCTAACCTGACGCACGCCGAGGCCGTGTATCTGAACGCTATTGTTGAGGACCTGACCCAACAGGCTATCCTGCTGGAGTACGCCTGGGCCGGCGAAGTGAGTGCCGAGAAGAAAGCCCTGCTGGACGAGGCTGAGATCGAGCCCTACGAAGACCGCTACGGCTGGCAGATGATCAATGCCGGTAAGGCCGGTTCTATCTTTGTGACCTACCAGGAAGCCGTCGAGGAGATCATTGCCGGTGCGATCGATATCGCCAGTGAGGTGGCTGACCTGAAGATGGGTAACCCCTACATCAGCAGCACCGCCGAACAGCGTGATTACATCGAGTCGCCGTACAGCTGCACCTCTACTATCGATTTCGCGGACAATATCCGCTCGATCCAGCACGCTTACTGCGGTGCGAAGGACGGCGATGCCAGCGTATCGGACTACGTGAAGAGCCAGGACAAAGACCTGGATGAGCGCGTACGCACGGCTATCAATGAGTCGATTGCAAAGATTGAGGCTATTCAGAATTTCGAGAGTACGGCACAGAACAACGCACAGGTGAAGGCCGCTATCGACCAGGTATCGGCCCTGGAGGAGATCCTGGACAAAGAAGTATTACCCTTATTAAGCAAATAATCCTATGCAAAAGAATTTATTACTAGACGGCCTAGTTATCCTAGGAATCCTAGGAGGCTTAGTTAGTTGTAAGCCCGATCCGGAACCAACGGCTCAGGACGACATGCCCGAGTGGTACTACACCGGAGGTAAACTGGGAACGACCACCAACCTTACGTCGATGACTTTCCGTCAGCCTACGCCGGCTACGGAGGAGGCCGGACTCGGAACGATGTTCGCCCAGGGCGACCAGATTGCCGAGAAACCCTTTGTGACCAACACCGAAGGACGTCAGCATGGTTTGGGACCGGTGTATGTACGCGCCAGCTGTCAGCACTGCCACCCCAACTACTCGCACGGTACATCGGTGCCGGAGGGTAGGTACGATGCTCAGAACGTAGGTAACGGAACGCTGCTGGTAGTCATCAACCCGGAGACCCAGGCCTATGTGCCCTGGTTGGCCGGTATGCCGCAGTTGTTCGGCGCTGCGCCGTTCAAGGCACCGCTGGATCCCGATCAGATCACCGTAGAGTGGAAGACCGCGCAGGATGAGCACGGCAATAAGTTCCCCGATGGCGAGACCTACGAACTGCGTTACCCGGAGGTACATATGCCCAATACGGCGGTGTATGTCTATAACCAGGGCTATCGTGACCCGGACGGTCTGTTGGAGTCGGAAGGCTATGAGGTGAAGCTGGAGAACACGATCGGTGTATATGGCTCGGGTCTGCTGGATGCTATTCCCGATCAGGACATCATCGATCAGTACGCTAAGGAGGCGGCTGACGGCAAACTGAAGAACGGTCTGAACCCTGCTTTCTGGAACGGCGGTTTCCAGACCAGCGGTTACTATAAGAACGACCCGCAGTGGGGACCGAAACGCTTTACGTACGCCCTCACACGCGGTCCGATCATGGACGCTGCAGGAGCCAATGCTATCTGGAACATCACGAACGTGACGCGTAGCGATCGTAAGTACCACTACCTGGACCTGAACGGTACCATCTACGCCGAGTATGCCAGCAAGGATCCGGAGGTGCAAGAGGCATTCGGTACGGAGCAGGAGATATATAACTACCTGACGAGCAAGGAACTGCCGGTTGAGATGAGCGATGATGAGTTTACGCAAGTGATGATCTGGCACCGCGGCCTGGCCGTGCCTGCAGCCCGTAACGTGAAGGACCCGCAGGTGCTGAAGGGAAAGGAACTGTTCTCGCAGATCGGTTGCGACTACTGCCATCGTCCGACATGGACGACCGGTAGCGACGAGGTGCGCGACCCGAACCATTTCCAGACCACCGCCAAGATGCCGCGTTACCCGAACCAGAAGATCTGGCCGTATACCGATATGGTACAGCACAAACTCTGCATGGAGAACGATATCCGTACCGGTTGGTGCCGCACCACACCGCTGTGGGGTAGAGGTCTGCACAAGAAAGCCACCGGTGATCAGTACGAGGCACGTATGCACGACACCCGTGCGCGCAACGTGATAGAGGCTATCATGTGGCATGGCTATAGCTCGCAATCGGATGCCTACTGGCCTACCCAGCAGTTCTACAACCTGAACAAAGAAGAGCGTGATGCCGTTGTGGCATTTATCAACGCTATTTAATATGGATTGGATACGCCCCTTTCGAGTAAAGAAACACCTCTTTACCGGTCTGTTACACATTGCCCTCGCGACGATTGTCGTGGGGGCTTGTGTGACCCATTTCTTCGGCGTACAGGGTGAAATACATCTGCGTGCCGATCAGGCGCAAACACTTAACGTCCACCATTCGCCCATTAGCCTTTTCCTATGGGATTTCCAGGTGGTACAGGATAAGGATGGCAATCCCGTGGATTATATCACCGAACTGCGTCTGCTGGACCGTAGCCGCAAGCCCCTCACCGTCGAAGAAGGCAAACTGCGTATGAACAAGCCCCTGAAGTTCTGTAATTATCGTTTCTGTCAGTCGGACTACGATAGCGACCAGCAGGGTGTTGTGCTCACCTACAACTACGACCCGTGGGGCATTGGCATCACCTATACCGGTTACGCCTTGCTGCTCGTGGCTATGATCGCGTTCTTCTTCCAGAAACAGACCTATTTCCGCTCGCTGGTGAAGAAACAACATTCCTGGCTGATGGTGGGACTCGGCATTGCGGCCGTGGTGCTGGCGATCGTGATGACCAAGGTCGTGACGCCTAAACCGCCCCTACAGCCCGTATTGCAGACGCCGCTGCTGGGTATTCATGTGTCGGTTATTATGTTGGCCTACACGCTGTTTGCGGTCATCATGGTGAATGGCATTCTGGGACTCTGTTGGGCGCAGAAACGCGAACAACTGATGCATCTATCTCAGTTGCTGCTGTATCCGGCCTTGTTCTGCCTGACGGCAGGTATCTTTATCGGCGCGGTATGGGCCAACATGTCATGGGGTAGGTATTGGGGATGGGATCCCAAGGAGACCTGGGCACTGATCACCATGCTGGTGTATGCCCTGCTGCTCCACTTCCCCTGGTTAATAAAGGCGAAAGGCGAAAGTCAAAAGGCGAAATGGAGAATCATCTACCACGTTTGCTGTGTGGTAGATTTCGCGCTGGTGCTGTTCACCTATTTCGGGGTGTCGTACCTGCTGGGAGGTTTACATTCCTACGCCTGATGTGGTCTGTCCGCTGATGCTGTATATCTTGCCGTTGCGCAGGATCATGATCCGACCGTTCTGCAGTATTTTCTGTGGAGCGGTTGTTTCTTCTGCCTGTTGGCTGATAGCCTCGGTAGGCATCTGAACGCCCAGTTGCAGCAGGATAGCATTCTCTATCAACTGCTTGCCCTGCTCGGTGAGATATGCCGTGGAGTACTCCGACACGCCGATCATGATCATGCGTTGGGGCAGTACGGTACCGTTGCAGTCCGTTCCGGCCGGCAGGATAGCGACCGAGTTGGCCGCAGTGTTGCTTACGGGCGTTGCTAAGGTCTCTACACCCGCGGTATTCGTCCATTCCGAGATGGCTGTGACGGCATTGGTGTTGCATTGCGAGAAGAGGGGTAACTGACCGTCGGTGATCTCCAGTCCTTCAAAGAGCGGGTGGGTTGGATCGCTCACGGCGATACTTAGGTCCTGGGTATTAATAGCCGTGCCCCACGACCATATGCCCTGCTTGAGCAGCCAGGGCTTGAGCAGCACCATGGGTTTGTCGTAGCCCTTCAGCGGACCGAATCCTGCGGCCGACGAAGCCGGCTTCATACCCAGCACGATGACCTCGTACGGACTATAATCCACCGTCTGGTCCATGGCCTCGGTCTCTACAATCCAGAGCGAGTCGTTCTGACGCAGGTATTTCAGCAGCGGCTTATCTTCCGCGCAGCCGGGAATAGTAACAAAGGCTACGGCATGTGTGCCTTCAGGTTGTACGCTGGGAACGGTATCTTCCGGCACGGTATCCGGACGATGTTCTTCGCCGGGCGCTTCGTAGCAACCCAGATCGGGTGCTGAGCCGTTGTACCACAGATCGACATCGATGCCGGCATCAATCAGTGCGGAATTTGCCTTGAGGCGCATAAAACTAACGTCCGGCAGGTCGCCGTTCTCCTGGCGCGGCGCCAGAATGAGCGTGGTATCGAGCGACTGGAAGTCGTTAGAAGAGACGCTAAAGCCGTTGTTCCAGGAGTTATGGTCGATCGTGACGACATTTTGCGACTTGTAGGCATCAGCATTCTGACCGGCCAGGCTGATGCAGTTCTGGATAGTATTGGTGCCGTAGGCGGTGGTAAAGCCGTAGTTATACGCGTTCTGGTAGGCTGAGCAGTTATAGACCCACATGGTGCCACCGTTGTTGTTCTGGTCGAAGCCGCGTGCATAATTGCCAACTGCCAGGCAGTGATGGATGAGGATCTTATGATCCGTATATTGACCGCCCATCTTAAAACCGTTGCCGTTGCCCTGGCAGGGATAGCGATTGAGCGAGATGGTGATGGTCTGGCCGTAGCGGTCGGTCATCTGGGTGCCCACCTTGCTGTCGAACCACGACTTATCAACGCCCAGCGCACGCGGGTTATGGCTCATGTCGTAGTACGGGCAACCGTTCATAAAGCAGATACAATCCTCGATGATGGTCTTCGACGTGCTGACGCGCTGGAAGAAGTCCCATCCGTCGTCGGAGTTGTTCCAGGCACGGCATCCGATATAGTGGTTGCCTGCACCGGTAAACTGCTTATCAGCAAAGCCATCGGCATTGCCGCCGAAGTTGGCGGTATTGCCGGACATGGTCTTGTAGTCGAAATTGTCGTGGCTGTCTACGTTGAGGATGATGTTGTTGCCGCCTTTTTTCATCTGGCAACCTGTATCGGCCGAGCCGTATATGTCCAGTCGCTCGAAGAGGCAGTACGAGCCCTCGCAGTACAGGTTATTCTTGCCCGACCAGGCGATGGTGAGGTCGCGCAGATGGATGTACAAGGCATCGGCATGGATGGTGATGCCACGGGTGCCGTAGGCCACTTTATGAAAATCGAGTATCGGCGTCTCACCCGGAACACCGGCGATGACGATACGCTTTTTTGCCGAACCCTGTTTGTTGATGCTGAACTTATCCGTAAACTCGTACGTTCCGCCCAGTAGATACAACGTATCGCCCGGGTTATGAAGCATGCTGACACCCGTAGCGAAAGTGGTCGGCGAGAAATAGGAACTGCCGTCCCCGAGGCCATTCGGCGAGGCATAATAAACGGCTGCACCTAAGGGTGAGAGGTGAAAGGTGAAAGGTGAAAGAAGCAGCGTAGCTGCCAGGATGAGAAGCGATTTTTTCATTGTTTTATAAAATGGAGTTTTAGTCGTATAATGGTGTATATCAATATTATTTTGCCTTTGCGATTGGCTTGCGCCATCCGCTTCTTGAGTTCCGCAAATACCCGTTGCTCCGCTTCCGGATGACGCTGGGAGGTCGTGCTACGGGGATTGAGTGTGTAGCGGTAGCCGGCATAGGGGATGCGACGATAGCGCAGGTCGCGCAGCCATAGATCCACCGACCATACCACATCCTCGTAGATCATGCCCTCGGTAAACTGCATGGCGGCGATGGCTTCGCGCCGATACAGACGCATACAGGGCGAGGTGAACTGGAGACGATGGAGAGGTGTTTTCTGAGAGCTGAATTCTGAATTCTGAATTCTCTGGTAGCCGCTTTGCACATAATCTACGTCAGCTATCGCCTGTAGATGCCGGGCGCACCAGTCCGGCTCCAGGCTGTCATCGGCATCTACAAAGGCGATGTACTCGCCTGTAGCATGCTGTAGGCCGCGGTTGCGCGCCGCCGATTGACCGGCATGCGGCTGTTGTAGCAAGATGATACGCTCGTCCTGCTTGGCAAACGTTTCCAAGATAGGCCGGCTGCGGTCGGTACTGCCGTCATCTACCAAGATGATCTGCAGATCGCTTTCGGTCTGCTGTACCAAACTCCGGATGCACTGCTCCAGATAGTCGGCTGCATTGTATATGGGAACAATAATACTGATCATGAGAGAATCATCCAGGTGGCTATGGTGTGACTGATGGCGCCGAGCGTGATAAACACATGCCAGATGGCGTGGTAATACGCGTGCTCCTCGTCATGGTAAAAGAAATACGAACCGATGGTGTAGAACGCTCCCTCTGCGAATACCCATGCAAACGCTGCATGCGGCATATTCGTCCACATCGGGTAGAGTATCAGCAAGGCTACCCAGCCCATAGCCAGGTAGAGGGCCAAGGACAGACGCGGGTGTTTACCCAGGGCAATGAACTTACCAATCGCGCCCGCGAGTACGCATGCCCAGAGAAAAATAAACAGGGAGATACCCATCCATCCGCCTACTACCGACAGACAGATCAGCGAGTAGGAACCCGCTATCATGACGTAGATCGATATATGGTCAAAGACCCGTAGCCGCGCTTTGTGCGTGGGATCCGTCACCGCGTGGTAGAGGGTAGAGGAGGTGAACATCAGCACCATACCTACCACAAACAGGCTTGTGCCGACGATGCTCTTCACGTCTGTAGCCATGCGTATCAGCGGCCACGCGATAGCAAGTGTCGCAAGGGCAGGGAATAGGTGGGTTAATGTGTTCGCTTTTTCTTCGTTACTCATTGCGAACGCAAAATTACTGCTTTTTTTGCACATACACAAATTTTTTTTGCGTATTTCAAAAAAATGTTGTACCTTTGCAGCGAAAAACAAAATTTAATACTATGAGTTGGATCATGATTCTTCAGCTCCTCATTGTGTTGGGAGCCTTGTGGGTCGGTTCGCGGTATGGTAGCTTGGCGCTTGGCGCGATCTCCGGTATCGGTCTGGCGATCCTCGTTTTCTGCTTCGGAATGAAACCCGGAACTCCTCCGACAGACGTCATCTACATCATCATCGCGGCTGTGACTTGTGCGGGTATCATGCAGGCTTCCGGCGGTATGGATTGGCTCATCCAGTTGGCGGAGAAAATGCTTCGTAAGCACCCGAACAGCATCACGTTCCTCGCCCCGCTGACCACTTTCTTCCTGACCGTCCTCGTAGGCACAGGTCACGTGGTCTATACGCTGATGCCGATCATCTGTGACATCGCGCTGAAGAAAGGTATCCGTCCCGAGCGTCCGTGCGGCGTAGCCTCTATCGCTTCGCAGGTGGGTATCACCTGTTCGCCGATTGCAGCTGCGGTGGTAGCGTTCGTGAGCATATCGAATGCCAACGGCTTTGATATCACCATCCCGCAAGTGCTGATGATCACCATCCCGGCCTGCTTGTGCGGACTGATGGCCGCGGCAGCAGCATCCTACAAACGCGGTCTGGACCTCGATAAAGATCCGGTCTTCCAGGCTAAGATCGCTGATCCCGAGCAACGCGCATATATATATGGTAATACCGCCACGACCCTCGATCGTGAGATCCCGCAATCCGCCAAGAACAGCGTCTTCATCTTCCTCGGTGCACTGGTGATGGTCGTGCTATTCGCTATATTCTTGCCGAAAATGACCTACCTTGAGGGATTGAAGATGAATCAAGTCATCCAAATCATTATGATCACGGCGGCAGCGCTGATGATCATCTTCTGCAAGGCAAGTCCGAAGAAAGCCGTAGCCGGTCCGGTATGGCAATCGGGTATGGTGGCGGTTGTAGCAATCTATGGTATTGCGTGGATGGCTGACACCTATTTCGGTCATTACATGCCGGAGATCCAGTCGATGCTGGAAGGTATCGTTAAGGACTATCCGTGGACAATCGCCTTGGTATTCTTTGCTGTGTCGGTGCTGATCAACTCGCAAGGAGCCGTAGTCGTAGCCATGCTCCCGCTTGCGTACAGCCTCGGAATCCCGGGCGTCGTATTGCTGGGCGTACTGCCGTCGGTATACGGTTATTTCTTCATTCCGAATTATCCGTCGGATATTGCGACCGTTAACTTCGACCGCTCGGGTACGACCGTCATCGGTAAGTACCTCTTGAACCACTCGTTCATGATGCCGGGTCTCATCTGCGTGACCGTATCAACTATTATTGCTTATCTTTTAACCTTGTTAATCTTCTAAATAATGAATCCGAATAATAAATTTATCATCACGATCAATCGTGAATTAGGTAGCGGCGGCCGCACGGTCGGTCGTAAGCTTGCCGAGAAATTGAATGTCGAGTACTTCGACAAGTCGGTCATCAACGCGCTGCAGGAGCGCTATAACCTGTCCGTAGAGCAAATCGAGCAGCTCAAAGGTCAGGAGAGGAGTTGGTGGGAGCAGTTCAAGCGCAAGATGACCTTCTCCGAGTCCGAGTACGAGCTCAACCAAACGAACATCGAGACCGAGGACGTGTTCCGTGCAGAGACCCAAGTGCTCAAGGCACTTGCAAAGGATCAATCCTGCGTCATTGCCGGCCGTACGGCGTGCTATGTCTTCCGTGAGCACCCGAACCATCTGAGTATCTTCATTCAGTCTTCGATGCCGTGCCGCATGGCGCGTGTGGCGCGTGAGCAGAACATGAGCAAAGAGGAAGCGCGTCTCACCATCGAAAAGGTCGATAAAATGCGTGAGAACTACGTGCAGGAGTTCACCGGCACGTCCCGTTACGACACCCGTAACTACCAACTCGTCATCAACATGGACGAAATAAACGAGGACGCGGCCGTTGACCTCATCCTCGCTTATATCAAAAGCATGGCTGCTTGATTAGCGTTCAAACAGACGTAACAGACGCATTTTCGTTTCACCGGCTTTACCGGTATAAGGATGTTCGCGCAACGAGAGATTGAAGCGCGAACTTCCTTTTAGTACGGTCTGCGGGTGCGTGAACTCACGGAAACCCCATTCGCCGTGGTACGCGCCCATGCCCGAATGACCGGTACCGTTGAATGGAACACCCTTCACCATCATATGTACACACACTTCGTTGATGCAACCGCCGCCAAACTGCTGGGTTTGCATCACGCGATTCGCCCAGCGCATATCGCGCGTGAAGAGGTACATCGCTAAGGGATGTTCGCGGTCGGCTATCACGTCCATGAGGCTATCCACTTCAGCATCTTTATAGGGTACGATTGGCAACAGCGGACAGAAGAGTTCGTGTTGCACGATGTGTTCGTTGCTATCCACCGGATAGATGATTGTCGGGGCGTATTTGCGTGCGGATTTGTCGCCTGTTCCGCCGAACACAATACGCTCGCGGTACTCGTCCGCCAACTTAGCGCACTTATCGTACGCCGTGTCTGTAATCAGTTTCGGGTACTCGGGATTACGTTCCGCATGTTCGCCTATCTGGGCTATGAAGGCTGCTTTCAGTTCTTTCAGGAACTCGTCGGCTACTTCTTCGGCAACCGCTATCTGATTGATATTGATGCATATCTGTCCGGCATTGAGCAACTTGAAGAAGGCTATCTTGCGAGCTGCGTCCTTGAGGTCGGCATCTTTGCGGATGACGCACCAGTTACCGGTCTCGCCGCCCAGTTCAAGGGCTACCGGCGTCAGGTTTTTGGCCGCTTCGGCCAGTACGTGCTTGCCTACCGACGGACTGCCGGTATAGAAGATCTTGTCGAAGCGTTGCGCCAGACACATATCGGCCACGTCGTGTCCGCCGTCGATGAGCGTGATGTACTCCGGCGGGAATACTTCGGCAAAGAAGCGTTTCAATGCCGCTGTGCTGGCAGCCGACTTCGAACTTGACTTGATGACCACGGTGTTACCGCCGCACATAGCTGCGGCTACCACGCCTATCGTCAGCAGGATAGGGAAGTTGAACGGACTGATGACGAGCGACACGCCGTAGGGCATCTTATAGACCCGGGTGATGATGCTTGGCCAGCACATGAGGCCGCTGAAGTGAATCTCCGGTCGGCTCCATCGACGCAGGCCCGCTATCATCTCGTTCACCTCGGTGATGATAGGTCCTATATCGCATAGATATGCCTCCATCTCACTTCTGCCCAAGTCCTCGCGCAATGCTCCGATCAGTTCGTCCTGATGTGCCAGTACGGCTTCTTTGAGGCGTCGGAGTTGCTTGATGCGCCATTTGATCGGTAGCGTCTCGCCTGTGCGGAAGAAACGGCGTTGTGCAGCCACGATCTCGCGTATCGATTCTTCTGAATATCCCGTAACCGGTAACCCGTAACCCGTAACCCTTACCAGGATATCCTTGATATCGGCGTTACTGAGTGTCACCGGTGCCGAGTAATTGATAGAATCGGCAGCAATCATCGGGATCAGTTGCTCGTGGTCGCACGCGCGCACCGGCGACTCGATTTGGTCCATGCCGCATGCGGCGATGAGGTCGCGTATCGCTTGCAGAAAGAGTTCGGCGGCCTGCACGTCATTCACCGACAATGGTTTTTCGACCAGTCCACAATAGCGCGCCAATTCTGCGTAGTGGTGCAAGCAGGCTTCTTTTTGGAATTCCAGTACGGGCAACAGCATCAGCGAGATAGCTTGCCCGTGCGAGAGATGGTACATAGCCCCTATACTGTGTGCGAATGCGTGTACATATCCCGCCAACTGCGTGTTGATGGCGTTACCACCGTACATCGCTGCCTTCGCCATATTCAACCGGGCTTGCTCTGCTCCTTCACTCGTTAATTCTTTCACTCCTTCACTCGTTAATAACGGCAGATTCTCCAGAATCAACTTCACGCCTTCCATGGACATGCGCATATCTTCTTCATCAACCTCCGTATCACTCACCGCCCCTTCGATACAATGACTCAGGGCATCGATACCGCATGCGGCGGTAACGGCTTTCGGTGCGTGGATGGTGAGTTCGCTATCATGCACCACGTGCGTCACGTTTAGACCAATCAGGACGGTCGATCCTTTGGCGCCGTGGTCGTTCGTTACCACAGCTCCTACCGTCAGTTCAGCACCTGTTCCGGCGGTAGAGGGTACCATGATGAGCGGCAGCGTCTCTCCGGGAACAGGCAAGAACTTGAGCAGCAGTGCTTTCACCGGCACGTGCGGCATCTTGCAACCCGCTGCAATCATCTTGCAGCTGTCCATGACGGATCCGCCACCCAGCGCTATGATAGCTTCGGCCTGCGTCTCCAGTGCCTGCCTGCGGCCAGCATCAATGATGGCGATGGTCGGTTCGGAGTGGATGTCGCAGAAGAGCGAAGCGCTGACACCTGCCTCCTGCAACGACGCCAGTATGGCCTCGTCATAGCCCAGGCGGTGCAAGGTCTCGTCGGTTACTACCAGCACTTGCTTGTAACCTGCCTTCTTGCACATTGCGCCGATCTCACGACGCGCGCCTTGACCTGCTGTCACTTCCGGTTCCGGCAGTGGGATGGCGTGTATCACCTTCCCTGGCAATCGGTGAATCTGTTTCCTGAATCGATACGTATCCATATTTCATTCAATTTTGCTCGCAAAGTTACAAAAAATAATTGACGTGTGCAAATGTTTTACTTTATATTTGAAAAATCAGAAGATTTTTCTTGTGTAATAGGAAAAAATAGAGGAGTTCGATAGAAAGAAACACACTGCTGCTAATGGCGGCAAGAATGCCGCCAAATGAGACGACCGGAATGACATTCCGGATAATTAACAACGATTTAGCCCGAATAAGATTCGGGGCTAACGAACGAAGGTTTTATCTATCTGGCTGAATACATGTGACGCCATCAGGGACGAGGATGAGACGTTCGTGCTCACAGAATGAAGGTGAGAGAACGCTCCAAGCGGGATTGTTGTATTGCTCTGATAATTGGATGTCTGCTAAGTCACATAAAGTATAGTAGATATTATCTCCATTAAGTTTCGCTTGCTTGCGTGAGAGAGCGTTGTTAACTTTATCGGCATATAGTGAGTTGTAGGAATCTGACCACCAAAAGATAAATGGTACGTGATATTCTTGTATTACAGGAGTGCAATTACCTCCGTGTCCTGCGCCTCCGTGGCCTATTGCTTCTCCATGATCGGAAACAAACATAAATGCAGAAACGGTATTTGGTCTGTTGATCTTGTCTATTATAGACGAGAGAATGTAGTCGGTATAGAGAATACTATTGTCGTACGCGTTGATGAGCATGGTACTATCGCGAACTAACTCAGATTCGCAATTATTGGAATTCGGGTTGTAAAGTTCAAACTCTTTTTCATAGTTCGTAAAGAAACTATGATTGCCCATAAATTGCATCATAATAAATAACTTGTCATGTTGTTGTGCTAATGAATCTACTATATGGATCATCGTCTTATCACCCGATAAGATTTCTCCGTCTTTAACTATGTTCGGCACGATGATAAGCGAATCAACACCATCCGAAAGGTAGGTCTCGTAGGAGAGCAGATTGGTATTGCTGACAATAGTAAAGACTTTGAAACCGCACTCTCTAAAGGGCTCAATAATAGAGCGTTCAGCATAGTTGAGTTCATAATTGTCGGGAGTCGCGCGAGTTACTAATTGCGGCACGGAATACATCGTAAGGCATGCTTGTGAGAAGTAGTCATCAAAAATCATAATGTTATTTTCTTTTGCTTCTAAGCGCGGAGTGGTTGAACGACGGTATTTACCGTTAAGCGACACATTGTCATAACGCAATGATTCACCGATAGCAAAGATGTATATCTCTTTTTGTTCGGCAGGAACAATGGTACGATGAGCACCCATATTGATATTTTTCATATTCTCCCATTGTTTCTTACGTTGTAAATTCTTGTGGGCGTTGAGACATTGGAAAGGCACGTTATACGGAGGACGATTCCAAATTCGGTTGTCCACATAATAACGGAGCGTTGTTTGTCCTTTGTAGAAGCCGACTAATTTATATGTCACAAATATCGGTGCAACAAGAAGTGTGGCGATTACTATGTATGCAGATATTTTGCAGTTTTGCGAAGGTTTGTACAAAATGCAACTCGCGATGCAAATGAGCAATAATGGTATCCAATGGAATACCTCACGAAGGTTGGTATTGTAGAACTCAGAGGCTTCTTGCGGATTCGTTTTGATGGTAGATATGATTCCTCCAGGAAGCAGGTAGTCTTTGTATATATCGACCATAGTCAGATCTGTAAGTGCGAGGATGGTAAGGATAGATGTTAGGATACAATAGAGCCATTTGTGCCGACAAAGCGATAGAAGCGCTATTACAGGCAAGGAGAAAATCAAGCCGGTTAGCATATAACTGAAACCAGAGTTGTTTATGAGTGCATAAACCACATTGGGATATACAGGGATAATTGTCAAGCACACGAGACTTAACCAACGAAAGATAAGATCTTTATTCTTCATAATTGATAGTAATTGTTTTTGTGCTTACTATCAATCGCAAATGGGTAAGAAAAAGGCGTGAGCCATTCTCTCACATTCACGGGAAGTCCGGAAAGATAAACCCGCCTACACACGAGATAAGCCCACACCAAAACGTGTGAACATTACTTTGTGTGTAGCAAGGAATACCTTATTAGGTTTTCCGTGAAATGCATTTACCCAATTCAATAAGAATTAGTTTTCCGGACTTTTTCTTTGAATGTGAATAATAGTAATGCTTGTTAATATGTCTGCGCAACGCTTTGCGCTATAGTTAATCGGTCAAGTTTGACCGATAGATTATTTAGTGGAGTATAGCGGACTCGAACCGCTCACCTCAACACTGCCAGTGTTGCGCTCTAGCCAGATGAGCTAATACCCCGATTATTTTTGCTCTACAAAGAACTCTTCCTTTGCTTTTAGAAGCATAGCGACTTGTTTTTCTGCCTCTTCTCGCGTTACGTAATATGGTTTTCGTCCCATCGCCCTCAATCGAATTTCGGTTTCCCGCATACTTCGATTAATTGCTTCTATGAATTGCTCTTCGTTCATGTCTTTGCAAATTCGTTGCAAAGTTACTGCTTTTTTCTGATATATGCAAGAAAAATGGGAAGAAATATCATTTTATTAACAAAATGGAGGGCAGAAATTTGGAAATATGAATTTTTTGTTGTATATTTGCACAGAATTTTGAAAAGAAGATATAAAGAATTGCGAAATTATGAAGGCGAAGTGGACAAGTATAGTGGATGATTTGCAGGGAAGTGTGGACAGTAGGCACTATGCAAGGCATATCCCCGGAAACGGAGAATGGGCGGCTGTGTGCCAGAAGCCGGAGTTGAGCAAGAAAACCAAGAAAATGAAAGCAAGTCTGCCGCATGTGAAGGAGTTTGGCGTGCTGATTGCGACATGCAAGGAGATTCTCCATGATTCGGAGCGCAGGGCGGCATGGCAGGCAAAGTATGACGAGGCTATGCGGAAAGCACGGAAGTACGGGAAGCCGATTCAAGGGCGGTTGTGCGATTATGTGCGGCATGAGGTGAGCGTGATGCTCAAAAAAGGCGAGAGCGTAGAGCCGTAGTGGTGATGTCTGATGAAGCATATATTCGGCATATATTGAGCATATATTCAGCATATATTGGGAGCAGGTGGAAAACAGGTGGAAGGGAGAAAAGAAGCCGGCATAGCATGCCGGACAATGAACGATGTATAAAATATAAAGAACGCACGTGTGCGCGCGCGTTCTTTAATTATAAATAGGTCGTCCTAGGTCGTCCTAGGTAGAACTAGGTAGAACTAGGGAACTAGTTAACCTCCAAAGTTCGGACGCCGCCTTACGAAGACAATTCTCCATAGCATGGCTATGTCGATTAGACCTCCGTAATTCCCCCGAAGTTCGATCCACTCACTTTTGCGCATGAGACGATTGTGGCATAACACAAACCACCATACGGTGTCCATACAACAAACACTCGGTCTATCCATGTGCAAGCACCAGATAAACCGAGTGTTGTCATATAAGGGCTAAAGCCCCGTTTGTGTAATGTCACATGAGCCTCATGCGTCCTTATCCGCCGAAGTTGTCGAAGCGGATATCGGCATCGTCTACGCCCAGCGAGTGGAGGAGGTCAAGGACGGTCTTGGCCATCATAGGAGGTCCGCAGAGGTAGTACTCGACATCCTCGGGAGCGTCATGCTGCTTGAGGTAGGTGTCGCCCATAACAGGAGCGATGAAGCCTGCGGTATACTTGATACCCAGTTGGTCCGCCTTCGGGTCCGGACGATCCAGCGCGAGGTGGAAATGGAAGTTCGGGAACTCCTTCTCCAGCGCGAGGAAATCGTCGAGGAAGAAGACTTCGTCGATCGCACGTGCGCCGTAGAAATAGTGCATCTCACGGTCACGGCAGTTGCGGGTCTTGAGCATGTGCATGATCTGTGCACGCAGCGGCGCCATACCGGCTCCACCACCAACCCAGATCATCTCCTTCTTACTGTCATAGACAGGGCGGAACTCACCGTAAGGACCGCTCATGCGTACCTTATCGCCCGGTTTGAGCGAGAAGATATACGTGGAAGCGATACCGCAGGGCACATCCATGAACTCCGGTCCGTTGGGGCACTGCTCTTTCGGTTTGAAAGGCGGAGTAGCGATACGGACGGTGAGGGTGATGATGTCGCCCTCGTCGGGGTAGTTAGCCATCGAATACGCACGTACCGTAGCCTGGGTGTTCTTCTGTTTGAGTTTGAAGAGCCCGAACTTCTGCCAAGCGGGCAGGTAGAGGTCGCCAATGAGGGACTTATCCATGTCGCGGTCGTAGTCGATGTCGTACTCGGGGATGATGATCTGTGCGTACGAACCCGGCTCGAAGTGCATGTGCTCGCCCGGGGGCAGTTGTACCTTGAACTCCTTGATGAAGGTAGCGACGTTCTTGTTGGAGATGACTTCGCATTCCCATTCTTTGACGCCCAGAACAGCCTCATCGACCTTCATGGTGATGTCTTCTTTGACTTTGACCTGGCAACCCAGACGCCAGCCTTCTTTCTGCTGTTTGCGGGAGAAATGGACGGTCTCGGTAGGCAGAATCTCGCCGCCACCGGAGAGTACCTGGCACTTGCACTGTCCGCAAGAACCCTTACCGCCGCAGGCAGAAGGCAGGTGAACGCCGGCTTCGCCGAGTTGGTTGAGGAGGCTCCCCCCCGCGGCAACATCGTACACTTTATCTCCGTTAATTGTAACTTTTACATTACCCGAAGACACCAAGTATTTCTTAGCCACCAAGAGGATAGCCACGAGCAGGAGGATCACAATGAGGAACACTCCTACAGCATATAAAATTGCAGTCATATTCATAGTGTTGTCCTCCTATTAGATTTCCAGTCCGCTGAAGCACATGAACGCCATCGCCATGAGGCCCACGGTGATGAATGTGATTCCAAGGCCCTGCAGCGGCTTCGGTACGTCGTTATACTCCATTTTCTCACGAATACCTGCGAGGCAGACGATGGCTAAGAACCATCCCAGACCCGAACCGAGCGCGTACATGAACGCGTCGAGCAGGCTGGTGATGGCCTTGGCATCCACTGCGGGCAGGCCGATACGCTGCTGCATGAAGAGCGAACCACCCATGATAGCGCAGTTCACCGCAATCAGCGGTAAGAAGATACCCAGACTCGCATAGAGCGACGGGCTGTATTTCTCCACAACCATCTCCACCAGTTGCACGATAGCGGCAATGACGGCGATGAAGAGGATGAAACTGAGGTACTCCAGATGCAGCGGCTCAAGCACGAGCGTCTGCAAGAGGTAGTTAACCGGCAGGGTAACGACGAGCACGAAAGTAACGGCTACACCCAGACCGGCTGAGGTCTTCACGTTCTTTGAAACGGCGAGATAAGAGCACATTCCCAAGAAGTACGCGAAGATCATGTTATCCGCAAAAATCGAGCGGACAAATAAACTTAAAGCGTGTTCCATTACTTAGCCTCCTTATCATTAATTGAACGATGTACCCAGATGACACAGCCGACGAGGATGAGGGCCATGGCAGGCATGAGCATCATACCGCAGTTTTCGTAGCCGGCGTCGTAGAACGATTGCGGGATGATCTGGAAGCCCAGCAGTTGTCCCGAACCGAACAACTCGCGCACGAAAGCTACGATGACCAGAATGATGGCATAGCCCAGACCGTTGCCCAGACCGTCGAGGAGCGAATCCCACGCGTTATTGGTCATGGCGAACGCCTCGAGGCGACCCATGAGGATACAGTTGGTGATGATCAAACCGAGATAGACGGATAGCTGCATCGCCACGTCGTAAGCGAACGCTTTGAGCACCTCGCTGACGAGCGTTACCAGCGCAGCGACAACCACGAGCTGCACGATGATACGCACACGCATCGGGATGGTGTTACGCAGAAGCGACACGATGACGTTCGACATAGCAACGATGATCGTCACAGCAATACCCATGACGAGGGCAGGCTTCAGTTGGACCGTTACGGCAAGCGCCGAACAGATACCCAGAATCTGCACTACGACAGGGTTATTGGCGTTAAGAGGACCAAGCAATGTGTCCTTAGTTTTCTGACTCAACATGGTCTTCCTCCTTTCCTTCATTAGATTCTACTTTCAAAAACTCTGCATACTCTGCGAGGTTGACTTCCAACATGGTGCTGACGCCGGAGGAGGTGATGGTAGCGCCGGAGATGGCATCTACCTGCTCCTGTCCGTCGGCATGCTTGCCGGATTTGAGGACTGCTACAGACACCACTTCGCCTGCGGCGTTGCGGATGTGCTTGCCCTCAAACTGCTCA
The DNA here is from genome assembly GCA_017509715.1 of Paludibacteraceae bacterium. GTDB lineage: Bacteria > Bacteroidota > Bacteroidia > Bacteroidales > Paludibacteraceae > Colicola. The sequence goes on along the minus strand of JAFWOU010000014.1, from coordinate 43,711 downwards.
CGGAACGGCAGTTCAACAATCTTGGCACCCAGACCCGGAGTCTCGGACTCATGGTTGAAGTTGACACCATAGATGGTGTTCTTGTCCGCATCGAGTGCGAGGTAACCGCCGATGCCGCCCCAAAGACCCTTACCGCTGAGCGGCAGAATGTATTTGGTTTCGCCGTTGAGGTTCGCTACATAGACTTCCTTGTCGCCGTAGGTCAGCGTGTCGTTGACAAGCACCATGTAAATCTCTGCGGGGTTGCCGGCGGAGTAGTCCACCTTGAGCGCACCGAGGATCTGTTTCTGCTTGTCGAGCAGGATGTTCGCCTGCTGCTTCGGAGCGAGTGCCTGGCTGACAACCGCCAAGAGCACAGCTACGATGATTACCATCACCGCTGAATAGATGAAGGTATAAAGATTACTGTTCGTATTCAGTTTCATAGTAGCCCTCCTTATTTAGCAACGCGTTTAGCGCGACGGTTAATATTTGCTTGAACAACACACCAGTCGATGAGCGGTGCAAAGGCGTTCATGAGCAGGATAGCGAGCATCATTCCCTCTGGATAACCCGGGTTGAGGACGCGCACGAGCACTGCTACCAGACCGATGAGGAAACCGTAGATATACTTACCGCACTCGGTACGGGCGGAGGTCACAGGATCGGTAGCCATGAAGACAGCACCGAAAGCGAAACCGCCGGAAACGAGGTGCATGTACCACGGGTACTGCGCTGCGAGGTTAGCCTCGGAGCCGAACATGTTAAAGAGCCAAGCGGTCAGACCGCCACCAACAAAGACAGACAGCATCGTCTTCCAGCTTGCTACGCCGGTGCAGAGCAGCAGACATGCGCCGAGCAGGATAGCCCAGCAGCAGGTCTCGCCCACCGAACCCGGGATAAGACCGTTGAAGAGGTCCCAGAAACCCAGTTCTACGGCAGAGCCTGTACTCATCTGCGTGAGCGGCGTTGCGCCGGAGAAACCATCTACGAGCGCGTGACCGCCGTCCCAGCCCCATGTGCCGCCGGTGCGCACGAACGGTTCGTCACCGGTCATGTGGCTCGGATAAGCAAAGAAGAGGAACGCACGCGTGATAAGCGCTACGTTGAAGATGTTATAACCCGTTCCGCCGAACACCTCTTTGGCGAAGATGACCGCGAAAGCCGTTGCAATCGCTACCTGCCACAGCGGCGTGTTAATCGGCACAATCAGCGGAATGATGAATCCCGTGACGAGGAAACCCTCGGCCACCTCTTCGTGTTTGATCTGCGCTACGGTGAACTCGATACCCAGACCGACGATGTAACTTACCAAGATATACGGCAGTACAGCCAAGAAGCCGAAACCGAACGCTTTCCACCAGAGAGCGGCGGTCATGCCGGCTGCCAGTTGGCCCGTAGCCAGCAGGTGCTGGTAACCTACGTTGAACATACCGAAGAGCAGCGCGGGAACCAAAGCCAGCACGACAATAATCATCGTACGCTTGGAGTCCGAACCGTCATGGATATGCGTGCCAAGACGCTTGGCGGTAGTCTGAGGCGTGAAGAGGAAGGTATCGAAAGCGTCGTAGAACGAACTGAGCCAGTTCAGCTTGCCGCCTTCCTCGAAGTTCTTGCCGAACTTCTTCCAATTTCTATATAACCATTCCATCACTCAATCTCCTTTTTTAAATTGTCCAACGCTTCGCGAACGATAGCCTGCAGCGGCATTTTGGAGGTGCAGACATACTCGCAGAGCGCAAAATCTTCGGGAGCCACCTCATATGCGCCCAGGGCTTCCATCTTGTCGATGTTGCCGGCAATCATGGCTTTGATGAGGTACTCTGGGTAGATATCCATCGGGAAGACCTTGTCGTACTCGCCGGAGACGATGATCGCACGGCGTCCGCCTTTGAGACGGGCATCCCACTGGTAGTGCTTCTTGCCGAAGAGCCAGCGGGTGAAACAGTTGTCGAGCATGGCAGCGGGGTCGGTCTTGCCGAAATGGAACGACGAGAAGCGCGGCAGCATCCATCCCATGAACTCGTGGTTCTCGGAGCCTTCGTCCAGCACCGTGAACTGGTTGTCATAGACAGAGATGATGTCGTCAAGGCTGATTTGGCGTCCGGAGAGCACGTTGCCTGCGACGTAACGGCAGGGGCACTCGGTGTGTATGTTGCTCGTGAGGATTGTGCTCACAGGCATTCCCGGCAGGACGTTGTAATACTGCTTGCCGTACGCCAACGGACCGGTCAGCGCCACTTTCTTCTGGTAATCCACGATACCTTTCTGGAAGAGGCGGCCGATGATAGCGAGGTCCTGGATGTTGACGGTGAAGACCGTCTCACCCTTAGCCAGCGGCGCGAGGTTGTTGAGCTGTACGCCTACGTTGCCCGCAGGGTGCGGACCAAAGACCTCATAGAGGGTGCAGTCCTTCAACTCACGGAACTCGGTTGCTTTAGCGCCACCTTTGATACCGATGAATACCGGTGCCAACTTGCCGAGAGCCGTAACGGCAGCCTGCAAAGTGGGCAACTGACCCTTCAGCACGAACTCGTAGTTCGGGGCACAAGGCGCACTGTCAAAACTCGAAATAAAAATAGCGCGAGGAGTCTTGTTCGGCATCGCGATGCAATCGTACGGACGTTGCTTCATCAATGCCCAGAGGCCGCTTTTCAGCAGCAGCTCCTTCACATCGCCTGCGGTGTCAAATTTCTCGTACGCAATCACGGGATCTGCCGCGATATCAATGGAGAGGATCTTACGACGGTCTCCACGTACGATCTCTTTGACTTCGCCGCTCACCGGCGAGGTAAAGAACAAGCTCTCAAACGCTTTGTCGTGGAAGAGCGGGCTACCCGTCTTCACACGGTCGCCGACCTTGACATCCAGTTTCGGAGTGATGCCGGCGAACTGGTCGGGCACTACGTGAAAGACCTCCGGCCTCCGTACGCTACCCAGCGTCTCAGCCGCTTGTCCCTCAAACGGAATGTCCAAACCACGTTTCAGTTTGATTGTTTGCATGTTTGTTAATAAATTTATTTTTTGTGTTCTAGTGTTTCTAGTTGTTCTAGTGTGCTAGTTTTGCAAAAGCGTGCAAAGTTACAACTTTTTTCCGATATACGCAAGCGCGCGCGCATATTTTTTTATTTTGTAAAGTGTTGTTGCAGTTATAGCAGGGCCAAAAATTGCGCAGATTGCGCTTCACGCGTAAATTCTTCCGCGTGACGAACGGCTTGCGATGTATAGCCGCAAGATGTCCATTCCTGATATTTCTCTAGGATAAACCGCTTGATCTCTTCCGTATCATCCGTGGCGATACCGGCGTTGGTGTATCGAATCAGTTCGGCCAAGTCTCCCCGGTCGGATGGTACGCATAGGATTGGACGTTGGCAACCAAGTGCCTCATAGAACTTGGTCGTGAGCATGCCGTGCGTATGTTCAGATGTGAGTACCAACATCATGCTGCTTTCGCGAATCGCATCGCCCAGTTCGGTATGCGAGATCGGATGATGCTGCGGAGTATGAATATCCAGTTCGATGGGGATGTCTAGCGCAGCAATGACTTGTTTAACTTTCTCTAGACCTGGTTTTTGCCACTCGTGTAGCGATCCGATGTACCGAATCGTAAACCGTTCGTATGGATGCTTCTTCGGATAAAACTGCTGCGGGTCATAGCCATTGTAAACAACCTGCACATTCGGATTGTATTGGCGTATAAATGCCGCATGCCAAGGTGAGACGGTGGTGATGGCTTGTGCCATGCGTAGTACGCGATTGCGTCGGCGGATATGGATGGTACGGTATAGTTGACGCACAGGACGGGTCCACCATTGTTGGTGCCGGTACTGATAATCGGAGCCATCGACTTGTTCAGCCAGGTCGCGAATATCGCAAATCAGCGGTAGGTTGAGCCGGTGAGCAATACGTGCAGCCGCTCCCAAGGGGAAATCGCTGAAAGCCGTACATAGTACGGCATCGAATGTCTGCCGCCGGATTTCTGCTGCTCGCAGGCTCTTTTGCGCAAACACTCGGTTATGCCAATCCGTGAGCAACGTCCATGCAGTTTTTACGGTCCAATCTATGAGGCTGCCCGAGTACATCGGAATGGTCAGAATGGGGTAGGTGTGTGCATATTCCAGCGGCTCATATTGCTCGGTCAGTAGGGTGACACCATATCCTTGCCGTACGAGAAAGTCGCACAGATAGCGCAGACGCGGCAAATAGCCCGGGGCTGCCGGCGGATCGGATATTACCAGAATGTTTTTCATTTGAGCATGGCCAATACCTTGGGGTATAACGATTTATGATAGCTTTGCGCGTTGATGTTGCTGTTATGCCATAGCAAATTCAATTCGCCATGATGCATGCGCACCTTTTCGATGATTTGTTGGCATAGGAAGTAGGCTTCATCTTCCGTCAGGTGCATATATTTCTCCTCGCTGAGCGTCGTATCCATGATCATAAGCGGGTGGAGCATCAGGCCTGTGAGCGTCCAACTCTCCGGGTCAATCCAGCGTATCGGACGCGTGGTCTGCAGACGAAAACCGGCACGGTCTGCAAAGCCCATCGTGAAATCGTCGGTGTAACCTAACTCGCAGAGGGCGCGCATCTTAGGAATGGGGCATCGCAAGTAGTGGCAGCGCTGGAACACCACGGGATGTGCGGCCGTCTGGTCCGGGATGATGCGTTGCGCCAGGTCGTAATAGCTGTTGTGAATGCCGGTGAATGCACCCTGGGAAAGAAGCCATTTATTCAGTTGCTGAAAATCACGTCCACGCAGACGGTATTGCGGGTAGTCGTAGCCATGACCAAAGGCCATCTTGATGAAATAGATGGCTTGCGCATCAGCTACTTGACTGTCCTGCTCTACGAGCCACGGGAAGGTATAAAGAGGATCGTGATGAATGTCTTTCCATGCCCGAACTACTTGTCGCCACTCGCCGCGTCGGAGTCCGCCAAGCGTTCCGCGTAGCGAACGGTATTGGGTGAGGGCGTCGATGTCGTGCGTGAGATAAATCTGCGAGAATCCCGGGGAAAGCAGAGGCAACTCCAGGCATTTCATCAGTACGCGGGCATACTCATCCAAAAGGGGGATGAGCAAGCGGTTGCCACGGCCTAAGATGGAGTGCCGTGCCAAGAAACGATCATGTTCGTCTCGGTCTTTATGGATGATTTCCTCGGCTCGCGAAGCAAAGAAGAACGTGGCATAGACGATGTCGGTATAGATGACGTATTTCCCTTTTGCGACCTGATTGACTACGGCTTTCTGCATGTCCGGAAGGACGATGTCCTTACCCATGTGTCCGTTGGGAATGATGAGGACATCGTATGTATCCAACTGTTGTGTATCAGCCGAATAGGCAACCCGATGAGCCGCCTCTTCGTTGCCGTAACATAGCCATGTGATAATATAATCAATCAGCGCTTTCATGCTTCGTTCAGTAGTTCCCACTCGTACATTTTCTGCTCTATCTGGTGCTTCACCGACTCGTATTTCTGAAACAGTTCGGCTGTCTGGTTTTCCGGCAGGTTGAGAAGTGCCTCTATCTCGGCTTGTTGTGCCTCCAGACGGGTAATTTCGGTTTCGGTCTCAGCAATTTGTTTTTCTTTCTTACGTCTGGCTGCCGCTTCGGCTTTCTGGGCTGCGTAGTCCAACTTGGAAGAAGTCGGAGTCTCTATGCTTGCGACTTTCGACTTTTGACTTTCGACTTTTTTCTCCAATTCTTGGAGACTACCAATCTTCTTATGGCGCAAGAAATCGTATATGCCGCCCAGGTGTTCCCGTACGCGGCCGCCGCCAAACTCATATACTTTCTCTACCAATCCATCCAGGAAATCGCGGTCGTGGCTGACGCATATGACCGTTCCGTTAAAGTCTTTTAGAGCGGCTTTCAGAACGTCCTTAGACGGCATATCCAGGTGATTGGTCGGCTCGTCCAATATGAGGAGGTTGCATGGCTCCAGTAGCAAACGTATCATGGCCAGTCGGCTGCGCTCGCCGCCGCTGAGTACTTTTACTTTCTTGTCGGATGCTTCGCCTCCGAACATAAAGGCGCCCAGTATGTCGCGTATCTTGGTGCGGATATCTCCTACGGCTACGTAGTCGATGGTCTCAAATACGGTTAAGTTCTCGTCCAGCAAGGCTGCTTGATTCTGCGCAAAATAGCCTATCTTTACGTTATAACCGATTTTGAGTGTACCAAGGTAGTCGAGTTGGTTCATGATACACCGTACCAGCGTGGTCTTACCTTCGCCGTTCTTGCCGACAAATGCCACTTTCTCGCCGCGGCGGATGGTGAACGTGACGTCATGGAAGACGTTGTGCTCGCCAAAGTCTTTGCGCAGTTCCTCTACGATGAGCGGGAAATCGCCGCTACGAGGTGCGGGCGGGAAACGTAGGTTCAACCGTGCTGTATCCTCTAAGTCCACTTCCAGCCGCTCCAGCCGTTCCAATTGCTTGATGCGACTTTGCACCTGTACGGCCTTGGTGGCTTTGTAGCGGAAACGCTCGATAAACTCCTCGGTATCATGAATCATTTTCTGCTGATTCATATAGGCGCGCACCTGCTGCTCATGGCGCTCCTGACGCAGCGTGACAAACTGAGAGTAGGGGACGTTGTAGTCGTAAATGCGTCCCAACGTAATTTCAATGGTGCGGGTTGTAACATTGTCGATAAATGCGCGGTCGTGACTTACCAGAAGGACCGCACTCGGTGACTGCCGCAGGAAGTCTTCAAGCCATTGAATGGACTCGATATCCAGGTGGTTGGTAGGCTCGTCAAGCAACAGCAGATCGGGATGACGGAGCAGAATCTTGGCCAACTCAATACGCATGCGCCATCCGCCGGAGAACTCTGACAATTGCCGGTCAAAATCTCGGCGTTCAAACCCTAAACCGATGATCGTCCTGTCCATCTCGGCGATGCGGCGAGCCTGTTCAGACTCATCCTCATGGGCAAACACCGACATCACGTCTTCTCGCAGCGTACAGCCGTCCTGATGAAGCATCACTTGGGGCAGGTAGCCGATGGTCATATCCGTCTCGCGTGATATGCGACCGGACGTAGGCTGGTACTCACCGGCTATGAGTCGGAGCAAGGTCGTCTTGCCGGCACCGTTCTTACCCACCAGCGCAATACGCTCGCGGCGGTTGACCAGCAGCGAGATGTCATCCAGTATGGGACGCGAAGCAAATTCTATGGACAGGTGTTCGATACTAAGCATCCGTTTCGTTTTGCATATTTTTACGATCGATGACACGCCAAAGGATGACGGTCAGGATAGTGGCTATCAAGAAGTCCACGCCCACCAGCAACCACATGTTCCAATTCCGCCCCACTACTGCCAAAGCGATGAAGCAAAGCGATACGCTGAGCAGCACACACGTGGTCTGGATATGATTAAGCCCGGTGCGCAACAGCAGATGGTGGATATGGTTCTTGTCGGGGAGGAAAGGCGACTTATGGTGCTTGATGCGGGTCAGGCTGACACGGATCGTGTCGAAGAGCGGTACGGTCAGTACGCAGATGGCTACCGCCGGAGCACCGGACATCTGGAAGGCTGTCGGCACCTCGTGATAGGCATTCAATTCGCAGAAATGGAATACAAAAGCACATAGCACATAGCCCAGTAGCAAAGCCCCTGAATCACCCATGAAAATCTTCTGCTTATGTCCGAATACGTTGAAGATAAAATACACGGCCAGACTACCTATCAGGCTGATTGCCATGATTGACCATGCCGTCTCTCCTACCAGGCCGAAATAGATGGCAAAGAACAAGCAGTAGATCATACCGAGTCCGCTGGCTAGTCCGTCAATACCGTCGATGAGGTTGATGGCATTGATAATAGCTATCAGCACAAAGAGTGAGATCAGGTATGACGGCAGAATACCAATCTGCTCAAATCCCAGAAAACCATGCAGATGGGTGATGCGCATATCCGCAAATCCCACCATAGCTATGCCGGCCAGCATCTCGCCCAGCAGCTTGCCCAGCGGCGAGAGCACCAGGATATCATCTACCAGTCCGACAGCAACGATAGTAAACACACCAATCAGCAGGAACTGACTCTGCTGCAAGGTGTTGAACTCAAACAGGAGGTAGGTCAACAGAAAACTGCCGCATATGTCTATACCGCCGATATTGGGGATACTACCCGTGTGGGACATGCGCTTGTTGGGACGCACGACAAAGTCTTTTTGCTTGGCGATACGTATCACGAGTGGCATGAAAGCCAATCCTAACAGGAAGGAAAAAATGCCTACCAAATAGAGATGATTATAAAAGAAATTGAGCATTTATTTGTCGAGTTGTTCGTAGATGGAATTATTACTAATATATTCAGGTACAAGCTGTTTCATCATTTGTACGGTCATAAAAGGCTTGTTGCTGTGGGCAATCTCAATCAGGGCTTCGATACGCGGTTTTACCTCGTCGTACTGCTCTTCGCGAACACGTGCCACCAGGATCTTCTCGTTTTCGGTGGGCAGTGTAGTCTCTTTCTGATTCAGCAGTTCTTCGTACAGTTTCTCACCCGGACGCAGACCCGTGAAAACAATAGGTATCTCCTCACTCGGCGTATAACCGGCCAGGCGAATCATGTTCTTGGCCAGATCCAGAATCTTGACCGGTTGTCCCATGTCGAATACAAATATCTCGCCGCCCTTACCTAGCGTGGATGCCTCCAGCACCAGCGTACAGGCCTCTGGAATGGTCATGAAGTAGCGGATGATATCCGGATGCGTTACGGTGACCGGTCCTCCTGCAGCAATCTGTTTTTTGAAGTAGGGTATTACCGAGCCGTTGGAGCCCAAGACGTTACCAAAACGCGTCGTGATGAACTTCGTGCACTCCGGATCCGTCGCGTGCAACTTGTTAAACAACGACTGCACATAAATCTCAGCGATGCGCTTGCTTGCACCCATGATGTTGGTTGGATTTACCGCTTTGTCCGTCGAGATCATGACAAATCGGTCGGTCTTGTATTGTACGGCCAGATCGGCCATATTCTTGGTGCCCAGTACATTAGCAATGATGGCCTCGTTGGGGTAGTTCTCCATCAGCGGCACATGCTTGTAGGCGGCTGCATGGAAGACGATATCCGGACGAAACTCATTGAACACCTGCTCGATACGTTGACGGTCCCGTACATCGGCTATTACCGGAATGAAACGAGCCTGCGGGTACTGGTTCTTTAAGTCGAGCACCAAATCGTGCAGAGGCGACTCGGCCACTTCCAGCAGTACGATGGCACGCGGTTGGAATTTCTGCACCTGGCGCACCAGTTCGCTACCTATACTACCGGCCGCACCACTGATCAGCACCACTTTCTTCTGCATCGTATGCAGCACGTTGTCAGTATTAATCTGTATGGTAGGACGCTCCAATAGGTCCTCAATCTGTATCGAATCAATACGTCCGATACGCTTCATGTCCACCTCCTGACCATTCTCCAGTTGCGTGAAATAGGGGGTTGTCAGGATGCGTATGTTATGGTTGATAAATACTTGTAAGTCACGAGCCGGTTGTATCTCGCGCATCTTGATCGGTGAGACGATGACATGGTGGATATTTCGAATTTTCATCCACTCAAATAGTTTGTCGTTCAGCGGATGCACATGCAGGCCCATCAGGTCGTAGTTCTTGCGCTTCTCTGCATCGTCGATGAAGCCGACAGGACGGTACGGCGCATTGCCGGCCGAACGCAACATTTTGGCGATTGCGATGCCTGCCGACTTGGTGCCGTAGATCATCACCTTCGGACTACCGGAAGCATGCTGATACAACATCTCATACAGGGTTTTTACGCCCACGCGAAGGCAGAAGAGCAGCACAAATGCGATAGGCATGTAGATGGCTATCAGCGAGTTGAGCAGCAACTGATGATTTGCCAGATGGTTGTATGCATAGTTGAAGATCAGCAGCACCACACCGCAACAAACCACCGCAAACAGCGATTTGATGGTATCTATAAACGTGGAGTAACGCAAAATACCCGAGTAGGTGTGAAACAGCCAGAAACAGGCTGTCTGCACACTCACTACGATCAGGAATTGTTGCCATGCCGCCAACACACCTCCGGGCAATATCTCATAGGAGAAAGCCCCATATCCTATCCACAGACTCGTCCAAAAGGCCACAGCCACCAGCACGATATCAATCAGCAGCACACCCCAACGCGGCATATAACTGGCGTCGGGTATGTGGGCAAAAATGTCCGAATTGCGGATTTCGTTTCGTTTGCTTATCATGTATAATTCTATTTTATCAATTCACGGATGTATTTCCCCGTATAACTCTTTTCACATTGTGCCAAGTCCTCCGGCGTACCTTCAAACACCAGGTATCCGCCTTCTTCGCCGCCTTCCGGACCCAGGTCGATCACGTGGTCAGCAGCCAAAATGACAGAGGCGTTATGCTCGATGACGATGACCGTATGTCCCTTGCTTATTAGTGCGTTGAGTGCTTTTAGGAGCACTTGGATATCCTTGTGGTGCAATCCTGTTGTAGGTTCGTCAAAAACAAATACCGTGGCCGACTGATTCTCCTGGGCCAGGAAGCTTGCCAGCTTGACACGTTGGCTCTCGCCGCCCGACAAGGTACTACTGGACTGACCCAACTGGATATATCCGATACCGACATCTTGTAGCGGCTTTAGGCGCTGCACGATCTTCTTGCAGTCCGGATCTTCGCCAAAGAAATCGATCGCCTGATTGATGGTCATTGTCAGTACGTCGTAGATCGACTTACCGCGATAGTGTACGTCCAGTATATCCTGTTTGAATCGCTTGCCGTGACATTGTTCGCAGGTGATCGTCAGGTCGGCCATAAACTGCATCTCTATCGTGATCGTGCCTTCGCCTTCACATTCCTCGCATCGTCCGCCGGGCGTGTTAAAGCTGAAATGCGCCGGAGTGAGTCCCAACTGTTTAGCCAAAGGTTGTTCGGCAAACAAACGACGTATCTCATCGTAAGCCTTTAGGTAGGTGACGGGATTGCTGCGGCTCGATCGACTCAGCGGATTTTGGTCCACAAACTCGATGTTTTTCACGAGGTGCAGACTACCGGTCAAGGATCCGTAATTGCCAGTACGTTCTGCCATGCCGCCATAGTGCTTCTTCATGGCGGGGTAGAGTACTTTGCTGATGAGCGACGACTTGCCGCTTCCGCTCACACCGGTCACCACCGTCAACACACCCAAGGGGAACTTGACATTTAGATCCTTGAGGTTGTTCTCGCAGGCATTCGTCAACTCGATATAGTTGTTCCACTTCCGCCTGTGGGAAGGTATAGCGTAGTCAAAACGCTCCTTTTGCGGCTTGCCCTCATATACGATCTCTCCGCCATGGCGACCTGCTGCCGGACCAATCTCTATGATATGATCCGCCGCACGGATGATCTCTTCGTCATGCTCCACGACCACGATAGTATTCCCCAGATCTCGTAGTTGCTTCAGCACCCCGATCAACCGCTCCGTATCCCTTGCATGCAAACCGATTGATGGTTCGTCCAATACGTATAATGAACCTACCAGGCTGCTGCCCAGCGACTTAGCCAAACTGATACGCTGACTTTCGCCGCCTGACAGGGTATTGCTGCCTCGGTTCAGGGTCAGATAGCCAAGGCCTACATCCTGCATAAATTGCAGACGCGAACGTATCTCAGCCTGCAGATGGCGCGTGATCTCTTGTTCCTGCGGCGTCCATTCCACGTGCTCAAACCAATCTGCGAGTCGTGTTATAGGCATTTGTACCAAATCTGTAATAGCCATGCCATGCACTTTCACATAGCCCGCTTCGCGGCGTAGCCGTAGTCCCATGCAGGTAGGACATAGAGTCTTACCGCGGTAACGCGCCAGGATGACGCGGTATTGTATCTTAGAGTGCTGCTTGCTTTCCAGTTCGTGGAAGAAATCATTCAGTCCGCGGAAATACGCATTGCCTGTCCATATTAACTGTTTTTGCTGCTCTGTCAAGGCGTAGAAAGGTGTGTGAATCGGGAAGTCAAACTCGTGCGCACTGTATATCAAGGCCTTGTTCCACTCGCTCATCTTCTCCCCGTGCCAGCACGCGATAGCCTCCTCGTAGATCGACTTCGACTTGTCCGGTACCACCAAGTCAGGATCAATACCGATCACGTTGCCAAAACCGTTACACTCAGGACATGCACCCATCGGGTTGTTAAAATCAAACAGGTGTTCCGAAGGTTCCTGGAACTGGATGCCGTCGATCTCAAAACGCTCGGAGAAGATATGTTTCTCTCCCTCTATCCATATGATACACTCCCCGTGCCCCTCAAAGAAAGCCGTTTGTACCGAGTCGGCAAAATGGTTGCTTGTTGCCGGCTCATGATCCACAACGACACGATCTACCATCAGGTAGGTCTCGGGCAGCAACTGACCCATCGCATCCGTGATGCTATCTATCGTTTCGTCCGTTAGACGAATGGTCTCTCCGGCATGCAACAGTCGTACAAAACCTTCGGCACGCCATAGATCCAGTTGCTCACTTAGCGTCCGGTCGTGCAGCACAATAGGGGAGAGCAGGTACAGACGCGTACCTATCGCCTGCTGCTCCATAAATCCGACTACATCCCGGATGGTATGTCGTCTTACTTCCTTATTGCTCACGGGCGAGTACGTGCGTCCTACGCGCGCGAAAAGCAACTTCAGATACTCGTATATCTCCGTCACCGAACCTACCGTACTGCGCGGATTACGGTTCGTCACTTTCTGCTGAATAGCGATGGCCGGAGGGATATTGTCGATACGCTCGACATCGGGCTTTTGCATCCTGCCCAGGAACTGACGCGCATAGGCCGAGAGACTCTCGACATAACGTCTTTGTCCCTCGGCATATAACGTATCAAACGCCAGCGACGACTTGCCGCTACCGCTCACACCCGTTACTACCGTCAGCCGCTCTTGTGGAATATCCACCGTTACGTGCTTCAGGTTGTGGGTGTTGGCTCCCTGTATGTGTATCTTGCCTTGTGTCAATTCTTCTGCAAATACTGCTGATACAATTCGTGTATCTGCTGCTTCGTCTTCGGATTGGTGATGTCGCGCTGTTCCGGTGTCAGGTAGGGTACTTTGATACGTGATCCTATTGCGACATTGTCCGGATCGCCCAGATGGTCCTCGTTGAACTGGTAGATAAATACCCAGAGGTCACCATGACCATAGTATCTTCGGGCAATCTTGGATAGGTCCTCGCCTTTGCGCAAACGAACCGTTGCAATAACGTCACCTTCCTTGTACTGCGGTTCTTCCGGTGCGGCTTTCACTTCTTCTGCCTTTACCGGTTCTTCCTTTTGCTCTTCTACTACCGGCATTTCTTCTATTACGGCCTCTTCTGCATGTACTTCTTCTACTGCTATCGTGTCCGTTGCAATCGTATCCGGTTCTTGCGGTATATCCACTACGGCGGTCGTGTCGGTCACTACCGGTTCTACCACTTGTTCCACAGGCGTCTGCATCTTCTCACGCAATGAGTCCACCCATTTGGTCAACTCCTGACGGAAGAAATAGAATGCACCGGCCAGTAGCAAGAGTAAGATGGTCAGCGTAATGAGCGTATCGCGGAGGAAATGATATTTCGGCTTCTCCGGTTCTTTCTCCGGTTCTTTCTCCAGTTCTTTTACAGGCTCCTTCTCGGGCTCCTTTACGGGCTCTACGACGGGTGTAACAACAGGAGCAACAGGCTCCGGGGCTACAACAGGTGCAACCACCGGCTCCACTACTGGTGTCACTACTGGCGCAACAGGCTCCGGGGCTTTGACGGGCTCGGGAGCTACTATGGGTTCCGGCTCAACCTTAGGATCTGGTTTTTCCGGAGTCTCTGGAATTTCCGGAGTTTCCGGAGTTTGTGGGATTGCAGGCTCATCCACCTTCTTGGGTGCTTGACCCAGATCGGCCAAAAGTCCTACGATCTCATCGGCTTGTGCCCCCAGTTTCTGCAAGGGTGTTGCCGGTTCGGGCTTCTCTTCCGTTGCCTCTTTCAGGTTCATCACAAGCTCCTTGACACCCGACTCCGGCACAAAGGCCACCTTCTCATAGCCAGGTATTACGATATCCTCTCCCGTGGCTACGTTCACGCTCTTACGCGGAGCAACCGTCTGCATCTTGAAGCTGCCAAGACCCGAGATGCGGACTACCTTATCCGTACGCAAACCTGCTATGAGCTGCTTCACCAATTCATCCATGAAGCTGCTGATCTCTTTCTGATTGCCTCCCGAACGAACCATTATGGCGCGGCGAAGCTCTATCCATGTCATCTTCTCTGCCATAACTTACTGGTTTTTAAGGGTGTCTTTCAGGTTTGCAGACGGACGGAAACTGATCTGCTTCTTGGCCGGCACGATATTGCGCTCACCCGTGCGAGGGTGTACAATGACGCGCTCATTTTTTTGTCTCAATTCCAGTGTACCAAAACCCTGTAATGGCACCGCCTTATCGCTCATCAGCGACTCGATGATCACCGAGTTAGTGGCCGACAACAGGTCGGTCACGTGGCGCTTGGTCATACCTGTCGCCTCGGCAATGTTGTTGATCAAATCTTTGGTTAACATAGTATTGCGTATAAATCAAATTCTTCTGCTCTGACAATTTCCACCTCCACGAAGTCTCCGCTTTTGACTTTCGACTTTCGACTTTCGACTGGTATCAGCACTTCGCAATCCACCTCCGGACTATCTTGTTCCGTTCGTCCCACATAGTAGTCGCCTTCTTGGCGGTCGATCACTACGCGTAGCCGTTGGCCTACTTTCTGTTGCATCAGTTCGCCGGATATCTCCTGTTGGATAGCCATGAGTTCCTCCAGACGTTGCTGCTTGACTTCATCCGGGATATCGTCCTTATAGTGTTTGTTGGCATATGTGCCCTCTTCATCCGAATAGGCAAACGCACCCATGCGGTCGAATCGCATCTCCCGTACCCATGCTTTCAGTTCCTCGAAATCCTCTGCTGTCTCACCCGGATGGCCGACCAATAGGGTAGTGCGGATACATATGCCCGGCACTCGTTCACGTATCTTGCGAATCAGGGCATCCTGCTCAGCGCGTGTAATATGTCTGCGCATCACGCTCAGCATATGATCTGTACAATGCTGCAGGGCGATATCCAGGTACTTGCACACGTTCCGGTGCTTGGCCATCACGTCCAGCAAGTCCTCCGGAAAATCCGTGGGGTAGGCATAATGTAGTCGTATCCATTCCACGCCGGGTATTTGGGCGATTTCATCCACCAGTTCCGGCAACATATGGCGGTGCTCCAAGTCCAGGCCGTAACTGCTCAAGTCCTGGGCAATGACGTTCAGTTCTTTCACACCTTGGGATACCAGCCACTGCACTTCCTGGATGATCTCCTGTTTTGGGCGGCTGGTATGTCGTCCTGTGATCAGCGGTATCGCACAGTAGGAACACATGCGGTTGCAGCCCTCCGAAATCTTGAGGTATGCATAGTGTTTGGGAGTGGTGAGGGTACGTTCAAACCATGGGTATGGTCTAGGATTACCCTTACTTGCATCTGACTTAACCTGCTCTATGATGGCTTGGAAGTCAAACTTTCCGAAGTAGGCATCCACTTCCGGCAATTCTTCTTCCAGTTCGGCTCGGTAGCGTTCGCTCAGGCAACCCATGACGTAGAGGCGGTTTAGCTTTTTTTGCTTCTTTCGCTCCGCGAATTGCAGTATAGTATTGATACTTTCCTCCTTCGCATCACCGATGAAGCCGCAAGTATTAATGACGGCTATTTCGCCGGTGGGCTCTTCGGGGTCGTGCACACACGACCAGCCGACAGCTTCCAACTGTCGCATCACGCGCTCGGTATCCACCAGATTTTTCGAGCACCCAAGGGTTATGAAATCAACGACACCTTTTTTCACTTTTCAACGTTAGCTATTTATCGGAGTGCCCGGAGGCACCTTTTGACTTTCGACTTGCGACTTTCGACTCTCTACTAACGACTAATTTCCAAGATCGCAATGGAACTTAATACGCACCAGGCGGACGTGAATGGGGTCGTAGTAGTCTTCGCCGAGTTCGTCCATGGCCAGGTGGAGGTTGTCGTTATCCGCGTTCTTGAAGTAGTCGTAGATCTCCTCTTTTTCGTCGGGATCGATGACCTCGTCGATGAAATAGTCGATATTCAGTTTTGTGCCCGAATACACGATGGCTTCTATCTCGCTGAGCATCTCCTCCATGGACATACCCTTGGATTCGGCCAGTTCGTCCAGTTCTACGCGGCGGTCGATGGCCTGGATGATGCTTATCTTGCGGGTAGAGTCTTTGGCTACGGTACGTACACGCAGGTCCTCGGGACGAATGATCTCGTTCTCCTCGACATACTCTTTGATGATACGCAGGAACTCTTCGCCGTAACGTTTTGCCTTGCCGACACCCACGCCAGGAATGTTCTGCAGTTCCTCCATTGTGATCGGGTAGGTGGTAGCCATCGCTTCCAGACTCGGGTCTTGGAAGATGACGAACGGCGGCACTTCCAGGTGCTTACTCAGCTTCTTACGTACATCCTTCAGGATCGAGAACAGCACATCGTCCGCTGCGGCGCAAGCTGCTATCGGACCTTCCATGCCGTCACCCTCGTCCTCGTCGTGCACCTCGATCTTGACTTCGAATTTATGCGGCTTCTTGAGGAACTTCTTGCCCTCGGGTGAGAGTTTCAGTACGCCGTAGGTCTCTACCTCTTTTACAAGGAAGCCACTCAAACGGGCTTGACGGATGATAGCGAGCAGGGTTGTCTCGTCCTCATCCTCGGCTGCACCGAAGTTCTCTATCTCGTTGTGCTTGTAGCTGACCACGTCGTTGGTGGCGTTGCCGTGGAGGATATCCACGATATGCTCGGTCTTGAATTTCTCGTTGAGCTGCACGATCGTCTCCAGGATCAACTCCAGCAGTTCGGTGGCATCGATGGTATGGTAGGTCTTCTTGCAGTTGTCGCAGTTGCCGCAGTTCTCCTCGGTGTAATCCTCACCAAAGTAGTTGAGCAGCAATTGTCGGCGGCAGTTGGTGGACTCGGCATAGGCCTGGGTCTCAAAGAGCAACTGGTTGCCGATTTCGATCTCGGCCACCGGCTTACCTTGCTGGAATTTACGCAGACGCTCCAGGTCCTTGGGCGAGTAGTAGCAGATACATTGTCCCTCGCCGCCGTCACGTCCGGCACGACCGGTCTCCTGGTAATAGCCTTCGAGCGATTTCGGTATGTCGTAGTGCACCACAAAGCGTACGTCGGGCTTGTCGATACCCATACCGAAGGCGATAGTAGCTACGATCACCTGGCATTTCTCCATCAAGAATGCATCCTGATTCGCACTACGCGTCTGCGCATCCATACCGGCATGGTAGGGGAGGGCTGAGATATTGTTCACTTGCAGCGTCTTGGCCAGGTCTTCCACCTCTTTACGCGCGAGACAATAAACTATACCGCTCTTGCCTTCCATGCTCTTGATGTACTTCACCAGGTCCTTGTCCACGTTCTCGGTCTTCGGGCGTACCTCGTAGTATAGGTTCGGACGGTTGAAACTGCTCTTGAATACCGTGGCATCCATCATGTCCAGGTTCTTCTGGATATCATGCTGCACCTTCGGCGTGGCGGTAGCTGTCAGGGTGATGATTGGCGCCTTGCCGATACGCATCACCATATCGCGTATCTGGCGGTACTCGGGACGGAAGTCGTGACCCCATTCCGAGATACAATGCGCCTCATCTACTGCGTAGAACGAGATCTTCACGCCTTTGAGGAAGTCCACGTTCTCGGTTTTTTGCAGACTCTCCGGCGCCAGATACAGCAGTTTGGTTCTACCGGCCAACACGTCTTCTTTCACGGCCGTGATTTCAGGACGCGAGAGCGACGAGTTGATAAAATGCGCCACACCATCCTCTTCCGAGTAGTTGCGCATGGCATCCACCTGGTTCTTCATCAGCGCTATGAGCGGCGATACTACGATCGCTACACCCTCCATCAACAGCGACGGCAACTGGTAGCACAGACTCTTTCCTCCACCGGTAGGCATCAGCACAAACGTGTCCTTGCCATCCATCAAGTTGTTGATGATCGCCTCCTGGTTTCCCTTGAAACTGTCGAAACCAAAATTCGTCTGTAGCGCCTTTACAAGCTCTTCATGTGTAACTTTCATATAGGTTGTTCCGTATTTTTCTTTGAAAAAACATGCAAAAGTACAGAAAAAAATCGACATGTGCAAATTTTTCGTACTTTTTTTTCAAATTATTTTTTCAGCACCTCATTTATTCTCCGTCCCAATGTGTGATAATTTGTGGGCTTTTTTTGCTGTTTGTCTAATTTTGCCCTTGCGCCAGAGCGTGCAAAAAATATATAAAATGTGAAAAAAATGTCAAAAAAACTTGCGTATGTGAAAAAAAAGTTGTAATTTTGCACTCGATTTTAGTGAATTTAATGATAATTAACTCTTAATCATATACAATGGAAAAACGCAATCTATCTTTTGGACAGTTGTTTAACCTCAGTTTTGGTTTCTTTGGCGTCCAAATTGCCTATGCGCTGCAGAGCGCGAACATTTCCCGTATTTTTGCTACGCTTGGTGCCGACCCGCACAGCCTCAGTTTCTTCTGGATCCTGCCGCCGTTGATGGGTATGATTGTGCAGCCGCTTGTGGGAAAATATAGTGACAAGACCTGGACTCGCATGGGTCGTCGTAAACCGTATTTGCTCGTAGGAGCACTGATTGCAGTCGCTGTGATGATCCTGTTGCCGAATGCCGGTAACTTCTCGTTTGCCCAGGCCGCTTTTCTCGGGCTGAATGCTGCCATGTGGTTTGGTCTGTTCAGTCTCATGTTCCTCGATACCTCGATTAACATCGCTATGCAGCCGTTTAAGATGATGGTGGGTGATATGGTCAACGAGGAGCAGAAGGGTACGGCATATGCTATTCAATCGGCGCTATGCAACGCTGGTTCTGTAGTGGGCTACCTGCTCCCGATCTTCTTCACGTGGATCGGTATTGCCAATACGGCTCCGGAGGGTGTGATCCCTGACAGTGTGAAGTGGTCGTTCTATATTGGTGCGGCTATCCTGATTCTCTGCTCGCTCTATACCTTTGCTACCGTTAAGGAGCTCAATCCGCAGGAATATGCTGAGTTCCACGGAATTAAGGCTGATAAAGAGGAGGAAAAGAAAGAGGATCCCGGCTTTGTTAAATTGCTCGTTGAGGCTCCCTCTGCTTTCTGGACCGTAGGTTTGGTGCAGTTCTTCTGCTGGGCAGCCTTCATGTATATGTGGACCTATTCCAACGGTATGATTGCAGTGAACTGCTTCGATTGGGCTGGTGTCAATGCCGCTGATGAAGCCTTCCAGACAGCTGGTGGATGGGTAGGCGTAGCTTTCTGTGTGCAGGCCGTTGGCTCGTTGCTTTGGGCTGCTTTCCTGCCGAAGCTGGAGCACTGGACAGGCAACAAGGGCGCTTATGCCGTTTCGCTGGTAGTAGGTGCCATCGGATTTATCTCGGTATTCTTTGTACATGGCAATTTCGTATTGTTTGGCAAGGTGCTGCCGAATATCTGGCTGTTTGTAAGCTATCTGCTTATCGGTGCTGCATGGGCTGCTATGCTCGCATTGCCGTTTACGATCGTGACCAACGCCATTAAGGGTGGTAACATGGGATACTATCTCGGTCTGTTCAACTGCACGATTTGTGTGCCGCAGATTGTGGCTGCGCTGTGCGGTGGACTGCTCCTGAAGTATGTCTGCTCGAACGTGCAGGCAGGAATGTTGGTTGTTGCCGGAGTGCTGTTGTTGCTCGGTGCCGCTTCCGTATTCCTTATTAAAGAGAAGAAAAACTAAAACAAACATAAACAACAAAATCTATTATGAGAAACAAACTACTTGTATCTGTGTTCGCAACGGCGATAGCTGCTTTGGCTTTCACCGCGTGCGAGAACAAGACAGCTGCCGACGTTACAGAGGTTTGCACCGACATGGTCAAGGAGAGCCTCCACAAATCGGCGCGTAGCCTTGTGTCCCTCGACGGAGAAGTGCTCACGATCGAGGAGCTCGAATTCGCCGGTGGCATCAATGACAACCGACTCATCTACCGTACCCTCTCGTTCGGTAATGGTGTTTACAAAGCAAAAACGGTGGACACGCTGACCTATGAGTACGGCGAGTGGCAAGACCAGAACACCACCTTCACGCTCATCGTTACCCCGAAGACAGGCGAGCCTTACAAGCTCCTGTACAATGGTAACTCGCTCATCACGCCCGCAGGACACGTGCTCGGCGGTGAGGGACTTAACAACGCAGCTCGCGTTGAGAAATGGGAGAAAACCCTTGCAACCCTGCCCAACACCAAGTGGGAAGCTACCTACGGTGCTGAGTTCGTGATGGATAGTATCTTCCGCGACTCTATCCGTACCATCTTCATCCCGCCGATGACTTACAAGAAGGATACCATCAAGATCTTCAGCGGCAAGATGGATACGCTGAGCGCCGATACTACGTGCTACTACACCATCGAGTTTACCCACAATCCGGCTACGAATGCTACTACCGGTCATTTCTATCAGAAGAGCGTACGCTCTACGTATGATCGTGCCACCAAGCAGACGACGATCGTAACGCAGAAGGTTCGTGAGTTTGACTACAATTGGTTCTTCACCGAAGTATCCTCCGATGCGAAGTTCGTGATTGAACTTAAAGGCGTTGCTGGTGGTGATGGTGAGAAACTCAATATCTCCAAGTACAAAGTCGATGACGCAGGCAATGCAGCAGAATTCCTGCTCAATGGTCTGACGTTCAAGCCCGTAGTGAATCCTTAACACTTAAATCAAAATCATAAATCATTAGCAACAATGAAAACGATGAACACAAATATGTTTCGTACTTTAGCCTTTGCGCTCATGATGATGCTGGGAACGGCTGCTGCTTTTGCGCAGATGACCGTGCAAGGTGAAGTAATTGATGCTTCGAATGGAGAACCGATCATTGGTGCCTCCATCTTTGAGATTGGTACTACCAACGGTACGGTGACCGACTTCGACGGTCAGTTCGTGCTCAAGGTGCAGAATGGTGCCAAACTTGCTATCTCCTATATGGGATACAAAAAGCAGGAACTCGCAGCACAGCCTGTGATGAAAGTCCAGCTCCGCGAGGATGCCGAGATGCTCGACGAGGTCGTTGTAGTAGGTTACGGTGTTGTGAAGAAAAACGACGCTACCGGTTCTGTAACGGCTATCAAGCCCGATGATATGAACAAGAGCCTCCAGACCAACGCCCAGGACATGATCCAGGGTAAGATCGCCGGTGTGAACGTATCTACCGACGGTGGTACCCCGGGTGGTGGAGCATCTATCCGTATCCGTGGTGGATCGTCGCTGAACGCTTCCAACGACCCGCTGATCGTCATCGACGGTCTGGCAATGGATAACAATGGTATCCAGGGTGTGTCCAACCCGCTGTCGCTCGTTAACCCGAACGATATCGAGACCTTCACCGTGCTGAAGGATGCGTCTGCTACTGCTATATATGGTTCGCGCGCGTCTAATGGTGTCATCCTCATTACGACCAAGAAGGGTAAATCCGGTCAGAAACTGAAAGTGACCTACGATGGTAACGTCAGTTTCGGTACTGTGCTCAAGCATATGCAGGTCTTCACAGGCGACCAACTTCGCGCTTATGCTACTGCTGCCGGTCAGTCCGCTCAGTCGAACTACTACCTGATGAACGACAACATAGATTGGTTCAACCAGATCTATCGTACCGCTATCTCTACCGACCACAACATCTCCCTCATGGGTGGTGTGAAGAACAAGGTAGTGGATATGCCTTACCGTGCATCCGTAGGTTATACCCTCAACAACGGTGCTGTCAAGGGTTCACAGATGCAACGTGTTACCGCATCGCTCAACCTGACCCCCTCGTTCCTGGACAACCACTTGATGTTCAACCTGAACGCCAAGGGTATGTATATCTACAACCAGTATGAGCCCGGTATCTCCGGCGCTTACCTGGACAAGGATCCTACCCAGCCGATTTATTCTACCGGCGACCTGACCAATATCTATGGCAATGCCATCCTGGCCGGTCAGACCAATGGTGTTGACTACTATCTGACCAAAGACGAGTTGGATGCCCACTGGGACGGCTTCTTCCAGCCGCTCGGAACATCTTCCAGCGTCAATGGTCCGTACGACGACCCCAACTGGATGTACAGCCTCAAGTCGTCGTCCAACCCGCTGGCACAGCTCAAGCACCAGTCCAATACCTCCAACGCCGGACAGTTTGTCGGCAACCTGGATGCTACCTACAAGGTGCATGGCTTCGAGGACCTCGTGCTCCACGCTAACTTCGGTGCCGACTACTCCTTCGGTAAGCAGGTCAACGAGAATAGCATGCTCGGTACGGCAAGCCACTATACCGGATGGTATGGCTATTCCCAGAAGATGAAATACAACCTCCAGTTCAACTGCTATGCACAGTATGGTCATGACTGGGAGCAAGCACACCAGCACTTCGACATCATGGCCGGTTATGAGTGGCAGCACTTCTACAACGATTTCTATAGCGAGGGTTCAGGTCACTACCCGCTGACCTATATGGGCGATCCCGCCAAGGCCGGCCAACCTGCCTACGCTTCTACCTCTACCGGTAAGGGCGAGAACTACCTCGTTTCCTTCTTCGGCCGTGTTAACTATATCGGATGGAACCAGCTGATGATTACCGCCACCGTCCGTGGTGACGGATCCAGCCGCTTCTCTAAGGACAACCGCTGGGGCGTATTCCCGTCTGTAGCACTCGGTTGGAAGATCAAAGAGACCTTTATGAAAGACGTTGCCTGGCTCAATGACCTGAAGCTCCGTCTCGGTTATGGTATCACCGGTCAGCAGGAGGGTATCGGCGACTACTCGTACATGCCGACCTACTCGCAGACCACCGGTCATACCTCGTACTATCCTGTCGGTGGTAGCAACTTCGCTACCGAGGACAACGATGCCAATATCGTAGATAAAGTAGTGGATGCCAATGGTAATACCCTCTATATCTCCGATCGTCCGAATGCCTTCAACCCCCACCTGACTTGGGAGAAGACCACGACCTACAACGCCGGTATCGACTTCTCGTTCCTCAACAACCGTATTTCGGGTTCGTTGGACTACTACTTCCGTAATACGACCGACCTGCTCAACAACGTCAACGTAGCTATGGGTACCAACTTCCGTAAGCGCGTGATGTCCAACATCGGTTCGCTCCAGAACCAAGGTGTTGAGTTCGCTATCAACGCAGTCATCCTCGACTACGGCAAGAAGTTCAAATGGGACTTCGGTTACAACGTGACCTGGAACCAGAACAAGATCACCAAGATCAACGGCGAAGAGACCATGATCGACGGTAGCGGTTATGGTGGCGACGGTCTGAGCGGTAAGTCTATTACCAAGTATGCTGTTGGCTATGCTACCAACACCTTCTACCTCTACGAGGCACGCAAGAACACACGTGCTGATGGTACGCAGTACTGGTACATCATCGACCAGAACCAGGACGGCGCCATCGATGAGACCGACAAGGTCTTCAAGCACAGCCCGGTAGCTCCTGTAACGATGGGCTTCCAGATGAAGTTCCAGTTCTACAACTTCGACCTCGGTATGTCCTTCCGTGCTAATATCGGCAACTACGTATTCAACAACGTGATCGCTACGCGTCTGCAGAACGTTCCTGCCGGTAACCTCGCTCGCGACGGCTACTACAAGAACCTCCCGGTTGACGTATTCAATACCTACTACGTAGATGGCTACAACATGACGATCTACAACGAGGCAGGTACGTCTATCATCGGCAACGCAGAGTATAGTATTACCGACCGCTTCCTGGAGAACGCTTCGTTCCTCCGCTGCGACAATATCACGCTCGGCTACTCGTTCCAGAAGAGCAAGATCTCCGGCCGTGCATACTGCACCGTTTCCAACCCGTTCGTAGTTACCGGTTACACCGGACTCGATCCTGAGGTAGGTCTCGGTGGTGTCGACAACTCCATCTATCCGCGTTCGATGACTACCGTACTCGGTATTAACCTGCAGTTCTAATTGTTAATTGAAAGTTGAATATTGAAATTTAAAAAATACTATGAAACGATTTTTGAATTATGTAGCGTTGGCTTGTATCGCACTGGGCATGGCCTCCTGCGTTCAAGACCTGAATACTGAGCCGATCGATCCGAACTCCTCGACCTCCTTCAACCAGGATCGTATGTTCACCAAGTGCTATTCCTGTATGGCACTTATCGGTCAGTCCGGTCCCGGTGAGAACTCTGACGTTGAGGATATTGATGCCGGTACGTCCGGTTTCTATCGTACCATCTGGTACTGCAACGAGCTCACTACCGACGAGGCTTGGTGGATCTGGAACGACGCAGAGTCCAAAGAGATGAATACCACTAACTGGACCGGTACCAACACCATGATCCGGGCCATCTATACGCGTCTCAACCTCAATATCAAGTACTGTAACCACTACCTCAAGTATGCATCCCGTGAGTCGGTTGAGGATCAGAACCGTATTGCTGAGGTGCGCTGGATCCGTGCATTCCATATCTTCTATCTCATGGATATGTACCTCTATGCACCGCTTATCACCGAAGAGTCCACCGATTATCCTCACTTCCTGCCGCGTCACGAGATCTATGCTTGGCTCGTTAACGAACTCAAAGACTTGACGAACGAACTGCCCGCAACGCGCGTATCCAAATACCGTGTAGGTAAATCGGCTGCACAACTGCTCTTGGCTCGTATCTACCTCAATGCCGATGTTTACAATGCATACAACCCCAATTGGGTTGAAAAATCGGCTTTGCAAGGTGCTATCGATATGTCTAATGAAGTCATTAACGGCCCTCACCAACTGGTAGAGAATAATATCACTACCGACTCCAACTTCGTTTATACCGCTTATCAGCAGCTCTTCATGGGCGATAACGACCGTGACGACGTGATCAAGGAGTCGATCTTCCAGATCTATCAGGACGGTCTCTATGCACAGAGTTATGCCAGCTCCATGATGCTCATCGGTGCAAACCGTTGCCAGGGTATGATCGCCTGGGGTATCGAGTCGGAGTGGCACTCCATGCGTACTTCGCCGACGCTGGTAGATAAGTTCCTCAAGCCGATGAATATTCAGCGTGAGACAGCCAAGAACATGGTGTACAACGAATATGAGATGCCGGCTAAACTCCATGATGACCGTGCCATCCTCTGCTCCGATGGTCTGCAGACCGGTTATACCTTCACTATCAAAGGAAACCAGGATCTGGGTGATACCAAGTACATGTTCGACTGCTGGGCAGGCTGTAAGTTCACCGGTGTATATTCCACCGCTTCGCTGCCGAAACTCTCGCCGCGTCAGAGCCCCTCTTGGCCGGATACCGACATTCCGATGCTCCGTCTGGCTGAGGCTTACCTGATCCATGGTGAGGCTTTGGCTCGTAAGTCGGGTAACTGGAATGACGCATTGACTGATGTGAATATTATCCGTGCACGTGCACACGCAGACGCCTTCACTTCGCTTACCGAAGAGATGATGCTCGACGAGTGGTGCCGCGAGTTCTACTACGAAGGCCGTCGTCGTATCGACCTTATTCGTTTCAACCGTTTCTTCGGTCCGAAATCGGATCAATATCGTTACGGTTGGGAAGGCCGTATGGGTAAGAACGATCAACGTACGAACTGGAGTGATACCGATCCGTTCTTCACTACCGGTACGCCGGAGTACATGAACTGGTTCCCCGTTCCCTCCGAGGATAAACGTTCGAACCCGAACTTCAAGACCGACGTAGAGGGTGATGCTCAGAATACTTTCGCTGCACAAGGTGGTGACGGTTATAATTATTAATCCGAAGATAAATATCGAAATATCGAACTATCGACATATCGATTTATCGATCATAAAAAACCAAATTATTTAATTAACATTTATTATTAACCAAATTTTTAAAATTATGCGTAAGATTTATGCTTTTTTGGCAGCTGCGCTGATGAGTGTTAGCGTATTTGCATCGGCAGACGTAGTTCCTTCGGACGCTGTTCTTGCTGATTACTACAATCAGGGTGACGTTTGCGTTTGCTTCTTCGTTCCGGCTGACATGGCTTGTAACGACATCGTTCTTACCGGTTCGTTCAATGGTTGGAAAAGCAATGCTGCTGAGTGTGTTGCCGTAGAGCCTGTTGTGGGTTACGACGGTTGGTATGTAGCTTCTTTCGAGGCAGAGGCAGAGCCGGACGCTGCGAAGGGTATGCAGGCTAAACCGATTATGCTGGACGTAGATGGTAACTTCAACTGGGAGTATCAAATCGGTGCTGCTACCGCTATCCGCGGTGGTGTACAGGTTGTACAAGGTGCTTACGCCGGTGAGATCGACATGATCAACTACGGCGCTGACGCTCCGAACGTATTCACTGTTGATGCATGGAAGAGCAATCCGTGTACCGCTGTTTATCACAACTACAAGATCACCGTTATCAGCGATGGTTGCGGTGGCTATGTAGTTCCTTTCATCGTAGGTGCAATGAACGGCTGGACCTTCACCCAGATGCAACTCGACGCTGAGGCTTCGATCGCAAACGGTGCTCCGACTTACTACATCAACTTCAAGGCTGCTGAGGGTACTCCGTACCAGATCGTTAGCGGTTTGATGGGTGAGACCGGTGAGATCGAGACTGCTCCGGCATGGGCTGACGACGCTTACCTGCAGAAGAATGTAGAAGGTCAGTGGGTTCGCTACCCGGGTGAGGAAGGTGACAACACCCTGACTCACGAGGATGCTAACATCCTGTACGACCTCCGCGCTGAGGATCTCCGTTGGGCTCGTTGCGATGATTCGCCGCTGGAGCACGTAGTTCTGTGGGTTAACCTGCCGGCAGAGAACTGCCCGGAGGCTGTTGAGATCATCGGTGGTTTCGACGCTTGGGAAGGTACCGCAATGGAGAAACTGGACAATGGTTGGTTCTTCGCAGAGATCGATGCTAAGCAAGGTATGTTCTTCAAGTTCCGTGGCGCTGGTTCGTGGGATCACGAGCTGGAGCTCTACAACGCTGAGGACGACGTATGGAGCACGATCGCAGACGGTCAACTCACCTTCGGTCAACTCTGGCAGGATGACACCTACAAAGGCACTCCTTGCAAGTCGATCGAGTTGGACCTCAGTGCGGGTCGCTGGAGCGGTTACGAAGAGGGTATCGAGAACGTAGTTCTGACCGAGAAGGCTCAAAAGGTAATGGTTGACGGCGTTATGTACATCATCCGTGACAACAAGCTCTTCAACATCCAAGGTACACAAGTTCGCTAATCCGAACCCATAGGTATCAGCCATGCATGGCTGATCCGAAAACAAATAGCCCGGGCATCTCGCCCGGGCTATTCTGTTGATGGTCTGTCAGCGTTAGCGGTCCATCAGGAATGAACCTTTAGCACCTTTTCGAATGATGAACGTACATTGTCCGGCAAAGGCATGCATCTGCGGCTTTACGAAGCTCTCCAGACAAGCGGCGTCGCCATTAGCTGTGGCGATAAAGCCCTCTCCTTCGTAGCGAATCAGGTTGTTGGCGTTCGGACAGAGGTTGCCGTCTTTATCTACCACGCGTATTGTGTAGTAGCACAGTTCCTCGGGATTCTCCTCTTCGTTGGCCCAAACTACCTCCAAATGATCCGGTTCGCCAGCCGTCTTGATGGTCTCGCGTGCAGCTTCTTTGCCATTCGCATCATAAGCTACAATGGTCATCTCGCCGGCTTCATACGGTACGTCAAACCACATCAGTCGGTATCTGGGCAGCAGTTCCGGACGCGGCGCGCTGCCCCATTCGGGCACCTCAAACTCGGCTACCTTGGGCATACGGCTAACGCCCTCTATCGTTTCGCCCTGCGCCAGACGCTCGGTCTCTTCCTTGGTCGCAAAGCGCAACTTGCCATAGCTCTTACCATTTACGAACAGCTCTGCACTGGGATAACTTGTATAGCAGAATACCGGCACCGAGTCGCCCTTCTGCCAATTCCAGTGGGGCAGAACGTGCAGGGTAGGCGATTTCTTGTTCCACTGGCTGCGGTAGAGCCAGTAGCGGTCCTTCGGCAGCGAAGCCAGGTCGATAATACCGAAATAGCTGCTGTGGCTCGGCCATGCGTCGGTATCATACGGCGAGGGTTCGCCCAGGTAGTCAAAACCGGTCCAAACAAACTGTCCCAAGGTCCATGGATAGTCGTCCTGCAACTGGAAGTCCTGCTCCGGTAGACCCGACCAGGCGCAGTATTCCACGTCGTAACCGGAAGATTGATTATCGGCATAGTGCGCATCCGGCTGAATAACAGCAGGGGTCTTATATACGCCTCGGCTGGAAACGGTGCTGGCTGTCTCACTACCCAAGACCATTTTCTGCGGCAGGTTCTCAAACGCCTCTTCGTAGCGGCCGGTACGGTAGTTCAGTCCCGGCAATTCTACCGCTGCACCAAATCCGTTGTGGATCACGTGCATCGCCTGGTCCATGCCGTTCGTTACGGGGCGGGTGGGGTCGAGCTCGTGGAAGAGCGCCTGCAGGTTTGTGACGATCTCAATACCGTCCTCCAGCACTTGGTTCCACACTTCGTTGCCGCTTGACCAGAGCATCACGCAGGCATTATTGCGGTAGTGCTTCACCATGTTGGTGATATCCTGGCGCCACCAGTCGTTGAACTCCTTGTTATAGTCGTTCTCCGTCTTACCGTGGTTCCATACGTCAAAGGGTTCAATCATCATCATCATACCCATCTCGTCGCATAGCTCTACCAGTTCCGGTGCCGGCATGTTATGACTCGTACGAATCGCATCGCATCCCATTTCCTTGAGCATGGTCAACTGGTGCTTCAGCGCGTCACGATTCACGGCGGCGCCCAGCGGTCCTAAGTCGTGGTGGTTGCATACGCCCTTGAACTTACGGGTCTCGCCGTTTAGCTGAAAACCATGCTCCGGTGTATACGAGATACTCCGAATACCGAAGCGCGTCTCTACTTCATCAAGCAGTTCTTTCGACTTTTGACTTTCGACTTTCGACTCCTTATACACGCGTGTACGGGCGATATATAGATTTGGCGTCTCCGGACTCCAAAGATGCGGTTTCGCCACTTCCGTTTGCCCCTCTTGACCTTCTATCGTGGCTACCACCTTGCCGTCATAGAGTATGTCGGTCTCGATGGTAACACCCTCTGCTTCGGCAGAAGTAGAGTCTACACCATTTTGCAGCTCTGCGGCAAAGCTTACAATAGCCTTTTCACGGCTTACTTCCGATGTGCGAACGAGCGTGCCAAACGTAGGGATGTGGATCGGATTGGTTTCTACCAGGTGGACGTTTCTGTACAGACCTGCTCCCGGATACCAGCGGCTCTGTTGCGGTTTGTTCTCCAGATAGACGTCGATATCTACGCTATCGCCCGTGATGAGTTCCGGCAGGATATAGCAGTCGAAGGTATTATACCCGTACGGCCAGTATACCATCTCCTCGCCGTTCACATACACGT
Organism: Paludibacteraceae bacterium; assembly: GCA_017509715.1. Lineage (GTDB taxonomy): Bacteria > Bacteroidota > Bacteroidia > Bacteroidales > Paludibacteraceae > Colicola. Next base: position 14,233 of record JAFWOU010000014.1, on the reverse strand, counting down.
CGGCATGACTCATCGCGCCGTCGAATACCAGTGTGTAGAACCGGTCTTTCTTCACTGCCACGCGCGTGTGGTAGTGCCCCCTGCCCATCCAGGGTAGGCCACCGCTTCGGCCGGTCTTCCAGGTCGGCTCGCTCTCGCCGTTCTGCACGACGATGACCTCTTGCAGGTCATTGGCACGGTCAAAAGGTCCGCTGATAGCCCAGTCGTGCGGAATAGTCACGTCTTCCCAAACCGGGTTGTCGGTCGTGTCTTGCGTGAACTGCCATTCACGCAGCAATGTATCTGTACGCACCGGCTGCTTCGTAGAGCATGAATAAAGCACCATGCTGCTGATCAGCAGCATGGTGTACATGATATTGAATGGAACTTTCATCTTTCAACTTTAAACTTTACAAGAACCTGTATTCTGTTATTTCGTCTAATTTCTCGCCGGGACGCAGTACGATATTGGGGAAATCGGCATGGTGGATGCTGTCCGGCCACTGCTGTGCCTCCAGGCATACGGCATGTTTCTCGTCATACATCGTGCCACTCTTGCCCTCGTTGCGCTCGATGAAGTTGCCGGTATAGACCTGCAGCCCCTTGAGCGTCGTCCAGCACTCCATCCGTCGGCCGTCGGCCTCCAGCGTACAGGCATGACGCAACTTTTTCTCGGCATCGGCGGCGCATAGGCACCAGTTGTTGTCTATGCCGCGCCAGGGCTCGAAGAACTTATCGTACATCCTGTCGCCCAGACGGGTCGGTTTGCGCAAGTCCATCGGCGTACCCGTGACGTCCTGTATCTCACCCGTGGGGCAGGTCCACTCGTCAAAGGGCGTAAACTTGTCCGCATTCACCTGCAGCACGTGCTCATCCACTTTGCCGCTCGCTTCGCCCGCCAGGTTGAAGTAGGCATGGTTGGTCATCGCCACCAGCGTCGGCAGGTCGGTCTTAGCCTCATAGTGGATGCGCAGCACGTTGTCCTTCGTCGCCGTATAGGTCACCCATACATCTACATTGCCGGGATAGCCCTCTTCGCCATCCTGACTGCGGTAGTGGAGCGTGATCTCATACATACTCTGTGCCGTCACCTCCCATAGCTTGGCATTCCAGCCCTCCAGGCCGCCATGCAGGCTGTTCGGACCGTTGTTGACGGGTAGGGTATACGTTTCGCCGTCCAGTTCAAACCGGCCGCCACCAATACGGTTCGCTACGCGTCCGCAGATAGCATTGAAGTAGGTCTCCTTCGTTTGCCACTCCTCGGCCGTACGGAACCCCAGCACGATGTCCTTCACCTCGCCTTGGCGGTTTGCGACGAGCAACTTGGTGATCTTAGCGCCCAGGTTCGATACCTCCACCTTCAGTCCGCCGCTGCTCTTAATCGTATAAAATTGAATATTCTTCATCGGATTACTCTGATTAATCTGATTACTCTGATTCTTCTGATTACTCTGATCCTTCTGATCACGCCAGTCGCGAAACGCCATCGCCGATCTCTGCTACGTAGAAGTCGGGCTTCAGGCCGGTCTTCTCCTCATATACTTTGCCTACATGGGCCTTGAACGTTTCGATGGCTTCGTCCTTCACCAGGCTCACGGTGCAACCGCCGAAACCGCCACCGGTCATACGGCTACCCAGCACACCTTCTACCTCCCAAGCCGCCTCGGCCATCGTGTCCAGTTCCTTGCCGGTCACCTCATAGTCGTCGCGCAGCGATACATGGCTCTGGGTCATCAATTCGCCGAAGCGCTTGATGTCGCCCCGTTTCAACGCCTCTACTGCCTCGGCCGTACGGGCTACTTCGCCTACTACGTGGTGCGCACGCTTCTTGGCGATCGGGTCGGTGATGACGCCCTCTACCTCTTTCCAGTCCTCCGGCGTCAGTTCGGCCAGGTGCTTGATGGGCTTCACGGTCGAGATCTGCTCTACGGCCGTCTTGCACTGACGTACGCGGTCGTTGTAGGCACCCGAGTCCAGGTGGTGCGGACTATGCGTATTCGAGATCACCACCTTGATGCCCTCCAACTTCACCGGCACGTGTTCAAACTCCAGCGTATCGCAGTTCAGGTGGATAGCATGGTCTTTCTTGCCCTGTGCACTTGCAAACTGATCCATCACGCCGCACATCACGCCAGCATACTCGTGCTCGCAAGCCTGACCGATCAGGGCCAACTCGGTGCGGTATTTCTTATCGTCGGTGTCCTTCCAGTTCATCTCCTCGGTGAACGCTCTTGCCGTCACCACTTCCATGGCCGCGCTACTGCTCAATCCCGCACCGGCCGGTACGTTGCCGTAATACAGCAGGTCATAGCCGCTCTCCAGTTTAGCCTCCGGATGACGGCGACGGATGATGTCGATACAACCCAGTGCGTAGTTGCACCATGCGCGATCCGGTTGGGGCTTGATGTCCGCTACGGGAATGCTGTAGGTCTGCGGCATGTTCAGCGAATGGAAACGCAGCACCTGGTCGTTGTTCTTTGCGATCAGCAGCCATGCACCGAAACTCAGTGCGCAGGGGAATACACAGCCGCCGTTGTAGTCGGTGTGCTCACCGATCAGGTTCACGCGACCCGGTGAAAAATACATCTTCTCGGCCTTCTTGCCGTAGGCTTGCTCAAAAGCAAGATTCATCTCTTGTGTTGTCATAATGATATTGAATTTTAATTTTTAATTTTTTATTTGTACACCATGTATGGTGTACGTTTCCCCGTTCCGCTCGATGAGCAGCTGTCCGTCTCGTAGCACTTTGCGGCTGACAGCCGACTGCTGATGGCTGACAGCCTCTATCCCCTCCGAGTCGCGGTAGAACTTCCGCATATAGTACGGCGCACATACGTCCGAAGCCGGTTTGCTGGCGCTCGGCGCCGCAGTGCGGTTGATGGCATGGCCGGACGTGCTCTTATTTTCGTCCCAGAAGCCGCGGTTCGACCAGGTCTCCTCCACCAGTCCCTCCTTCGTCGTCCAGTTCACGTAGTCGCCGTTGCCGGCATCCTCGGGGTACCAGTACGAGATACCATCTACGTTCTCCAGCTCGCGCAGGTTGTCCACCAGGTCGCGCACAAACTGGTATTGTCCCTGTACCGAGCAGGGCCATGCATCCTGGGTGTCGTAGTTGACGCCCTGGGTAGGCCAGTACTGGTAGTTATACGCGCACTCTACGATGTGTACGCGCTTTGTCGGGAATAGCGTACGCAGGTTGTTGAGGGCATTCACCAGGTTGTTCTTGTCCTGCTTGTCGGCCACTTGCTCCGAATTCAGGTAGCCGTGCCAGAAGGGGTAGTAACTCAGTCCGATGATGTCGAAGTCCACGTTGCCATTCACCAGTTTGTTGTAGTAGTAACTGTTATACCCCGTGTTGCTCGGGCGGTCGGTATGGATAATGATCTTTGCCTCCGGACACTCTTCACGTACGGCGTTGCAACCCGCGCGAAGCAGCCCCAGATAGCCCTCCCAGTTGTCGCCGCTTTTGTCGTAGGGGTGCACCTGCATGCCGCACAGGCCGTACATGATCTCGTTGCCCACTTGCACCAGGTCGGGCTCGGCGCCCGCATCTTTCAGCGTCTGCAGCACCCTGTGGGTATACCGGCTCAGGCTGTCGGCCATCAGCTGGTCGCTCAGTCCCTTCCATGCTTGCGGTGCCTGGATGTGTCCGGCATCCACCCACGAGTCGGAGTAGTGGAAGTCCAGCATGAAGTACGCCCCTGCGGCCTTGATACGCTGACCCAGAGCGGTCACGTACGGCAGGTCTTGACATACTGCGTAGTCGGCCGTCTGGTAGTTGGGCTCTTTCTGCTTCGGATTGACAAAGAGACGTACGCGGAAGGTGTTCCAGCCGCATTTGGTGACGCACCAGCTGATGAGGTCGTTGATCTTCTGGCCGCTCACGTCTTTGTAGCCCGAACTGTACTGCTCAAAACGGGGCAACATGGAGATGTCGCCGCCTACGTAGCGCGTCTGCGCTTGCATACCTACGCATGCGCATAAGAATAAGGAGAGAATGATTTTTCGCATAGGGTTGCTGTTTCTAAAAATTCCATTTGTGTGCAAAGGTACGATTTTTTTTTGAATTACGCAAAAAAAACTTGCAGGTTTCAAAACTTTTTACTACCTTTGCACCAAATTACGAAATATTTTTTTAAATTAGAAATTTAAAATGCAACTGTCAGAGCGCTATCTTCGCCTGTTGGCCGAGAAGTTTCCCAACAGCAACGCGGTACGTACCGAGATCATCAACCTCAGTGCTATCTTGAGCCTGCCCAAGGGTACGGAGCATTTTGTGTCCGACCTGCACGGTGAGTCGAGTGCGTTTATCCATATGATCAAGAATGCCTCCGGCGTAGTGCGCCGCAAGGTGGACGATATCTACGGCGATACGCTGAGCGAGGTGGAGAAGCGTGCCCTATGCGCCCTGATCTACTATCCCGACGAGCGTATCGACCTGGTCAAGCGCCTATATGCCGGCGAGGATAGCCCGGAGACCCGTACGCTCACGTGCCAACTCTCGGGTATCCGTACCCTGGAGGACTGGTACCGCTATCGGCTCCACCAGGTGGTAGAGGTAGCGCGTGCCGTGACGGTCAAGTACTCCCGCTCCAAGGTGCGCAAGTTGCTGCCCCGCCAGTATAGCTATATTATCGAGGAGTTGCTCCATGAGTCCAACCTGGAGCAGCGCGACCGTGCTAACTACTACAACGCCATCATCGACGCCATCATCCAGACCGGCTGCGCCGAACAGTTGCTCATCGAGATATCCTATCTCATCCATTCGCTCACCATCGACACCTTGCATATCGTAGGTGACATCTTCGACCGTGGACCGGGCGCCAGCAAGATATTGGACGTGCTCTCCACCGTGCGCGACTACGACATCCAGTGGGGCAACCACGACATCGAGTGGATGGGCGCTATGCTGGGCAACCAGGCGCTCATCGCTACCGTCCTGCGTGTCTCCATCCGTTATGCCAATATCGAGACGCTCGAAGAGGGCTATGGTATCAACCTGCTGCCGCTTGCCAACTTCGCCATGGAGACCTACGGCAACGACGACTGCTCCATATGGCAGACGCGCGACTTTGAGAACAACCCCCGCCTGACGCGGAGTGCCCAACTGATGGCTAAGATGCACAAGGCCATCTCCATCATCCAGTTCAAGCTGGAGGGGCAGACCGTACGTCGCCACCCGGAGTGGGGTATGGACCATCGTGCGCTGCTCCACCTGATCGACCTCCGTCGTGGTATCATCACGCTCGACGGTACCGAGTATCCGCTCCTGGATACCTACCTGCCTACGCTCGATCCCGACGATCCGTATCGTCTCAGCCAGGAGGAGCAGGACCTGATGAACCAGCTCACGCGCTCGTTCCGTAAGTCGGAGAAGATGCAGAAGCACCTCCGTATGTTCTATCGCCACGGATCGCTCCACCTGGTGCGCAACGGCTTCTTGCTCTACCATGCCGCTATCCCGCTCAACGACGACGGATCGTTCCGCGAGGTGGACGTATGCGGCGTGCGCTGCTCCGGTCGCCGACTGATGGAGCGTATCGACGAGGTGGTACGCCAGGCCTACTATGGCAGCGGTCAGGAGCAACGCGATGCTATCGACTATATGCTATATCTATGGGAGGGCGAGAACTCGCCGCTCTACGACAAGGATAAGATGACCACCTTCGAGCGCTACTTCCTAGCCGACCAGACTACCTGGCACGAACGCAAGGGTGCCTACTACGAACTGGCAAATCGCCGCGACGTATGCCAACGCATCCTCATCGAGTTTGGCCTCTCGCCTGATACGGGGCGTATCATCAACGGCCATATACCCGTTCGCACCATCAAGGGCGAGACGCCGATACGTGCCGAGGGCCGACGCTTCGTCATCGACGGCGGTTTCTCCAAGCCCTACCAGGAAAAGACCGGCATTGCCGGCTATACGCTCATCTATAATAGTCATGGTATACAACTCGTAGAGCACGAGTCGTTTGAGAGCCGCGAGCAGGCAGTGCTCAGCGGTAGCGACATCCATAGCCGCGCTATGCTGGAGGATTTCTCGCAGCGCCGTATGCGCGTTCGCGATACCGACCGCGGCCATGAACTGCAGCAGCAGGTGGATGCACTCCAGCAGTTGCTCACCGCCTATGCCACCGGCCAAATAGAAGAATCAGCCTAACTCCTTCACTCCTCTAAAATAGTAGTCCCAGAGAATACTCCTATTGGAAATCGTAGCGGGGTAGGAGACCGTAGCTTTGGCTCGATTCTCCTGCCTCGTTGCTTTGTATTTGGGCTTCATGCGGTGGTAGTCCCAGCGGGCACGTACCACGGCCCAGGCGTTCTTTCCCTTGCCGGTCACCACCAGGTGCGCCATCGCCGCATAGTCCAATAGCCAGCGCCATATAGCTACGCGCCAGAAGCGGCTGCGCGGCATGTTCTTATAGATCATCAGCAGGTTGTTGCGGAAATTCAGGTAGGTCTTCCTGGGGCTCTCATACTGCAGCGAACCGCCTCCCAGGTGATAGACCGTCGAATCCGGGATACATACCAGTCGGTAGCCCCGGCAGTTCAGACGCCAGCAGAGGTCGATCTCCTCCATATGCGCAAAGAAGCGCTCGTCCAGTCCGCCCTCCTTCATATACACCTCGCGGCGCACGAACATACACGCCCCGCTGGCCCAGAAGATATCGACCATGGTGTCATACTGCCCGCGGTCTTCCTCTACGTGGCTCAGTATACGGCCGCGGCAGAAGGGATAGCCCAGGCGGTCCAGGTAGCCTCCGGCAGCGCCGGCATGCTCAAACCTGTCGCGCTGACGCAGGCTGCGTATCTTGGGTTGCGCGGCTGCCACCTCCGGATGGGCATCCATGTAGTCCAGTACGGGCTGTAGCCATCCCTCCGTCACCTCTACGTCCGAATTGAGCAGCACCACGTACTCACTCTCTTTCAGCTGCTTGATGGCCCGATTGTAGCCTTCCGCAAAGCCGTAGTTATGGCGCAGACGGATGATACGTACGGATGGAAACTCCTTCTGTATGAAATCCACGGAGTTGTCCGACGATCCGTTGTCGGCTACCACTACCTCGCAGTCCGGCAACGCGCTATGCTGCACCACCGACGATAGGTACTCACGGAGCATCTTCTCCCCGTTCCAATTCAATATAACGATACTACATTTCATACATTTTTGGGGCTTTCAGCTTTCAGCATTCAGCATTCGGCCCTTTACCGGAGTGCTCGGAAGCACCTGACGCAGGTCTGACCTGTCTGATGGCTGACGGCTTCCCCCATTTCCACCGATTATGTGTCCAGAGCCAGAGCTCGGGTTGCTCCTGTATGTTCTGCTCCAGGATCCGGGCATAGGCGCGCGTGATCTCGCCCTCGCCGGTTTGCTTCGGGTCGGCGGCCAGTACGCGCAGGTCTACATCATAATAGCCTCGGCGCACGCGGCGTATGTATAGGTATACTACGGGGTACCCGAATTTCTTGCCCAGCACCTCGCCGCCATCCAGCCAGCCGGTCTCTTGGTGCAGAAACTCGGTCCAGGTGCGCGTCACCTCCGGACGGGGTTTTTGGTCGCTCAAGAGGCCTACGGTCACGGGCTTCTTCTCCGCCCGCATGCGTACCATCTCGCGTAGGATACGTTGCTTCTCTACGCACATACCGCCGCGCTTGCTGCGCAGGGCCAGCATCAGGCGGTCGAACACTTTGCTATTCAGTCGGCGATAGACATTCAGTTCCGTCACGCCGGGCGATACCCAGGACTGGATGCTGGCCATCCATTCCCAGTTGCCGTAATGAGCCAACATGAATAGGCCGCCTCCGGCCTGGTCGATGAGGCGGTTGACCTCCTCTGTGTTGTGGAACACTACGTGCCGGCGCATTTCCGTCTCGTCCATCCGGTAGCCGTAGATAGCCTCTACCATCGTGTCGCAGAACTGGCGATAGAATGCGCGTTCTATCTGGCGTAGTTCTTTCTCCGGCTTATCCGGAAAACTGTTACGCAGATTCTTTCTTACCAGCCGACGACGGTAGCGCACCACGTAATAGAGCGTGGGGTAGAGCAACCAGTCCACCGTGCGATGCAGTATGCGCAGACCTATCTCCATGCGTTTATAGAGTTAGCATCAGTACAAAGAGCAGCGTGACCGGTGCAGCCAGCAATATGGAGTCGAAGCGATCCAGCACGCCTCCGTGTCCGGGCAAGAACTTACCCGAGTCCTTTACGCCTACGCTGCGCTTCATCAGGCTTTCTACCAGGTCGCCCAGCGTACCCGCTACGGCTACGATCAGGGCGATCAGTATGCCTACTACGTATCGATTCAGTCCGGTATGTAGGGCTTCAAACCATCCGAAGTGGGCCAGCAGCGCACCGGCACCCATGGCCAGCACAATACCGCCGATCAGTCCTTCCCAACTCTTCTTGGGGCTTACGCGCGGAAACATCTTATGGTTGCCCTTGGCTCGCTTGGCGGTCAGTACGCCTACGCAGTAGGCGCCCGAGTCGTTCACCCAGATCAGTACAAATACCGCCAGCAGCAGATAGTTGCTCATATAGTTGAGCATGTTCATCAGCGCAAACGGCAGGGCGATCATCACCTGACTGATCAGCAGGTTGCCCCAGTAGATGAAGGGGTTCGACTCTTTCTGCCAAAGTTCGATCAGGATGGCTGCCAGCAGCACCAGGATATAGGCCGCTGTGAAATAGTTGAAGGGTGGCATCTCGAGTAGCAACCATGCTTCTACGGCGCCGCAGAGCAGCAATGCGCTGATTTCGCTCAGTATGTCTACCGGGCAACGCGGATGTGTCAGTCGGTTGTATTCCCTGACGGCCAGTATGGCCATCACGGCCGAAAGGGCAAAGAACAGCCCCTTGTGCCAAAATAGTATACTGCCTACCACCACGGCTACATACGCCGCGCCGCTCAATGTTCGTTGTGTAAAATTATTCATAACTCCTTCACTCCTCTATCTCCTCATAGTATCCTTCTTTGATGCCATATTGCAGTTCGCCGTCCAGGATCAGTTGCACTTGCAGGCCGCTCAGTTTGCGTCCCTCGCGTTTGACGCCCTCTATGATATACTGCAGTTGGTCTATCTCGTCGATGTCGCCGTCCAGGTACTCGGCCTCGTCGCCGTGGTAGATCAGCAGTCCTTTTTCTTCCAGGTAGTCGTCCACCAGGTCCAGCACCAGCAGCACATCGCTTTGGGTCATGCCTACTTGGTCTTCACGCGGGATCAGGTCCCAGATATAGTCCACCATCTGGCGCTCCTCGGCGTCCATCAGGTTGAGTTCAAAATCCTTATTCATGTTCGTGTATAATAGTGGTGTCGCGCAGGTATTCGCGCATATCTTCCAGTTGTACTACGGCCGTCTGCGTTCCGGCGGCGTAGCATCCTATCTCGTTCTCCTGGTAGAGGTAGGTGATTTGGTTGCCCGAGATGTAGAAGTTGCCGTTGGGTTCGGCTTCCTCTACGTCCAGTCCGATATACTCCAGGCTGCGCACAGCGCCGCGGGTGCGGTAGGATCGCCAGATAGCTTCGGTGATGAGGCGCGTCAGCGTGGGGCGGTAGTCGCCCTGGAAGAGTCGGTCTTCGGTGATGTACTCACCGGTCAGTCGGTTGTAGCAGTAGTAGCGCGTGTCGTGCGTGCCGTGCGGGGCGAAGCTGTTGGTCTCCTCTTCATATAGTTCGAAGTTCAGGAAGCACTCGCATGGGTCGTCTATCGAGAGCCGCATTGTATGGAAGATCTTGCCATAATCTTCCTCTTCAGGTGTGGAGGTCTCGTCGATAGCAAACTCCTCGCGGTACTGGCGGCGGAGTGTATCGGAATAGAGCAGGATAGCCTCCTCGACGGTTCGTCCAACGGCATCTACCCCAAAGATACGAGCGGTAATGTCCTTGCGGATAGCCTCTATTACACTATCTTCGCGGCACGGCCACTCTACCTTGAAGTCCATGTAGAGCATGGTCAGCGGGTTGAGCGTGTCGTGGGTATGCAGCGTGTAGGTGTGGCTCACCATCTTGACGGGTGAGTCCACTACCGGATTACAGGCGCTTACCAGCAGCGCCAGGCTTAGTAGCAGCAGCGGATGTTTCATCTTGTTTGTTCAGTTTGATAATGAGTGCAGTCAGTGGTGCTACCTCGATCGGCATCTCGCGGCTCAGGTCGTAGGTCCGGCCGGTCAGGATGTCTATGCCCACGGGGTTGTACTTGCTCAGGATCTCCTCGTAGGTCTTGGTGGGGATAAAGCGGGTATGCTCCGATGCGTTCAGGTATACGAATACGGCGCAGTCGTCGTTGTAGCGGAAGTAGGCGTAGGTGTTGTCGCGCGTGATGAAGTGCATGGTGCGTCCGGTGTGAATCACGGGCTCCTGTTTGCGCCACTGGAACAGCGTACGCTGGAACTCATACATATCCTTCATCTCCGTGGTCAACTCTCCTTCCAACGGCAACGGCATACGCAGGGTGGAGTGGCCCAGGCTGCGGTCGGAGCTACGCAGGCCGTACTCGTCGCCGTAGAACACCTGCGGTATACCGCGCATCGTAGCCAGCATCACGTTGCCCAGCTTCACACGGCGCGGGTCAGCGTCTTTCACTACGTCGGCAAAGCGGTCCATGTCGTGGTTGCCCACAAAGATCAGCAGCTTGTTCACGTCGGCATACAGATAGTCTTGTGCCACGGCGTCATATACGCGGGTTAGGCCGTTGCCCCAGCCTTCGCCATCGTTCTCCAGGGCCTGGCGGATAGCTTCCTCTACGGGGAAGTCCATCACGGTGGGCAGGTTGCTGTCAAATCCGTCTTTGTTGCCCACGCCGGCCTGCCAGTAGGCTACGTTGGATGCCGGACGCGTCCAGCACTCGCCTACGATGTTGATCCAGGGATATTCCTCGCGAATGGCTTTCAGCCAGTCGGCTGCGGGTTGCTTCTCTATGTAGGGGTAGGTATCTACGCGCAGTCCGTCCAGTTGGGCGTACTCGATCCACCAGATAGCCCACTGCTGGAAGTATTTCAGCAGGTCCGGGTTCTCCAGGTTCATGTCCGGCATGGGGCGGTCAAACCATCCGCGGTTCGAGAGCTTGCGGTCGTACTGCGAAGCATTGATGTCGTAGTTGGTCGAGAAGGCGTTGCAGGTGTTGGTGAAGTCGTCAAACCAGTTGATCCAGTTCTTATACGGCAGGTCTTTCATCCACCAGTGGGCGGCGCCGCAGTGGTTCGGGACCATGTCCATGATCATCTTCAGCCCCCGGTCGTGCATCTGCTGTACCAGTTCGCGGTACATCTCGTTCGTGCCGTAACGCGGGTCGATGTGGTAGTAGTCGGAGCATGCGTAGCCGTGGTAGCTCCACTCGGCTTCGTCGTCGCCCAGCATCGGGGTGGGCCAGATAGCGGTGGCGCCCAGATCCTGGATATGGTCCAGTTGCTGCGCGATGCCCGCTAAATCGCCGCCGAAGCGACCGTGTACGTTCTTTTTATTGCTCTTCTCACGCGTATCGGGCGTATCGTTGTTACCCTCGTCGCCGTCTACAAAGCGGTCCGACATGATGAGGTAGATCAGGTCTTTGCTCGAGAACGACTCACGTGCGCCGGTCTGTTGACGGTCCATGATCCGGTAGTCCCAATAGGCGGTGCGACCGTTCTTGGTGCACGAGATGCGGTAGGTGCCGGCCTTCTTCACTTTCAGGTCCAGAAAGAGGTAGTTCAAGCTCTCGGCGTTATGCTGACCGACGAGCACGAGTCCTTTGGCTTTGCCTTTCTCGGCAATGCCGTTCTTGTCGAGCATGTGGATCTCTACCTTGGCGTCGGCCAGGTCGCTACCCTGGAGCATCAGGGTCAACTGGGTCTTCATGCCGGTCCACCAGCAGAGCGGTTCCGCACGTTGAATGTCGGGCATAGCCTGTACGCCCATCGTCATCATTGCCGCAAGGGCAAGTAGCAAGAAATGTTTTCTCATTGTATAATAGTATTAAGTTAATTCGGAAATCCGAATATCGCAAGCAGCGCTCTGTTTGCGAATCTCCGTAAATCGCTTCCAGAAGGCTTTCATCTGGCGGCTCGTACCGGCCAGAAACTCCTCGGTGCCCTGTTCGTCTATCCGGCCGATCACCATGCCTACCGTCATGCGGTGGGTATCCATCGCGGGTTGGTAGCGTCGCTCCTGGTCTTCGTCGGAGCGTATCTCGCATATCAGTCCGGTCTCTATCAGTCGGCCGAGCAGCTGGTTGACCAGCCGGAGCGGCAGGCGGTCGGGCGTAGCCAGTTCGTGGGCCGTCAGCGGCGGCTGCTCCTGCTCAAAGCGCTGTACGATCTTGCTCAGCAGGTAGAGCGTGATGCAGTCTTTGTAGCGGCGTGACATCTTCTCCAGGTCGTGCTCATACTCAAACTGCTCGTTGTTCTGTATGGCGAACGACAGCTCCGCACCCAGTATGATCAGCAGGCACGTCCATTGCAGCCAGGTCAGCAGGATGGGCACCGATGCAAACGCACCGTATACGATGCTTGTCCGTCCCAGCAGCACGATGATATAGACCGACAGCATCTGCAGTAGCTGAAATAGCGTACCCATCAGCACGCCCGGTATGAGGGCGGACATGAGGCGCACGCGCGTGTTCGGTATAGCCATGTACATCCACGTGAAGAGCAGCCAGCATACCGCGAACTGTATCAGCCGTATGCCGCCCTCGTGCAGCTGTTCGTGCCAGGCCGATATCTCGCCCGTATGCAGTCCGCTCAGGGCCTGCTGGATATAGATCACCAGTCCCGAGCTCACGATGATCATCAGCGGAATGAGGAACAATATCGCGATATAGGTCACCGCCTGACGCAGTACGCTGCGCGACTTCTCTACGTTCCAGATCTGGTTGAACGTGCTCTCTACGCTGGAGAAGAACGAGTACACCGCCCATAGCAAGATCAGTATGCCTACGCCGATGAATACGCCGCCTTGGGCGGTCTCCAGGTAGCGCTGCACCATCTCCATGATCACGGGTACGATATTCGTCTCTCCCAGAAACGAGTTGTTCAGCTGGCGTTCTATCACGTCCTGTACGCCAAATCCCTTGGCTATCGCCAGCACCATAGCCAGCAGCGGTATGATGGTGAAGATGAGCGAGTAGGTAAGACTCTTGGCTTTGTCGCCCAGGCTCTTGCTCGTGAATCCGCGAATGACGAGCAGCAGGGTACGCAGCACCTGATAGCCGAAGCGCGAACGGCGCGACCCTACATCAGCGGCCGTGAACCGCCATATATCGTAGCGAAGAAAATGATTGATCTTGCGTATTCGTGACATACCGGTGTAGCCCTATAGTGGTGTTTTCGGCAGCGGGCGACGATAGCGTAGCTGGTCTGTAAGCCGGGTTCTGTGCCTGCCTTGCGGCAGGTGCTTATCATTAATCTTGAGGGATTTGTCCTTAGTCCTTGGTCCTTAGTCCCTTGGTCCTTGGCTCTCATGTTGCCATGCCCTTCTGTCTCTTCCTACCCTCCGGCTCGCGCGAGCAGCGCTCAGTCGCCGGTTTACTTGGAATTTCAGCCCACAGTGTGCTCGTTTCACCCCGCCTCCTGACCCTTTCCCTTTCGGGGCCCCCACAGAAACCAAGCACTTGTGCTGTTTCGCATGGGGAGAGCCGAGGTCTTGGTCGCTTTAATGAGCCTGGCTCATTCTGTGCGATCCAAGTACCGAAGGCGAACTCGTCTCTGTAGCAGGGACCAAACATTGCTGCCTGACGGCCATTAACCGCTGTGGTGCTCTGTGCTGCCCGGACTTTCCTCAACCCGGGGGATTAAGCCATTCCGCTTTCTTCCCGACGCGTTGCGATAAGCCGACCCGCTATCTATCGTTCGCAGCTCTTTTCTGCCTGTCTTGGAGCGGCATACGGGAATCGAACCCGCCTCCTCGGCTTGGGAAGCCGATGCACTACCGATGTGCTAATGCCGCATGCGTCTCAAAAACGGGTGCAAAATTACTACAAATTTTTCAAATTTGCAAATTTTAGACGTAAAAAAATCAAAAATGCTTGCATAATTTGTGTTTTACGGCTAAATTTGGAGTTTGCACGATAATGCGTAATAATCGTTCGAGCATATTTATGCGAGATAAGAACGTAAATTCAAGGTGAGACGGCTTGCCGTGTCGGTGCCCTCGAAATTACTACAAATATACTCGGTGTCCTTTGTTTATTAGCCCGACATTTGACGCCTGCGTATGTTTTGTTTGTTGTTTCCGGATTTCATGCGGATGTGTAATTTTGTTCCGTGCGCGAGTCGTCAGG